>NZ_JBQFZG010000001.1:0-913653 GCF_056542125.1 Ruegeria sp. AF1
GAACCTCCGCAAACTTGCAAAGCTCAGACCAATCTCGGCGTGAAGAGCCGAGCAGGAAGACTTCAGCCGCTATTTCCGCCGCGCTTACACATCGACTTTTTCAACAGCATCTCCGCTTAGCGGGCATTCAGGAGCTCCTTGGGCGCGACATTGCCGGGCATGGCAGGTTTTTTCCGCAAGGCAGATGTCGCCGCCCTCTGTCGAGGGCGTCTCAGCCCTCCATCGCCTCCAACTCGTCGATAAAGCCTGAGATCATCGACAGGCCCTTGTCCCAGAACTTGGGGTCGCTGGCGTCCAGACCGAACGGGGCCAGCAGTTCCTTGTGGTGCATCGAACCACCAGCGCGCAGCATGTCGAAATACTTGTCCTCAAACCCATCCGCGCCGCTTTCGTAAACAGAATAAAGCGCATTCACGAGGCCGTCGCCGAAGGCATAGGCATAGACGTAAAAGGGCGAGTGAACGAAGTGCGGGATGTATGCCCAGAAGGTCTCGTACCCGTCCATGAATTCAAATGCGGGGCCAAGGCTTTCGGCCTGTACACTCATCCAAAGGGCGTTGATGTCATCCGGGGTCAGCTCGCCCTCACGTCGGGCAGCGTGCAGCTTGCATTCAAAGTCGTAGAAGGCGATCTGTCGGACCACCGTGTTGATCATATCTTCGACCTTGCCAGCCAGCAGAACCTTGCGCTGTTCCGAGGTTTCCGCCTGTTCCAGCATCTTGCGGAAGGTCAGCATCTCACCAAAGACCGAGGCAGTTTCCGCCAGCGTCAGCGGGGTGGATGACAACATCTCGCCCTGGCCTGCGGCCAGCACCTGATGGACGCCGTGTCCCAGTTCATGAGCAAGCGTCATCACATCGCGCGGTTTGCCCAAATAGTTGAGCATCACATATGGGTGGACATCCGTAACTGTCGGATGGGCGAAGGCCCCCGGCGCTTTGCCCGGTTTCACCGCCGCGTCGATCCATCCTTTTGAGAAGAAAGGCGCCGCGATTTCGCCCATCCGGGGATCAAAGGCATCATACGCGTTCATCACCGTCTTTTGGGCCTCTTCCCAATTCACGATACGCGTGTCTTCCATGGGCAGGGGCGCGTTGCGGTCCCAGACCTGCATGACGTCCAGTCCAAGCCACTTGCGCTTCAGCTCATAATAGCGATGGCTCAGCTTGGGGTAGGCGGCCACGACCGCCTCGCGCAGGGCCTCGACCACTTCGGGTTCGACGTCGTTCGACAGGTGACGCCCGGTCTGAGCGGTCGGCATCTTGCGCCAGCGATCAACGATTTCTTTCTCTTTGGCCTGCGTGTTGTGAACGCGGGCGAAGGTTTTGATGTTGTCCTGAAAAACCGATGCCAGTTCACGCGCCGCGGCCTCACGTTTCGCGCGGTCCTGTTCCGTCAGCAGATTCAGGGTGCCTTCGATGTTCAGTTCTTCACCGTCGACATGAAATGCCAGCCCGGCAATCGTTTCGTCGAACAGACGTTCCCACGCGTCGCCGACAACCCCCAGATCATGAAGGAACTTTTCCAGCTCGTCAGACAGTTGGTAGGGCTTCATTGCACGGATGCGACGGAACACAGGTTCGTAGCGGGCGAGATCCGTGTTGGCCGCAAAATGCGCTTTCAGAACATCGTCTTCGATCCGGTTGATCTCGAGCGTGAAGAACACAAGCGGAGTGGTGAAGATCGTGATCTTTTCCTGCATATCCGACAGGAATTTGGCGCGCTCTGCGTCTGTGGTCAGTTGGTAATAGCGCAGACCTGCAAAGGACATGACACGCCCGGCGATGGCGTTGATCTTTTCGTTGCGATGCACACAGGTCAGCAGGTCTGCGGCCTCCAGATCGGCCAGCTTGCCTTCGTAATCGGCAGCAAATGCGGCACATTCGCCTTCCAGCCAATCCAGATCGCGCGCTAATTCGGGTGCGTTTTCCGAGGTGTAGAGATCGCTCAGATCCCATTCCGGAAGATTGCCCAGATTGCCGGAGCCACCGATTGCGTTCGCGTCACGGACAGGGAAAGGAAGGTCGCGCATGGATCACCTTTAGTAGACTGCTTTTGCAAACATCTAGGGCTGGCGCGCCCGGATCACAAGCGGCCAATCCCAAAGGTGAAAGGGTTTACGAGGAAACCAGCTCGGGTGCGCCATTGGCCTGATTGGCCAGAAAATGCGCCGCAATCTTGTCCAGCACCGGCCCCCGAACCTCGGGTGCTTCCATTAGTACCTCGTGTTCACCATCCGGAATTTCGATCAGCGTTCCGTTGGGCCAATTGGCCATGCGCGCACGAATTGCCTTGCGGTCAACGATTTGCTCATGGCTGCCCAGAAATGTCAGGCAGGGTGTCTGAGTGGCGGTCTGCTCCATTAACCAAGCACATTCATCCAGCGACTCGCGCAGCCACAGATTTGAAGGGGCACCAAGCGCGAGTTCTGGGTGTGCATTCAACTGATCCTGCATCATCCGGTACATGTCCGGGTCGCGGGTCAGCATGTTTCCCTCGAAAGGTTGCGACAGGACATAGCTTTTGAGTGTTGTGGTGGGGGGCGTTCGTTCGCCCAGGCCAAGCGCTGTGCCCCAATAGGCCGTAACGCGGCTTAGGGGTTTCATGACCGGAGTGAAGAAAATTCCCCACATTGGGCCCGTGAACGCGCAAGCGGCAAAACATCCTTTCTCGATGACGGCACGCAACCCGATTGCACCGCCCATCGAATGCCCGACCACGTACCATGGTTTTGGCAGATCCAGCGCGCTTGCAAGTTTCAGAGTGACCTGAACGTCCTGCTGGTAATCGGTGAACTGATCGACATGTCCGACCCGAGCATCGTCCAGCAATCGATCTGCAAGACCCTGACCGCGCCAGTCGACGGCCAGCATGGCGAACCCACGCTCTACGAATTCGCTGGCAGTAGTGCCGTATTTCTCAATGTATTCCGTGCGTCCAGGAAACATCATGACAGTGCCATGTACCTTTCCGTCCGGAAGCCAGTGAGCAACGCGAATGCGTTTTTGATCCGACGTTATCAACCAGTGGGCCTTTCCACCGGCGGGGCCGCCGGCCACGTCTTCAAACAAAGGGGCCGGCGAGAACTCCATCAGGCCAGTACCGATGCAAGTTTCATGGCAACACCCATGTCGCCATCAATGCTCAGCTTGCCGGACATGAACGCACCTGTCGGGTTCAATTCACCGCTGAGGATTTGTTCGAACGTGTCGGCATCAGCGCTTAGGGTGACATCAGCGTCATCGTCGCTGACCCGCGCGCCGTTGGAATCCAGGACAATGGCACCCAGATCGGCGATATCAAACTTGGCCGAGGCATCAAACGCGCCGCCTTCCAGTTTTTCATTCAGCGCGGCAGCTGCCTTTTCAAGTATCTCGCTCATGTTTTTCCTCATATTGTTAGTGCGCCGTGAATGGACATCCCCGGTCGCAACGCTACACTGATTATTGTTATGAGCATTGCAATCCACAATCTCAAAGGTATCGTCGCGGCACTTTTTGTCCTAGTCACGATTTCCTCCACTTGCCTCGCGCAACAGGCGGATTCGCGGAACGAGGGTGAATTGCTGCAACAACTTGCCCAATCGACGCCAGATCAGGCCATCGCTTTGGATCGGCAGTTGCAAGCCCTGTGGGCGCAGTCCGGTTCAGCATCGGCTGATCTGCTGCTAGAGCGTGGCCGTGAAGCGCTGGATGACGGCGACGTAGGTGCGGCATTGGAACACCTGACCGCCCTGACGGATCATGCGCCCGAATTCGCTGAAGGCTGGCATCTGCGCGCTTCGGCCTTTTTCGGAATCGAACGGTTTGGCATGGCCGCTGCCGATCTGGAGCATGCCCTGACCCTGAACCCCAACAATTACGAGGCAATCTATGGTCTGGGCCTGATCTTTGAGATTATCGGACAACCTGACAAAGCCTACGACGCCTATTCACGGGCATTGGCTATACATCCCCACCACGAAGAAGTAACCAATGCGGTGAATCGACTGAAGCCGCAGATCGACGGCGCAGCGCTGTAAGGTCCGGGCAGGGGGCAAAGGTGAGCGGGTCATCCCGAATAGTGGCCGTTCTGGGCCCTACGAACACAGGTAAAACCCATTACGCAATCGAACGGATGCTGGGATACCGCACAGGTATCATCGGTCTGCCGCTGCGTCTGCTTGCGCGCGAGGTCTACGATAAGATCGTCGCCATCCGCGGGCCGTCGATTGTTGCGCTTGTCACCGGTGAAGAGCGGATCGTGCCCCCCCGGACCCAGTATTGGGTCTGCACTGTCGAGGCGATGCCCGAAGGTGTGGGTGCGGATTTCGTGGCGATTGATGAAATCCAGCTGTGTGCCGACCCCGAGCGCGGCCATGTCTTTACAGATCGCCTGCTTCGGTCGCGCGGAACAAACGAGACACTTTTTCTTGGCTCTGACACCATGCGTGGCCCGATTGCCGCGCTGGTGCCCGAGGCGCAGTTTGTCCGGCGCGAACGGATGTCGCAGCTGGTCTATTCCGGTTCGAAGAAACTCAGCCGGATGCCGCCCCGCAGCGCTATTGTCGGATTTTCGGTCGAAAATGTGTATGCCATCGCGGAGCTTCTGCGCCGCCTGAAAGGTGGCGCGGCGGTTGTCATGGGTGCCCTCAGCCCGCGGACGCGGAATGCTCAGGTGGAGCTTTATCAAAATGGTGAGGTTGATTACCTGGTCGCCACAGATGCTATCGGCATGGGCCTGAACCTGGATGTTAACCACGTTGCCTTTTCATCCCTGACCAAATTCGACGGGCGGCGGATGCGTCCGCTGGCCCCAAATGAGCTGGCCCAGATCGCCGGTCGGGCCGGGCGCGGGATGTCGGACGGCACCTTTGGCGTGACCGGAGAGGCACCGCCGCTGGACGAAGGTGTCGCGCAGGCGATCATGGACAGCCGGTTCACGCCGATGAAAAAGCTGAACTGGCGGAATGCCGCTCTCCGGTTTGGTTCGATTGACGCACTGATCAACTCGCTTGAAGTCAGTCCAAATGACGAACACCTGATCAAAGCCCGCCCTGCTGATGACCTGAATGTGTTGAAATCGCTGTCACAACAGGCCGAGATTGTCGCCCGCGCAAGTGACGGTCCATCCATTCGATTGCTGTGGGATGTGTGCAGAATCCCTGATTTTCGCGGCATCAGCCATGCAGAGCACGCAAGCCTGTTGGAAGTGATCTATGGCCACCTGCACGAACGCGGCAGTATTCCCGATGATTTCATGGCCCGGCAGATACGGCGGATTGACCAAACCCATGGGGATATCGATGCGTTATCCAAAAGGTTGGCATATATTCGCACCTGGACATATGTTGCGCAACGAAACGGTTGGGTGCGTGACGAATCACATTGGCGTGACGAAACGCGCACTGTAGAAGACAGACTGTCTGACGCACTTCATGAGCGTCTGACTCAAAGATTTGTGGACCGGCGTACATCGGTTTTGTTGCGGCGGCTCAAACAGAAGGAGGCCCTTTTGGCCGAAGTAAATGACAAGGGTGAAGTGACCGTCGAAGGAGAATTCGTCGGTCGTCTGGAAGGGTTCCGGTTTAGTCCGGACAAAAGCGCGCAAGGAACCGAGGCGAAAGCGCTCAAATCGGCATCCCTGCAAGCACTCGCGCCGCAATTCCATCTGCGTGCCGATCGCTTCTACAATGCGCCCGATACCGAAATTGATTTCACCGATCAGGGCGGCCTGATGTGGGGCGAGTATGCCGTTGGCAAACTGGTTGCCGGGTCCGAACCTCTCAAGCCTGTGGTCGAGGTTTTTGTGGACGAGGCCGCCGGTCCGGATGTCGAACAGAAGGTGCGGCGCCGGTTGCAGCATTTCATCGACCGCAAGATCGCTGCGCTGTTCGAGCCGCTGCTGAATCTGTCGCGCGACGAGGAGCTCAACGGGCTGGCGAAAGGGTTTGCCTTCCGCATGGTCGAGGCGCTGGGCGTACTGCCGCGCGCCGGCGTCGCGCAAGAGGTCAAGGATCTGGATCAGGACGCACGTGGCGCATTACGCAAGCATGGTATCCGGTTTGGCCAGTTCACCATCTTCATGCCGCTCTTGCTGAAGCCCGCACCGACGCGTCTGCGTCTGGTGCTGTGGGCGCTGTATGGCGGTTTGCAGGAATTCCCCGAAGCACCGCCTCCGGGGTTGGTGACTGTGCCGGTCGCCAAGGATGCACCGCAGGGTTACGACACCATGTGCGGCTACCGCGATGCGGGCGACCGATCGATCCGTATCGACATGCTGGAACGTCTGGCCGATATGCTTCGTGCGGAAGACAGCCGTGGCGGGTTCGAAGCCAAGCCGGATATGCTGTCGATCACTGGTATGACGCTTGAACAGTTTGCTGACCTGATGCAAGGGCTGGGTTACAAAGCCGAACGCGGCGAGCGTGGCAAGGTCAAACCGGAACCGGTTGAGCAGCCTGTGACAGAGGCGGCTGAACAAGCCGTTATCGACGAGACGCCAGCACCTGACGCGGCATCAGAAGAGGTCGCCGCGCCCGCAGAGGAGGCAGCCGAGGCCACCGAAAGCACCGAGACGGCAGCCGAGGCTGTCGCAGTAGGTCAGGTCGCGGAACCTGCGTCGGATGAACCCGAGGTCGAAGTGTTTTACACCTTCACCTGGGGTCGTCAGCGTCAGCCGAACCGTGGTCCGCGCCGCGAGCCGGGGCAGGGCAAGGGGAAACCGCGGGGCAAACCGCAGGAGGGCCGTGGCAAACCGCACGGCAAGAAGGGCGGAAAGCCGCAAGGGGCCAAGACCTTCTCGTCACGGCCACCGAAAAAAGAAAAGGCCATTGATCCCGACAACCCGTTCGCCGCAGCGCTTATGGGTCTGAAGGACGGTAATTGACGCAAGATGGCCGAGGCCAAACTGCGGATCGATAAATGGTTGTGGCAGGCGCGGTTCTTCAAGACCCGCAGCCTTGCCGCCAAACAGGTCAGTGGCGGCCATGTCCGGCTGAATGGAAACCGGGTGCTGAAACCGGCGCAGGCCGTGGCCCCCGGTGACGTTCTGACCTTCTCGCAGGGTCGCATCGTCCGCGTCATACGTGTGGAAAAACTGGGGGAACGCCGCGGTCCGGCGCCCGAAGCGCAAACGCTGTACTTTGATATGACCGAAAAGCAGGAAGCGCCTCTTGTAAATCCGGGTTTCGAGGGAAAAGGTCGGCCAACCAAGAAAGATCGACGCGCTATTGATCTTTCTCGCCCGGAAGATCACTGATCCTGTCTTGAAGAGCGGGCCAGACTGAATTAGCTAGTCGCTCAAACCGCAAACAGGAATCCGACCATGACCTATGTAGTCACCGAAAACTGTATCGCCTGCAAATACACCGACTGTGTCGAAGTGTGTCCGGTGGACTGTTTCTACGAAGGTGAAAACACGCTGGTCATTCATCCTGACGAATGCATTGACTGCGGAGTGTGCGAGCCCGAGTGCCCCGCCGATGCAATCCGCCCCGATACCGAGCCGGGTATGGAGGAGTGGGTCGAGTTCAATCGCAAGTATTCCGAACAATGGCCGGTGATCGTCACCAAGAAAGACCCGCTGCCCGACGCAGAGGAGCGTGACGGTGAAGAGGGTAAGATTGAGAAGTATTTCTCGGAAGCGCCCGGAGAAGGCGGCTGAGTGATTCGTTCCACACGGCCTGTTTTTAAATAAAGATCACGGCACAACCTGTTGAACGCAGGTTGAATATGAAAAATTCCCGTAAGGTAAACTTTCGGGCGTCGTAATTTTGTGATATACTAAATCCACATGATGACCGAGATTGGGATGCGCTCCGTAAGTATGCTCACTTTGGAGTATTGAATTTGTGACAATATCGCCGCCTGACGGGGCTGAGACAGTCCCCGCATGTGGTGTTTTTGTTGTCCGTGTCCCGTCCGCAAGCAAGGAAAAAACTGAATGACAAAGTCGAAAAAGCCCGAGTTCCGCCCGAACGACTATGTTGTCTACCCCGCCCATGGCGTGGGTCAGATTATTTCGATCGAGGAACAGGATGTCGCGGGATTCACGCTCGAGCTGTTCGTCATCTCATTTGAGAAAGACAAGATGACGTTGCGCGTGCCGACCAACAAGGCGACCGAATCCGGTCTGCGGTCGCTCAGCTCGCCCGATGTGATCAGCCAGGCGATGAAAACGCTGAAGGGCAAAGCCAAGGTTAAACGCGCCATGTGGTCCCGTCGCGCGCAGGAATATGAACAGAAGATCAACTCGGGCGATCTGATCTCGATCGCCGAAGTTGTCCGTGACCTGCACCGCACCGATGATCAACGCGAGCAGAGCTATTCCGAGCGTCAGCTGTACGAAGCCGCTTTGGAACGTCTGACCCGTGAGGTCGCGGCTGTTTCAGGCGCTGGCGAGGTGTCTGCCGCCAAGCAGGTGGACGAAGTTCTGACCTCACGCGCTGCCTGATCGAAGGTACTTTGACAAAACGGGCCGCTCCGAATTTGGGGCGGCCTTTTTCGTGGCTTGGTGATTTGTTCAAGTGGCGCTAATTTCACTGTGTATGCAGCGGATTACCGGACAGACATGAAGCAGACTGTGAAATACCTGTATATCGGACACGACCCTGTTTCGGTTTGGTTTAGGTATGCGCTGATCCTGTTCGATGTTGCGACAATCATTTTCTTTGTCGCGACGGCCCACATCCCGCATGGGCCAGGTTTGACCGTTGCAAGCCAACTGGTCGGCGTGCTGATTTTTCTGGATTTCTCTGCGCGGCTCTGGATTTCAAAAGACCGCTGGAAGCTGTTGCGCCAGATTTACACGGTGGCGGATATCGTAGTCGTCCTCTCTCTGGTGCTTGATCCGTTTTTGACAGGCAACCTGGCTTTCCTGCGGATATTACGCGCCCTGCGTCTGATCCATTCATATCACCTGCTCTGGGATTTGCGGCGCGACAGCCGTTTCTTCCGCACGCACGAGGACGCTGTTATCGCAGCGATCAACCTGCTGGTCTTTGTCTTTGCCACCTCGACGGCCGTTTTGGTGTTTTTTATACCAGAAGACGCGCAAACGCCCTACGTAGATGCGCTGTATTTTACCATGGCGACGCTCACGACGACCGGGTTTGGCGACATCACTTTGGTCACACCGGGTGGCAAGCTGTTTTCTGTCTTCATTATGGTCGTTGGCGTGGCACTGTTCGTCCGGCTGGCGCAAGCAATTTTCGCGCCACAGAAGGTCCGTCACAAATGCCCCAGCTGCGGGCTGTACCGGCACGACCCAGACGCCGTGCATTGCAAACATTGCGGCGATACGTTGCGAATTGAAACAGGGGGGTCGCCTTAGGTCTGGGCGCTGAGTGTAAGCAGAAACGTGATTTCCGCCAATTGCTGCGACGCTCCCAGAATATCTCCGGTTTGACCGCCGATCTTGGTTTTTGCGACGAGCCCCAAAACGGCAACGACCAAAGTCGCGAAGACTATCGCGTTAAGCGCCAGACTTCCGCACAAGCTGAAAGCGACCAAAATCGCGATGCCCACAGCGATACAGGCTGTTCCTGCGCCGGGGGTACCAACCGAATGGCTCAGGCCCGACGTTCTGGCGTTTGGAAGAAGTACCATCAGTGCTGGCATCAATGCGCGGGAAAATACACAAGCCGCAACCACCATCCAGATCGGACCAGTGACAAGTATGGTAGAAATCGCGGATACTCGTAAAAGCTGCGACATCACCAAAGCGAGCACGCCGTAAGTTCCAATCTGGCTGTCCTTCATGATCTCCAGCCGCCGTTCAGCGGTGAAACCGCCCCAAAGCCCGTCGAACGTATCGGCCAGACCATCTTCGTGCATTGCCCCGGTCATCAGGATCAGCGCTGAAACCAGTAATGAAGCCGCCACAAACGGGGGCAGTTGAAGCCCCATCGCCAGCCAACCGGTCAGGCATGCCAACCCGCCAACGACCAGCCCAACCAGTGGAAACGCCCATACCGATTGTGCCTGCCGGGCAAAAACGGCTTTGGGCAAACGGGGCAGGGGCAGGCGGGTCAACAGCACCAGGGCCAGCGGAACATCCCACAGGGAAAACGGTTTGGTGTCGTTTTTATGCACGCCCGTGCCTTTCGGGGTCTTGTTGGTTTCGATCCTTCGGTTAAACACGCAGGACCACTCTGATGCAATGAGGCTTTCATGCTGCCTGAACTGAATGATTTGAACACGTTCCGTGCTGTCCTGGCGGGAGCTCCGGGCCCAGATGCCGCAGCGGTGCAGGGCGCGGCCGAGCGAAATGGACAATTGACCAAACCCCCCGGCGCGCTTGGTCGGCTTGAGGATCTTGCAGTCTGGTATGCAGGATGGCGGGGGGACGCCCGTCCACAGATCAGTGCGCCTCAGGTTATCGTGTTTGCCGGAAATCACGGTGTTACCGCGCAGGGTGTTTCGGCCTTTCCACCGGAAGTGACCGTGCAGATGGTGATGAATTTCGAACATGGCGGGGCGGCGATAAATCAGTTGGCCAGGGCCGCAGGCGCGAAGATGGATGTACACGCGCTGGATCTGGACAAGCCGACCGCGGATTTCACCCAAGCCCCAGCCATGACAGAGGATGAATTGCTAGCCGCGTTGCGCACTGGCTGGCAGGCCGTTGATCCGCAATCTGATCTTTTGGTGGTCGGCGAAATGGGTATTGGCAACACCACCCCGGCTGCGGCTATTGCCTGTGCTCTGTTTGGTGGCGACGCGTCCGATTGGACAGGTCGCGGAACTGGTGTGGATGACGCAGGTCTGGTCAACAAAACCCGTGTCGTGGCCGAGGGTGTCGCCAAACACGCGTCAGATGATGGTCTGGACATCCTGCGCTGTCTGGGTGGACGCGAGATAGTCGCAATGGCGGGTGCAATTGCTGCTGCGCGGGTGTTGCGCATCCCGGTGATCCTGGACGGGTTCATTTGTTCGGCCGCCGCCGCCTGTTTGTGGAAGCTGTCCGATGGCGCGCTGGATCATGCTGTGGCAGGTCACCAAAGCGCCGAAGCGGCCCATGGCGCCGTGCTGGCGAAATTGGGTAAAGAGCCGTTGCTGAGCCTTGGCCTGCGGTTGGGCGAAGGGTCCGGCGGGGCATTGGCGATCAACATTCTGAAAAGTGCCGTTGCCTGTCATTCCGGCATGGCAACCTTTGCCGAAGCTGGGGTATCTGACAGCTAAACCCGTACCTGGCCCGGGCAAAGGCTTGGGTCAGGCCGATTTTTTCGCGTGCTCTTCGGCCAGTTCCAGCAGCGCGGTTTCCAGATCCTTTTCCAGCGCCTGCGAACGCTCAATGTATTTTTTGTTTTCGGCGGTTGGCAGTCCGGGAACCCAAAGCTCGGCCAGATCACGCAATGACTTCCGGTCGTGGTGGTAAAACGTCTGCTCGGCCTGGGCTGCTTCGTACTCACTCAGCCCGATATTCTCCAGAACATAGCGACCTGCACGCAGCGAGCTGTCGAACATTTCCCGCACGATGTCATTGGCACCCGCCTGATACAACTCGTACACATGGGTCCGGTCGCGGGCGCGGGCGATGATGTGCAGGTCAGGGCGCTGCCGTCTGGCATAGCTGACCAGTCGCGTGACTTGCTTGTGATCATCCATAACGGCGACAAGAACGGATGCTTTGTCCAATCCCGCCGCGCGCAACAGTTCCGGCCGAGTGGGATCACCCAGAAAGCCTTTGACACCAAATCGGCGCATCAGCTGAATGGTTTCAATATTGTGGTCCAAAACGACTGTCTTGAAACCGCTGGCCCGTACCAGCCGGTTGACGATCTGACCAAAGCGACCAATGCCGGCGATGATGACCGGGCCCTTTTCGTCGATCACGTCCGGTTCGGGGGTGGTCGCTGAATCGCCAATCTTCTTTGACAAGGCGTCGTAGACAATGAAAAGAAGAGGTGTGATCAACATCGTCAGAGCAACGATCATCAGCAGCTTTTGCGACAGGTTGGGCGGAATAACATTCTGTTTCGTCGAAAATGCCAGCAGGACAAATCCGAACTCACCAGCCTGCGCTAACCCAAGGGTGAACAACCAGTGATCACGCCCCCGCAGTTTGAAAGCCTTGCCCACTAGATAAAGGATGATCCCCTTGGCAAGTATCACAAGCAGCGCCAGTCCAATCAGGTCCAGCGGGTCGTTGAAGAAATAACCAAAGTCTATTCCGGCCCCGACCGTGATGAAAAACAGCCCCAGAAACAACCCTTTGAACGGTTCAAGGTCACTTTCCATTTCATGTCTAAATTCAGAACTGGCCAAAACAACACCTGCCAGGAACGCGCCCAAGGCAGGTGACAGGCCGACCAGTGTCATCAGAAACGAAATCCCCACGACGATCATCAGTGCTAGTGCGGTGTACATCTCGCGCAGACGGGTTGCGTGGATGAAGCGAAACAACGGTCTTGTCAGGTAGACACCGGCCAGAATGACAAACACCACCGCGCCGATTGTGACCAGGGTAACGGCCCAGCCCGGCAACCCCTCGACCAGTGACAGGCTGTGATCGCCCGCGCCATGTGAACCTCCGGCCCCCCTGTCTATCGATCCATCGGCTTGGAAGCGCGGCATGGCGGGCAGGGCCAGCAGTGGCAACAAAGCCAGAATTGGGATCACCGCAATGTCCTGCGTCAACAGAACCGAAAATGTCGCACGGCCGCCATTTGTCTGCATCAGGCCTTTTTCTGACAAGGTTTGAAGAACGATCGCGGTCGATGAAAGCGAAAGGGTCAACCCCACCGCCAGGGCGACCGACCATGGATGGTTGGCGTACATGGCCACGGCAGCAATCGCGATTGTTGACAGCAACACCTGCAATCCGCCCAGACCCAATAGCTTGTCGCGCATGTCCCATAGGGCGCGTGGCTCCAGTTCCAGGCCAATGAGAAACAGCATCATCACCACGCCAAATTCGGCCACATGCTGAAGATTTTCGGTTTCCGCTCCGACAAGTCCCAGTACGGGTCCGATAATGATCCCGGCGGCAAGATAGCCCAGCACAGATCCCAACCCCAGTCTGGCAGACAGAGGAACGGCAATGACAGCCGCTGCCAGATAGATCGAAGCCTGGTATAGAAAGTCGTCCATGTGTATCCTCGGAACCTTTTCAGGTGGGAAGGGGGGCGTCGCGTTTAAGTTGATCCATTACGATCTGGCTCTGTACTCGTGCAACGGCAGGATGCGGCAGGATCACCTGATGTAGCAAGCTGTTGAGCGCGGACAGGTCGTCACAGTAGATGTGCAGCAGATAGTCGGCCTCGCCTGTCATCGTCCAAGCGCTGGTAATCTCGGGGCGGGTGTCGACCATGCGTGCAAAGCTTGCGGATTGCTCGGGGCCATGGGTGCCCAGATGCACCTGAACAAACCCCTGCACCTGCAGGCCCAGTTTAAGCGGGTCCAGCCGGGCAGCGTATCCGGTGATGTACCCTTCGACTTCAAGCCGCTGTCGGCGGCGTCCCGCTTGACTGGACGACAAGTTCAGCATTTCACCCAGTTGATGCGCCGTCAGATGTGCATCTTTTTGCAGCGCGGAAAGCAGTCGCTTGTCGGTTGCATCCAGCATGTGCGGAAAAATCCTGATTTTATTAATTTATATGCGCGTTTTGCGCGTCATCTTGCAGTTTATACGAAAACAATGCGCAGAAACAGCGCCAGAAAAGTCGTATTTTTGAATCAGCAAAGAAATTCCTGTTTTCGTAGGAGACGCGCCATGGGTCCTTTCCCGCACAATGCCCCGAAATCCGTGATCAGCGAAGAAAACCCTGCCGGTACAGATGGGTTTGAATTCGTCGAATTCGCCCATCCAGAACCGCAGGAGCTGCGAGATCTGTTCGCAAAGATGGGGTTTGATCTGGTGGCCCGCCACAAGGAAAAACCTGCTGTCGAGCTTTGGCAACAAGGGGATGTCACATACATCCTGAATGCTGACCCGGACAGTTTCGCGGCTAAGTTCGTGGCCGAACATGGGCCCTGCGCGCCATCGATGGGCTGGCGGGTGGTGGACGCGCAAAAAGCGTATGAGCATGCCCTGTCAAAAGGTGCGGAACCTTACGACCACGATGACAGAACAATGAATGTGCCTGCGATCAAGGGTATTGGCGGGTCGCTGATTTATTTCATTGATCAGTACTACGACACATCGCCCTATAATCAGGAATTCAATTGGATCAAGGAATCAAAACCTCGGGGCGAGGGGTTCTTCTATCTCGATCACCTGACGCACAACGTCTACAAGGGCAACATGGACAAGTGGTTCAAGTTCTATGGCGACCTGTTCAACTTCCGTGAAATCCGTTTCTTTGACATTCAGGGGAAGTTTACCGGCCTTTACAGCCGAGCGCTGACGTCTCCCTGCGGCCGTATCCGTATTCCGATCAACGAGGACCGCGGCGAGACCGGGCAGATCGTGTCTTACCTGAAGAAATACAAAGGCGAAGGCATTCAGCATATCGCTGTTGGCAGCGACGACATCTACGCTTCGACCGATGCTATTGCTGAAAACGGGCTGAAGTTCATGCCGGGTCCAAACGAAGCTTATTACGAGAAGTCCAGGACCCGAGTGGTCGGCCATGAAGAGCCGCTGGACCGGATGATGAAACACGGCATCCTGATCGACGGCGAAGGCGTCGTTGACGGAGGCGAGACGCGCATTTTGTTGCAGATATTCTCGAAAACGGTGATTGGCCCGATCTTCTTCGAGTTCATTCAACGCAAGGGTGACGATGGTTTCGGTGAAGGGAACTTCCAGGCGCTGTTTGAATCCATCGAGCGCGAACAGATCGAAAGCGGCGAAATTTCGGCTGCTTGATCAAAGTAAACCAACATGTCGGAGGCGGTTCTGCTGCCTCCGACGCACCTGTTTACAGTTAATGGGTCAAGGCCTTGAGTGCCGATATCAGCCACGCGGCATCGCCAGCGTCACGTTTTGACCCTTCTTCTGATAACGCAGCTCGCTGTCGCTGATGGCAATGACCTTGCCGCCGTCAATACTGTCCCCAACTTTCAGTTTCTTGTAACGTCCACTGGGAAGCCGGACCAAGGCGCGCCGGTTGGCGGGTGTGCCGTAAACACCGATCAGATTCAGGCGACGCAAATTGATCGCGTTATCGAGCGTGGCCTGCCGGGCAACAGACGCAGTTGTGGGAATCTTGGGGGCGACAGATTTCGCCTGAAACGATCCGGATTCGTCAGAGCTCTGGTCCAGCGCGGCCGTTGATCCAAGATTGGAGTTACCAGAAGCGGGTGCCTTTGCAGTGTCCAGACCCGCCGGGCGCACCCTGGGGCGCGGGACACGGACAACGGCCAACGCGGTTGGCGTCTCGTCTATTTCTGTGCGCGCTTGCAGACTGTCCGGGCGTGCTTTTGGGCGCTTGGCCGAAAGCTCTGCCAGCGACCGCCCCCCCAACTGCCCGCGTTCGAAACTCTCGACCAGATCTGAAGGGCGAGGTTTGGGTCGTAGACCGGCCAGCCTTTCGTCGACCTCGTCAAGTACGGGTTCATCTTCGAAACGCACTGGCGTTGCTGGCGGAACCTTTGACGGTCGGCCTTGATAAACGACAATCCCATCCGGGTTCAGCGTTCCTTCCGGTGTAGGTGCCACAAGCCCGCGATCATCCAGATTGAACCGCGCTCCTGCTATGCCATGTTGCACGTCCCGAACGAAGGGTTCGTCGGTATCGAAACTGGAAGCCGGGGGCAGGGCAACCGCATCGCTGGACAGGTCGGATTTGTCGATCGATGTCAGATACAAATCGTCCGGTTCCGGGGCTTCTGGCACGTCCAAAGCGGCCGGAGGCGTTACATTCACACCGGAGGCAGCGCTGATATCCTCATCTGCCTCGGGGTCCTGAGCGATGGGGTCTACCGGGGTAGGGGCCACCTTGAGCGCCTCAAGGATTGCCGCGTCGGTAGGGGTGAGCTCTGGTTGTTCTACGGCTTCGGCCTCGGCTTCGGCAGGTTCTGGCGTGGGGGGCACATCCCTGTCCAGTGGAGCCTCAGGCGGCAAGTTTTCAGAGGGGGTGATTGCCGCAACTTCGGGCACTATCAGTGGCAGGGCGTCGATATCCGGCTCGGAAACACCTATCTCGGTAGAAGTTGGACTCAGTGCGGTCTGATCTGTTTCTCCCCCGCTGTCCAAGGCCAGCCAAACGCCGAAAGCGCCGCCAAGAAGAACCGCCGCGGCAAATGCCGGGATCGCAATGCGCGGTGCCTGCGCTTTCGTATTCGCAAACTTATTGTCAGGTGTTTCGGGGGTCAGAAACACGTTTGGTGCGGCTGTGCCTGCAATGGGATGCGCTGGTTTCCCGGCGGATTTTGCCGGTTCGGGCTGGTCTGTGTTTTTTGCCGACAGCGGTGGCTCTGCTGGTCGGGTTTCCGATGCGCCCGAACGCTCTGCGAACAATGCTTCTCGGGGGAATGCGTCTGCGTCTTCTTCGGCGCAAAATAAAACCGGCACGAAACCATGGTCCGAGGCAAAGGCCCGAGCCTCGCTCAGCGTTTCTTGCGCAACAGCCGCAACATAGGTGGTGCCGCCTTCGGTTTGATAGTCGTAGCTAAGTTCGGACAAAACGTAAGGCGTTGCGTCAGCAAGTGCGCTCTCAATGCGTTCCACTGTGTCTTGGGGGGGTAAGCCATCGGTTGCAACCTGAAGGTATCGAACCTGTTCGGAAGGCAAAACAAGCTTGCAGCTCAGGTCGTTTTCCAACGCAAAAGCGTTTTCCCGCAAAACCTGCATCTGACCAGACAGGTCCGGCGAATCCAAGGGAATCGAGCCGATAACGAACCATTCGTCATCCGAGTGATGATGCAATGATATTCCGGTCGCAGAAAAAGACAGCGCAAAGGCAGGTTTCATAATCCGCAGGAACCATAATTATCAACGTCAATGCAAACACCTTGGCGTTCGCAGACCGACATTAAAGCAGGAACTTGCCGAGGGAAAGAAAAAGGCAAACTCTCCTCTTGTATGGCAATGCATCGCCGACCCATCTTTAACCCAAGCAAATCGGAGTGATAACATTGAAGACATTCGCTTTTCTGGCCGCGATGATGGCCGCAACGACCGCTGGACTTGCCCATGCGGAAGAACGTCGCATCACAGTTGACGCAACTGGAACCATAGTGGTTGCCCCCGATATGGCGACGATCACATTGGGTGTGACAAATGAAAACGCCGAGGCTTCGGCGGCGATGCAGGCCACCTCGGACTCAGTTGCGAAGATGCTTGCGCGCCTGACCGGGATGGGGATTGAAGACCGCGATATCCAGACCCGCGATCTGTCGCTTTCCCCTGTTTGGTCCGGGCGGCACGGGCAGAATGGAGAAACACCGGAAATCTCGGGATTCGCTGCCTCGAACCGCGTGTTTGTGCGTGTGCGTGATCTGTCCAAACTAGGAAGTATCATGGATGCGGTCATTCAGGATGGCGCCAACGATTTCGGGGGCTTGAGCTTTGGGGTGCAGGATACCAAACCAATCGAGGCCCAAGCGCGCGCGCAAGCTGTGGGCGAAGCTATGGCCAAGGCCGAGCAGCTGGCACAGGCGGCGGGTGTAACCCTTGGCGCGGTGCAAACGATTTCGGAACAAACGGGGGGCGTGCGCCCGATGCCCGAGATGCGCATGATGAGCATGGCTGACGCAGGGGGTGTACCTGTGGCAGGTGGTGAGGTTTCGGTGTCTGTCAGCGTCTCGATGGTGTTCGAGATTTCCAAATGAATTCAACCCTTCGCGCGGGCCAACAGCGGTTTTCGTTGTTGGCCCGAAGCGTCGAAATTATCGGGTGACAACCAGGCCTCGAAAGCATCACGGATGCGTGGCCATTCGGTATCTATGATTGAATACCAGGCCGTGTCGCGGTTGCGCCCTTTGTAGTGGGTTGCTTGGCGAAACACGCCTTCGAAGGTGAACCCAAGCCGCTCTGCCGCACTGCGCGACGGACCATTCAGCGCGTCGCATTTCCACTCGTATCGCCGGTAACCCAGTTCATCGAACACGCGCCGCATCATCAGATACATGGCTTCGGTAGATTGCGGCTTGCGCTGAAGCAGGGGTGAAAAGTGGATATGCCCGACCTCAATCGCTCCGGCGGCGGGAGCTATCCTGAGGTAAGAAGCCATGCCCAACGGTACCTCATCACCGTCCAGAACGGTATGGAACATCGGGTCCGCGTCCACGCAGTTGGCGCGCGCCCAGTCTTCGAACTCAGGTTCGCTGTCAAACGGGCCGTAGGGCAGGTAGGTCCAGTTGTGGCCATCCGTGTCCTTGGCAAACGCCCGGAACAGTCCGGGCGCGTGCCTGTTCACATCAAGGGGCACGACAGAACAATACCGGCCCACCATCGGCGTATAGGGTGGTGTCGGGCGTGGAAAGTTACCCGAAACCGGTAAACCGATGGGCTGGCCAAGGTTGTTTGTATCGTGCTGGGTCATGGTCAGGCGGTTGCTTTGGCCAGAGCCTGATCAAGGTCGGCAATCAGATCGTTCACGTCCTCGATCCCGATGGATACGCGCACCACGCCCGGACCTGCGCCCGCGGCTTCCTGCTGTTCCGGGGTCAACTGACGATGTGTGGTCGAAGCCGAATGAATGATCAGCGAACGCGCGTCGCCCAGATTGGCTACGTGGCTGAAAATCTCCAGCGCATTGACCAGTTTGATACAGGCGTCATAGCCACCTTTCACGGCGAATGTGAACAGGGCGCCGGCACCGCGTGGATACTGAGCTTTGACCCGATCCTGATAGGGCGATGACAGCAATCCAGCATAGGTGACGTAGTCCACCCGGTCATCCGCTTCCAGCCAGGCCGCGATTTTTTGCGCGTTTTCAACATGACGCTCCATCCGCAGCGACAGGGTTTCGATCCCCATCAGCGTGTAGTGGGCCGCCTGCGGGTTCATGGTCATGCCCAGATCGCGCAGACCGATGGCGATGCCGTGGAAGGTAAAGGCCAAAGGTCCGAACGTTTCGTGGAACTTCAGTCCATGATAGGCCGGTTCGGGTTGGCTGAGCGAGGGGAACTTGTCATTTGCCGACCAGTCGAACTTGCCCGAATCCACGATGCAACCGCCAGTGACCGTACCGTTGCCGGTCAGGTACTTGGTGGTCGAATGCACGACCAGGGTCGCTCCGTGTTCGATCGGGCGGCACAGATATGGTGTTGCCGAGGTGTTGTCGACAATCAGCGGAATGCCCGCCGCATCGGCCACATCTGCCAGTGCACGGATGTCCGTCACATAGCCGCCGGGATTAGCGATGGACTCGCAGAAAATCGCACGGGTATTTTCATCGATTGCGCCCTTCACCGCGTCCAGATCATCGGTGTCGACAAACTTGGCAGACCACCCAAAGCGTTTGATTGTCTGGCTGAACTGGGTGACCGTGCCGCCGTACAGACGGGTTGAGGCGACCACGTTGCAACCCGGACCCATCAGCGGGAACAGCGCCATGATCTGCGCCGCGTGCCCGGACGAACAGCAAACGGCGCCAACACCGCCCTCAAGTGTAGCCACGCGCTCCTGAAGAACAGCCACAGTTGGGTTGGTCAGGCGCGAATAGATAAAGCCCACCTCTTGCAGGTTGAACAGGGCCGCTGCGTGGTCTGCATCGCGAAACACATAGGCCGTGGTCTGATAAATGGGTGTCTGGCGCGCTCCGGTCGCCGGGTCGGGGCGGGCGCCCGCGTGAATTTGCAACGTGTCGAAACCGTAGGTGGGACCGTCAGACATCTTGAAAATCTCCTGTTGGAATTTGTCTTGCGAAATCTGTAGGCCATTGCCCGCTTGCGCACAACGATCCTGTCAGCGCAGCCAGAGGCCCCTGCTTTTGATCGTGTTGCGGATGGCCTGTTCACGTCGTGGCAGATGATCGCGGTCAAACAGGGCGCGGACTTTTGCGCCTTTACCCTGCAGAACCATCTTTTTCAGCGGCTCATATTGCTTGAGAACCTTCTTGACCTTGTTTGGAGCGACGATGGTTTCCAAAACGTCTATCACATGATCGCTTTCACGGGCGTACAGCAAGGGAAACAGGCGATAGTGGCAACTGACGGATCCATCCAGCAAACCAGAGGGCAAAACATCACGACCACCGCCGAACGAGTGAATGACAAGGGGCAGGGCGGCCTGATCCAGCCAGGGGTCAAGGCTTTGGCCTGTCAACTCCGGAATGTTTTCGTCGCGGATTGTTCTGGCGTAGTCCAGAAAACGCTCACCAAATTTCCGGGGACATTTGTAGAAGAAATAGCCTGCATTGAAATACAGGTACCGCCGCCAGTGGTCATGGGGTTGATCGGTGTCCAGCGAGCTTTCGAAATCCAACCCGAACCGGGCGTAAAGTGCGCGCCAGATACCGTCAAAACCGGGACCATACAGCGTTGGTTTGGGCCATGTCCCTTCAACTTTCAGTGACGCGCTGGGGCGGTCGAAGTCAAATGGGACGGATGTGATCTCGCCAGTGATCAGCGTGTCGGTGTCAAAGAACACAAAGGGCTCATCTTCCGGCAGGGCCATCAGCGCTTCGATCTTGTTGCCGTAGGGATAGCTTTCACCGAATACATGCGAGTCGAAGGGCAGAATTTCAGCATCCAGTTGTTTCAGGGCTTTCAGAACATCTTCGTCCTGAATGCGGGGATCCTGTTTCCAGCGTGGCCCCGGATTGGGTGTGACGACAAACAGTTTGCCCCCGAATTTCGGTGAAGAATGGCGCAGTGAAGCCGCAAACAACAGGGCCTCGTATTGCAGACGGTTGTTTTGACCGACGACCGCGACGTTGAATTTCTGTGACGTTGCCTGCATCTATGCCCGTTTCCCGACAGGTGTTTGACCATGCACCTTGAAGTTCGGATTACAGCAAGCGGCCCAAGGCGTCAAAAGCGGATAATTTGAAATTTCATCACGCGATCCCATTTCTTTCAGGGGTCGCTTCAGAAAGGGATACACATGCGGATCAATGCGGATTTCACCAAACGGGTCGCAGTACACTTTGACGAAAGTGAATGGGTCGCTTCTCCCGCAGCAGGGGTCGAGCGCAAAATGCTGGACCGGATTGGTGATGAGGTGGCCCGTGCAACAACCATTGTCCGCTTTGCGCCCGGCAGCACCTTTTCCGCCCATACCCATGACGGCGGCGAGGAATATCTGGTGCTGGACGGTGTATTTCAGGACGAGACCGGAGATTTTCCCGTCGGCAGCTATGTTCGCAACCCTCCAACTTCCTCGCACACTCCGTCCGCTGCCGAGGGCGCGACCATTCTGGTCAAGTTGCACCAGTTTGACCCGCAGGACCGGACCGAGGTTCGCCGCTCGATAAATGGCTATTCTGACGTACAGCTGTTCAAAGATGATCATGAGGACGTTTTTGTGCGGACATGGGCTGCTGGGGGCGTGGTCGAACTGGACGCGCGCGACGGCATGGAAGTGTTTGTCATAAGGGGCAGTTTCTCTGAATCGGGGGAAGAATTTTCGAAATGGGACTGGTTGCGCCTGCCTCCCGGAACGCACTCGCGGGCTGTTGCAGGGCCTGATGGGGCCCGAGTCTGGATCAAGTCCTGCCACCTTGGTGAAATGGTCTGAATGCTTTTCGGCCCTGAAATCAGCTAAAATGCCAATAAATCCGGGTTTAACGGCCCGGATTTTCGATTTTTTGACCATTTGGCAAATTTTACCAATTGATAAAAAATTTATTTGTGGCAAGCTGAGGTCATAACAAACATATCTACAGGGAGTAGAGTGATGGCACAGGGCCAGATGGCACCCGGCATCGTCGCGGGGCGGCTTTCAAGCGATGAGCTGACCTCGAATTTCACCGATCTGCATCCGCCATTGGCCCCGCATGAGGCCGCAGTTGCAGCAGACCGTTGTTATTTCTGCTATGACGCACCTTGCGTGACAGCGTGTCCGACAGACATCGATATTCCGCTATTCATCCGGCAGATTCAGGCCGGACAGCCCCAGGCTGCCGGGCGAACGATCTTTCAGCAAAACATTCTGGGCGGAATGTGCGCCCGTGTCTGTCCGACGGAAACACTGTGCGAGGAGGCCTGTGTTCGTGAGGCGGCCGAGGGCAAACCGGTCGAGATCGGACGGCTACAGCGCTTTGCGACAGATGATCTTATGTCCTCGGGCGCGCATCCGTTTGAACGTGCGGCATCGACCGGGAAAACGGTTGCTGTCGTGGGGGCAGGGCCTGCCGGTCTGGCCTGCGCCCATCGTCTTGCCATGCTGGGCCATGACGTGGTGATCCACGAAGGCAAGCCCAAACCGGGCGGTCTGAACGAATATGGGATTGCCGCCTATAAATCGACCAACAATTTTGCGCAGGCCGAGGTCGACTGGCTGCTGAAAATCGGTGGTATCACGATTGAAACCGGGTCGGTTCTGGGTGAAGGCATCTCACTGGATGGTCTGGTCGAAAACTACGACGCGGTGTTCCTGTCCATCGGGCTTGCCGGGATCAATGCCTTGCGCGCGGATGGTGTTGACAAGGACGGCGTGCGGGATGCCGTCGATTTCATCGCGGACGTGCGGCAAGCTGATGATCTTGCAAAGCTTCCTGTCGGTCGGAACGTCGTCGTTATTGGCGGAGGCATGACTGCCGTGGACGCGGCGGTAAAGTCCAAGTTGTTAGGTGCCGAAAACGTCACCATTGCCTATCGCCGGGGCCGCGACGCCATGGGTGCCAGCCGGTACGAGCAGGATCTGGCAGCCTCGCACGGGGTTCAGATTTTGACCAACGTGCAGCCGGTGGCAGTACACGGCAATGGAGCCGCTACCGAGATTGAGCTGGAATATACCTCGAGCCAGAACGGTCAGCTTACCGGAACCGGAGAGACGGTCCGGCTGCGGGCAGATCAGGTTCTCAAAGCCATCGGTCAGACGCTGGAAGGTGCGCCGGAAGGGCTGAAGCTGGACGGCAACAAGATCGCTGTCAGCGGTGCGGGACGCACTTCCGTGGCTGGTGTCTGGGCAGGTGGAGATTGCGCGGCGGGCGGCGAAGACCTCACCGTTACGGCTGTTGCTGAAGGCCGGGATGCTGCGATGGACATCCACGCGACGCTGGTTTCGTGATAGGATGGGGTATTCGCCCCATTCCTTTCGCTGCTGAGGTATTCCCATGTCCCAGATCGAACAAGCCGTAGCGCAACACTACACCACCGGAGCACTGGCCGACCGCGTTCGCGCGGCGCTTGAGGCCAGCGGTATCGATCCGGATGCGGCCACGGTCGCAGACCTGAAAGCGGGGGACGAGTTCCACACGGGCGGCGTTCTGGCGACCAACAACCTGTTTGCGCAGTTGTCGCCGACCCATGCGACCCGTGTTCTGGATGTCGGATGCGGTATCGGCGGAACCTCTCGCTATGTCGTGGATCGCTATGATTCGACAGTAACAGGCGTCGATCTGACACCGGAATTCGTTGAAACCGCCAGGGCTCTCAGCGATATGGTCGGGCATTCCTCGAAAACCAGCTTTCATGTGGGCAGCGCTTTGGAGATGCCGGTGCCGGATGCTGGGTTCGACCTGGCCGTCATGATGCATGTCGGCATGAACATAAAGGACAAGGCCGGACTGTTCGCCGAAGTGTCGCGGGCGCTTGCCAAGGGCGGTACTTTTGCCCTGTTCGATGTGATGGCCGGAGACGTGGACGAGCCGCTGGCTTTCCCTCTGCCGTGGTCCACTGTTGCCGAGACCTCGTTCGTGGATGCGCCGGATGTTTATAAGTCTGCGGCAAGCGCCGCGGGTTTTGAACTGGTGACAGAAACGGATCGCACCGAATTCGCGATACAGTTCTTTGAGGACGTCTTTGCAAAGATTGCCGAATCCGGCCCGGCACCACTGGGCATTCATCTGATGATGGGCGAGACGGCGCCCAAAAAGTTCCAGAACTACGTCAAAAACCTCAAGGCCGGGCGCATACGCCCGACCGAAATGATATTCAAAAAATCCGGCTGAGCCGGGAAGGGAGAAGCCATGGCCGATCTGACGACTAACTTTCTGGGCATTTCCAGCCCCAACCCTTACTGGCTGGCCTCTGCGCCGCCGACGGACAAAGAATACAATGTTCGTCGCGCGTTTGAGGCCGGATGGGGCGGTGTTGTGTGGAAGACGCTGGGGTCCGAGGGACCGCCGGTCGTAAATGTGAACGGCCCGCGGTATGGCGCGATTTACGGTGCCGACCGCCGTTTGCTGGGACTGAACAATATCGAACTGATCACCGACCGCCCGCTTGAGGTGAACCTCGAGGAAATGGCGCGGGTCAAGTCCGACTATCCGGATCGCGCCCTGATCGCTTCGATCATGGTGCCCTGCGAGGAAGAGGCCTGGAAAGCCATACTGCCGCGCGTGGCCGAAACCGGCGCGGACGGAATCGAATTGAACTTCGGTTGCCCGCACGGGATGAGTGAGCGCGGTATGGGGTCCGCCGTGGGGCAGGTGCCGGAATATATCGAGATGGTCACGCGTTGGTGCAAGCAATACTATGACCGTCCGGTCATCGTGAAACTGACACCGAATATCACCGACATCCGGAAACCCGCGGCGGCGGCCAGAAATGGTGGCGCGGACGCGGTGTCGCTGATCAACACGATCAATTCGATCACCAGCGTCAATCTTGACACGTTCAGCCCCGAACCCTCGATTGATGGCAAGGGCAGCCACGGAGGGTATTGTGGCCCTGCCGTGAAACCGATCGCCCTGTCGATGGTGTCCGAAATCGCACGGGCCGAGGCGACGCATGGCATGCCGATCTCGGGCATCGGGGGTGTCACCACATGGCGTGATGCGGCCGAGTTTATTTCGCTGGGATGTGGCACGGTGCAGGTCTGTACCGCTGCGATGACCTATGGGTTCAAGATCATCGATGAATTGACAGCAGGCCTGTCGGAATGGATGGATGAAAAGGGGTATACCAGCATTGATGAGGTGATCGGACGCGCGGTGCCCAATGTCACCGATTGGCAATACCTGAACCTGAACTACATCGCCAAAGCCAAGATCGATCAGGACCAGTGCATCAAATGCGGCCGGTGCTATGCCGCCTGTGAAGATACCAGCCATCAAGCGATTTCAATGTCGGATGACCGTGTGTTCGAGGTAAAGGATGACGAATGCGTCGCCTGTAACCTCTGCGTTGATATCTGCCCGGTCGAAGGCTGCATTTCGATGGTGCCGATGGCGGCGGGTGAAATCGATCCGCGCACCGGGAAAGAGGTTCAGCCGACCTACGCGAACTGGACCACGCACCCGAACAATCCGATGGCCAAAGCAGCGGAATGATCGAGACAGGGAATATCCCTGAGGGGCCGCTGACGCGGCCCCTGAGTTCATGGTGTCAGGAGCTTTCGGTACAGCGTATCGACAAAGGGTTCTGCACCCTCAAACGGGTTTTCGTCGCCCAGAATTGCCCGCACCTGAACGTCGAAATCGGCATAATGCTGCGTCAGCGCCCAGATCGAAAACATCAGATGATAAGGGTGCAGCCGCGTGATTTTGCCCTGATCCATCCAGTTAGTGAGAATGGTGACCTTTTCGTCAACCAGTTGTTTGAGATCATTGGACAAAGCATCGTGAATGCGGGGCGCGCCTTGCACAAGCTCATTGGCAAAAAGGCGGCTTTCCCGTGGTAGCTCCTGACTCATTTGCAGTTTCCGGCGAATATAGGACAGCATTTCCTCCATCGGATCACCGGTCTCATCCAGATCGTGCAAGGGCGCCAGCCAGGTTTCCAGCAAGCCCGAAAGCAATTCGGTGTGGATCGCCTCTTTCGACGCGAAATAGTAGAGGAGATTGGGTTTGCTCAACCCCGCCTCGGCGGCAATCTGATCGACGGTCGCCCCACGAAACCCGTGTGCGGAAAACACATTCAGGGCAGCCTCGAGAATCGCGGCTCGGTTCTTCTTCTGGATACGAGTCGGTGCGCGGTCTTTCGGCATGATTTCAGTGTGTCTCTTTTTTCGTCGGATAGGCACGGATTACACTGAAATTTCAGGCTTTGCCGCGCAATTTCTTGACTGATACCGAACCCGTGATAGCGTGAGTTTGACCAGTTGGTCAAATCAAGACACCAATAGCGAGCAAAATCGCAAGCAAACAGGGAATAAGACAATGGCAGCTCCGGCGCAGAATCTCAGGATCAATGGCGACAGGTTGTGGGACAGCCTGATGGAGATGGCTAAGATCGGTCCCGGTGTTGCGGGGGGGAATAACCGGCAAACTCTGACTGACGAAGATGCCGAAGGCCGCGCCTTGTTCCAGAAGTGGTGTGAAGAGGCTGGATGCACCATGGGTCTGGACCAGATGGGCAACATGTTTGCGCATCGTGAGGGCACCGATCCGGACGCTTTGCCGGTCTATGTGGGATCGCATCTGGATACGCAGCCGACCGGTGGAAAATATGACGGTGTGCTGGGCGTTCTGGGCGGGTTGGAAGTTATCCGAACGCTCAACGATCTCGGGATCAAGACAAAACACCCCATCGTGGCGACCAACTGGACCAACGAGGAAGGGACGCGATATGCGCCTGCCATGCTGTCGTCCGGTGTCTTTGCAGGAATGCACACGCAGGCTTGGGCGTATGACCGTGAAGATGCCGAGGGAAAGAAATTCGGGGATGAACTGAACCGGATCGGTTGGCGCGGCGAAGAAGAAGTCGGCGCGCGCAAGATGCGCGCTTTCTTTGAGTTGCATATCGAACAGGGCCCGATCCTTGAAGCTGAAGGCAAGGATATCGGCGTCGTTACCCACGGTCAGGGTCTGAGCTGGACACAGATCACGCTGACCGGAAAGGATGCCCATACCGGTTCGACCCCGATGCCGATGCGCAAGAATGCCGGGCTGGCGATGGCGCGCATTCTTGAGAAAGTGGACGAAATCGCCTGGTCTCATGCACCGCATGCGGTTGGTGCTGCGGGGCATATTGACGTTTTCCCGAACTCGCGAAATGTAATCCCCGGAAAAGTCGTTTTTACGGTCGATTTCCGCTCGCCCGAGCTGGAGGTGATCACCGACATGGAAAACCGCCTGCGGGTGGCGGCGGAAGATATTGTCGAAGAAATGGGCCTGCAGATCGAATTCGAGAAAGTCGGCGGTTTCGATCCGGTTAAATTCGACGACGATTGCGTGTCTGCCGTGCGCGATGCGGCTGAGAGGTTGGGCTATTCGCATACCAACATCATCTCGGGCGCGGGGCATGATGCCTGCTGGATCAATCGTGTGGCCCCGACCGCCATGGTCATGTGCCCCTGTGTCGACGGACTGAGCCATAATGAGGCTGAAGAGATCAGCAAGGATTGGGCAGCAGCCGGGGCAGATGTCCTGCTGCATGCCGTGGTCGAGACTGCCGAAATCGTGGAATAGGGGGCGCTGCCCCCGTCGCCCATTGGGCGACTCCCCCGGGATATTTTTGGCCAGATGAAGCAAGCGGCGCAGACCGCATCAGGGAGTTCAAAATGAGTACTGTTATCAAAAACGGAACCGTTGTCACCGCGGATTTGTCTTACAAGGCGGATGTATTGGTCGAAGGCGGCGTCATCACCGGGATCGGGATGGGTCTGAAAGGGGATAGCGAGTTGGACGCGACCGGCTGTTATGTGATGCCCGGCGGGATTGATCCGCATACCCATCTGGAAATGCCGTTCATGGGCACCTATTCCAGCGACGATTTCGAAAGCGGTACGCGGGCGGCCCTGGCCGGGGGCACGACGATGGTTGTTGACTTCGCGCTGCCCAATCCGGGTGAAAGCCTGCTGGATGCCCTGAAGCGCTGGGACAACAAATCAACGCGGGCGAATTGCGACTACTCGTTCCACATGGCAGTGACATGGTGGGGTGAACAGGTATTTGACGACCTCAAGACCGTGATCGAGACGCGCGGCATCAACACGTTCAAGCATTTCATGGCCTATAAAGGCGCATTAATGGTGAATGACGATGAGCTTTATGCCTCGTTCAGGCGTTTGGCCGAACTGGGCGGAATCGCAATGGTGCATGCCGAGAATGGTGACGTCGTTGCCGAGCTGAGCGCCAAGCTGCTGGCCGAGGGGAACTCTGGCCCCGAAGCGCATGCCTATTCCAGACCACCGCAGGTGGAAGGTGAGGCCACCAACCGGGCCATCATGATCGCTGATATGGCGGGCGTGCCGCTTTATGTTGTTCATACATCCTGCGAAGAGTCTCATGAGGCCATTCGCCGGGCCCGAATGCAGGGCAAGAGGGTGTGGGGTGAACCGCTGATTCAGCATCTGACCCTGGATGAAAGTGAATATTTCAATCAGGATTGGGACCACGCCGCGCGGCGGGTCATGAGCCCCCCGTTCCGCAATAAGCAGCACCAGGACAGCCTGTGGAATGGCCTGCAATCAGGGTCGCTGAGTGTTGTGGCAACCGACCATTGCGCCTTTACGACCGAACAGAAACGCTTTGGAGTTGGGGATTTCACCAAGATCCCTAACGGGACCGGCGGTCTGGAGGATCGGATGCCGATGCTGTGGACGCACGGTGTGAATACCGGGCGCCTGACACCCAACGAATTTGTAGCGGTGACTTCAACAAACATCGCCAAGATACTGAATTGCTATCCGAAAAAGGGCGCGATCCTTGTTGGAGCGGATGCAGATATCGTCGTATGGGATCCTGAGAAAACGAAAACGATCAGAGCCAGTACGCAGCAATCTTCGATCGACTACAACGTGTTTGAGGGCAAAGAGGTCAAAGGCTTGCCGCGCTTTACGCTGACCCGTGGACAGGTTGCGGTACATGATGGTGAAATCCGCACGCAGGAAGGCCATGGCGAGTTCGTTGCGCGCGAGGCAAATACGACCGTCAACAAGGCTTTGAGCGCGTGGAAAGAACTAACCGCCCCTCGGCCAGTTGAGCGGACGGGTATCCCGGCGACGGGGGTTTGATCCGTTGGGCCGCTATTTGGGCGGCCCCGGTACCACTCTTTTCAAGGCAGTAGAATGACCACTGAAAGCACGACCCAGCACGTCATCGAAGCAAGGCAGCTTGACCTCACCTTTCAAACCAATGACGGGCCTGTTCACGCGTTGAAAGACGTGAACCTGACGATCGACAAGGGTGAATTTGTTAGTTTCATTGGCCCCTCGGGCTGTGGGAAAACCACTTTCCTGCGCTGTATCGCGGCCTTGGAGTCACCGACCGGCGGGTCGCTGACTGTCAACGGAATGACAGCGGACGAAGCGCGGCGGAACAGGGCCTATGGGTATGTCTTTCAGGCAGCGGGCCTTTATCCCTGGCGCACCATCGCAAAGAACATCAAGCTGCCGCTTGAGATCATGGGCTATTCCGCGTCCGAGCAGGAAGAAAGGGTGAGAAAAGTCCTGGAACTGGTTGATCTTGAAGGGTTCGGTGGAAAATTCCCATGGCAGTTATCCGGTGGGATGCAGCAGCGCGCCAGCATCGCACGGGCCTTGGCCTTTGATGCTGATATCTTGTTGATGGATGAGCCGTTCGGCGCTTTGGATGAGATTGTGCGCGACCACCTGAACGAGCAGCTTCTGGCGCTTTGGGCAAGAACCGAAAAAACCATCGGTTTCGTGACACATTCGATTCCCGAAGCCGTATATCTGAGCACCAAAATTGTCGTGATGAGCCCGCGGCCGGGGCGGATTACGGATGTGATCGACAGCCCGCTGCCAAAGGAACGACCGTTGGACATTCGTGACACCCCAGAATTCATCGAAGTGGCCCATCGTGTTCGCGACGGGTTGCGGGCGGGGCATTCTTATGACGACTGATCCGGGGGCAGAAACCATCAGACGGGCCGTAGTAGGTGACGTGCCGGCTTGTGCCCGCGTGATTTACAATTGGGCCTCGCAGACGGACTGGATGCCTGATGAAATGCCGGTGGAGGAATTGGCGGCCTTGATCCGCGATGCGTTCGACAGCCGTGAGATCTGGGTCGCGGGTGATCCGGTTGATTGCTACATGTCCGTTGATCCGGCACAGAGTAAAATCGGTGCGTTGTATTGCAGCCGGACGGGGCTGGGAATTGGCAAGTGTTTCGTTGACAAGGCGAAGGAGGGTCGGACCCACCTTTGGCTGACAACACACAAACCCAATCAGGCGGCGCAGAGGTTTTACCGCCGTGAAGGGTTCGAGGTAACCGCCGAAGAACTGCCTGCACCGCCGGATACAGTGCCCGTCTTTCGTATGGAGTGGCACGCATGAAGCAGATCATCGCCGTCTTCACCGTCGTCGCCGTGATCGTTCTGTTCTGGTATGCCGCTTGCGTTCCAATGAACATCAAAGGGGTTTTGACCGAACTTGAACGTGGTGGAGCCGAGGTTCAGCCGCCCACCGCAAGCGCGCGCCGGGATCTGGGAGAGTTCGGTCTGGTTCTGGATAATTCGTTCGCGATTCCAGCAACTTGGGAGCAAGGCAAGCCCCGTTTGCCATCACCTCATCAGGTGGCGACTGAACTGTGGGATACAACTGTCCTGAAGAAAATCAACTCGAAAAGATCGCTGATCTTTCATGGGTGGGTGACACTCAGCGCTACGATGCTGGGCTTTGTCATCGGGACCGGGCTGGGAGTCTTGTTGGCCGTTGGGATCGTGCATAGCCGCGTGATGGATTTGTCGGTCATGCCATGGGCTATCGTGAGCCAGACGATCCCGATTATCGCTCTGGCACCGATGATTATCGTGGTCCTGTACTCGGTTGGGGTTCAGGGGATCATTCCCAAGGCGATCATCTCGGCTTATCTGAGCTTTTTTCCGGTTGTTGTAGGCATGGTCAAAGGGTTGCGCAGCCCTGACGCGATGCAACTTGACCTGTTGCGGACCTATAATGCCAGCCAATCCCAGGGGTTTTGGAAACTGCGCTTGCCTGCGTCGATGCCATACCTGTTCACCTCGTTGAAAATCGGTATTGCGGCATCGCTGGTCGGCGCAATCGTGGGCGAGCTGCCGACAGGCGCTGTCGCAGGATTGGGTGCTCGGTTGCTGGCAGGCAGTTACTATGGTCAAACCGTGCAGATATGGTCAGCGCTGTTTGCAGCAGCCATTCTGGCCGCGTGCCTGGTCGGTTTGCTAGGATTGATTGAACGGTCGGTTCTGAGGCGAATGGGGATGGCGCAATGATGTTGGTTGTCTTTGCTTTGCTGCTGTGGGCCTTCGGCTGGTGGTTGAACAGCCGATTGGCCAGTGGCCCGCAAGCCGACAGCCAGATGGTACGCTTCCTGGCACCGGTGATTTTTGGTCTGACCATCGTCGGAGCCTGGGAGCTGGTGGTCCGCGGGCTTGAAGTACCGCTGGTCATTCTGCCTGCACCCTCCGCCATAGCGGTGCGATTTGCAGGTAGCCTTGACATTCTTTGGGCCGACTTTGTTCAGACGATCCTGAAAGGCGCGCTCAGCGGATATGTCATCGGCTGTGGATCGGCCTTCCTTATAGCGATTGCTGTTGATCGGTGGGATTTCCTGCGTTTGGGGCTATTGCCAGTCGGGAATTTCGTCGCGGCTTTGCCTATTGTGGGGACGGCACCCATTCTGGTCATGTGGTTCGGGTTTGATTGGCATTCCAAAGCGGCGGTGGTCGTTGTGATGGTGTTCTTTCCGATGCTGGTCAACACCGTGGCCGGTCTGCGCGAGGCCACAGCGATGCAGCGTGACTTGATGGAAACCTATGCTGCAAGTTATTGGCAGAGCTTTCTGAAGTTGCGGCTGCCTGCGGCGATGCCTTTCATTTTCAATGGGTTGAAGATTTCGACAACTTTGGCTTTGATTGGCGCCATCGTGGCTGAATTCTTCGGATCGCCAACACTCGGTATGGGATTTCGGATATCCACCAGCGTCGGTCAATTGTCGTTGGACATGGTCTGGGCCGAAATCGTTGTTGCCGCTATCGCAGGTACGGCCTTTTATGGCCTGGTGGCGGGAATCGAAAAAGTGGTGACGTTCTGGCACCCCTCACAACGCGGATAAGACGAAGAAAATCAACAGACCCTGAAAATCGGGCGCAACAAGCAACTAGGAGAAATGAAGATGAACAAGCTATTCAGCGGGGCGGTTGCCGCCCTTGGTCTGGCAGCCAGTACGGCGCTGGCGGCGGATGAAGTGACACTGCAACTGAAATGGGTCACGCAAGCACAATTCGCGGGCTACTACGTTGCCAAGGACAAGGGCTTTTACGAGGAAGAAGGGCTGGACGTTACCATTCTGCCCGGCGGGCCTGACATTGCTCCGACACAGGTGATTGCGGGCGGCGGTGCTGATGTGACCGTTGAATGGATGCCTGCCGCTCTGGCCGCACGTGAAAAAGGGTTGCCGTTGGTGAACATCGCCCAGCCGTTCAAAAGCTCGGGCATGATGCTGACCTGCTGGAAAGATGCCGGTATTTCGTCGCCCGAGGACCTGAAGAACCGCACGCTGGGCGTCTGGTTCTTTGGCAATGAATTCCCGTTCATGAGCTGGATGAGCCAGTTGGGCATCAGCACTGATGGGAAAGGCGACAACGGTGTGGAAGTTCTGAAACAGGGCTTCAACGTCGACCCGCTGCTGCAACGTCAGGCGGATTGCATCAGCACCATGACCTACAATGAATACTGGCAGGTCATCGATGCCGGTGTCAGCCCGGATGAACTGGTGACCTTCAAATACGAAGACCAGGGTGTCGCGACGCTGGAAGACGGTCTTTACGTTCTGGAAGAAAATCTCAGCGATGCGGCGTTCACCGACAAGATGCAGCGATTTGTGCGCGCTTCGATGAAAGGTTGGAAATACGCCGAGGAAAACCCCGATGAAGCGGCAGATATCGTGCTGGAGAACGATGCAACGGGTGCGCAGACAGAAGAACATCAGAAACGCATGATGGGTGAGATCGCCAAGTTGACCGCAGGTTCGAACGGCGCTCTGGACCCGGCGGATTTTGATCGCACCGTTGGTACTCTGCTGGCCGGAGGTTCTGATCCGGTGATCACCAAAACACCCGAAGGGGCCTGGACGCATCAGATCACGGACGCTGCTCTGAACTGACGCCAACGGTTCATCTGACTGATAAAAAACGCGGTCCCAATCGGGGCCGCGTTTCGTATTCGGGATGTCGGAATTGTGTCTGTACTTGGCACCGAAATGAAGTAGTATTTCCCTGTAATCTAGCGCTTTCTGTACGAAACGTAGATAACTAGGAAGAAAATGCAGGAATTTTCATCAGAATTCAGCGCTGCGATCGCCTTGATCCTCGGGGGAGATTCTGAGCTGTGGGCAATTGTGTTGTTGTCTCTGAAAGTGTCCGTGTTTGCAGTGCTGGTTTCTGCTCTGATCGGAATGCCCGTGGGGGCTGCGTTGGCCGTCGCCCGGTTCGCCGGCCGCCGGATATTGATCGTCCTGATGAATGCACTGATGGGGTTTCCACCGGTTGTCGTGGGCCTGCTGGTCTATCTGACCCTGTCCCGTTCCGGTCCCCTTGGGGTGCTTGAGCTTTTGTACACTCCGACTGCCATGATCATTGCGCAGGTCGTTTTGGTCACCCCCATTGTCGCGGCTTTGACGCGTCAGGTTGTTGAGATGCTGGCTGAGGAATATTCCGAACAGCTGCGCTCCTTGGGTGTGTCACGGCTGGCCTCGGTGCCGGTTTTGTTGTGGGATGCGCGACTGGCACTTGTCACGGCCTTGCTTGCAGGTTTTGGACGCGCCATCGCCGAGGTGGGCGCGGTTATCATCGTTGGCGGAAACATCAATCATGTGACCCGCGTGATGACGACGACCATTGCGCTTGAAACGTCGAAGGGAAATCTGTCTCTGGCACTGGCGCTGGGGGCGATCCTGATCGGAATTGCAATTGCCGTAAACGCGATGGTCAGCGCGGTCAGTTTGCGGGCCGAACAGGAGGGGTTGCGCCATGCGTGACGTGACCTGTGACATGTCGAACTGTCTGACAGTTGAAAACTTGCAAATTCGCAGCAACGGCAAGGTTTTGCTGGATGTTCCTTCATTGGTTCTGGATGGTCCGGGGCCGACGTTGCTTCTAGGCCCCAACGGTGCGGGCAAAAGCCTGTTGCTGCGGTGCTTGCATGGCCTGATCTCGCCGGATCGCGGGGGGGTGGTGCAGGATGGAAACCCTCTGGGCGCCGCGCAGAAAGCGCGCCAAGCCATGGTGTTTCAGAGACCGGTTCTGTTGCGACGGTCTGTTGCTGCAAACCTGGGCTTTGTCCTCAAACGTCAGGGTATTGGGCGAACAGCAAGAAAGGCACGTATCACCGAGTTGCTGGCCGAAGGCGGGCTGGATGGTAAGGCCCGGCAATCCGCCCGATCACTGTCGGGCGGCGAGGCCCAGAGGCTGGCCATATTGCGTGCCTTGGCGCTGGAGCCCGAAACACTGTTTCTGGACGAACCGACCAGCGCCCTTGATCCCGGCGCGACACAGATGATCGAACGTATGGTTCTGCGCGCCTCTGCGCGGGGTGTACGGATCGTGATGGTGACACATGATATTGGTCAGGCCCGTCGTTTGGCCTCGGATGTGGTCATGATGCAGGGCGGTCTTGTGGTTGAACACGGTCCCGCAAAACAGGTTTTGGATACCCCGGTAAGCGAAGCATCGCGCCGCTACCTCGCGGGTGGATTGGTTACTTAAAAGATAAAACGGAGAGTATGATGTTCCGCGCAATATTTCGGGCAGCAGTGATAGCCCTTGGTCTGTCGGCAAGTGCGGCCAGGGCAGAGACTCCGTTCATTGTCGTTCAATCTACGACATCCACCCAGAACTCGGGGCTGTTGGACTATATTCTGCCGTGGTTCGAGGCCGATTCGGGCATTGACGTGCGCGTCGTGGCCGTAGGAACAGGTCAGGCAATTCGCAACGCAGTGAACGGTGACGGTGACGTCCTGCTGGTTCACGCCAAATCCGCCGAAGAGAAATTCGTCGCTGATGGATATGGCGTGGAGCGGAGGGACCTGATGTATAACGATTTTGTATTGGTGGGCCCCAAGGCAGATCCTGCCGGAATTCGCGGTGGTGCCGAAATTTTGAACGCTCTTGCTGCGATCGAAAGCGCTGAAGCCCCGTTTGCATCGCGCGGAGATGACAGTGGAACGCATAAGGCCGAGCTGCGGCATTGGTCTGCCGCGGGGCTGGATCCAACCGGCGCATCCGGAAGTTGGTATCGGGAAACCGGGTCGGGTATGGGGGCAACGCTGAATGTGGCCAGCGGCATGAACGCGTATACTCTGACAGATCGGGCGACGTGGCTATCCTTTGGTAACAGAGGCAATCTTGAGATACTGGTCGAAGGTGATCCGCGTCTGTTCAACCAATATGGTGTGATCCTCGTAAATCCCGAAAAGCATCCCCATGTGCGCGCTGCCTCTGGACAGCGGTTCATCGATTGGTTGACCGGGCCGGACGGGCAGGAGGCGATCGCCTCTTTCCGACTGGACGGTCAGCAGGTGTTTTTCCCCAATGCGCAATAAGCTGGCCTGCGGCCAGCCCCTGCGGGGCGAGTATTTTTGAAAAGATGAAGGCGCGGGTGGAAGCTCACCCGCTGGCCCCATTGTGGTGGATCGTGCCAAGACCAGACAGGTCATAGCCGCCGAATTCGCTTGCCCGCTGGGCGAATTGACCCGAGCGCAACAGGGTCAGCAGTTTCTGTATTGGCGGATCGAAGAAGGCCCGGCGCCAGATCGCGAGGTCCAGCCGCTCGGAATGAGTGGGGACAAAACCCAAGTTGTAGAGCCCGGCTAGGGCGCCAAGCCCAAAACCGGCCTCGGCCTTCCGGTCATGCAGGGCGATGGCCAGCTCTTCTTCTGTGCGTGCGCAGCCTGGTCGAATGTCCAGATCATCCCGGCTCAGACCGTGGGCATCAAGTTGGGAGTCAAACAGGCGCTGGCTTGCCGCACTGTCCTGACGTAGCATGACGGTGCGAGACTTGAGGTCGTCAAAAGAATTGATGTCGGATATGCTCGGGGCAAGAAGCAATCCACGCTCACGTCGGGCGATTTCAAACAGGATCACCGGGGCTTCGCCCAAAGTGTCAAGCAGGGATTCTTTGTTGAATCCGCCATTTTCGTGGATGTGCAGCACAGCGGCCTGCGCGCTGCGTTTGCTGAGCCTGATCAGCCCGTCAAAAGAACCGTCGTAATAGGTGGCCAGCCCCGATCCACTTTCACGTAACGCCCAGTCCAGCAAGGGATCGTGGCTGCCCGCTATGATCGGGGGCAGGGGCGGTTCGGCGACCTGAGGACCGGATCGCGACGCGTTGAGCCAGGCAATGATCTCGGCCCGCGGAAACAACAGCTTACCCATGGCGCGCACGCACGGTATTTCGCCTGACGAGGCAAGGTCATAGGCCTTCCGCTCGCCAATGCGCAGCAGATCGGCCAGTTCACGGGTGGTCAGATATTGCGGCATTCAGTCGAGGCGCACGGCGGTGCCGGATGTTGTGTCAGCGGTACTGAATCCGATTTGTTCCAGCACAAACGGGGCTGCGCCTGCAATAACGACCATCGCGGCGACGGCGGCGAGAAAGGCTTTCATGGGCTCCTCCGGTTCAGTTCCGGTCAGTTGTTGCGCGACGCAGAAAAGCGATAAGATCCTGGCGATCCTGTGCTTTGGCAATCCGCTGCATCGGCATTTTCGACCCCGGAATGTAGTGGTCTGGCCCTTCGTCGAAAAGGGCATTTATCGTTTCGTCATTCCAAATGATATCAGAGCCTTGCAATGTATCCGAGTACAAATATCCGCGAACTGTGCCGGCCGGACGTCCAAATACACCGTGCAGGGTGGGGCCTGCACGTCGTGCATTATCGGAGGACAGGCTGTGACAGATCGAACATTTGCGCGCAAACTGGCGTTCTCCGTTGTCCATCTCATCAGGATTTTTCAGGAAACTCGGTTCTGCCGAGGCCATCTGGTGTTGGCCGGACAACGCGTCCACAGGCCAGCTGTACATCGCCTCGTCAAGTCCGCCCGCATGGATGCTTTTACCGTCTGCGGAAAATGCCAAAGCCCAGACCGGACCGCGCAACGTGGCGCGAAAATCCTGTGCAATGCGCCAATCGACGGTGTCGATGACCATAATATACCCTTCGCCATCGCCTACGGCCAAGAGTCTCCGATCCGGGCTGAGTGCAAGGGCAAGGATCGGGCGGCGGTCCAGTGTGAAGTCGCGCTCTTCCCCGGTGGCAAGGTCAAGGATACGCGTAACACCGTCAACCGCACCATAGGCGATCCAGTTATCCTGTGCATTCAGGGCCAGTTCATTGATGCCGAACCCGTGCTCGACCAGACGCCTTGTTTCCTGCCTGCTGGATACATCCCATAGCCGCAAAGCGCCGTCGACGCCCGCCGAATAAAGCTGCGTGCCGTCAGGTGAGAATGCGACCGCGTTTACGCCACTGCCAGTCGGTCCAAGCCGCGCGGGTTCTGTGCCATCGACAGGCCACAGGCCGATTGTTCCATCCCAGCTGGCCGTGGCAATAAGGGTTTCTGACGTGGCAAGGCCGACAATCTTGCCCTTGTGTCGGCCAATGACTTCACCGCTGGGCCATTTGCGCAGGGTGAAATCGTCCCCAGCAGAATAGAAAGCGGAGCCGTTGAACGCGACTGCGTTCACCGCCGCTTCGTGCCCTTCGAACCAATCTGGCTTTTGCCCGGTCCAAAGACCCACAGAGTTGTCGAAACTGGCTGTTGCGATGCGACCGTCTGGCGCGGTGGCAATGCCCATAATGGGGCCGCCATGCCCTTTCAGTGTAAAGAACTCTGCCACGGCAGGCAGGGGCACCAGCGCCAGCGCCAGAACCAGCCCACGCATCTATTCAGCGGGTGAGGCGGCTGCTTTGCCAGCCTCTTTTTCCTGCACCTCTTCCAGCCAGAGCGAGTGATGCTCGCGCGCCCATTGTTCCTCGACCTCGCCGGTTCCCATGGCGTCAAATGCGCCCTCCATACCGACCGAGCCGAGATAGATATGCGCAACGATGATCGCGATGAACACATAGGCAATCATGACATGCCAGACTTGGGCGAATTGCATCTCTTCCTGCGGTGACATCTGCACCGGCAAGGTCAGACCCAGCGCCTGAGGAACGCCCGTGGCGTTTGCGACCGAGAAGGTCTTGGCGAACAGGGGCAACTCGAACGGAAACAGCAGTGATAAGCCGGACAGACTGATTGACACGCCCAGCAGGATGCAGGCCCAGAAGATGATCTTCTGCCCCGCATTGAATTTCCGGGCGGGCGGGTGGTTGCCCTTGGTGAACAGGCCCCCGCCAGCGGCCAGCCATTTCAGGTCAGTGCGGTTGGGGATGTTATGAGCAATCCAGTTCACCGTGACGATGATCAGACCCAGCATAAAGGCCCAGGCCAGATTGTTATGCAGCCACTTGCAGCCTTGTGCGATGGTGGCGAAACCTTCCTTGCCGAAGACCGGGATCAGGAAGTCGCGGCCATAGAGCGTGAGCAAACCAGTAATGCCGAGGATCAGGAACGATCCTGCAAACAGCCAATGGCCAAAACGTTCAATCCCGTTGAAACGGGTGACTGTGCGGCCCGTTTTCTCTCCATCGATGTGGATTTTCCCACGGATCAGGAAGAACAGCAAAATGATGCCCAACATCCCGGCGATGATGTAAGTGCCATATTCGCGCAGCGGTCCAGTGCGGAAATTCAGCCACCACATGCCACCATCCTGTATCAACACGCTAGCAGCGGGGCCGTTTGACGACACGGTCACATCGGCCGAACCATAGCGCAACGCACGGTACACATCGCTGTTCGATGCAACACCACGGGTGCCAAGCTGCCCCATCAGACCCTCGACATTGCTCTGGCCGGTATTGTCGGAGCGATAAGCGTTATCCACCTTCTCACCACGTTGCCGGGCGAGGATGTCTTCGAGGGTCGTCGCTCCGCCGGTTCCCGCCCTTTCAGGTATGGCGGTGCTGTCATCGGTCGTTTGGGCGGCACCCGAAAAGGTAAGCCCAAGGGTGAACAGAAAAGCGATGAGAAAGCGGAGCATCTGAACCTCGGTCAAATTCCAAGATCGGACAACCCGCGCTGAGCGGGTTGTCCATTGCTTTGTGCAGACAGCGGCTTAGCCGTCTTTCTGGTCGTAGGCAGTACCCCAGCCCCAGGCGCCCGAGCCGAAACCGCGCGCCACGACGCGTTCACGGTAAACAGCCGACACCACGTCGCCGTCACCGGCAAGCAGGGCCTTGGTGGAGCACATTTCGGCGCAGATGGGCAGTTTGCCCTCGGCGATCCGGTTGCGACCATATTTGGCGAACTCTGCGGTCGAGTGGTTTTCTTCGGGACCACCAGCGCAGAACGTGCATTTGTCCATCTTGCCGCGTGAACCGAAATTGCCCGCCTGCGGGTATTGCGGCGCGCCAAACGGGCACGCGTAAAAGCAATAACCGCAACCGATGCACAGGTCCTTGGAGTGCAGGACAACACCTTCTTCGTTCTGATAGAAGCAGTCGACCGGGCACACCGCCATGCAGGGTGCGTCCGAACAATGCATACAGGCCACCGAGATCGAGCGTTCGCCCGGGTTGCCGTCATTGATCGTCACCACCCTGCGGCGGTTGATACCCCAAGGTACCTCATGCTCGTTCTTGCACGCGGTTACGCAGGCGTTGCATTCGATGCAGCGTTCAGCGTCGCAGAGAAACTTTGCTCTAGCCATTAATCGTCCTCCTTACGCTGCCGAGATCTTGCAGAGAGTACACTTGGTCTCCTGCATCTGGGTCACTGAATCATAGCCATAGGTCTGGGCGGTGTTGGAACTTTCGCCCAGAACATAGGGGTCAGCACCGGCGGGGTATTTGTGCCGCAGATCCTCGCCCTGGAAATGGCCGCCAAAGTGGAAAGGCATGAAGGCGACACCGGCACCAACCCGATTGGTCAGCATCGCCATCACCTTGACCTTGCCGCCTTCCGGACCTTCGACCCAGACCTGTTGTCCGTCCCGAATGCCAAGGTTGTTGGCATCGCGCGGGTTGATCTCGACGAACATATCCTGCTGAAGTTCAGCAAGCCATGGGTTAGACCGGCTTTCGTCACCACCGCCTTCATATTCGACCAGACGACCAGACGTCAGGATTATCGGGTAATCCTTTGAAAAATCGTTCTTTTGGATCGAAGCATAGAGGGTGGGCAGGCGATAGGAGTGCCGATCCTCGTAGGTCGGATAGTCCGCCACCAGATCACGCCGGTTCGTATAAAGCGGCTCGCGATGCAGTGGGATCGGATCCGGGAAGGTCCAGACGACCGCGCGGGCCTTGGCGTTCCCGAAGGGCGCGCAGCCATGCTTGATCGCCACCCGCTGGATACCACCTGAAAGGTCGGTTTTCCAATTGGTCTCGGGGCCTGCAACGGCATCGATTGCAGCGCGTTCTTCAGCCGTCAGGTCACCGTCCCAGCCAAGATCCATCAGCATCTGCATCGTGAATTCAGGGTATCCGTCCTGAATTTCTGATCCAACGCTATAGACCCCTTCGGCCAGCAGGTTGTCGCCATCGCGTTCCACACCGAACCGGGCGCGGAAGGTCAGGCCACCTTCGGCCACCGGTTTGGACATGTCATAGAGGTTCGGTGTCCCCGTATGACCCATCTCAGCGGTTCCCCAGCAGGGCCACGGCAGACCATAATATTCGCCGTCGTTTGGTCCACCAATGGCCTGCAGCGTGGTTCTGTCGAACGTGTGCTGATTGGCCATATGGCTTTTCAGACGTTCCGGCGACTGCCCGGTATAGCCGATGGTCCAGAGGCCCGAGTTGAACTCACGCGTGATGCTTTCAACATTCGGGGTCTCGGGGTCTTCCATCTCGATATTGCGGAACAGGCGATCCGCCCAACCGAACTTATTGGCGAACTTGGCCATGATGACCTCGTCCGGCAGGCTTTCGAACAGCGGTTCTACGACCTTGTCACGCCACTGCAGCGAGCGGTTTGACGCGGTGACCGAACCTCGGGTTTCGAACTGCGTACAGGCGGGCAAAAGATAGACGCCATCGGTGCGGTCATGCAGAACAGCGGAAACGGTGGGATACGGGTCGACCACGACCAGCATGTCCAGCTTTTCCATTGCCGTTTTCATTTCCGGACCCCGCGTTTGCGAGTTCGGCGCGTGACCCCACAGAACCATGGCACGGACATTGTTGTCCTGATCCATGTTCGCAGGGTCTTCCAGAACACCGTCGATCCAGCGGGATACCGGGATACCGCTTTCATTCATCAGCGGTTTGTCCTTGCCGTCTTTGCCCTTGATCGTGGCGAACTGGCCCTTCAACCAATCCAGGTCTTCACCCCAGACGCGGCTCCAGTGGCCCCATGCGCCCGCGGACAGGCCGTAATAGCCGGGCAGGGTATGGGACAATACACCAAGGTCTGTCGCGCCCTGCACGTTGTCGTGGCCGCGGAAGATATTGGTGCCACCACCCGAGGTACCCATATTGCCCAGCGCAAGCTGAAGCACGCAATAGGCGCGGGTGTTGTTGTTGCCGTTGGTGTGCTGTGTGCCGCCCATGCACCAGATGACCGTGCCGGGGCGGTTGTTGGCCATGGTTCGGGCAACACGTTTCAGTTGCGAGCCAGGCACGCCGGTGACGCGTTCTGTTTCTTCAGGCGTCCATTTGGCCACCTCATCCTGTATCTGGTCCATGCCCCAGACACGGGTGCGGATGAATTCTTTATCCTCCCAACCGTTGTCGAAGATGTGCCACAGGATGCCCCAGATCAACGCAACGTCTGTGCCCGGGCGGAAACGGACATATTCATCCGCATGGGCCGCGGTGCGCGTAAATCGCGGGTCGCAGACGATCAGCGGTGCGTTGTTCTGCTCTTTCGCGCGCAGAACGTGCAGCAGAGAGACAGGGTGCGCTTCAGCCGGGTTGCCGCCGATGATGAAGATGGCGCGCGAGTTGTGGATGTCGTTATACGAATTGGTCATGGCGCCGTAGCCCCATGTATTCGCAACACCCGCAACCGTGGTCGAGTGGCAGATACGGGCCTGATGGTCCACGTTGTTCGTGCCCCAGTAGGCGGCGAATTTGCGGAACAGATAGGCCTGTTCGTTATTGTGCTTTGCAGAGCCCAGCCAATACACGCTGTCGGGCCCGGATTCTTCGCGGATCGACATCATGCCATCGCCGATCTCGTTGATCGCCTCTTCCCAGCTAATGCGCTTCCACTCGCCGCCTTCCTTTTTCATCGGATATTTCAGTCGGCGTTCACCATGGGCGTGCTCGCGAACCGAGGCCCCCTTGGCACAGTGTGCACCCAGGTTGAACGGGCTATCCCAGCCGGGTTCCTGCCCGACCCAGACACCGTTCTGCACTTCGGCAACGACAGTACAGCCGACCGAACAGTGGGTGCATACGGATTTGATGTTTTCAACGGCCTGTTTGGCCGCCGTCTGGGCACTGGCTGGCGTCACGGTTCCACCTGTGGCGCTGATCGCGGCAAGGCCGCCGATCGTCAGGCCCGAGCCACGCAGGAATGCGCGGCGATCGACGGTTTTCTCGCCGACCTGGGACAGGATACTTGTCCGCTGGGGGCGTCTCGCAACCCCGTTGGTCTTTTTCCTAAGCATGTCTTTCCTCCCTTGCGCGCCGTGTAAGCCACGGCTGGCTTGGTACTGCTGAAGCCGACGTCAGGGCCAATCGCAACCGTCTGTCGGGTGTGAAAGCGTCCAGTCCTAGAACCGGGTGCTCTCGATGTATGCGCGTGTATGCGCAGTATCCTGAATGCGGGTTTCGTCGGCCGGCAGCGCGGCGGCTTCGGCCTTCCCGGTCAGGCTGGCGGCGGCAACGGCAGCGGGTGCTGCGGTTCCGGCCAGTTTGAGGAAGTCACGGCGGGTGGCGCCTTCTTCCTTGGTCTTGCTCATGGGAACCTCCTTTCCCAATTGCGGTTTGGCGCCCATAGGACACCGGCGATGTGCGGGTTACCCCGCCGTCATCCGGAACGCTTCGCGCTCGATCTCCATGAACACCCGACCGGCAGTGCCGACGGATGCATAAAGAACCGAGTTCTCGGCTGCTTCCAAATCCGAATAGAAATGCGTGGCCCAGGGGCCGATATGCTTGCTCCAGAATGCCTTTTGGTCATCCAGGGATGCCGGGCTGCCAAAACGCCCGACGATCATTCCGGCCATCATCTCCATCAATGAGGCGATGTTATCTTCGGGCTCGAACACGTTTTGGGCACGTGTGATCCCGCGAACCGCCATGTCATTGCGCAGCTGAGCCAAGGGTTTCTCGTTCAGGAAGCCCGTCAGGTAGAAACTGGCGTAAGGCAGCAACTCACCCCGGCCCAATCCGATGAATAACGCATTGAATTCCCGTTCGGCAGCGGCTGGCTTGGTGACCTTGGCAACCCGCGCCATGGATTGAATGGCCTTGCCGAGATCCGTGTCATCTCCGACCAGACCAGCCATTTGGTTCAGCAACATCTGGTCCGGAGGACCTGCCAGTAACAGACCCAGAAAGTTATAGAAATCCGCGCGCAGGCGATCCTCGGCTGAAACATCCAGAGTGTGCGCGTCACTTGCGGTCATTCGGTCATCCTTCAAATTCAAATGTCATTCGACGTGGATACGGGGGACGGTCGACTTCTTCCGGCTCTTCCACCTGAACCACTGAAACCGGCTGTGGCACGGGATCGGGGTCAACCGGCACGACCTCAGGTTCAGAGAGCGTATCAGTTTCGATTTCGTTTACTTCTGTTTCTTGTGCGTCGGCGGCCAGTGCTTCGACATGCGCCAGCATGCCTTTTCCAACCTGATAGGCGGTTTGGATGTTTTCGATCACGCAGGCCGCATCGGTATAGTCCTCGCCGTAATCGACCAGCCCGTCGACATTGGCTAGAACAGGGTTCAACCGCCACAGCCGACGCAGGGCGCGGCGCCGCAGGCGATCAGGCACTGCCTTGGACATAAAGCCCGAAACATCATCGCCGGGTCCGAGGGTATCCGGATTGGGAAGGTTGAATTCGGCCAAAATCTCGGCGTCACTCTTTTCTTCAAGTTCTGTGTGATGTGCTGCGATCACCCGTTCTTCGAGGGCCATCGCCTCGGCTTCAGCTTCGGCCTGAACGGCTGCCTTCCGGCGCGACCAGAAATCACGCCGCTCTGTCATTGCAGCACCCGTCTCGGCGAGCGGTACACGTCCGATACCTGCCGGATACGCGCATCACCTTTACCGTCTTCAACCAGATCCGTCCGCTTCTTGTCGCGACGGCGCTTGACGAACACTTCGTGCTGGTGATGTTTCTGGGTGAAATCCCGCACCCAGGCGATCAGCCCTTCGGTCATCGGGATTTTCTCGACAATTTCTTCGCCGGTATCTGCGTAATCCTGCCCCTGGAACGGAGAAGCGGTGATCAGAACTGCATTCAGCGGCGTGTCGCCCTTCAGCTCATTCCGCAGTACAAGATAGATCGAGGGCTGCCCGTCCGACAGGTTGACCAGATAGGCTTCGGTCTCGTCCGCCCAAAGAGTCAGAGGAAGGGTGGCAGCGTGGTATTCGACCGCCTCGCCTTCGCGGCGCAGTTCCTGCCAATCGGCTGGCCCTGCACCAGGCAACACGGCGACCGCGCGCCAGTTCCAGCGGGCCCAACGCGTGACCCCGGGTGTTTTGCGCACAATGACGCCAACCGGCATGTCGATCTGGCTTGCGGCCTTGGCCACTGGATCCTCCCCGAAAGGCTCTCCCCTGCCTTTCCACGTCCACTATGGTACACAAAATAGCCACGTGCCAAGCCCGTGCGTTAATACTTTGGTCGTATTCCCGGTAGCGTCTTCGTGATCAAAGCCTGAGAAGGCTTTTGTTTTATGGGATTTTGCCGCGAAATTCTGCCCGGCGCCCTGCACGCTGCGCAGGGTTGAAGTTGCTTCATCGGGAATGCAGCCTAAAGTGCAGAGGATCGGGACTGCTTCCCGAGGGAGGGGACATGGGCACGAAACTTTTGCTCTGCGATTGCGCGGGAACTCAGGCGCTGGATACTGACAGGATCGAAAGCGCCTGCGGAATTTCCTGTTCAAAGGTGCATACCGCGCTTTGTACAAAAGAACTGCAATCCGCTGCGGCCTCGATGCAAGAGGGCGATATCGTCATCGCCTGTCTGCAAGAACAAGAGGTGTTCCGGTCGCTTGCCGAAGATATGAATATCGAGACCCCCGGCTTTGTCGACCTGCGGGATCGCGCTGGGTGGTCCGATCAGGGCGCGGATGCGACGGCCAAAATGGCTGCCTTAGCCGCCGAAGCGTTCCTGCCGCAACCCGTGACGCCCAGCGTTGATGTCATCAGCGAAGGCACGTGTTTCATCATGGGTCCGGGCACCGTTGCCTTTGGACTGGCGGAAAGGTTGGCCCGGACACTGGCTGTAACCGTTCTGGTCACAGATCAGGCTGAGCCGGACTCTCGGGCCTTCGACGTCATTCGGGGACAGTTGCGGTCTGTTTCGGGTGCTCTGGGTGGGTTTTCTTTGCGTCTGGACAATGTGCAGCAAGTGGTTCCCGCAGGCAGGGGTGCTTTCAATTGGACGGAACCAAGAGATGGGGCGCAATCGGCCTGCGATATCATTGTTGATCTGACGGGGGGCACGCCCTTTGTGCAGGCCCCGGCCAAGCGCGAGGGGTACTTGCGGGCTGATCCCAAGGATGCGGTTTCTGTAGAAAGTCTGGCTTTCGACGCCGCCCAACTGGTCGGAACATTCGAAAAACCCCTGTACGTGCGACTGGAAGAAACACTTTGCGCCCATTCGCGGGCGGAACAGGTCGGGTGCTCAAACTGTCTGGATATCTGCCCAACCGGTGCAATCACGCCCTCGGGCGAGCATGTAGCGATTGATCCGATGGTCTGCGCCGGGTGTGGTGAATGCGCGGCGGTCTGCCCGTCGACGGCGATAACCTATGAAGATCCACCTGTTTCGGCCTTATTATCACGGATGCACACTCTGGCGCGCACGTACCGAAGGGCAGGCGGTATCGCACCCCGGTTGCTTGTGCACGACGCCCACGGGGCCGAAATGATAAGGCTTGCAGCAAGGTTCGGGCGGGGATTGCCTTCGGATGTTATCTCGCTGGAATTGAAAGTGATATCCGGGTTCGGTCATTCGGAAATGCTGGCCTCACTGGCTCATGGATTTGCGCGTGTGGATGTGCTGCTGGCACCGACGACCGAGCGGGATGCGCTGGATCGCGAACTTGAACTGGCACGTGCCATAGCCAGTTCGGATGGGATCGGGCTGATTGAGGAGGTGGACCCTGATGCGATGGCAGACTTGCTGTATGCGCAAAATGTCCCCGAACCGTTGGCAGATCCGGTCTTGCCACTTGGCAACCGCCGACAAATCGCGCGACTGGCCGCACAGGCCCTGAATCCGCAGGCCAAAGCCCCGCTGCCATTGCCTGAAGGTGCGCCTTACGGTGCCGTTGCAGTGAATACTGACAGTTGCACGCTCTGTCTTAGTTGTGTGTCTCTGTGCCCGTCCGGGGCTTTGATAGATAACCCTGACAAGCCCCAGCTGAACTTTCAGCAGGATGCGTGCCTGCAATGCGGAATGTGCAAGACGATCTGCCCCGAAGATGCGATCACCTTGGTACCACAACTGGACCTGAGCGATGCTGCCTTGTCTCAGCAGGTCCTGAACGAGGAGGAACCATTTGCCTGCGTCGAATGCGGGGCTTTGTTTGGGGTGAAATCAACCGTTGAACGGATCATGGAAAAGCTTTCGGGCACGCACCCGATGTTTGCCTCAACGGAACAGGCACGGATGATCCAGATGTGTGACAATTGCCGGGTGAATGCTCATTTCCAGCAGCAGGACAATCCGTTCCAGTCAAAACCAAAGCCTCGGGTCGTTACCACCGAGGATTACTATTCGGATAGAAAGGATCACTGAAGCTTTAGCGGCGAGCCCAGATCTGCGGCGTCAATGCGCGAAACAAATGCCAGGATGGCTTCAAGATCGTCCAACGTCATCTTGACCGGGTGAATTGGGGATGGTCGCTCGGGATCAAAGGGGGGTGTCAACCCGTCGATCTGCGTGAATGCGGGGTGGGGATTGAGGGCAAAGAACGCCTCGAACCGTTCCGACCAATCCGGCATCGCGCGCAGAACCGCGAAAGAGGGGGTTGAGCCAAGCCCGCTCATCCGGTTTCGGGGGCCAATCACATGACATCGACCACAATGGGTCATAGATAGTTCTTCGCCCAGTACGGTGTTGCCATCCAGGGTATCGTCCGACTGGGTGAATGTGGGATCAAAGCCGGTGCTGAACGGTTCACCCACCGCAGGAAGAAAACCTTCGACAGTGCGCTTGCCGATATCTGATTGCAGCCAGTCGCGAAACCGGATTTGACGATTATCACCTTCGATCCGCAGGTGATAGACCACTCCACCACGGGCAAAGACAGGATCACCGGGCGGCGCGGTTTCCAGCACCATGGCACCGGCATCATCTGCGACAACGCGTATCCCGGTCTTGAGAGAGAAGCGAGGAAGGATATGTTGCAACAGACCGGAGTCTTTAACCTCTGCCGGAGCCGCAAGGCCAATCGCCTCCTGCGACAAGGAGGGGGTGGCGGTGAGCGTCAGGCTCAGGCACAACAAGACAAGGCGCATGGTTTAGCCTAACTATGAAGGCTGCGATGCGTCAAATGAACAGAAAGAGACGGAGACACATGCAATGAGCGGCGACCAATACATGTCGACACGCACGCCCCTGTCGGCGGGGCACACCAAGGAGAGAACAGCATGAGTGTTCGTGACGCGGTTCTGGCGAACCTGAAAAAGATCACCGATCCGGTTTCGGGTCAGGACATTGTCAGCGCGGGCATCGTGCGCGCGCTGAATGTTGAGGGCGACACGGTTCGCTTTGTTCTTGAGATTGATCCGAAGCATGCCGACAAGATGGAACCTGTGCGCGCAACAGCTGAGAAGGCTGCGCAGATGGTTGAGGGCGTTGCAAATGTATCGGCCCTGATGACTGCGCATTCCGATAAGGCGCCGCCGGATTTGAAGCCGAAACCCAAACCATCCCAAACTGGACCGCAGGCCGTTCCCGGTGTTGACCGGATCCTCGCGGTTGCTTCTGGCAAGGGGGGGGTGGGCAAATCCACCGTGTCGGCCAATCTGGCCTGTGCACTGGCCGCAGAAGGGCGGCGCGTGGGTCTGCTGGACGCGGATGTTTACGGGCCGTCGCAGCCTCGGATGTTGGGCGTCTCGGGCCGCCCGGCCAGCCCCGATGGCAAGACGATCCTACCGCTGCGCAACCACGGCGTCACCATGATGTCGATGGGGTTGATGACCAACGAAGGGCAGGCGGTTGTCTGGCGCGGGCCGATGCTGATGGGGGCGCTGCAACAGATGATGAGCCAGGTGCAATGGGGTGCCCTGGACGTGCTGATCGTCGACCTGCCGCCCGGCACCGGTGACGTGCAACTGACGCTAAGCCAGAAATTCAAGGTGGACGGCGCTATTGTCGTCTCGACGCCGCAGGACGTGGCGCTGATTGATGCCCGCAAGGGGATCGACATGTTCAATCAGCTCAAGACACCTATTGTTGGGATGATCGAAAACATGTCCACGCATATCTGTTCGAACTGTGGGCACGAAGAACATGTTTTCGGTCATGGTGGTGTCAAGTCTGAGGCCGAGGCGATGGGCGTGCCGCTGCTGGGTGAAATCCCGTTGCATCTGGACATTCGTGTAGCCGCAGACGGGGGCGCGCCAATTGTGGTCAGCAAGCCAGACAGTCCTCAGGCCGAGGCTTTCCGCAAGATCGCCCGCGACATGATCACCAAAGGCACCGCATGAGCCAACCGGTCTTTCCCCCTTTGTTGACGGGTCACCCGGTTCAGGGTGGGGAAGACCCGTTTGAACGGGCCCAGGCTATGGCGGCTTTGGGCTGCGATGCGGGGGCGGTTGTTTATAACATTCAGGCCGATTACCTGCGTGTCGCGATCGTATTTGCGCCCGAGGTGCCACTGCGGGACGCGATGGCGATGCTGCCGCTTTGTGCTGTCGGGTTTCAGAATGCGCTGGGCGCTCTGGCCCCGCCTGAAGTGGCGGTGCATCTGGAATGGGACGGTGTGATCTGTGTGAATGGCGCGAAATGCGGTGTGTTCCGCGTTTCGGCATCCGGGGAAAACGCGGAGGAAGAACCGGATTGGCTGATTGTCGGCTGGGAGCTCGCATTGATGCAAACCAGCACCGCGCCCGGCGAGACACCGGATGTCACAGCCCTTTATGATGAAGGCTGCGCCGAGGTGTCGGCCACGCAACTGGTCGAAAGCTGGTCACGCCATATGCTGACCTGGCTCAACCGCTGGCAGGAGGATGGCAACGCGCCGCTGCATGCCGAATGGATGGGCCTGCTGCGTGGGGTAGGTGAGCCACGGGTCGATGGCGGTGTATTCCTTGGAGCGGATGAGCGGTTCGGAATGCTGATCCGCGACGGGGTCAACACCCGTTTGCGCCCGTTGACGGAATTATTGGAGAACGGACGATGAAACTGGCCCGCGCCATCCATTTCGATGAAAGCGACATGAACGTGTTTCATTCTCCGGCACGTACGGGCGAATGGTGCGTTTCGGGCGGGTTCGAGTTTTCGAACTGGAGCGGCGCGGATCTGGAAGGTAAGGCGCGTCAGGCTTTTGCGAATGGCTGGCTGGGGCTGGAAACCTTTGGCCGGGTGACATTTGTGGCGGTAACCCAGATCGAAGCCGCTGAAAGGGATCAGGTCACCCGCAACTTGGCAGAACACTTCGTGCAGTATTATGGAGCGCCCTCGGTCGAAGCCGCATTAGGCGTGGCACAGGCTGAGATTGATCACATGTCAGATCTGTGTGAAGACCATGCCGCCAACACGCTGCTGACCGTCGCCAGAGAATTATCTGAGACAGGAGTGCACGAATCTTTTCGTGTGATCACTCCGCAAGACGCACAGCTAGAGGTGCTGGCGGTGCATGGGTCTCTGGACGACTAGAAAGGGTCTACAAACCCGCCGAACTGACCGCGCTTGAAGATCAGACCCTTGCCAGTGCGGTACATGACCTGATCCACATGACCGACAATGATCAGATGATCTCCGGCCTCGTGCCGGGCATGCAAACGGCAGTCAAACCGAGCCAGGCAATTGGCCAGCTGCGGGCGATCAGCCTCGTCTGTCGTCCACTCGGCATGGGTGAAATCCACACCGTCGCGTGCAAATCTTAGCGCCTGATCCTGTTGATCCTGAGCCATGACGTGGATCGAGTAATGCGTGCAGGTGCTGAACGTATCGAAGCGGTTTGACTCTCTGGCCAGGCACCACAGCACCAGCGGCGGGTCCAGGGACACCGACGCAAACGAGTTTACGGTGATTGCACGTGGGCCGTCTTCGGTTTGCGCAGTGATCACGGTGACACCCGTTCCGAAACATCCCAGAGCCTCACGAAAGGCGTGGCTTTGATCCGGGGTTGGTGTGAAAATCTTTTCCGTCATATCGCGCGCGTGTTCCTTGGCCGCGCATCAGGTGCCATGCGTGGCCCGGATTGTCCACGAAAAGCTGAACGGCGTTTGCAAATTTCGGTGTTAATTCAGGTCTTCCAGCAGACGCCCGTGTTTGCGGGTCTGGACGATGACTTCGCCAAAGGTGTTCAGCCCGCGCGCTTGCAGGATGGGCAGCATCTTGACCAGCGCCTCGGCTGTTGCCACCGCGTCGCCCAATGCCGTATGACGTAGCGCCTCGGGGATAGTGATGTCCAGCCGTTCACACAGCGCGTCCAGTGTATGTGTATCGCTGGCGCCGAACAAAACGGCCGACAACAGCACAGTGTCGAGTATCGGATGATCCCATTCGACTTCCATACGCTTGGCATGGCGGCGAAGGAACGCCATGTCGAACGGCGCGTTATGGGCCACAATCACCGCATCGCGTGAGAATTGGTGAAACACACGTCCGGCTTTGACAATATCCGGTGCGCCCTGAACCATGTGATCACTGATCTTGTGCACGCGGGTCGAGGCAGCAGGGATCGGAATGCCCGGATCTACAAGCATGTCCAGATGCTCGCCCGCGACGATCTTGCCTTTCACAACGCGGACCGCGCCGATCTGAACGATCTCATCCTTGTGTGGCAGCAAGCCGGTTGTTTCCGTGTCGAAGACCACAAAACATAGATCCAGCAAAGAGCGGTTTTCAAACGCGCCGTCACCCGGCGTGTCCAGCAATTCGAAATCATAGACCAGCGGGCGGGCCTCATCTGGCGACATACGGGCAACGCTGTCTTCGAACACCAGCATGTAACCGGGTGCGTCACCCAATGGCTTCATTCGGGCCGAATAGGTTTGTCGGCCGTCCACGCTGGTCAGGGTGCAGAAAACATCCTTACCTGATTTGCACAACTTTCCATACGCGTCCGTCAGCCCCGTCGATTCGATATACTCGAAGAGCGAGGCGTTCAGGCGGGGATGCGCGATCTGGGCCAGCACCTCGGCCGCCTGACCGTCATACAAAACGATCTGGTGTTTTGGACTGGCCAGCAACATGGCGACCGGGATCTCGGTCAGAAGGGCAGTAAGGCGCTGTTTTTCCGCCGCCAGATGAGCGGTTTCAGCAGCCACCGCCTCGGCTGTGTGCATGGCATTTGCGGCAAGTTGCTCGGCCAGGCCAGCTGCAGCAGGGGCCAGATCTCCCAAATACCGCGCGGCCTGCATGTCCAGGTCCGTGCTGACACCGGCATGAGCGCGGGCCCGCAGTTGCGCTGAAAGCCGTTCGATCGGCTTGGCGACATTGTCGTCAAACAACAGCCAGACACCGGCGATCAAAGCCAGCAATCCAAACCCGATCAGAACCTCGGCAAAGATGAAGTCATCAAACAGGTCAGGTTGTGCGGCCCGGGCATAGGTGATCCACAGGGCGGCGGAACTGATTGATATCCCGCCGAGCGCGAGCAGGCAGAAAAACAGAAATATCCTGAGCCGCAGGCTTAACCCTGTGAGCATTGTCAAACCCCGCAGGTGGCGTCGATGATGGGGTCGGCAGGCCCGGCAGATATCCAGTCTGCATTCAGCAGACGTCCGTCATCGGAAAACTCAGCACCGTCCGCAAGGTTGGCGCGACGATTCTCGGCACAGTTTACGGCCACGGGCAGTTTTGAAACCGGAGCCCAGCGACCGAAGAAATAAAGATCGACAAGTCGTTGGTCGGGAACGTTTTCGTTTGTTCGCACCGACACGGTGTCGATAGCGGCAAAGCGGTCGACGAAGGGCACGGCATAGGTCCACGGGCGGTAGAGGGCGCGGCTTTCAACCTCTTGCACGATTGCCATTTCCTCGGGAAGCTGTTCGCGCGTACGGTCGTACCAGGAATACTCGCTGGATATGGTCACAGCGATCATCCCCAAACCCGCCGCGACCGGAGTAACCCATTTCGGCAACCGCCCTCCGGTCAGCTTGTTCAGCACAAGAACGATACCCGCAAAAGCGAAGCCCGCAAAAACAGTGCCGATCAATTCCAGAAACATCGTGTCTCTCCGTTCTTCAGATGCATGTCAGCCCAGCATTCCCTTGCCGTGGCCGACCGCTGATTGCATGGTTTTTACCACAACGAAGGCGTCACGAAGATGACTTCGCTCAAAGTCCGAAAGATCGGAAGGTGGCAGATAATTGTCTGGTTTCTTGCCCGATTTGACCAGCTGGACCTGATGTTCAAGCCGGGTTTCGGCGATCAGATCATAGGCGTCCAGCAAATCGCGTGCGCCTGACGCGCTGAGAACGCCATTGGCCTCGCCAGCCTTCAGACGGGCGCGCGTATTGGCCTCGGGCAGTTCGCCTTGCAGGGCGTAGATTCGCGCCAGATCCACGACCGGAACAACACCATTGTGTTTCATATCCAGCGTGTTGCGGTGCTCGCCCGACCGGATGGTTGCAAACCCACGCAGCAACCCCAGCGGCGGCGTGTGTTTCAACGAGTTCGAGATCATATGTGCGACGAAGATCGAATTGGACCTGGCCGCCGCCAATGTGTCGGCTTGCAGGTCGGCGAACAGGTCGAACGTGCCGCCTATCGGGCGCAAGTCAAACATGACCGAGGCCAGCATCTGCGCTTCGGGGTTCGGTTTGGCGATCCATCCCTTGAAATAGTCGCGCCAGACACGCACCGGCTGACACCAGCGCGGATTGGTCGCCATCATGTCGCCGGGACAATAGAAATAGCCACAGGTATCCAGCCCGTCCGACACGAACCTGGCCAGCATTACAAAGTACTCCATATCCGCATCGGTTAGGCTGTCATCCAGCATCAGGCAGTTGTCCTGATCCGACACGCCTGTCTGTTCCTGCCGCCCTTGCGAGCCGCATGCCAGCCACAGATACGGCACAGGGGGCGGGCCCAGTTTCTGTTCAGCAAGGGCCAGAAGGCGCCGGGTAACCGTGTCAGCAACGTCGGTGATCAGGCGTGTGACGATTTCGTGCCGGTTCCCTCCTGCAACCAGTTGTACCAGCAGCTGTGGGATTTCCGCCGTTACCCGCGCCATATCTTCGGCGGTATTTGCCTGGGCGATGCGTCGCACCAGTTCGGCCGAGTTCACGGCCTGGTAATGTGTCAGGTCGGTTTGTGTGACGATACCGACCAGCCGACCGCCCTCTGAAATCGGGACGTGGCCGATGCCGCGTTCCATCATGATGTGCAACACGTCTGAGCCGATGTCACCGGGTGACAGGGTGACGGGGTTCGCGGTCATGATCTCGGAAACCGGTGTGGACGGAGGCAGGCCGTCCGCAACATATTTGCCTGAGATATCCCGGAGCGTCGCGATGCCCTGCAACGTGTCGCCGTCTGTGATGCATAGTGACGAGATGTGTTTGTCGCGCATGATCTGCGCCGCTTTCTGAACAGGCGTATCCGCGGGGCAGGTAGCCGGGTTATGTGCCATCAGAATATCAATGGAACTGGTCGCAAGGCTTTGCGGGCCGCTTCTGTCGCCGCGTGTGCGGTTGAAGAACTTGGCGACCACATCGTGACCGTCGATCAACTCGCGCACCAGATCCGGTGGCAAAACAATCAGGACCGACGGAGTGTGCGCACGCGCCTTGGTGGCTGCCTTGCCGTCTTTCAGCAGTCCGCGCTCTCCAAAAGAATTGCGCAAGCCTAGTTGAGAGACAACGGCACCATTCTCATCGGTGATTTCAACCTGTCCTTCATAGATCACGAATACGCCGGGAAGCGCATGACCCAGTTCATAGACCGAGGTGTCTTCCTCTACTTCCCAGACCTCGATCTGTTTTACGATCTGATCCAGGGCTTCAGCCGGTAACGCGTCATAGGGATGAACGGATTTCAGAAACCGGGCGATTTCATCGTGGGACAGGGGCATCTGATGTCTCCGGTGTTCTGGTGAAAAAATCCCGCCCAGTGGTATGCCGGGCGGGAGTAGTGGATCGAAAGACGCGGTCGAAGGCAAGAGCCAACGACCGCATCATGCTCACTTGTTCTGAGCTGCACCCGCACCACGGGGAATGCGAACGCTTTCGACCAGTTCCTTGATCTCAGGCGGAGTTTCCTTGGTCATGCCAGCCACAACATAGGCGACAGCAAAGTTGACCATGGCACCGACAGCGCCGAACGAGGTCGACTGGATCGGACCCAGCAACGGATCGGCATCGGTGAACGAGTTGGTGTCCGGAATAAACATCCAACCCTTGTGCAGGAAGATGTAGACCAGGGTAACGACCAGACCTGCCAGCATACCTGCAACAGCGCCGGTGTTGTTGATGCGGGTCGAGAAGATCCCCATCATCAGTGCCGGGAAGATCGAGGCTGCCGCCAGACCAAAGGCCAGAGCAACAGTCTGTGCTGCAAAGCCCGGAGGATTCAGACCCAACCAGGTCGCTACAGCAATCGCCACAGCCATCGCAATCCGTGCCGACAGAAGCTCGCCTTTTTCCGAGATCTGCGGGTTGATTGCGCCCTTGATCAGGTCGTGGGACACGGCCGACGAAATCGCCAGCAGCAAGCCCGCAGCAGTCGACAGAGCAGCCGCAAGACCACCGGCAGCGACCAGACCGATTACCCAACCGGGCAGGTTGGCAATCTCGGGGTTGGCCAGAACCAGGATATCGCGGTTGAACTTGGTCAGCTCGTTACCGACCCAGCCTTTTTGTTCCGCAATCGCCTGCATCGATTCAGATTTGTCATTGTAGTACTGAATCTTGCCGTCGCCGTTCTTGTCCTCCCAATCCAGCAGGCCGGTTTTCTGCCATGTGGCCATCCAGTCGTACCGTGCATCATTGTCGATCTGTTCGACTGTAACGGCACCACCTTCGATGCCACCATTGGGCCACATCATGTCGGTGATGTTCAGACGGGCCATTGCGCCAACAGCCGGAGCGGTCAGATACAGCAGCGCGATGAAGACCAACGCCCAGCCAGCCGACCAACGTGCGTCAGACACTTTGGGGACGGTGAAGAAGCGCATGATAACGTGCGGCAGACCGGCGGTACCGATCATCAGCGACAGGGTGAACAGCACCATATTCAGCGTGTTGGAGTGATGGGCCGTGTATTCGTTGAAGCCCAGCTCTGTTACGATGCCGTCCAGTTTGGTCAGTAGCGGTACACCGCTTGCAGTGTCGCCAAACAGACCCAGCGCCGGAATCGGAGTGCCGGTCAGCTGTAGCGAGATAAAGATGGCAGGGATGGTGTAGGCGGTGATCAGCACGCAGTACTGAGCGACCTGTGTATAGGTCACGCCCTTCATCCCTCCGAACACCGCGTAGGCAAACACAACGCCTGCACCGATCAACAGCCCGGTGGTGTTCGACACTTCCAAGAAGCGGCCAAAGGCAACCCCAACACCGGTCATCTGACCGATAACGTAGGTCACCGATGCGACAATCAGACAGATCACCGCAACGATGCGCGCTGTCTGGCTGTAGAAACGGTCGCCGATGAATTCTGATACGGTGAACTTGCCGAATTTGCGCAGGTACGGCGCAAGCAGCAGTGCCAACAGCACGTAGCCACCCGTCCACCCCATCAGGAAGGTCGAGTTGTCATAGCCGGTAAAGGCAATCAGGCCCGCCATCGAGATGAACGAGGCCGCAGACATCCAGTCCGCCGCTGTTGCCATACCGTTGGTGACCGGGTGTACGCCGCGACCGGCGGCGTAGAACTCTGATGTGGAACCCGCGCGGGCCCAAATCGCAATGCCGATGTACAGCGCGAAGGATGCGCCGACAAACAGCAGGTTGATGGTAAACTGATCCATTATCCCCGCTCTCCCTTACTCTTCATCCACGCCGTGTTCGGCGTCTAGCTTGTTCATGCGCCAGGCGTAGTTGAAGATCAGCACCAGAAAGACCAGGATCGATCCTTGCTGAGCGAACCAAAAGCCCAGATCAGTACCACCGACGGCGATGCCCGACAGCAGCGGACGCAGCAGGATGCCGAATCCAAATGACACCAGCGCCCAGATCACGAGGCTGATGTAGATGAGGCGCAGGTTGGCCTGCCAATAGCCCTTGTCGGCTTCGGCTGCCTGCGCGGAGTTTGTAGATTGATCCGCCATTGCGGGTTCCTCCTTCGCTTCCTCGTTTGGCGGCCCGGTGCTCAACTCCTCCAGTGCGTCGGTCCGCTTCTCGACAATGCCCAACACCGTATGGTGCCAGGTAAAACTTCACCAGTCCGCCAAAGCGGTCTTTTGAAGTATTCTTTTTAGGATCAAAGCCTTGTGGCTTATCTCCTCCCCTTAACTCATGGTGTCGCTCACGATCCCTTCGAGATCGCCAGCGATATCTTCGATCCTGCCCATGGCATTGATGCGTTTCAGAACACCGTGACCGTCGTAATAGGTGATCAGCGGCGCGGTCTGTGCATGATAAGCCGCTAGGCGCGAAGCCACGGTTTCAGCGTTGTCATCCGCGCGGCGCTTGAATTCGGTGCTGCCGCACTTGTCGCACTTTCCGTCTTCGGCTGGCTTCTTGAACTGGTCGTGGTACCCTTCGCCGCAGCCCGCGCAGGTGTAGCGGCCCGAAATGCGGATCACCATTTCGGCATCTTCCACTTCCAGGCTGATTGCTGCGTTGATCTTCTGGTCATTGGACGCCAGCAGACCATCCAGCGCCTCTGCCTGAACCGTTGTGCGGGGGAACCCATCCAGAATGACGCCCTTGGCGCAATCTGATTGCGCCATACGGTCGCGCAGGATCGCAATGACGATCTCGTCACTGACCAGATCACCGGCTTCCATCACGGCTTTGGCGGCTTTGCCTGCGTCCGTGCCTGCTGCAACGGCTTCGCGCAGCAGGTCACCCGTGCTGAGTTGAACAAGCCCGAATTTCTCTTCCAGCATCCGGGCCTGCGTGCCCTTCCCGGCGCCCGGAGGGCCGAGAAGGATGAGTACTGCGGGAGTGGTGATCGTGGCGGCGTCCATCACATCCTCACTTGCTTGCGCGGTTTTCGATCAGGTCTTCGACCACCGACGGATCGGCCAGTGTCGAGGTGTCACCCAGCGAACCAAAATCATTTTCGGCGATCTTGCGCAGGATGCGGCGCATGATCTTACCGGAACGTGTTTTGGGCAGGCCCGGGGCCCATTGGATCACATCGGGGCTGGCAATCGGTCCGATTTCGGTCCGGACCCAGGTGCGCAACTCCTTACGGAGCTCTTCGCTTGGTTCACGGTCATTCATCAAAGTGACATAGCAATAGATGCCTTGCCCCTTGATTTCATGGGGATACCCAACAACCGCAGCTTCTGCTACGGCGGCGTGTGCAACCAGAGCGCTTTCCACCTCGGCCGTTCCCATGCGGTGGCCAGACACGTTGATCACATCGTCCACGCGGCCGGTGATCCAGTAGTCGCCATCTTCATCGCGACGACAGCCATCACCAGTGAAGTAGTAGCCTTTGTAATCCGAAAAATAGGTCTTTTCGAACCGCTCATGATCGCCCCAGACAGTGCGCATCTGGCCGGGCCAGCTGTCTTTGATGCAGAGCACACCCTCGACACCATTACCTTCGATCTCGACGCCGGACTGCGGGTCCAACACCACCGGTTCGATGCCAAAGAACGGTTTCATTGCCGATCCGGGCTTCATTGCATGGGCGCCGGGCAGGGGGGTCATCAGGTGACCGCCGGTTTCAGTTTGCCACCATGTATCCACGATGGGACATTTGCCCTTGCCGACGACTTCGTTGTACCAATTCCAGGCTTCGGGGTTGATCGGTTCACCCACGGTTCCCAGAGTGCGCAGATCGCTGAGGTCGCATTTCTCGACAAACTCTTTGCCCTGACCCATCAGGGCGCGGATCGCTGTGGGCGCGGTGTAAAACTGGTTCACCTTGTGTTTTTCGCAGACTTGCCAGAAACGCGACGCGTCGGGGAAGGTTGGAACGCCTTCGAACATCAGCGTTGTCGCACCATTGGCCAGCGGGCCATAGACAATATAGCTGTGGCCGGTCACCCAGCCCACATCTGCCGTACACCAGTACACGTCGCCTTCGTGGTAATCGAAGGTGATCTCATGCGTCATTGCGGCGTAAACAAGATAGCCGCCGGTCGTGTGAACAACGCCTTTTGGCTGACCTGTCGAGCCGGAGGTGTAGAGGATGAACAGCGGATCTTCGGCGCTCATTTCGGCTGGTGCGCAGTAGTCGTCCGCCTCAAGGGCCATTTCGTTGTAGTCAAAGTCACGACCGTCAATCCAGGTGGTCTGGCCACCGGTGCGTTTGACGACAAGGCACTTGACCGTATCCTTGCAGTGCAGCAGTGCCGCGTCAGCATTGGATTTCAGCGGCGTCTTACGACCACCGCGCGGAGCCTCGTCCGCGGTGATGACAACCTTGGCGTCACAGCCGTTGATCCGGGCTGCCAGAGCGTCCGGCGAGAAGCCTGCAAAAACAATAGAGTGAATTGCGCCGATCCGCGCGCAGGCCAGCATGGCATAAGCGGCCTCGGGGATCATAGGCAGATAAATGACGACGCGGTCGCCTTTGCGCACACCCATAGATTCAAGGATGTTGGCCATGCGGCAGGTGCGGCGGTGCAGTTCTGCGTAAGAGATATGCTGAGCCGGATCATTTGGATCGTCCGGTTCCCAGATGATTGCCGTTTGATCACCGCGGGTTTTCAGGTGGCGATCCAAACAGTTGGCCGAGACATTCAAGGTGCCATCGGCATACCAGTTTATTTTAACCGAACCGAAATCGTAGTTAACGTCTTTGACCTGGGTGAAGGGTTTGATCCAGTCAACGCGCTTGCCTTGCTCGCCCCAGAATGCGTCGGGGTCACTGATCGAAGCGGCGTACATGCCGGCATATTTTTCGGCATCAACATGCGCACGGGCGACGGTTTCTGCGGATGGCGGATAGGTCTTGGCATCTGCCTGGGCAGCGGTGGTCATTTTTGAGGCTCCTCCCTCTGGACTGGATTACGTTGGGACATTTTTTGCCACTTGGTCCGGCAATGTCGATCCCGTTCCTCCCCAAGGTCGAATATTACCGAGTTCTGAAAATAAATAAATAAATTGCCGGAATCCCTGAATTTATTTGTAAAGAAATTTCTAACCACGGCCACATCCAGTAAAGAAAACGCGTAAATTTTGTAAAAATCTTTTTAAAGTAAATGGATAGGTGTAACACATGTCCTGCTTGCATTGCTTGACACAAGCGGGGGTCAGTCCACGAACACCTGGTTTTCCTGCATGCGCAATCCAAGCGGGAACTTCTTCTGATACCAGCGGAAAGCCAAGGCAGGGTTGGCACAGTAGAATGTTGGCGCTAGCTTGATCCTCAAGCGCCTCGGGAGGAGGCGCAGCAATGGGAGATCAAATGATGAAAAAGATGTTGAGCGGCGCGGCCGTCGCCGCCCTGAGCTTTGCTTTTGTCGGTGAAGCCTTTGCAACTGAATGGAACGCATCAGTCTGGGGCAAACGTCGTGCCTTCACCGAGCATGTTGAAAAACTGGCCGAGCTTGTCAGCGAAAAAACCGGCGGTGAATTCACCATCAATGTCAGCTATGGCGGACTATCCAAGCCGCGCGAGAACTTGGACGGTATTGAAATCGGCGCCTTCGAGATGGCTCAGTTCTGCGCAGGTTACCACCGCGACAAAAACCGCGCGATTACTGTTCTGGAGCTGCCCTTCCTTGGCGTGAACAACCTGCAGGAGGAGGTGGCGATAAGCCATGCGGTATATGACCATCCCGCAGTCAAAGATGAGATGGCCCAATGGAACGCCCGCATCATCATGACCTCGCCGATGCCGCAGTATAACTTGGTCGGTACCGGCGAGCCACGCGATGAACTGGCCGATTTTGACGGAATGCGGGTCCGTGCAACTGGCGGTTTGGGGCAAGCCTTTGAGGCGGTCGGAGGTGTTCCGACATCGGTCCCCGCAACCGAAGCGTTCAACGCCATGGAATCAGGTGTCGTCGACACTGTAGCCTTTGCCCAGCACGCACATCTGTCTTTCGGGACGATCAACGAAGCCGACTGGTGGACGGCAAACCTGAACCCAGGAACGGTAAACTGCCCAGTTGTGGTCAACATTGACGCCTATGAGGCCCTGCCAGCCGCGCATCGCGAAGCGCTGGACAACTCGATTGATGAGGCGATTGACCATTACCTGACAAATTACGACGGATTGCTCGAGCAATGGGACAGTGTTCTGCAAGAAAAGGGTGTCCAGAAAGTCATGATCGATGATGCCGTGATCGCAGAATTCCGCACCAAGGCAGCCGACCCGATCCGTGAAAAGTGGATCGCGGAAATGACGGAACAGGGACTGCCAGCGCAGGATCTTTATGATCTCGTTCAGGCGACGCTGACCCAACAGCGCGGCGGCAACTGATCCTAAACCCGGGTGCCCAACGGGCACCCGGTACACAAATATTGGGGAACACCGGAATGGCAGGACAGGCCACAGTGCTGGTGGACGGAAGCCGTCTGAGCCAGCTGGATCAGAAGTTGTTGAAACTGGAGCGTTTTCTGGCGCTCATCAGCGGTTTCGCAGTATTTGGCTTGATGGTGCTGGCCGTTATTTCGGTCAGTGGGCGCAATGCCCTGAATGCCCCATTGCCAGGATATGTTGACTGGATCGAACAGGCGATGCCACTGATCGCATTTCTGGGCATTTCATATGTTCAGCGCGATGGCGGCCACATCCGCATGGACATCGTTCTATCGCGCCTTCACGGCAGGGGGTTGTGGCTGTTCGAACTGGTCTCGGTGGTTTTGATCCTGCTTCTGATGCTTGCACTGGTTTGGGGCAGTTGGTCTCACTTCGACCGCTCCTTTGACTTGGGCGCACCATTGTGGAGCCGCGACAGTTCCATTGATATCGGAATTCCATTGTGGCCCGCGAAACTACTGGCCCCCATCGCGTTTTCCGTACTGTGCCTGCGGCTTGCTTTGCAGGCTTGGGGCTATGGCCGCGCATTATGGCTGGGACTGGAAGCTCCGGTGGCCGTTCCGTTGATACAGGACGCGGCAGCACAAGCAGCGGCTGAGGCCGAACAGTTCGAAGGGCAGGACTGATTTATGGACACGATTGAAATTGGCCTCTGGGTCACGGGCGGGCTTCTGGTCTTTGTCGTGGTCGGCATGCGCGTGGCGTTCGCTGCGGGCTTGGCCGGGCTTATCGGGCTGGTTTGGATTTTTTGGGCCAAGTTTGGGTATGATCCTGCGCGGTTTGGAAAGGCGCTGACAGTTGCGGTCAAAACCGCCGGGCAAGTGCCGCATTCCAAAGTTGCCTCTCACACCCTCAGCCTGATCCCGACCTTTATCCTGATCGGGTATCTGGCCTATTACGCAGGGCTCACGCGGGCGTTGTTTGAAGCTGCCAAACGCTGGGTCGCCTGGGTTCCTGGAGGGTTGGCGGTTTCAACTGTTTTTGCCACCGCCGGTTTCGCCGCGGTTTCGGGTGCCTCGGTCGCCACCTCTGCCGTCTTTGCCCGCATCGCGATCCCGGAAATGCTAAAGGTCGGCTACAACAAACGCTTTGCTGCTGGTGTGGTGGCCGCCGGAGGAACGCTGGCCTCGTTGATCCCACCATCGGCCATACTGGTGATCTACGCGATCATCGTCGAGCAGGATGTCGGGAAGCTACTTCTGGCGGGGTTCATTCCGGGTGCTTTTTCAGCGATCATCTATGCCGTGCTGATTGTCGGGATCGCTGTGATCTTTAAGTCCGTCGGTCCTCCGGTCACAGGCTTTACATGGAAACAGCGCTTTTCGGCCCTTCCCGGAGCCATTCCTATTGTCGCCGTCATCCTGATCATCATCTGCTTTGTCTATAACCCGTTTGGTGAAAAAGCGTGGGGCACACCGACGGAAGGCGGTGCAATCGGCGCCTTCATCGTCTTCTGCTTCGCCCTGTTCCACGGGATGCGGTGGAGTGAATTCAAATCCGCGCTGCTGGAAACGGCCAAGCTTACCGCGATGATCTTTTCGATCATCTGGGGCGTTCTGATCTATGTGCGGTTTCTAGGATTTGCAGACCTTCCCGGCGCCTTTTCTGACTGGATAACCGGGCTCGAGATGTCGCCCATGTTGATCCTGATCTGTATTCTTCTTGCCTACGCCGTGTTGGGCATGTTCATGGATGCGATTGGAATGCTGCTCTTGACCTTACCTGTTGTTTATCCGGCGGTTATGGCGCTGAACGGTGGTGAATCTGTCAGTGCCGCAGACAGTGCGTTTGGCATGTCCGGCCCGATGTGCGCGATCTGGTTCGGAATTCTGGTAGTCAAAATGGCCGAATTCTGCCTGATTACACCGCCAATTGGATTGAATTGCTTTGTCGTCGCCGGGGTGCGTCCGGATTTGAGTGTTCAGGATGTCTTCAGAGGTGTGACGCCGTTTTTCGTGGCCGACGCCCTGACCATAGCAATGCTTGTGGCGTTCCCTGGTATTGTACTCTACCTGCCATCGCTTGCGGGTTAGGTGGGATGCGAGGCTCTGCCTCGCGCTCCGGGATATTTAAAGCCAGATGAAGAACGGATCCCCTGCTTCATCTGGCCAATAAATATCCCGGGGGAGGCGCCCGGCACGGGCGACGGGGGCAGAGCCCCCTTAGGTGCGCCTAACCGGCCCGCATCAGCATTCCGAACAGGTCGCGCGGATCGTCCGGGTCTGCCAGCATGTCCAGAGGTTCAAAGAATGCGGTGCCTTCGATCGCCTGCTTGACATAACGCAGGGCTGAGAAATCTTCAATCGCGAAGCCAACGCTGTCGAACAGGGTGATTTGGCGGTTGTCTGTGCGCCCTTTGGCAGCGCCGGTCATGACCTGCCACATCTCGGTCACGGGATGATCAGCATCCAGCGCCTGAATCTCGCCCTCGATCCGGGTTTGCTCGGGATATTCGACGAAAATGTCTGAGCGCAGCAAGATGTCGCGATGCAATTCTGTCTTGCCGGGGCAATCGCCACCGATGGCGTTGATGTGGACGCCGGGACCGACCATGTTGTCGGTGAGGATGGTGGCGTTTTTCTTGTCTGCCGTGCAGGTGGTGATGATCTGAGCGCCTTCAATAGCATCTTCCGGCGTCTTGCATGGGACGACCGTCAGGCCCTTGCCTTGTAGGTTTGCGGCGCATTTCGCAGTTGCACCGGGATCGATATCGTAAAGCCGCACAGTGTCGATCCCGCACATTGCCTTGAAAGCGAGGCATTGGAACTCGGACTGCGCCCCATTGCCGATCATGGCCATGGTTGTGGCATTCTTCGGGGCAAGATAGCGTCCGACCAGAGCCGACGTTGCCGCCGTGCGCAACGCCGTCAGCATCGTCATTTCGGTCAGCAGAGTGGGATATCCGGTGTAAACCTCCGCCAGCAATCCGAATGCGGTCACAGTTTGCAGACCCTCGGAGGTGTTTTTGGGATGACCGTTCACGTATTTGAACCCATATGCCTCACCATCCGAGGTGGGCATCAGTTCAATCACACCGTGCGGAGAATGCGCCGGGATACGCGGGGTCTTGTCAAAGCTTTCCCACCGTTTGAAATCGGATTCGATTTGATCGGCGATCTGAACGATCATCTGTTCGACGCCAATGTGGTGGATCAAACGCATCATGTTGTCGACGGACACAAAAGGCACGAGTGCCTTGTCAGAAGGTTGCATCGTACTCTCCTATCGGCGGGCAAGGTGGACGCCTGCAATCATGCAGCGTACTGACCCACCAGCAGTTTCGATTGTTGGGACGGACAGTGGCAAAGGCGTTGCACTGGCTTGGATTATTTTGATTTGATCAGGGGTGAGGGCGCCTAACGCTCGGCTCGACAATGCCAGCACCAATCCATCGCGTCCCTTCAACTCAATTGCATTTCCCGCAAATTCGGCGATTTGGTCATGAGTCAGATCAATCACGGTTCGACCGGATTCCTCTAACCGATTGCGAATGGTCAAGCGACGGTCGGGGTCCGATATCATGTCGAGGCAGATTAACGCGTAATGAGTGCCGATCCCCATCAATACGTTGGTATGATAAACGTCCCTGCCTTTTGCGTCGCGGGCCTGAAAGGCAATTGGTTCATAGTTGAAATGAGTGCAGAACCGCTCCAGCAAGACCGGGTCGGCGCGATTGGAGGTGACTGTATACGCGATGCGGGCAATGTGGTCCAACACCATCGCACCTGTCCCTTCCAGCGCAAGGTTGTCTTGTTCCAGCCCGGAATAGTCTATGACATCCTGCACGCGATACTCATGTTTGAGCAGTTCGATGACATCGGTTCGCCGCTCGCGTCGGCGAGACGGCACGAACATCGGGTAAACTGCTATGTGACCACCAGGATGTGTGGAAAACCAATTGTTTGGGAAAACGCTGTCGGGTGTGTCGAGATCGCCAAAATCATCAAAAACGTGAACAGTGATTCCTGTGTCGCGCAGGCGTTGAACTGCCTGGTCATGTTCATCTCTCGCAGCTTCCGACGTGGCTGCGGCCGACGTGATACTCAGCGTTTGAAACGCATTGTCATCGCGTGTTTCCGGGTTGGAGGCAAAGGCATGTGGCCGGATCATTACTGCTGCAGACGGTGCTTGTAGCGATAGCATCAGAAACTCCGGGTGGGGCGGTCAAAGACGCGACGGCCCATAAGTGAGGCGGCCAGATCGACCATCAGTTTTGCAGTGCGGCCACGTTCATCCAGAAACGGGTTCAGTTCGACAAGATCCAGCGAACTGACCAGTCCGCTTTCATGCAGCAGTTCCATGACCAGATGAGCCTCGCGCTCGGTCGCACCGCCGGGAACAGTGGTGCCGACGGCAGGGGCGATGGCCGGGTCCAGGAAATCAACATCCAACGAAACGTGGAGAAGGGCGTTTTCAACTTTGACGCGGTCCAGAAACGCCAGCAACGGGGCCTTGATCCCATGTTCGTCAATGCTGCGCATGTCGGCCAGCATGGCCCGGTTTTGTTCCAGCGCCGAACGTTCTGCCGGGTCGACAGAGCGTAGGCCGATCATGCCGACGCGGTCCGTTGGCACGATGGCAGGTAAGGAAGGAAATGCCTCGAACCCCGGCCTTCCTGTAAAATAGGCGACGGGTGTGCCATGCAGGTTGCCGCTGTCTGTGCTGTCGGGGGTGTGAAAGTCACTATGGGCATCCAGCCACAGAACGAACAGCGGGCGGTCAATCTTTGCAGCATAAGCGGCCATCCCGGTCACGGTTCCCATGGACAACGCGTGATCGCCGCCCATGAAGATCGGAATGCCCCGATCAGCCGCTTTTAGCGCGACCTTGCTCAGCGCTTGCGTCCAACCGATGCATTCGGGCAGCGCGAACAGGTGCGGATGTTCGGGCAAGCCGGTTTCTTCAGGTTGCACGTCGCCCCAATCGCAAACGGAGTGACCAAGATCGGTCAAGGCCTGATCCAGCCCGGCCACGCGATATGCGTCAGGACCCATTCGGCAACCCTGACGCCGTTTTCCGGCGTCCATCGGCGCGCCGACTAAAATGATGTTATTGCGTTCCATGTGGTCCATTTAGGCCGTCACTGTGTCTTGCGTGAAGAGCGCAAAATGCTCAAAATGGTTCAGGAAACTCCTTAGTGAGAAAGTGATATGGACGAATTGGATAGTCGTCTGCTGGGCGCATTGCAGCGTGACGCGCGCGCCAGCCTGTCAGAGCTGTCGGAAACGCTGGGCGTAACCCGCACTACGGTGCGCAGCCGTTTGCAACGGCTCAAGCAATCTGGTGAGATCGTCGGTTTTACTGTGTTGACGCGTCGGGATCTGGCACAAAGCCCTGTGCGTGGGCTGATGATGCTAGAAATCGAGGGGCGCGGTACCGAGCGCGTGATGTCCCGGATCGGGGCTATGCGGCAGGTCACGGCGGTCCATTCGACCAACGGCAGTTGGGATTTGATTGCCGAAATCAGTACGGAAACTCTGGCCGAGCTGGACGAGGTTCTGTTTCATATTCGCAGGATCGACGGCGTTACACGTTCGGAAACGAACCTGCTGCTGTCAACGCGCAAGGGGCGGCTCTAGTGCTTTGAGATAAATGCGAATTGTGCCAGAGTTCGTGAGTAGACAGGGTGTGGCTTACCCTTAGGTAGGCCGCTTGCTGATTAAGGGTTCAGTATTTCCGGAAGGCTTGCGGCATGACCACATCTGATAATGGTGACGAACCTTTGGCCGAAAAGTGGGCCGAACGTCTTGCTGGTCTACTGGAGAAACCCTGGCTGCGCATCGCGATACCGGTCGTTATTACCGGGATTGCCCTTTCGGTTTTGCACGATCTGTTGGCCCATGTGAAATGGTCGGATGTCCAGACAGATATTTCGGCGACATCATGGAAGTTGATGTTTTTTGCGATGTGCTGGACAGCGTTCAGCTTTTTTTCGCTGTCGCTCTATGATGTGTTCGCGGTACAAAGCGTGGCGGATGGCAAGGTGCCGTTACCTGTGGCGGGGATGGCCGGAGCCAGTGGATACGCGGTGTCGAACTGCCTTGGATTTTCCTATATCACAGGAACCGCAATCCGGTATCGGATATACGCGTCGCTTGGCTTGGATCTTGGCCGGGTGGCTGGTGTAATCGCAACCTCATGGGTGGCGTTCTGGATGGGTCTGATCCTGATTCTGGGCCTGTTGCTGACCCTGCACCCGGATGGAATATCCAAGGTGATGCCCGTCAGCGAAACGGTCGAAACCACCATAGGATTGTGCTTGCTGGTTGCATTTGTCGCGATGTTCATTTGGCTGTCCAGCGGTGGCCGACGGTTGGCTGTTGCAGGTGTCGGTTTCGATTTGCCCGGAGGCAAACTGGCGGGCCTGCTGACGTTGGCTGCCATCGGCGACCTGTTTGGCGCATCCATGGCGCTTTACGTACTGATGCCGGATGATTTGGGGGTCGGGTACCCGTATTTCTTCACCATCTATATCGCTGCCATTGCCGTTGGAATCCTGAGCCATGCGCCGGGCGGGATCGGCGTGTTTGAGGCGACATTGATTGCCGGTCTGGGGGCGTCGGGTCGTTCGGATGTGATTGCTGCGTTGCTGCTTTACCGGGTGGTTTACACTTTTTTGCCATTTGCAGTCGCCAGCCTTTCCATTGCCGTTGCATCGGTCTTGACCCAAAGACACATGATCGGCGGTGCCGCGGTTTGGGTCTATCGTGTGATCCGCCCCATGGTTCCAATGGTCGCGGCCGGGGTTGCCGCAGTGGCCGGGGTGATCTTGCTGGTGTCGGGCGCGCTGCCAGCGGGGGCGCAAAAGCTCGGCATGCTGAAAGATCTGCTGCCCCTGTCATTTGTCGAGGCTTCGCATCTTGCAGGCAGCGTCGTAGGCGTATTGCTGTTGCTGGTCTCGCGCGGGTTGTTCCGCAAGCTCTACAGGGCATGGGTCGTTGCGATGGTGTTGATGGGGGCGGGATTCTTTGCTTCGCTTGCAAAGGGGCTCGACATCCACGAAGCGCTTTCGATGCTGGGAACGATTGGTCTGCTGGCCATGTTTCGCGGTGCGTTCTACCGGGTCAGTGGCGCGTCGATATTTCGGTTGAACATCCCATGGCTGATCAGTGTCGTAGTTCTGTTGGCGGTGATTTTCTGGATCGGGCTGTTTGCATATTCGCATGTCGAATACCAAAATGATCTGTGGTGGCAGTTTGCTTGGAACGGTGACGCCTCGCGCTTTTTGCGGTCCAGCCTTGTCGTGGCCGTGATCGTGGGCATTGTTGCCATGAACTCTCTGTTCGGGCGTGAGATTCCGACACCACAGCGGGTTGAAATCCCAGAGGTTGTCGAGCGGCTAGTGATGGAGAGTGAGGATACGGAATCCCAAATCTCGCTTACCGGTGACAAGCAATTCCTGATCTCACCGGATGAGACCGCGTTTATTGCCTACGCCGACACAGGCAATGCGCTGATTTCGAAAGGAGAACCGGTTGGTGACGAGGGTGCCGGGCAGCAACTGATTTGGCAGCTTCGGGAAATGGCGGATCGCGAAGGTAAACTTTGCGCGTTCTACAGTGTCTCGACCAAATATCTGCCAACTTTTCTGGATCTTGGACTGTCGATCCTGAAAATTGGCGAGGTTGCGCGGGTTTCTTTGCACGATTTCTCGCTGGACGGAAAGTCGCGCAAGCGGTTCCGGCAAGCCAAGAACCGTGCTGAACGCGAAGGATATGTGTTCGAGATTGTTCCGAAGGAAGAACTGGCGCCTCTGTTGTCAGACTTGCGTGGGATTTCAGACCGCTGGCTTGCGCAAAAGGCCGGTGCAGAAAAGGGCTTTGCGCTGGGGGGATTTGATGATGAATACCTGTCCTATTTCGATCATGCTATCCTGCGTGATGGCAACACCGGCAAGATCATGGCCTTTGCCAATCTGTTCCAAGGGGGGAACAAGTCGGAGCTGTCGCTGGATCTTATGCGCTATGAACCCGATAGCCCAAGTTTCCTTATGGACGCTCTTTTCGCCGACATGATGGATTGGGGCGCGCAGCAGGGGTTTCACTGGTTTTCACTGGGTGCCGCACCGTTTTCAGGGATCGAAAACCGTCAGCTTGCTTCGCTTTGGAACCGCATCGGTGGGTTCGTTTACGAACATGGCGAGCAATTCTACCATTTTGAAGGCCTGCGCGCGTTCAAGCAGAAGTTCGATCCGGAATGGAGCCCGAATTATCTGGCCAGCCCCGGCGGGCTGGCCGCGCCCCGCATTCTGTATGAGGTCAATATCCTGATCTCGGGCGGATTGCGCGGGTTAACCAAGTAGCACTTAATTCAGGCTTGCGCGGGTTGGGGTTTTCTGCAGCAGATCGCCCCAGTCCGTGCGATAGGCCATCTCGGCCAGAACGGTTTCGGGCAGGAATTCCTGGTTTTGCCGGATCTGCCATCCGCCGCCCAGGCCCTTGTAAACCGCCACCAGATTGCTGGATACCTGCTGCCGTGCCTCGATCAGATTGGCCTGCGACCGCAATAGCGCGGTCTGGGTGTTCAGCACGCGCGAATAATCGGCAATGCCGTCTGTATACTGGCTGACGGCGATTTCGGCAGCTTTGCGTGAGGCCTCGACACTTTGTTGATAGAACCCGACCTGCTTACGTGCCTGCGCATAAGCGACCATGGCACTTTCAACTTCGGAATAAGCGGTCAGCACAGTGTTCTGATAATTCGCAATCAGCGCCTGATAAGCGGCGTCCTGCGCGCGAACATTGTTCTTGATGCGGCCATAGTTCAGCACATTCCAGACCACACCGGCACTGGCCAGACCGGTTGTGCTGCCACCGCTGAACAGATCGCGCCCGCCGGATGCCTGCAGCCCGATCGCGCCAGACAGGATGAATTGGGGATACAGGTCCGCCATCGCGATGCCCACTTGTGCCGATTGCGTGGCTGCCGCCAGTTCAGCCGCGCGCACATCCGGGCGGCGGCGTAGCAATTCAGCGGGAACGCCCACTGCCACATTTGCTCGGGCCGATGGAATGTGGCCGGAATTGCCCAACAGACCGGTCATGCGTGAAGGTGTCGTGCCCAACAACACCGCAAGCGCGTTCTTGGTCTGTTGCAAGTCGCTTTCCAGTTCGGGTACCAGCGCCTTAGTGTTGTTCAGCAGGGCGGTGGATTCCTGCACGTCCAGTTCCGTGGTGACGCCATTGTTAAACCGCAGCTGAGTCAGGTCTGCCGAATCCTGCTGCAATTTGATGTTCTCACGCGCAATTGCCAGCGTCTCTTGCAACGCCCGGATATTGACGTAAAGCGCGGCGACATCCCCGGTCAGCGTCACCAACGCGTCGTCGTAATTCGCCACTTGCAGGGCCAGGTTGGATCGCGCCGCCTGAACGCCGCGTCGTTGCGCGCCCCAGACGTCCAGCTCCCATTGGGCATCGAAGCCGACTTGTGAGGTCGAGAACTCGGTATCCAGCGGGATGACGCGATTGACATCCGAAATTGGCCCCAGATTGTCACTGATCTGACGCCGTTCAAGCGAGCCGCCAATGGCCTGCGACTGCGGGTAAAGCTCGCCAAAGGCGATACCCAGTTGTGCACGGGCCTGCAAAACCCGCGCTCCAGCGACCTGAAGTGTCAGGTTCTGGGCGTAAGCCTCGGCAATCAGTTTGTTGAGGGTCGGATCATTGAATGTCTGCCACCATTTCACGACAGGCGCACTGCGCGACGTCAGCCCGCTTTGACCGGCGCTGGGGTTGTTGACCTCAATCCACTGTTTCACGACAGGTGAGTTGGGGCGCACGAAATCTGGTCCAACGGGTGTGCAGGCCGCGAGAGTGGCGGCACAAATGGCGGTTCCCAACAACCTGCGGAGTGTCATGGCGCGCATCCTCAGATATCCAGAGGTCGGATGAAGTTGGCGAAGGAATAGAGACGGATGTTGATACGCCTCAGAAACTCAAAACTTTTGCCTTGGCCTGTATAGATCGCCACTGCGGCATGACCACCTGCTGGGAAAATGTGGTCTTCCGGAACATCGACGGTGATCTGGACCGCAATCCGACCGGGCAGTTTGGGCAGCTCGAAACCGGGCAGGCGGCCCGACGGGATGAGTTGCCCCTGCCGGGTGGCCCACCAGATCGCTTCGACCTTGCCCGTCAGGATTTCACCGGGATAAAGATCAAGTGCAACTTCGACCTCTTGCCCCGGCTCGACAAATTTCAGGTTCTGTTGGCGGAACGTGGCAAGGATATAAGGGCTTTCATCAGTCACAAAGCTGGCAATCGCACCCAATCGGACGTCACCGACTACCAATCCGGGGCGAGCCTGCTGTGAGACGATCATGCCATTTTCAGGCGCATAGATTGTTGTGTTTTCCAGAAAATATTCGGCTTCGGCCAATTGCGCCTGCGCCTGAAGGATGCCGGTGTTCACGCCGTCAATCTGCGATTCCAGCGCCAGCTGAGCCTTGGCCAGGTTCGCCTCGGCCTGTTTAACGGCGGCCTGATCTTCCGTCACCTGTTCGCTCCAACGGTCGAGGTCGTCCTGACGGGCACCTCCGGCGGGAACAAGGTTCTCATACCGCGCCTGTTGGGTTTGCGCATAAGCCAGTTGTGCATTGGCCCGTTCGACAGCTTCGGTCGACGCGATAACATCCTGTTCAAGGATTTTGGCATTCTGCGCTGCCGCCACCAACTGGGCCTGTGCATTATCGACCGCCAGCGAAAACACCGTATCGTCGAACCGATAAAGCGGATCGCCCTTTGTGACCGGTGTGTTCGGTTCAACAAGAACCTCGGACAGGATCGTCGGCTGTGTCAGCTTTGGGATGATCTGTATGGTCGAACGCACCACGTGGCTGTCTGCCGAAAACGGCTGAAAGAAGCGCAACGCCACAAGGAAGATCAGCAGCAGATGTGCGCCCACCCAGAACGAAACAATGCCCCAGGCAATGTTAAACTTCAGCCATGCCAGCTTGAAGAAAATGAGCCAGACGAAAATGATGTAGAACAAAGTGATGCCGAGGGCGACGAACATAGGTATTAGGGTCCTTCGGTCTTAACTGGGTTGTGTGTCGTCTGTGTCCAGACGATTCTGGTATTCGGGTTTGACCTTGCCGCCCAGGCGTTTGATTTCATCGCGAATGGCATCTTTTTCCTCGTCCGGGCCGCGGCGAATATCGACCGTGACGCCATCGTGAAAAGCCCACATGAAGGCGTGTACCCAGGGCACGACAGCCAAGAACCCCATCCATCCCATGATCTTTACAGCTTCGGCGTGGGGATGATTGCGTTTGATCGCGATCCGCCCCGGAAGGCCCATAATGAAAAGGAACAGCGCCATAACTGCTGCAAGCAGCAGGATCAGCGCGGCCAATGTCAGATAGTCATAATAGCCCAGCGGCTGGCCCAGTAGTCCCATGCGTGTGCCTCCATCAGGGGAAGGTTAGGGTATCCTCAGTCATTCGCTTTCAGTTCGTCAATCAACTTGTAGTCGGTGGGCGGGTCATCACAAATGCCCGGTCCGCATTCCAGCAGAGTTGAACCGGCGTTCAGCACGGCCAGTGCCAGCATGACAAAGAAGGCGGTTTTTGCCAGCTTGTTTCCCCCAAATCGTACCTCGCTGGTCGCGCCCGAGACATATTGGCGATCAAACAGCAGCATGAACGACGTACCCAGCAGGACTAGGAAAAAGGCGATGCCCGCCCAAGTGTAATAATGCAGCCCAAGAACGGGCGATCCATAGTGGCCGGTTCCCGGCACAATGTGCAACAGGATTTGCCGGATCGAAACACTGCCGCCATACAAAGCTGCAATCAGCATGATGGCATAGTGCTGCGGTCGCGCGCCATACAGCAGGTTCAAGCCCAGCCCGACGCCGACAGCAACAAAGCCGACACGCTGCAACAGGCAAAGCGGGCAAGGCAGTTCGTAAAGGAAAAGTTGATAAAAAAACGCCAGCGCCAGAACGAGACAGACGGCCAACATTCCGATCGCGTTAAATGTTCGTGACAGTTCAGGTGTCATGACGAGGCCCTCAAAGCTGAATTGTCAGCTGACTGGTGGCGTGGAATTTCAACCAGTAGATACTAAGGGCAATTGTAACAAAGAACAGCGCATTGCCTGCCTTCGTCATGTTGAAATAGTTGAGCCCCATCGTGGCGGTAAGTAGTGCAAATAAAAGCGCAATCATGGCCCGGTGCTCCCCTCCCGTGCACATATCTTTATGCAGACGATAGTGTCAGGCCGGGTGGCATCTGGCAAGCGACGTGGTAATTTTGAGACTATTCTTAATGTCCGCTAGTTACACAGTACGATGTCCGTTTGCCATTCCTGACTGCGCAGGTGCAGATCGCCAGGTAACGGCGCATCAGTGTAGATCGCGTCTATTTCAGCCAAGGAAGTGATGCGCGCCGGGGCCGAGCGGTGAAACTTTGAATGGTCGGCAACCAGAAAAGTTCGGCGTGCCTGCGCAATGATGGTCTGGCTGACTTGTACCTCCTGAAAGTCGAAGTCCAGAAGATCGCCGTCAGTGTCCAAAGCTGAACAGCCGATCACGGCAAGATCAAATTTGAATTGCCGAATGGTCGAAACAGTCAGGGTCCCGATCAACCCGCCGTCTGTGCGCCGCAGGACGCCTCCAGCCATGACGACCTCACAATCCGGGTTCTCAATCAGAATGTTTGCGACATTCATGTTGTTGGTCACAACCATCAGGTTCTTGTGGTGCAGCAATTGCCGCGCCACGGCCTCGGTCGAGGTCCCGATGTTCATGAAGATCGACGCACCGTCGGGGATATCGGTGGCGCAAGCCTGTGCAATACGGGTTTTGGCGTCGGAATTCAGGGCGCGGCGGTCTTCATATCCGATGTTGGAAACGCCCGAGCGCAGAACCGCGCCGCCATGCACCCGATCCAGTTTACCTGCCTCGGCCAGCTCGGTCAGGTCGCGCCGGATCGTCTGGACCGTGACACCAAATCTTTCGGCCAACCCGTCAACGGTGACGCGGCCTTCGGCCCCGGCAATGTCCAGAATGTCAGATTGGCGGAAAGACAGGGACATGGGTGTTTCCAGACTTGAAGTGTTTCTTTTCGTTTTTGTTCTTTCTGGCCGGTTTTGCAAGAACGGCATGCGAAAATTTCAGATCAGTGTTGCAAAACGAAAAAATTCGAACATAAACATTGACCATACGAAGGATGTTCTGGCAAATGCCTATCATCCATCCTGACAAGGAATCATTGGCATGCAGTCAGCGGACGTTCAGATAACGGACCTTTTTATCATCGGTGGCGGGATCAATGGTTGCGGCATCGCACGGGATGCTGCTGGTCGCGGGCTGTCAGTTTCTTTGGCAGAGATGAATGATCTGGCTTCAGCGACGTCATCAGCCTCGACCAAATTGTTTCATGGCGGGTTGCGCTATCTGGAATATTTCGAAATCCGTCTGGTCCGTGAGGCCCTGATCGAGCGTGAAACCCTGTTGCGCGCGATGCCGCATATCAGCTGGCCGATGCGCTTCGTGCTGCCATACCATAAGGATATGCGGTTTGACTCTGAAACGCCGACCTCACGGCTGCTCAGCACGGTCATGCCGTGGATGCGCGGGCGGCGTCCGGCCTGGCTGATCCGGTTGGGTTTGCTCATGTATGACAATCTGGGTGGTCGCAAAATTCTGCCGGGCACCACGTCGCTGAACCTGCGATCGGCTCCGGAAGGGGCCCCACTACAGGACAAATTCGAAACGGCTTATGAATATTCCGACTGCTGGGTCGAAGATTCGCGGTTGGTGGTCCTGAATGCCCGCGACGCCGAGGCGCGCGGTGCGCAGATCATGGTGCGAACCGAAGTGATTTCCGCCGAGCGGGTGGACGACCTTTGGCAGGTATCCATTCGCGATCGCGACGGCGGCGAAACCCGTCTTGTCCGGGCCAGAATGCTGATCAATGCAGGTGGCCCTTGGGTCGGGGACATCATCCAGTCCAAGATCCGTGTGAACTCACGCGAGGGTGTACGGCTTGTTCGGGGCAGCCATATTGTGACACCCCGGCTGTATGACCACGACAAGTGCTATTTTTTTCAGGGCGAAGACGGCCGCATCATTTTCTCCATTCCTTACGAGCAGGATTTTACCCTGATCGGCACAACGGATCAGGATCACCCGGACCCTGACACGAAACCCGTCTGTACTGAGGCCGAGCAGGAGTATCTGTGCACTTTCGCATCGAAGTATTTCAAGCGCACTGTGACCCGCGAAGATGTTGTGTGGACCTATTCCGGTGTGCGGCCGCTTTATGACGACGGTGCCAGCAGTGCCACCGCTGCAACGCGGGACTACACGCTGAAAGTCGATGCGCAGGGTGGGGCGCCTGTATTGAACGTGTTTGGCGGCAAGATCACCACCTATCGACGGCTCGCGGAAAGTGCTCTGGAGAAGATTGGTGAATTCTTTCCGAATATGCCGGGCCCCTGGACCGCCGGTGTTGCGCTGCCGGGCGGTGACTTTCCGGTTGACGCTGTTGAAGCCCTGACTGATCAGCTTTTGGCCGCGTATCCGTTTCTGGGTGCCGCCTGGGCTACACGCCTAATCAGGGCCTATGGAACTGAAGCAGCAGATGTCCTTGGGGATGCGCAGCAGTTGTCTGATCTGGGCGAGGATTTTGGCGCAACACTGACCGCGCGGGAAGTCGCGTGGCTGATCGACAAGGAATATGCCAGAACCGCCGAAGATGTCGTCTGGCGGCGCAACAAGCTGGGCCTGCGAATGAGTGCCGAGCAGATCGCGCGGATCGACGGTTGGATGGCTGAACGGCGGATCAGCAGCACGGCCTGATCCATCTTTCTATCCTCTTGGCGGGTGATCCGTGTTGTGCTAGCCGTTGGTTACGGTCGGCAGACACCGAGGCGTCGCTGCTCTTACCCAGAGTGCTAAACCTGCCAGTGAATTTGAAACTATCGCAACCATCCGGGCGTTGTTTCGTCAAGTCAGCGACCAACGATCGCGAAAAACGCCCGATATGGATTTGTGATGAGCAAAACTCCTGTACCGTTGCACGCCGATGATCTGACCGGATTCGTGCGCACCTTGTCCCAACAACTTGGCGACTCCAGCCCGTCGCACCTGACCCTGATGAATATGGTCGCCCGTTCCGCCGGGTTTCAGAACGTGCAACATATGCGCGCCACCAGTGCCGCTGCCAGGCGGATTGAGGCCCGCCCGAAACAACTGGCTGCTGACATGCGTACGGTTGAGCGTACATTGCACCTGTTCGATGAGCAGGGCAGGCTTCGGCAATGGCCGTCAAAAAGATCTGTGCAGACTTTGTCCTTGTGGGGGCTCTGGTCTGCGGTACCGGCTGCTGCGGTGCTGCAAGAGGGTGACGTCAACGCGTTCCTCAATGCCGAACACTGTTTTGATGACCCTGCAACCCTGCGCCGGACCATGATCTCCTGTGGGCTGCTGACACGGAACCGGGATGGATCGGATTATCGCCGGGTCGAGCAGGCACCGACACCAGAGGCAAAGGTGGTGATCCGCGAAATCTCTGAACGGCGGCGGGGAAGATCAGACTAACGCCAGAAAAAGCCCCGCTGATTTGCGGGGCTTTGATTGGATCAGGCCGCTTCTTTTGACGGGCCGGGATCGTTTTTGCTGCCTTTCAGCCACTCGCGCATGCTTTGCATCAGGGCGTAGAGGACAGGCACCACGATTACGCCAACCAGCGTCGCGGCCAACATGCCACCGAACACGGCGACACCGATGGCTTTTTGGCTGGCCGCGCCCGCACCATTGGCAGCCAGCAGCGGTACGACCCCCAGCAGGAAAGACAGGGCGGTCATCATGACAGCGCGGAAACGCTGATGAGCGGCCTCGACGGCTGCTTCCTTGATCGATAGACCCTTGGCGCGTTGTTCCATTGCGAACTCAACGATCAGAATGCCGTTCTTCGAAGCCAGGCCCACCAGCATGATCATACCGATCTGCGTATAGAGGTTTATGTCACTGCCAACGATGGCAACCGCGGCCACCGCCCCGAACAGGGCCACGACCACAGACAGCAGGATCGAGACCGGCATAGTCCAGCTTTCATACTGTCCCACAAGAAACAGGTAACCGAATAGGATGGCCAGCCCCAGAATGATGATCACCAGGCTGCCGGACGCCAACTGTTGTTGTGCCGTCCCCGTCCATTCGAACGAGTATCCCGGCGGCAGGGCCGAAGCAGAAACCTCTGTCATCGCAGTGATCGCATCGCCGCTGGACAGGCCCGGTGCCGGTACTGCTGTCACAGTTGCCGACCGAAACAGGTTATGCCGTTTCAGCAGAACCGGCCCCAATACGTTTTCCACGTCAATCAGGGTACCCAGTGGCACCATGTCGCCCTTCTGTGAACGCACATAGAGGCTGGCAATGTCATCGACATTATCGCGATAGCTGCCTTCCGCCTGGATCATTACGCGATAGACGCGACCAAACAGGTTGAAGTCGTTGACATAATATGACCCCAGCTGGGCCTGCATGGTCTGGAAAATCTCAGCCACCGAGACGTCCAGCGTCTTGGCTTTCTCACGGTCCAGATCCACGAACAGCTGCGGAACATTGGCACGGAATGTGGTATAGGCCTGTCCGATCTCGGGTCGCTGGTTGGCCGAATAGACAAACGATCCCACAGCCGATGCCAAATCCTGCGGTGAACCGCCGCCGGTTTGCTGCACCTCCATCTCGACCCCGGCCGACATGCCGAGACCCTGAATTGGTGGCGGGTTGAAGGCAACGGTCGAGGCTGCGGTCTCATTATTCGCGATGGCCAGCACCTTAGCCAAAATGGCTTCGGCGCTCAGGTCTTCCTCCTGCCGTTCGCTCCAGTTGTCGAGGTTCACGAAGATCGCAGCGCCGTTGGTGATTGTGCCGTTCAGCAATGAGAAGCCATTGATCAGAACGGTGCTGGACACACCCGGGATCTCGCGTATCTGGTCATCAAGGCGCTTTGTCACGGCCTCGGTCCGTTCCAGCGTCGCGGCGTCAGGCAGTTGCACGTCAACAAAGAGATAACCATTGTCTTCCAGCGGGATAAACCCAGCTGACGTGTTCGACATGATTGCCCCTGTTCCCAGGCCGAGCCCAACCACGATGGCCAGCGCGATAGCCGGAAAGACAAGCAGTTTGCGAACAATGGCGACATAGCCATTGCGAACGCCACCAATGAGATTTTCGAACAGCGCAAGCAGCCCCTTGGGTGGCCCCGAGCGGGCCTTAAGGACCAGCCCACACAGAGCGGGCGACAGTGTCAGCGCGTTGATGGATGAGATTACAACAGCGGTCGAGATCGTAACAGCGAACTGAGAGTACAGCCGCCCTGAGATACCCGGCATGAAGGTCACCGGTACGAACACCGCCAACAGAACCAGTGTGGTCGCGATGACGGGGCCGGTGATCTGCCCCATAGCCTTACGGGTGGCTTCGGCTGGGGGCAGCCCCTCATCAGCGATGATGCGCTCGACGTTTTCGACCACGACAATGGCGTCATCAACCACGATACCGATGGCCAGCACCAGCGCAAACAGCGAGATCGTGTTCAACGACATGCCGAAGGCCAGCAAGAAAGCAAACGTGCCGATCAGTGAGACCGGGATGGCAACCGCCGGAATGATCGTCGCGCGCCAACTTCCCAGGAACACAAAAACGACCGAGATCACGAGGGTAAAGGTCAGGATCAGTGTCGATACGACGTCATTCAAAGAAGCTTCGACAAAGTCTGTCGTGTTAAAGGGGACATCATATTCGACATCTGTGGGGAATGCGCGGGACAGCCGCTCCAGTTCCGCCTGCACGCGCTCTGAAACGGCCAGGGCGTTTGCGCCGGGGGCCTGATAGATACCGATCACGGTGGCGGGCACGGACTGAAAATAACCGGACGCCGAGTAAAACTGTGCACCAAGCTCAACCCGGGCGATGTCCCTTACGCGGACAATTGCGCCGGCATCTCCGGTACGGATCACGATGTTGCCAAATTCTTCGGCTGACGTCAGTCGCCCTTTGGACTTGATCGTGTATTGAAAGGTCTGGCCTTCGGGAACAGGCGGTGCACCAATCGAGCCTGCGGACACTTCGATATTCTGTTCGCGGATCGCGTTGATCACATCGCCTGGTGTGATGGACAGGGCTGCCATCTTGTCCGGGTCCATCCAGACCCGCATGGCGTATTCCAGGTTGGTCAGAACATCAGCCTTGCCCACGCCCTGCACACGCGCCAGCGCATCGCGCAGGTTGATCGAGGCATAGTTGGAAAGAAACACGCTGTCATAGGTGCCGTTGGGCGAGGTCAGCGTGACCAGCATCAGCATGTTGGTCGACGATTTTTGTGTGACAACGCCCGAAGATGTCACTTCGGCGGGCAACGACGACATTGCCTGCGCCACCCGGTTCTGCACGTTGACCGAGGCGATATCGGGGTCGGTGCCAACTTCGAAGGTTACGTCCAATGAATACGAGCCGTTGTCAGACGATCTGGACGTCATGTAGATCATGTCGTCCACACCGTTGACCTGCGCCTCGATCGGTGCGGCAACAGTGTTTTCCACTGTTTCCGCATTTGCGCCGGTATATTTGGTGGATACGTTGACGACGGGCGGGGTAATGTCAGGGAACTGCGCGACCGGCAGCACCAGATAGCCGATGCCACCCATGATGGTCAGTACCAGCGAGATGACAAACGCCAGCTTTGGCCGGCTAATGAACAGGGCTGAGAACATCGTTTATTCTCCCGGCTGTTCAGAAGCGACGACCGCGTCAACGGCCACGCCGGGGCGGACCCGTTGCAGGCCCTCGACAATCACGCTTTCGCCCTCACGCAAGCCTTCCGTAACGATGATGGCAGTACCTTCCGTGTTGCCTGTGGTGATGTATCGCTGCTCCACCATCTGTTTGTCGTTTACTACAAGAACAAAGTCACCACGCTGGTCGCGTTGCAGTGCAGCTTGCGGCACCAGAACTTGCAGGGTTGGTTGCAGCGCTTCAATCTGCACATTCACGAATGCACCATCCAGGATCAAACGGTCGGCATTTTCGAACTGGGCGCGCATTGTGATCGCACCGGTCAACGGGTCGATACGATTGTCAACGAATACGATCCTGCCTGTTTCATCCAACTTGGTTCCATTTGGCAGCGTGATATGCACATTGGGGCTTTGCGGGCTGTCTGCAAGAGAAGCGGAATTTGCGCCAACGGTCTGAAGAACCGAAGTGAAGAGTTTTTCGTTCAGCGAGAAATTCACATAGATTGGCGTCTCGCTGACAATGTTCACCAGCGGGGGGTTGGTCGGGCCTACCACATCGCCGACACTGGTGGTGATGCTGCCGATACGCCCATCAAAAGGCGCGTGGATCTGTGTATAGCTGAGGTCCAGTTCGGCCTGCTGGATCGCTGCATTTGCAGCCTTGACCTGAGCCTCGGCGACCAGTTCGTTTGCCCGCGCGATGTCACGTTCGGATTCAGGTGTCGCGTCGCGCTTGTAAAGCTCTTCCTTACGCGCCAGGTCAACCTTGGCCAACTCAAGATTTGCCTCGGCCCGGTTCAGATCAGCTTTTCGGGCCTCCAATGTCGCTTCGTAAAGGTCCGGTTCGATGGTGAACAACAGGTCGCCTTCTTTGACCGTTGCCCCATCCTCGACATTTCGGCTGTTGAGAAAACCGTTCACGCGGGCGACGATGTCGACCTTATTGATCGCCTGAGCGCGCCCTATGAAGGAAGCCTCGTCGGTGATTTCTTCGGTGTAGGCGGCCGCAATCGTAACTTTCGGTGCCGCTCCTTCGTCCTGTGCAGTTGCAGGTTGGGCCAGTCCCAGGGATATCAGCAATAATGCGGTGGCAATTGGATTGCGGGCCTGAGTTGGAAAAGGGAAAACTTGGGACATGGCGAAAGCCTCGTGCATTTCAGAAACAATTGGTGTCCATCCCGGCGGTCACAATCGCGCGAGTCGACAAAACTTGTTTGCAGGATGGCTTGTTTACCACGATTTCTCAAGCGCGATGAATCCCGAGGTGGTTCGCGATGACGCCAAAAATTTGAGCAAGTAAGCTGGTTTAGGTGTCGGCCCGTTCCGAGGTGCCGAACGAAAACAGGGGCCAACGGCCCCCGTTTGAGTATCCGAATATCAGGGTGGTCAGCCGCGTTTACCAGCGAATTTTGCCTGCCATTCTTCGCGCTGTTCGTCTGTGATCTTGGCGAACAGAACGTCTGGCACGGTAAGGTCGTGACCCGCGGGTAGCGCGTTCAACGCTGCGGCTACGTCTTCCGGCCAGCTGGTATCAAGCGTGTTCATGGCGCTTAGCATCTTGGCCGCAGCATCAGGGATGAACGGCGCGCTGAGCACGGCATAGAACCGGATCAGGTTCAGACCCAGACGCACCTGTGCAGCGGCTTGTTCGGGGTCTTCCTTGAAGGTTGACCACGGCGCCGCAGCTTGCAGGAATTCATTGCCAGCCACCCAGATGGCCCGCAGCTCCTGAGCCGATTTGCGGACGTCCATTGCTTCCATATGCGCCTCATAGGCGCGGACACGTTTGGTAAGTTCATCGATCAGAGCGTTCTCACGCTCGCCAAACTCACCGCCTTCGGGCACCACCTCACCGAATTTCGAGCGGCAGAACTTAGTGATGCGGCTGACGAAGTTGCCCAGAACATCGGCCAGATCCTTGTTCACGGATTGTTGGAAGTTCTCCCACGTGAACTCGCTGTCGCTGCTTTCCGGTGCATGGCTCAGCAGCCACCACCGCCAGTAGTCAGCTGGAAGAATCTCGAGCGCCTGATCCATGAAAACGCCACGACCCTGCGAGGTCGAGAACTGGCCGCCGTCGTAGTTTAGATAGTTGAAGGATTTCAGGTGGTCGACCATTTTCCACGGCTCGCCCGACCCGAGAATGGTGGCGGGGAAAGAAAGCGTGTGAAACGGCACGTTGTCCTTGCCCATGAACTGGACATAGCGCACATCGTTCGCGCCCTTGTCGGTGCGCCACCAGCGTTCCCACTCGGAATCGGGTTTCCCAGTGGAATCCGCCCATTCCTTGGCACAGGCGATGTATTCAATCGGCGCGTCGAACCAGACATAGAAGACCTTGCCTTCCATACCGGGCCAGTCCTGATCGCCTTTCTTGACCGGAACACCCCAGTCCAGATCGCGGGTGATCCCCCGGTCTTGCAACCCGTCGCCATCATGCAGCCACTTCTTGGCAATGGATGTGGTCAGGATCGGCCAGTCGGTTTTGCTGTCAATCCAGGCATCCAACTGATCCTTCATTGCCGATTGGCGCAGATAGAGGTGCTTGGTCTCACGCACTTCCAGATCGGTCGAGCCCGAAATGGCCGAGCGCGGTTCAATCAGGTCGGTTGGATCCAACTGCTTGGTGCAGTTTTCACACTGGTCGCCACGTGCGTTCTCATACCCGCAATTGGGGCAGGTGCCCTCGATATAGCGGTCGGGAAGAAAACGACCATCCGCGTTGGAATAGATTTGCTTTTCCGTGACTTCACGGATCAACCCGGCCTCATCCAGTTTCCCGGCGAAATGTTGGGTCAGCTTTTTGTTCTGCTCGCTGGATGAACGGCCAAAGTGATCAAAGCTCATCCCAAAACGCTTGGCGATGTCGGCCTGAATTTCGTACATGTCCGCGCAATACTCGGCCACAGGCTTTCCAGCTTTAGCAGCGGCCAGTTCGGCCGGGGTGCCGTGTTCGTCGGTGGCACACAGGAACATGACCTCGTTCCCCCGGCCACGCTGATAGCGTGCATACAAGTCGGCAGGCAGTTGCGAGCCGATCAGGTTGCCGAGGTGCTTGATCCCATTGATGTATGGGATTGCCGAGGTGATGAGAATCCGAGCCATATTCCGTTTCCGCATATCTAACTGCGCGTTCGTCTAACCTATGTCACCGCTCAGCAAAAGCCCGGTTTCGTAGATGACTGGAATAACTCTGATTTGTGACGCGCCCCTGATGGGACGACCAAGCCGCCGATGGCCGTTACAATACGGTCAGATTGTAGTCAGCCAATTCGCAGACTCTCCGCAATGCAGGGCTGCGGGCTCGCTTTTCATTCCTCGCGGGCGCGTTTCAGCAACCTTCCGACCGTAAAGGATGTACGCGGTGCGTAGACGTAATTGGTTCTTTCCGCGGGTGTTGGACGCGACCGCATTCGGGCCAGGCCGAAGCCGATCAGGAATACGTGGCCGACCGCGACAAATGCAAACAGCGCGCTGGGTCCAAAATCCTGGATCAGTGTTGATGTGATATAGGGTGACGCAATTGCCCCCAGCGCGTACCAGAACATCAGGGCGGCAGACAACTCGACCCTCTGCTCGGTTGTCGCAAAATCGTTGGCATGTGCGGATGACACCGAAAAGATCGGGAATGTCGTAAACCCAAAAAGCCCTGCTGCCAGCATGACACCGACAGTTCCCGTGTCGCTTGCCGCCATTGTGACCCCGCAGCTTAGTACCGCCGCGACCGAAAGCCAGATCAAGACCCAGCGCCGGTCGTACTTGTCAGCGAGCCACCCCATCGGATACTGCGCCAGTGCCCCGCCCAGAACGAAAGAAGCTAGGAAGAAGGCGATTTGATCCACTCCCAGCCCGACTTCCTGACCGTAGACGGGCCCGACCATTCGGAAAGATGCTGAGCTGAGTGCCGAAACAATGACGCCCGCAACGGCCAACGGCGAACTGTGCCACGCCAGTTTCGGGCGCAGGCGGGGGGCGTCAGGCGTCTTCGGTTGACTTGCGCGTGTCAGCGTCAGCGGCAGCAACGAGGCGCAGCACAGGATCGCCAAGAGGTTGTAGGATACATACGAGGCGGGTGGCAGGACAGCGATGATCAACTGAGCACTCAGCGAGGCACCCATATCGACGATGCGATAGGTGCCCATGGCTCGTCCACGTGTCTCATTGGTTACTTTTGCATTCAGCCAGGCTTCGATGACGGTATAACAGCCTGCCACACATGTGCCCGAGGCGATGCGCAGCGCCGCCCATACATAAGGATTGTCTGTCAGGGTGTGGCCGATCAACCCCATCGCGCCCAGCGCTGTGCATACGGCAAATGCGCGGGAATGCCCGACGCTGCCCATCAGTCGCGGCGCCCACCAGCAACCTATGAAAAAGCCAAGAAAATGCGCCGAACCCAGCATACCGATCTGTTCGGTCGAAAAGCTTAACGTGATCCCGGAAATGGCATCCAGTGGCCCGACGCCGCCTGTTGATAGCTGAAGCAGAATGACCGACAGAAACAGGGCGGCAAATGAAATGATCGTGCGCATGGTTTTCTCAGATAGGCGGCGTCACCGGACAATGCGCGCAACTATTCGACTTTATCCAGTCGTTTTTTGCTTTTTGTCAGTCAGGTTGCTCGAATGATCTCGGCACGAATGTCCAGCCCAACATGTTGTCCTACCAGATCGGGATAACCCGAGGCACCGAAATCGTGCCGGTTCAAAGTCCCGATCAAACCTATGGACAGGCGGCTCAGGTCGTTCGCGGCTGTACCAGGCTGGCGGTACAGGTTGGCCTCCAAGGTGACCGGGCGCGTGATACCGCGAACTGTCAGTTCACCTGTGATGCGGGCACCATCCGATATGCGCCCATCCGCCCCCAATTGAATGTCAGTCGATACGAACTGAATTGTCGGATAGGTTTCGGCGTCCAATACACTGGGGCCGAGCATCGGCATGCGGGCAAAGGGCAAGCGGGTTCTGGCCTTGGTAACGTCCAGCACCACCGTGACCCGGCTGTTTTGCAGGCGTTGCGTGTCAATTTCCACGTTCGCGTCCCGGATCAGCATTGATCCGGTCTGGGGAATGCCGGAGAGGTCATAGGTAAAACCGACCCGGGTGCCGTTCAGTGACAAATTGTATGGCTTCAAGGCGGCCTGCACCGTATTCGCCAAAGGCAGAGCCGCCATCCCCGTAAGTACGAAGCGACGGGTCAGGTGTGTCATGCCATGACCGTGTCCCGTCTGGGGCGGGATCTTTTGATCAACATCAGAACGATGGCAATGTTCAAGCCGTTCCAAAGAATTCCGTTGACGAAAGCCAGTTGGTAACTTCCGGTGACATCGTAAATCCAGCCTGACATCCAGCCACCAAGCGCCATGCCAAGAATTGTCATCATCATGACGAATCCGACTCGCGCGCCGGCTTCTTGCGGCGGCATGTATTCGCGGACAACCAAAGCGTAGCTGGGCACGATGCCACCCTGCGCCAGACCGAATAGCAAGCTGATCACATAAAGTGAGACTATCCCGTCATACGGCAGGAACAGGAACAGCGCGATGCACTGCAATACAGAGCCGATCAGAAGTGTCATGACGCCACCGAGACGGTCGGCCAACAGGCCCGAGACGATACGGCTGGCGACGCCGCCCAGTAGCATCAGCGATAGCATCTCAGCCCCCACTGCGGGGCCGTATCCCAGCCCGACGCAATACGACACGATATGGACCTGTGGCATGGACATCGCTACGCAACATCCAATGCCGGCCAGACCAAGAATGTACTGTAACACGCGTGGTGAAACACCGACACTGTGTGCGTTGATCCGGGCTGTGGCCGCGGCTGTGTTGTGCGCTTCGATTGGGACCTTGCGGCGCAACAACAAGGACAGGGGGATGACAACCAGCAACGTCAGAGCCGCCAATGTCAGATAGACCTGTTGCCAGCCGTCGCGTGCCAGAATACCGGACAGCAGAGTAGGCCAGATTGCCCCAGACAGGTAATTCCCGCTGGCCACCAGTGCGACGGCGATTCCACGCCGTTTCATGAACCAGTGCGAGATATCGGCGATCAAGGGCCCAAATCCGATCGATGTTCCCAGCCCGACCAGCAGATGCGCCGCGGATAGTAGCGTTATATTCGGGGCCAGCGTTGCCAATAGATAACTGAAGGCGCTTAAAACAGCAGCGCCGATCAGGGCGCGTGTCACACCCAGCCGGTCCACCAGTTGCCCCAGCCACATATTGCCCAGCGCAAATCCAATCATCGTAAGTGTATATGGCATCGAGGCTTCGGCGCGACCGGCGCTGAATTCTGCTTCGACGGCGGGCATGACCACGATTACAGCCCACATTCCCACATTCGCCACAGTTGCGATGGCGAGCGTGATCAGAAGGCGTATCCAGGAATAGCGGCTGTCATGGATCGGATGGCTCATGCGGCGACGCTAGGGTGCGATCCGGAGTTTGGCCAGTCACATCTTGCGTGATCCTTGCGGCTTCACGTCAGAATGTCCTCTGTTTCAATGCGTTTCAGGTGCAGACCGGTGCGGGCAGCGGTCTGAGTGGCTTGCCAGCTGACCGGGGGCAGGGCGCGGGCGCGGCGGCGGGTCAGGGTCCAGTGCCTGGCATCCCCCTGATGGGCGGCGGCTATGTGCCAGCGTGTCTCAACCCCTTGTGCGCCGCCATCACCGGGCGTCAGCAGCAGGCCAAGCGGGGCATGGCCCATCGTGCCGCCTTGTTCTGCGGCCAGATGCATCCGCCGCACTGGTGTCAGCCCCGGCGCGCCGGGCAGGTCGCCTATGATCAGCGGGATGGCTCCGCTGCGCAGCGCCTCTTCAATACACCATAGCAGATCTTCGGCGCGGGTGGGATGGACGAACAGAAAACGCGCCGGATCAGCAAAGGCCATCATTCCGTCGGGATTCAGTTGGGCGGGCTCCCACGCGGGGGAAATCCACAGCACGGGCCCCTGTGTCTGACCGGCCAGCCAGATGGCAAAGCTGCGCCGGGCGGGGCCGCAAGCCTCGTGCATGCGGCCCGGTTGCAGGGTGATCTGCGAATGGAGATTTACCCCCGGTACCTGACGCGCAGGTTTGTGGCCAAGAAGCTGAGCAGACATACCTGCAAGCTATCATGTTCCACTTTTGTTCTCAAGAGGTGAGGAGCATTAACGAGACAAGATCAGCTTGCCATCCGCAAACTGAATGCTTGAAAAACGGTGCAGATATTCCATCCCCAAAAGCGATTTATCCAGCTCACCCTCGTTGACCCAGGCCGAAACGTTCTGATCCGTAATGGGTCCTATCGTCAGGGTCTCAAGCCGCACCGGCGCGGTACGCACCTCACCGTTTGCAGTCAAGGCGCGCCCGAAATAACTCAGCTGATCGGGATCAATGCCTGCCCGTTTGGCATCCTGCGCGTTCAACACGATCTGGCTGGCACCGGTGTCGACAAGAAAGGTAATCAGCTCACCATTCACCAGAACCGGAAGGTAATAATGGCCGTCATAGGCGCGGGGAACCTCAACCGAGTTTCCGGTGACACTCATCTGCGGTGCGGGACCGACCGAGGAGCGAATATCCTCCCACAGGCCGACCAGTGCGATGACCCCGACGAATATGAACACCCATGCCATAACCTGCTGGAATGTCTTGCTAAGCGACTGCCGATTATGCGTGACAAACCACATCAGCAGCGCCGCCCCCAGCAGGGCCAGATAGATCAGGCGTCCAATGTCGAAACTGTCCATGCGGTTACCCGGAAATCCCTCTAACCTTGTGAATATGGGGATTTAAGATGCAAATCCAAAGGCCTTGAGGCCATCGAGAATGAACTGAACAGACAATGCAGCCAGCAGCATCCCAAGAAGCCGGGTCAACACGTTCAATCCGGTTTTCCCCAAAAGCCGTGCCACGGCCCCTGATGAAAGATACATCACAAAAACCATTGCCAGAACGACCAGCATAACGCCGATGACCACGGCCAGGCCCTGAATGCCGGGATGTTGACCGGCCAGCAGGATCATAGTGGCAATCGCACCGGGCCCTGCAATCAGTGGGATACCCAGTGGAAACACAGACGGGTCCGGATGTTCTTCCTCTTCGGCGCTGTTTTCACGACGTTTGGTCCGGCGTTCAAACAGCATATCGAGCGCGGTCAGAAACAGCAAAACACCCCCCGCAACACGAAACGCCTCCATCGAGATGCCGACAAATCCCAGCAGCGCTTCGCCGAAGGCCGCGAACATCGCCAGAATGCCGCCAGCAGTCAGGCACGCGCGAACAGCGACAGAGCGGCGCGTGTGCCAATCCATGTTCTGGGTCAGGGCCACAAAAATCGGCGTTTGCGCCGGTGGATCAAGAACCACGAAAAGCGTTGTGAACGCGGTGATCAGAAATGCGGTGTCAATCACTCTTTGCTACTCTGTTGCAGATGTTTCAAAATTCTCAGGGCGTCTTCGGCCAGTCCGGAGGGAACATAAACATGATCGTGGTGATAGCCCGCGACCATGTTTGCCGGAATTCCGGCCTGTGCCAACGCCCCCGAGACTGCAGCGGTCAGACCCACGCCTTCCAGCGAGGAGTGCACCTGAAGCGTGATACAGCGCATAGCGACCGCCTCTTTTGGTGCGCAATTGATCGGAACGACTAAAGACAGCCCTTCGGCCTCGACGTAACTGGCGCGTGTCCCGTCGGGCCAGTCCATATCTTCGGGCCAGACTACAAATGCGAATTCTCCGGGTTGAATTTCGGGATGCATTCCCGCGATCATTGCTTTGGTTTCAACGACAGGATCGCTCATACCGTTTCTGCCTGTTCCAGTCGCTCAGCAGCGGCGATCCAAAGCGCTTCTGCTTTTTGCATAGCCTCGACCACCTCGGCGAATTTGCGATTCCAGATTTCCAGATCGTTGATCTTGTCGTCTTCGTAAAGCGTCGGGTCGGCCAGTTTTGCCGCGAGCTTGTCGTGCATCTCTGTCAGTTTCTCGACCCGGTCCTCGCATTTGCGCAGGTCCGCCCGCAATGCCAGCATGGTATCGCGCGAGGCGCGTTTGGGCTTCTCTGTTTGTGGCTTTTCTTTCACCGGTTTGTCACGCGCCAGCAATAGGGCACGATAGGATTCAAGGTCACTGTCATAAGATTTGACCGTACCGTCCGAGACCAGCCACAACCGATCGGCAACAAGCGACAGCAGGTGCATGTCGTGGCTGACCAGCACGACAGCACCCGAATAGGCGGTCAGCGCTTCGACCAGCGCCTCACGGCTTTCGATATCCAGATGGTTCGTCGGCTCGTCGAGGATCAGCATATGTGGTGCGTCGATGGTTGCCAGCAGCAGCGACAGGCGCGCCTTCTGCCCACCCGACAGGCGGCCAACCTCGGTTTCCGCCTGAGCCGCGTTCAGGCCGAACCCCGCCAGACGCGAGCGCCACTTGCCCGGCGCCTCGTCCGGGCGCAGGCGGCGCAGGTGGTCCAGTGGCGTTTCGTTCACATAAAGCTCGTCCACCTGATGCTGAGCGAAATACCCGATGCGCAGCTTGTTGCTGCGGGTCATCTTGCCAGCCATCAAGGGCAGCCGGTCTGACAACAGTTTGGACAGGGTAGATTTGCCCTGACCGTTCTTGCCCAACAGCGCAATACGGTCATCCTGATCGATGCGCAGGTTCAGGCGGCGCAGTACTTCGGTTTCGCCATAACCGGTCACACCGCCTTCAATCTGGATGATCGGTGGCGACAGTTCCTCGGGTTCGGGGAAGGAAAACGCACGCAGCGCGGCCTCTTGCGGGGTTGAGACCAACTGGATGCGTTCGATCATTTTCAGGCGCGATTGGGCCTGAACGGCCTTGGATGCCTTGTATCGAAACCGATCCACGAAGCTCTGCAAATGAGCGATGCGCGCCTTGGCTTTGGCGTTTTCGGATTCTGCCTGTGCCAGACGTTCCGCCCTCCGTTCAGCGAATTTGTCATATGGCACGGCGTAATAGGTGAGTTTGCGATCCTCCAGATGCAGGATCGACCCTACGGCACGGTTCAGCAGGCCCCGGTCATGGCTGATGATTATGACCGTATGTGGATACCTGGCCAGATAGCTTTCGAGCCACAACGCGCCTTCAAGGTCCAGATAGTTGGTCGGTTCGTCCAACAGCAACAAATCCGGTTGTGAGAACAGAACCGCCGCCAAGGCCACGCGCATCCGCCAGCCACCCGAAAAATCCGAACAGGGGCGCAATTGGTCTGCGTCGTCAAACCCCAACCCCTTGAGGATTGAGGCCGCGCGGGCCTCGGCCGACCAGGCGTCGATATCGGCCAGCCGGGTCTGGATTTCGGCAATTCGCGTGGGATCCGTTGCGTCGCCAGCCTCGGTCATCAGGGCGCTGCGTTCGGTATCAGCGGCTAGAACAGTGTCGATCAGCGAAACGTTGGATGATGGGACCTCCTGCGCGACCCCGCCAATGCGGGCGCGCTTGGGGACCGCAATATTCCCCGATTCCAGCGCCAGTTCCCCGCGGATCAGGCGAAAAAGCGTGGTCTTTCCCGTGCCATTCCGGCCCACAAGGCCAACCTTGTGACCGTCTGGTACGGTTGCGCTGGCGCCATCAAACAATGGGCGGCCTTCAACGGCATAGGTGATGTCTTCGATCCGTAACATGAGGCGCTCTTAGCAGAGGTGTGATGCCGCCGCCAGCGGCTTGGCATTTTCAAGCATCAAGCAATGTGTTAGCGCTGTCTCGTTTGCTTTTTGAAGCGGTTTTTCACATGCGCGCGGCCCGGACACCTCCATCCCTGATCACATTGATCTTTGCTACGGCGCTGTCTGTGCTGACGCTCAACATGTTCCTGCCGTCGCTGGCGCATATGAGTGAAGACTTCACGGTGGATTACGGCCTGATGAACCTGTCGGTCGCGGGGTATCTGGCGGTTTCGGCAGTGTTGCAACTGATCATGGGCCCGTTATCGGATCGCTTTGGGCGCAGACCTATCCTTTTGATTTGTATATCAATATTTGTCCTTGCGTCGATCGGATGCACACTGGCCGGATCGATCTGGGTTTTTCTTGGCTTCCGCCTGCTTCAGGCTGCTGTTGTCGCCGGCTCGGTCCTGTCCAGCGCGTCGATCAGAGACCGTTACGCACCGAATGAGGCGGCAAGCAAACTCGGTTACGTCGCGATGGCCATGGCCTTAGCCCCGATGCTTGGGCCGATGTTGGGTGGGGCGCTGGATATGCTTTTCGGTTGGCGTTCGGGGTTTGTCCTGTACTCGTTGCTTGGAGCAGGGTTGCTGGTGCTGCTTTGGTTCGACCTGGGCGAAACCAACACGAACCGCTCGTCCACATTTGGTGCCCAACTGCGCGAATACCCACACCTGTTCCGTGCCCGCAGGTTCTGGGGTTATGCCCTATGCGCGGCGTTTTCGATTGGGGGGTTCTACAGCTTTATCACCGGTGCGCCGCTGGTTGCCGCAGCGTGGTTCGACCTGAGCCCAGCAACGCTGGGGCTGGGGATTGGCATCATCACCGGCGGGTTCATGGTTGGCAATTTTGTCACCGGTCGGATTGCGGCCCGGACGCGCCTGACGACAATGATATTGTCGGGGCGGATCGTGGCCTCAACTGGCCCGTTCTGCGGATTGATGCTGTTTCTCGCTGATCTGGGATCGGTCTGGGTCTTCTTCGGTTCGGCAATCTGTGTCGGCTTTGGCAACGGTTTGACCAATGCCAATGCCGCGGCCGGTGTCATGTCGGTACGCCCCGGGCTGGCAGGTAGCGCGGCAGGGCTGTCGGGGGCAATGATCGTGGCTTTGGGAGCTGTTCTGACCTCAATGACCGGCGCGTTCGTCAGCCCCGAAAACGGGCCGTATCTGGTACTGGGCATGATGTGGGCCTGTAGCTTTGCCGGCTTGATGGCGGTGCTTTACGTTCGTCGACTGGACCGTGTCGACCCTTTGCCAGAAACAATCTGAACTGCAAAGCCACCGGCAAGGCATCATTACACTTTTCATGGATCAAAGACCGTGATACCCGGCGCGCGATGGATTTCGGCGCGGATCCCGCGTCACATTATAAGGAGAGGCCGATATGGCACTGGAACGCACATTCTCGATCATCAAACCCGATGCAACCCGCCGCAACCTGACCGGCAAGATCAACGCCAAGTTCGAAGAAGCAGGCCTGCGCATCGTGGCGCAAAAGCGCATTCACATGACCAAAGCTCAGGCTGGCAAGTTCTATGACGTTCATGCCGAACGTCCGTTCTATGACGAACTGTGCGAATTCATGTCGTCGGCTCCGGTTGTTGTTCAGGTTCTGGAAGGCGAAGGCGCCATTGCAAAGAACCGTGAAGTCATGGGCGCAACGAACCCTGCGGACGCAGCCCCCGGCACCATCCGCGCTGAATTCGCGGAATCGGTCGGTGAAAACTCGGTCCACGGTTCGGACGCACCGGAAACCGCAGCGGTTGAAATCGCATACTTCTTCTCGGGCATTGAACTGGTCGGTTAAGCCACAGCCATTGGTGACAAACAGGGGCCGCATCCTTGGTTGGGTGCGGCCTTATTCGTTCAGAGCTGCTTTAAGTCCTTTGGTGCAACACGAACTCCGATGGCGTCCAGATCTGCAATCATCTGGTTTTCCGGAGCAGCACCGTTACCAGCTTTGATTGCGTCGAACCTTTCGCGCAGGGCTTTCTTCTCGTCGCCCTTGCAATCGTTCCACGGGCGGCCCTGCAATCCCATCACCAGAACATAATATCCGATGAAATGCGCCCTGGTGCCGGCGCGCAACAGGCGGGCATAGGCTTCGTCCGGCCCCAGTTCTCGCAGCGCCTCAGCCGAATGAATACCAGCACGTGCGCAGGCCTGTTCAAAGGCGGGGCCAAGGTTTCGGATCGAAGATACTGGTTCGCTCATAGCGGTGTCTTACTTCGGCACCCGAGGCCTGTCACCCCGTGATTACACTCGGTCGCAGGCATAATGCCTTGATGTCCTTTCGGGTTCAGCCGAGACTGAAAAGGAGAACCTTGGATGGCGTTGGAGCAACCAAACCAAACAAGGGGCGCGCGCATATGATCGTTGAGAAACCTGTAAAGGGGTTTCTGAAGTTGAACTGGAAAGGCGTATCATGACCAGATCGTCAAGCGATCAGTTCATTTTCCCAGCGAGGATTGACGAAACGGCTCTGGCAAATGCCATTGCCGGGTTTTCCCAAAAAGTTTCACCCGATAGCCCCGTCGCAGCTTTCGCATTGCTGGATTGTCACGATCAGTCACTGCGCGCCTCGGGTCGTGCTTTGATCGATACTGGCGGGGTGTTGCACCTGCTGCGGAAGGACCACGGCCCTTTGTCTCAGCAGCACTCGGGGCATCTGCGGTTTGCACGGGACTTGCCAGAAGGGCCGGTTCAGAAGGCGCTGAGCGACTTTCCTGAACTACGGGCGCTGACGCAGATTGGTGTTGGAGAGATCGAGGCAAAGACCTTCGCCGTGCTTGATGATCTGCAAAAGACAAAAGTCAGGGGAACTTTAACGTACATGTCGACGCCATCAGGGCAGGCAACCATTGTACGAATTCAGCAGTTGCGCGGGTATAAGAAGGCCTATCAGTTGGTCCGTTCCGCTCTCGATCGCGTTTCGGGCGGTGTTCGTGACGTTGAAACGGTCTATCCCAGTCTGTTTCCAGACATGGTTCCCTATCAGGCCAAGCCTGAAATAAAGTTCGGTCAAGCAGATCCTTGCAGCGAAGTCGCTGCGAAAATCGTTCAAATATATCTGAGGGTTGCACGGCAAAATGAGGAGGGCATGATCGCTGATATCGACACCGAGTTTTTGCACGATTACCGGGTTTCGTTGCGCAAGATCAGGTCAGTGATCAGCCTGTTCAAGGGTGTGTTGTCCGAGGCCCAGACGGCCGAACTGAAGCGGCTCTTTTCCGATCTTATGGCCCCCACGGGACCTCTGCGTGATTTGGATGTCTACCTTCTGAAAAAAGACAAGTATTTCAATCTTATCCCGCCGAGCCTTCACGCAGGACTGTCCGAGATGTTTGATCAGTTTCAAACGGAACGTACACAAGAGCAACTGCGCCTATCTCGCTGGTTGCGCAGCGCCGACTACACGACGTCCATGACCGACCTGACCGCAATGTTCACCAGTACTGATCACTTGGACCTCGGACCAAACGCGCATCGCGGCACGTATGACTATGCCTGCGCGCTGATCTGGAAGCATTATCGCAAGATGTGCAAACTGGCGCGCGGCATAAGCGATGATACGCCAGACAAGACGGTGCATGAGCTTCGTATCGAATGCAAAAAACTAAGATATCTGATGGAATTGTTTGCCCCGCTCTTCGATGCGAACGGATTGAGAACGATCCTTAAACCGTTGAAAAAACTTCAGGATAATCTTGGTTTGTTCAACGACTATTCTGTGCAGCAAGACGCGTTGCTGACCTTTGTAGCGTCGCACGCCGATACGCAAGGCCACGTAAACGCGCAGATCGGTTTGTCCGTGGGCGGCCTAATCGCTGTGCTTGATCAACGTCAGAAGACCGAAAGAAAACGCGTTGTCGCAAGCTTCCTTCAGTTCGACGGGCAAGAAATCCGGCACATGTTCCGCAGTCTGTTTCACCACAAAAAGGAGTAGGGAATGAAGATCATTGCCTGTTACAGCAATAAGGGCGGTGTCGGAAAAACCGCTACTTCGGTGAACCTGGCCTATGCCTATGCGCAGGCTGGCCAAAAAGTTTTGCTATGCGATCTCGATCCTCAGGGGGCGTCCGGGTTCTATTTTCGGGTGAAGCCGTCAAAAAAACTGACGGATGCCCGTTTTTTTGAGGATGTGGAGCGGTTTACCAAAGCCATCCGGGCAAGTGATTTTGACGGGTTGGACGTTCTGCCCGCAAACCTGACTTTCCGCGACTTTGATATCTTCCTGTCGCGCATGCGGAACAAACGCTCGCGTCTGAAAAGGGCATTGTCGGCGGCTGGCAGTGACTATGATCTGGTTCTTCTGGATTGTCCGCCCAATTTTTCCACCTTGTCCGAGAATATCTTTCGGGCCGCTGATGAAATCGTTGTTCCGATCATTCCCACAACCCTGTCCGAGCGGTCATTCGATCAGCTGGTTGGCTTTTTCGACAAACACGGGCTGCGTAAGAAGAAGCTGCGGGCGTTCTTTTCGATGGTGCAGAACCGGAAGTTGTTGCATCGGGAAACGATGGTTTCAATGCGCGCCCAGCATCCCAAGCGCATTTTACACGCGGTTGTGCCTTTCGCTGCGGATGTCGAAAAGATGGGGCAATATCGGGGCCCTGTCTGTACTTACGCAGGTCGTAGCGCTGCTGGTGCGGCATATCGGGCGCTGTTTGATGAGCTGGAAGAAAGAGCGGGGGCACCCTGATGAGCAAAGAAATTGAACGCAAGTTTCTGGTGGCAAGGTTGCCGAACCTGAGCCGCGCAGAAAAAGCAGAGGTGCGTCAGGGGTACCTCACCGCGCCGGAGGACTCGACCGAATTGCGCCTTCGACAAAAGAACAATGTGTTTTTCCTGACCTTAAAAGGCGGCGGTGATCTTGTACGTGTTGAGCGTGAGGCAGAGATAACCCGAGACCAGTTTGAAACCTTCTGGCCGGAAACCAAAGGTCGCCGGGTCGAGAAGGTGCGTTACACGGATCTAATGCCAGACGGCCACCAGTTCGAGCTGGATGTTTTTTCAGGCGGTCTGGAACCCCTGCGTTTGGTTGAGGTTGAGTTCCATACCAGTGAAGACGCAAATGCCTATGTCCCGCCGGGTTGGTTCGGTGCGGAAGTTACAGGGGATAAACGGTACAAAAACAAGGTATTGGCGATAAACGGACTGCCGGATTAACTCTGAATTGCCAGATTGATCGTAGTTTCCAAACCTGGGTCGCAGTTTCGGGCTGCGAATGTCCCGCCATGCATATGTGAAATCGCGGCAACCAGCGCGAGCCCCAATCCCGCATTGCGTTCCGTCCGCGCCGGATCAAGTGTGACGAAGGGAAGTTGAAGGCGATCCAACTCTCCGGGCGGAACACCCGGACCACGGTCCCGAACCCGCAATTGGGCAAATCCGTCCTTGGTACCGATAGAGATCGTGATTGCGGTATCCGCCGGTGCATAACGCATCGCGTTTTCCAGCAAATTAGAAAGAGCCTGCGAGAGTAGGGGCCGGTGCCCCTGAATAGCCGGGGCAGAGCCTGTAACCTCAAGGCGGATGTCCTGATCTGCGGCCACCGGGTCATACAGTTCCACGACATCTCCAACCAGTTGCTGCAAGTCAATGTCTTCGAATTGCTCGCGCCCTAGACCGGCCTCGGCCCGCGAAATTTCGGTAAGCTGCCCCAAGACCCGCAAAACATGGTCGATTTCTCCCGTAGCCCGCGCAATGTCGATTTCGCGGTCCAGATCGCTTTTGCCGGGCTCGGAAAGGGATTCGACCCTTTGGCGAAGGCGGGACAAAGGAGAGCGCAAATCATGTGCGATAGAGTTCGACGTGGTGCGCAGATTGCTCACCAGCTCTTCGATCCTGTCGAGCATGTTGTTCAACGTGCCAGAGACCTGATCGAACTCGTCCCCGGTTCCGCGCAGGGGCATCCTCTTGGAAAGATCGCCGGAAACGATGTTTTCGGCTGTGCTTGCGATGTCTGACAGGCGTGAAAACACCAGACGTGTGAACAGCCAGCCAGTGATCACGCTCAGAACAAATGCTATTCCTAGTGCCAGTGCCAGAGATCGGAACAATACACGGTCGAATTGTTGACGGGCCGCCGCATCCCGTCCCACCAAAAGGCGTTCACCACCGGGCAATCGGATCGAAGCGGCCGAGATGGGCACCAGTTGGTCATTGTCAGCCCTGCGCAACTCGAGGTCGACCCAACCGCTTCCGGCGGTCACATTGACCGGCCAGGTTTTCAGGTTACCCACAAGCTTGACGCCCTGCCGATCCGCCAGCAGATACAGCGCGTCTCGATCGGACGCGCTTGGAAGACGACGCTCGATCGCTGTAATCAGCCCGATCAGCCCGCGCCGTTCATATTCATCGGCAAGCCCGGTCAGTTCGGCGGACACGACCGATCGGGTCTCGGATTCGATGCTCCGGTTGGCTGTCACATAGACCAATGCCAGCACAGACGCGGTCAGTAACGTGCTTAGCACCATGCTGGTGGCGACAAGTCTTGTTCTTGAATTATTAAGGGAAAGCCGAAGGTTATCCATCGGACATCATGTAACCCGCACCGCGAACTGTTTCAATCAAAGGTATGTCTCCGCCTTCATCCAACTGGCGGCGCAGCTTTGAAATATGAACATCCACAACGTTTGTGTTCGGGTCGAAATGATAATCCCAGACGCCTTCAAGCAGCATGGTACGCGACACGACACGGTTCTTGCGGCGTAGAAAGAACTCAAGGATCTGGAATTCACGAGGCGTCAGCGTAATCTCATGGCCGTCACGCGTAACCTTGCGGGTCAGTAGATCCATTTCAAGATCCTTGCAGGTCAGCGTCGGCGTTTCCTCGGATTCCTGCGGACGCCGCAACAAGGCTTCGATCCGCGCATGAAGTTCCTGAAACGAGAAGGGCTTGACCAGATAATCGTCGGCGCCTGATCGCAATCCTTTGACGCGCTCATCCACTGCGCTCATGGCCGTCAACATCAAGACCGGTGTTTTCAACCCCGCTGCACGCAGGGATTTGATCAGGGACAGACCGTCCAGACCGGGCAACATCCTGTCCAACACAATGGCGTCAAAACCGCCGTCCGTAGCGTGGTACAATCCCTCGCGGCCATCAGCAGCCGTTTCGACCACATAGCCTTCTTCGCCAAACCCTTTGGCAATGAAATCCCTGGTGTCAGCGTCATCTTCGACGATCAACAGACGGCGGCTCATGATGTGGTTCCTTTCCCTAAGGATTTAAACACAAAATTCAAACAAAGCATATGGTTTGCTGACGATCTTGCCGGGTGCTGGGCACGCACCCGGCAAGCCCGACGGACAGCGGACAACTCAGGTCCGCCGGGTGAGGCACGCGCCGGATCTCCCCATCAAGCGGCGCGCGCATGGTGTTAGTCAGACCAGTTCGACAGCAACGAAAATCTGGCTGCCGGCCCGATTGATCAATACCAGTGCCGGGTCTGTCTTTACGCTGTCCAGTGCGGCCTTCAGCGCTTCGGGTGTGAACGTGTCCTGGTTGCCCAGTTTGACGATCACGTCACCGCGTTGCAGACCCGCCCGGGCCGCAGGGCTGTCCGGTTGCAAGTCTGTGACGACCACACCTTCGACGGTTTTAGCAATACCCGCTTCAGCCCGCACCGTTTCGGTCAGCGGGGCCACTGTGACACCAAGCGACGTGCCTGCTGCATCAGATTCGACAGGGCTGTCGGACTGAGCCGCCGCTGCCTGATGCTGGCCAACGGTCAAAGTGACCGTTTCCTGTTTGCCATCGCGCAGAATGGTCAAATTACTGGCGGTGCCGACCTTGGTTGTGCCCACCAGAATAGGCAGGTCACCACTGGAGTCTACGGCTTCGCCATTGAAAGACAGGATAACATCGCCTTGTTCCAGGACGCCATCTGCAGGGCTGTCGGCGACAACATCTGCCACCAGTGCACCCGAGGAGGCATCAATACCCAGCGCCGCCGCAAGCTGCGGGCTGATATTCTGGATCGAAACACCCAGCCACCCACGGCTGACCTGCCCGTCATCCTGTAGATCGGCTGCAATATGTTCAACGATGTTCGAGGTTACGGCAAATCCCAGCCCGACAGATCCGCCACTGGGGGAATAAATGGCCGAGTTTACACCAATCACTTCGCCGTCCATGTTGAAAAGCGGGCCACCAGAGTTGCCCTTGTTGATAGCTGCGTCCGTTTGAATGAACTCGGCATATGGCCCGTCCGAGATATTGCGACCTTTAGCCGATACAATGCCGGTAGTGACCGTGGAGCTCAAACCAAACGGGTTGCCGATCGCTACGACATCTTCGCCAACACGGATTGCATCGCTGTCACCCAGTTCGACGGCTTGCAGGCCCGGGACTGCATCGATCTTCAAGACTGCAATGTCTGTCAGCGGGTCGGTGCCAACCACCTCGGCCTCAAATGTCCGGTCATCACTTAGGCGAACGGTTACAGTCGCGGCATTGTCCACCACATGGTGATTGGTGACGATATAACCGGCTTCATCCAGTACAAACCCTGACCCGAGCCCTTGTGCCGGACCGCGTTGAGGCATGTTGAACCCTTCAGGCCCACCAAATCGTTTGAAGAATTCCCCAAACGGGTGACCGTCAAAGTCAAAATTCTGACCCTGTGTGGGGCTTGGGGCGGTCTTTTGCTCGGCAATGATGGTTACAACCGAAGGGGAAACGGTTTCGACAAGATCGGCAAGCGCTTCATCCGCCATCGAAGGTATAGCGGTTGTGGCCAGCATGGCTGCGCCCAATGCGCTGACCCCCATCCAGTTGGATGTGCGGGGAAGTAAAAGCGAAGATTTTCGGATGCTCATTTCTGTCTCCTGGTTTGATCACGCAATTTCCGTTGCGCGTTGAGACATGAGATGCACTGTCAGGATTGGGGTTTCCTGACTGATCAATTAATAAATCTTAATTTTGCCACAAAGCGGGTGTTTTGTGGTGAAGGACGTTGATCAGGATTCGCTGATTTAACCGAGGAGGTCGAAGGCGAATCGGAGGATTGTTGCCAAAACAGACGTCAAACTTTCAAAAAAGTTGAATTTTCATTGTTTTGTTGACAATGCTTTCACTGAACAGTGGGGAAAAATGCTGCTCTTCCAATGGTTGTGGGCGAGTCCGGGAAACTTCGGGCTTGACGCTGTAACTTTGCCGATAGGCAGCTGAATGGGTGCATAAGTTTGCGCTTAATCCCGAATCGATGATACGTGCACCGGACTTGGATCGCCTATAGGTTGAGCAAGCCTTGGTGCTATGTTGCCTAAAAGCCAAATCGAGGCACGCGAAATTAACCTATTCTTCCAATTTTACGTTGTTTCTAAGGATCGGATAAGTGAGGATGAAATTGCCCAAGTGAGGGGAAGCCAAAAGCGCTAGGGGGCGCTGGCGGCTAACTCAGTTACCGGAAGTTTTAGCGGCGTGTTAACGAGGGGGTCTTGTTTAGGTTTAGCGGCTAGGGAACCAGAGTGTCTTTAAGACCTATTGGTCAAACTTTTGGAATTGTGGAAAGTGGTAGTCCTGTATTGGGCACCGGCCCGGTCGATATCGACCGGGCCGTGTTTATTCAAGAAGTACACTTTTTGCGCCAGGCGTCCCAATCTTCCGGCGTATCCAGATCCAAAACCGCGTTTTGGCCGGGCAGGGGTTGCAGGAATACGCCACCTTGTTGTGACCGGACCACCGTCTGCGCGCCGTGATCACCGTGTAATGCCGAAAGCTGACTGAAAAGCGTCCGATCGAAGATCACCGGATGCCCGGGCTTACCATCTGCGGTTGTTCCGCGCCAGATTACATTGTCGGGATGCAACTGGCGTGCTTTCAAGATCGTTCTCAGATCGGTCTGGGTCAGGTCGGGTAAGTCGGCCAGCAAAACCATGACCGAGGGTGCATCAACAGGAAGGTGTTTTATGGCGGTGCGCAAACTGGCATTCATTCCCTCGGCCGCGTCCGGTACGGGAACGGTCTGTACGTCCATTCCTGCAAGAGCATCGTATCTTGGATGCGGGCGCGGTGGCAGGGCGACAAGGACAGGTGCCACGCCACGCGCTAGGGTCGCCGTACGGGTCAGCAGTGGAATGCCATCAATTTGCTGCATAAGCTTGTCCAGCCCGCCCATACGGCTGGAATGACCGGCAGCAAGCAGGATGATGGGGATTTCGGTCATTGCGCCACACTGCTGTCAGTCATGTGTGCTGTCATCCCCTCATGCGTGTGCCATCTGGGTCAAACAAAGGTGTCGAGATAACCTTCGCTTTGCGCATCTGCCCCAGAATCTCGATTTCAACCTCCAGACCATCTTCTATGCGCCCGGACGGCAGAAAGCCCATGGCGACAGATTTCTGCGCAAAATGAGAGTAGCCGCCGGAGGTACAGAACCCAACAACCGAACCATCCAGCCAGATCGGTTCATAGGCGTTGACGTCCGCATCGTCTGTTTCAACCTCGAAGGCTGCCAACTGGCGGATGGTTCCGTTGGCCCGTTCTAATTCCGCTGTATCGCGGCCGATGAAACGGGTGTTTTTGCTGAATGCAATGAACCGATCCAATCCCGTTTCAGCGGCGGTGTAATCCGGCGAATACTCTCGCATCCATGAGCCAAAAAACTTGTCCAGCCGCAGGCTCATCATTGCGCGCATTCCGAACGGAACAATTCCGTGGGGTTGTCCGGCCTCCCACAGTGTCCACCAAAGCTGACGCTGCGCTAAGGGGTCGCAATAGATTTCATAACCAAGATCGCCCGTATAGCTGACACGCTGAACGATACAGTCGGTCATGCCGACAGTCATCCGGCGCACGGTCAGGAAGTTGAAATCCGCCAGGTCGTCTCGGGTGCAGAGCGCCAGAACCTGCGTTGCCTTTGGGCCGGCAATCTGGAAACCGTTCAACCGGTCGCTGATGTTTTTAATTGTTACACCGTCCTGAGCGTTTTGCTGGAACCACCGCATGTGGAAGGCCTGACTGCCATAGGACGCCGTAAGCTGGAATTCAGTGTCACTCAGGCAGGAAACCGTGAAATCGCCGATTAGCTTGCCTTTTTGCGACATCATTGGGGTCAAAGACAGCCGACCGGGTTTCGGAATGCGACCAGCCATGATCTGGTCCAACCAGTTCCGAGCATTGGGTCCGGTGATGCGGTATTTGCCGAAATTGTGGACTTCGTTGATACCTACAGCTTCACGCACCGCCCGCACTTCGCGCCCCGTCGCCTCGAACGCGTTCGAGCGGCGGAAGGACGGCGTTTCAAATCCCGGCTCGTCTTCCTGCGCAAAATAATTTGGCACTTCAAGGCCGTATTGCTGCCCCCAAACCGCGCCAAGATCGCTGAAGATGTCATACATTGGTGTTGTGCGGTTGGGGCGTGCGGCGGGCAGTTCTTCGTTCGGATAGGCGACGCTGAAGCGTTTTTGATAATTCTCGATGACTTTGGGGCGGGTATAACCTGGGCTGATCCAGTCGCCGAAGCGGGCAACATCCATGGCAAACACATCGCGCTCTGGCTCGCCTTCGATCATCCACTGCGCCAGCGTCAGGCCAACGCCGCCACCCTGACTGAACCCGGCCATGACACCGCAGGCCGACCAGTAGTTGCGCATTCCGGGTACAGGGCCGACCAGCGGGTTTCCATCAGGGGCAAAGGTAAACGGCCCATGGATCACCGATTTTATCCCGGCCTCAGCCAGCACGGGAAAGCGGCGATAGGCGAATTCGATACTGTCGGTGATCTTGTCATAGTCATCGGGCAGCAACTCGTGCCCGAAGTCCCACGGGGTGCCGTCTACTGCCCAAGGCTTGCAGGGTTGTTCGTAGAACCCGATGCACAGACCACGCCCTTCCTGCCTTAAATAGCTTTCACCCGCCGGATCCATGACATGCGGATGCTCGCCACCCGCATCAATGATCGCTTCGATCTGGGGGATCGCGTCTGTGACAAGGTATTGATGCTCCATCGGGTGCAGGGGAAAATAGACACCTGCCATGGCACCAACTTCGCGTGCCCAAAGCCCGCCCGCATTAACAATGTGTTCGGCATGGATTGTGCCTTTGTCGGTGACGACATCCCAGCTTCCATCGGGGCGCTGGTTGGTTTCACGCACCATGCAATGGGTTTCAATCGTAGCACCGCCCATTCGCGCGGCCTTGGCATAGGCATGGGTTGTACCTGACGGGTCCAAATGACCATCCAGCGGATCGTAAAGAGCACCGATAATTCGGTCGATGTTCGTAATGGGCGCGATCTTTTTGATTTCTTCCGGGCCGACGATTTCTGTCTCAAGCCCCATGAACCGATGCTTGGCGCGTTCGGCCAGCAGCATATCAAACCGGTCCTGATTGTCGGCCAGTGTCACACCGCCCACGTGGTGCAGGCCACAGGACATGCCGGTGATCTGTTCCAGTTCTTTATACAGCCTGATCGTGTAGCCCTGTAGCGCCGCCATGTTGGTGTCGCCGTTGAGGGTGTGAAACCCGCCTGCTGCATGCCAGGTCGAGCCGCTGGTCAGTTCGGACCGTTCCAGCAACATGACGTCCGACCACCCAAGCTTGGTCAGGTGATAAAGAACCGAACATCCGACAACGCCGCCACCAATGACGGCCACCTGGCATGTGTTTTTCATCCGCTCCTCCTTTTCTGGTAGGACGGTGCAGATCAACGAAAAAGCATTCTGTCATACGAGCGACAGAGCGCGTCGTTTTTGTCTTGCGTCCAAACCCTATAAGGGCCGCACTTTCAGGGCTGTGATACGATTGCCTTCGCGTGCTGTTACCTCGAACCGGAAGCCATGGAACGAAAATACTTGCCCAACAACCGGGATCATCTGGGCTTCGTGGATGACCAGACCAGCAAGAGTGTTGGCCTCTTCATCCGGTAGCGACCAGTCCAGCGCACGATTGGCGTCACGAATGGTCATCGCGCCTTCGACAAGGAATTGGCCATCATCCGTCCGCACGACCGGCACCTCTTCGGCGATATCGAATTCATCGGCGATTTCGCCCACAATTTCTTCGAGAATATCCTCAAGCGTGATCAGGCCACGCAATGAGCCATATTCGTCTACGACCAGCGCAAAATGAGCGTGCATTCGCAGAAACTCGCGCATCTGGTCATCCAGAGTTGTGGTCTCTGGAACGAAATAAGGGGCATTCGCGACTTTGCCGATGTCAAAGCTGGCCAGACGGTCGGTGCCGCCGTCACTGCTGCCAGCCTGCGCATACATCGCGCGGAACAAATCCTTGGCGTGAACAACGCCAACAATGTTCTCCTGCTCGTCCCTGAAAACAGGCAGACGAGTGTGAGGGCTTTCAAGGCATTGCCTCAGGATAGCTTCGGGTGGGGCGTTCGCATCGATCATCTCGATGTTGGAACGGTGGAGCATGATCTCTTCCACCGTGCGGTCGCCCAGATCCAGCGCGCCGAGGATGCGGTCGCGATCTTCTTTTTCAACAACACCTTCTGAATGGCCCAGTTGCAGGGCGCCTGCGATTTCTTCGCGCACGGCCAGAATGTTGCTGTCAGGATCGATCTGAACTCCGAACAAGCGCAATACGCCACGCACCAGCAACCGCACGGCTGCGACGACAGGCGAAAACACCGTCACGACCACGCTGATGATCGGCGCAACGGCCGCAGCGGCCTTTTCGGAATTGGTGATGGCGTATGTCTTGGGCAGAACTTCGGCAAAGATCAGCACCAAAAAGGTCATGACCAGTGTCGCCAATGCCACGCCGCTTTCGCCAAAAAGACGTGTGAACAACGCCGTCGCCAGTGACGCAGCCAGAATGTTGACGAGGTTGTTGCCCAGCAGAACCGACCCGATCAGACGTTCGTTGTCGTCGGTGATTTCCAGCGCCTTTTTAGCCCCGCGCGATCCCTTGTCGGCCTGAGCGCGCAGTTTCCCCCTTGATGAGGCGGTCAGCGCCGTTTCCGAGCCCGAGAAAAATCCGGACAGGATAAGCAGAAACAGGATAGCGCCGATCGTAAACCAGAATGCGCCGTCGATCATAGAAGGTAAGGGTTCCATTGGTCCTTGATAGGTTAGTGTACTGCATCCGTTATGGGGACGTCGCTCCGCTGGATCAAGGTCTTAGCCTTTGTCCTCATTGCGGTCTTTGCTCAGCGGGTGATGTTGCAACACCAGTTCCGCCAGACGTTCATCCAGAACATGCGTATAGATTTCGGTCGTCGCCACGTCTGCATGACCCAATAACGTCTGGATCGATCTCAGATCAGCACCATTGGCCAGCAGATGCGTAGCGAATGCATGGCGCAGCGTGTGTGGTGTGACTTTTTCAGAAGAAACACCGCCGCGTACAGCCAGCTCTTTCACCAGCAAAAAGAACCTGTGCCGTGTCAGATGACCGGACTTACCGCGTGATGGGAACAGAAAACGCGAGCGTTGAGCGCCTTTTTCCACGGCCAAATCCTCGGCCTCGTCCCGCGCGGTCAGCCACGCGGCCAGCGCATCCCGGGCCGGGGGCGACAGGGGGACCATTCGCTCCTTCCCCCCTTTGCCCAGCACCAGCAGCATCCGGGGATCGCCACGGGCCGAGGAGACTGGCAGGGAGACAAGTTCAGTCACCCGCATTCCGGTGGCGTACAAAACCTCCATCAGGCAGGTGTTTCTTAGCCTGTCAGCTTCGGTTCTCCCGGTTTTTCGGGCGGCCTCCAATAAACGATCAACTTCGGGCACATCCAGCGTCTTGGGCAGCCGTTTCTGCCGGCCGGGACCTTTGATCTGAATGGCAGGATTGGCTGCGCGCCAGCCTTCCTCGAAGGCAAACCGGTACAGCTGCTTTATTGCAGACAAACGCCGCGCGCGGGTCGAACGTGACAAGCCCTGTGCATCGCAGTCGATCAGGTAGGCTTCGATCAGGTCGCGATCTGCCTGATCAAATCCGGATTTCTTGCGGTCCAGCCATTCGGCAAAATCTTTCAGGTCGCGCCCATAAGCCAGCAGCGTATTGGTCGCAGCGCCAAGCTCTGCCGCCTGCGCCTGCAAGAACGTTGAAATCCACAGTGCATCTGATGCCGGAGAGCCCATGATCAACGTTTTTGCAGGATCAAAAGGGACAGGGCCGCACGTCGCGCGGTGTCTTCCAGCCCAACGCGCCGAAATGTTGCAATTGCCGCTGTCAGGTCCACCAGATTGCCCCGCGCGCCATGTGCAAACAATTGCATGGCTTCAATTATGGCTTCGCCCAACTGACCGTTGGTCAGCAACGCATCAATGTCGCCTGGCACAGGCGCTGCCCATTCGAACCCCTGAGCGACGGCATCAGCCAAAGGGGACGGGGACACCGCGCGCCCGGGATCGCCTTGTGCCAAAGCGGCAAGAAACCGGGTTTCGTTCGATGTGTCAGGTGTTAACAAGGCGGCCTGTTCGTAAAGCCCGGACAGCATCAGAATACGCCAGCGCAGGTTTTCGGTGGCAGCAACCGGTAATGTGACAGTCGACAAGCGCTCGGCAAACAGTTCGGCAAACGGAACCTCAAGCCCGACACCGCGCATCTGTTGCCAGACCGGCTGCAAGGTCTTTCCGATCGCTTCCGCGTTCCCGGTGTCTAACGCGCTTTCAAAACGCTGAACGGCGGCCACCCGATCCCAGACAGCACCTGAGGCCGCCGGGTCACGCTCAGTATAAAGGCCCAGCAGCTGATTGGGGGTTAATGCGCCAATGCGGGTAAGCCGTTCCGCTGCTTCGATCTGTGCCTTCCAACCTGCGACATCGCGCAGATCCGCATTGGCAAACGCCCGTGGCAGCGGAGCGGAGGGAAGTCGTTCGCCAATTGCCTCAAACAAACGGAACGTCAGGGGATCAGGGTTCTCAGGCTGCGGCAGGTAAGCTGCGCCTTCATACAGTTCCGGGCTGAGGAAACGGTCCAGAACTGCCAGATCCTCGGGTGGAAGGATTTCAAGCGCATGCGCTGCCTCAAGGGTCAGCGCGGCTGAAGCCCAATCCCCGCGGCGGGCCTTGCAGAAGATCTGAGCCGCATAGTCCCGCGAAAGATGCGGTTCGGCAATAAGGGCGGTACAACTGCGATCCTCATCCCCGGTCAAGAGCGTCGCATCGAACCAGCGCTTGAAACGGTCTTGCGTGTCAGTAGGTCCGGCCAGTTGAACAAGCGATTGCGCCGGATCAGCGGCACCCAGTTGCATCAACCGATCCAGCCGCGCCAGTAAAAGGGTTTCTTCGGCCAGAGGCCCTGACGGCGCGCGTGTTTCAGACAAGAGTAACGTGAACAACAATCGCTGCATCGCCGGGTTGTCACGCACGTGGACGTCGGCGATCAGTTCGGCCAAGCGATCCGCATCGCTGCCTTGCCAAAGGTCGACGGGCAGGCCAGTGACAGAGGACGAAACAAGGCCCAGTGGCTGCGACAGCGCCTCAAGCGAAGTCACTTCAATTTCTGGCAAAGCGCCATCTTGCGTGACCGGTGGTTCCAGCAGAACGGTTCCCGGCAGGTTTTCCGGCGGGTCTGTCAGCCATTCGATGGCGGATAAGGGTTCCTGCGCATGTGCCGACCCGGCCAGTGTGATTGCCAAAAGCAGTTGCTTAGTTGACATCCAGTACAACCGGCTCGCGAATTTCACTTTGAGGCGCAGAGAAATCCACACCAAAGAATGGACCGACATAGGCATAGGCAACCAGCCCGATGAATGTCAGGCACAGAACATATATCAGGAATTTGATCAGACGGCTCATGGCGTCACGCTGCCTCAATTTTTGGTTTTGACCAAGTTATAACTGGCATTTTTCCCAAGATCACGTCATTCACGGTGAAATGAGCGAAATTAAGCATAACACGCACTCAGCGGACGCGCAGACCCGATTTGCTCTGCACAAAACCGTGGTTCTGGTGGGGATGATGGGGGCTGGTAAGACAGCCGTGGGCCGCGCCTTGGCTGCGCGTCTGGGTGTTCCATTTCTGGATAGTGATGCCGAAATCGAATCAGCCGCCAACATGACCATCCCCGAAATCTTTGAGCGGGACGGGGAGCCGTTTTTTCGCACCAAGGAAACACAGGTCATCAGCCGCCTGCTGGACGAGAAAAAAGGCATCCTTTCAACGGGTGGCGGGGCGTTTCTTCAGCCCGACAACCGGCGTATGATCACCTTGCGCGGGGCGTCTGTCTGGCTGCGGGCAGACCTGAAAGTTTTGTGGAGCCGAGTTCGCCACAAGGACACGCGCCCGCTGCTGCGCACTGCTGATCCTTATGCGACATTGAAAGCCCTCTACGAGGCGCGTGTTCCGGTTTACGCGGAGGCAGATTTGATCGTGGATTCGGATGGCGAAACTTCGATCGAGAATATGGTGGACCGGGTTGTCGACGCCTTATTGGCGCGCCCTGATGTTTTGGAAATCAGATAATGCACCAAACAGTACACGTTGAACTTGGAGACCGGTCGTATGACGTTGAGATCGGTCCGGATCTTCTGGCGCGCGCAGGCGATTGGATTGCACCGCTATTGGCGCGCCCCAAGGTGGCCGTCCTGACAGATGAGAACGTAGCTGGCCTGCATCTGGACGCACTACGTGCGGGTCTGAAAGCCGCCGGAATCGAAATGTCCGCGCTGGCCTTGCCAGCCGGGGAGGCGACCAAAAGCTGGCCTCATTTCGAACGCGCGGTTGAGTGGCTGTTGGCTGAAAAGGTTGAACGCAGCGACGTTGTTGTGGCCCTTGGTGGCGGCGTAATTGGTGATCTTGCCGGCTTTGCCGCAGCCGTCCTGCGCCGAGGTGTTCGGTTCGTGCAAATCCCCACGTCTTTGCTGGCGCAGGTCGACAGCTCCGTCGGAGGGAAAACAGGGATCAACGCCCCTCAGGGGAAGAACCTTATCGGCGCTTTTCATCAGCCATCGCTGGTTCTGGCCGATACATCTGTGTTGCAGACCATGACCCAGAGGGACTTTCTTTCAGGGTATGGCGAGGTGGTGAAATACGGCTTGCTTGGGGATGCTGATTTCTTTGAATGGCTTGAGGCGAACGGGCAAAGCGTGTCCTCGGGTGACTTGGCCGCGCGGGTGCGTGCGGTAACCCGCTCGGTTCAGATGAAAGCCGATATCGTGGCCCGGGACGAAACCGAACAAGGCGACCGCGCCCTGCTGAATCTGGGACACACCTTCTGTCATGCCTTGGAGGCTGCCACTGGTTATTCGGACCGTCTTTTGCATGGCGAGGGCGTGGCCATCGGCTGTGCACTTGCGTTCGAGCTTTCGTCCCGCCTTGGGCTGTGTTCACAAGAAGACCCAAGCCGGGTACGTGCGCATCTGCGAGCAATGGGTATGAAAACGGATCCGGCTGATATTCCGGGCGAATTGCCAAGTGCCGAGTCACTGGTGGATCTGATGGGGCAGGACAAAAAGGTCGTGGACGGCCAGCTGCGGTTTATCCTGGCCCGCGGAATTGGTCAGGCTTTTGTGACCTCGGATGTGCCGAAGGATGCGGTTTTATCGGTTCTGTCGGACGCTCTCGCCCCGGTGTGACGCAGGGGTTAACGACCCTGAATGACCATCAGCTCGCCGATGTTTTCGCGGGTTATGTAACCGATCATACGACCGCCATGGCTCAGAACTGCAATCGCCGGCGCACCATTGTGCAGGTGTTCCAGTACGTCCTCAAGGCCGGTTGTCAGCAAGACTGTAGGAACGTCAGCATCCATGATCGAGGTCGCGGGCGCAGTTCTGGGCTGGTCGCTTGCCAGAGCGGTGAACAGGCGATCGCGTGTCACAAAGCCCAGCAAAGTGTGATTTGGGTCCAGTACCGGAAACTCGTGCTGTGTGGTGTGAATGACGGCTTGCGCAGCTGTGCTTAGCGTATCGCTGGGGGACAGGGCATGAAATTCAGTGATCATCGCGTCACGAGCCAGAACACGGCGGACCGCGGATCGCAAGGCGACATCCTGGCTTTCTGCATTCGCTGCAAAGAACACGAATACGGCGATCAATACCAGAATTGGATTGCCAGAGCTCAGCCCTAGAAATCCAAACCCGACAGCGACAATCTGGCCACCAACCGCTGCAATTCGGGTGGCTTTGACGCGATTCATGCGCAAACACAGAAGGGCGCGAAAAACGCGGCCTCCATCCATTGGGAAGGCCGGGATCAAGTTGAAGATGGCCAAAAGCAGATTGATATAGGCCAGCTTGTCCAAAATTCTCACATTTGGTGATTCCAATTGCGCGAGGGTCTCAAGCGGCATCCCTGCACCAAGCACGGCAAGGCCAATGAAGATAGCGATATTCACTGCCGGACCCGCAAGCGCCACCAGAACCTCTTGCATCGGTTTTTCCGGCATTCTCTCAAGTCGGGCTAGGCCACCGATGGGCAGAAGGGTGATGTCGGGGGTTTTGATACCATAGCGCCGCGCCATAAGAGCGTGACCGAACTCATGCGCGACAACGCAGGCAAACAGGGCCAGAACAAAGAGAAGGTTCTCAATCGCGGCTGGCAGGCCACCGGTCGAGAATGCGGCAAAACCGACCCAAGCCAGCAGCAGAAAAAAGGTGACATGGACCCTCAGTTCGGAACCGAGCAATCGGCCGAGAGAGAAGGACCATGTCATATTGTTACTCCGCTTTGGTTAGAACGGAATCTCGTCATCGTCGATTCCGCCCGAGGCTGGTGCCGCAGAGCTGGAAGGACCGCCATAGGGGTCATCGTAACCGCCACCGGCCTGGCCACCACCATAACCGCCGCCGCTGCCGCCACCGCCTTCACCACGACCGTCCAGCAGGGTCAGTTCCCCGCGATAGGGGCGTAGGACAACCTCGGTCGTATACCGATCCTGACCGGATTGATCCTGCCATTTGCGGGTTTCCAGCTGGCCTTCGATATAAACCTTGCTGCCCTTGCGCAGATATTGCTCGGCGATGCGGGCCAGCGGTTCCGAGAAGATGGCAACCGAATGCCACTCTGTCCGTTCGCGCCGCTCACCTGTGTTGCGGTCTTTCCAGTTCTCCGAGGTGGCAATGCGCAGGTTGCACACTTTGCCGCCGTTCTGGAACGACCGGACCTCGGGGTCGCGGCCAAGATTTCCCACCAGAATGACCTTGTTGACTGAACCCGCCATGTAAATCCTCGTTCTGTTCTGCGTAAATGCGCCGAATCTGACGCAATGAGTTTCGTGAGACCCTATACGGCCTGCATCATGGTTGAAAACAGTTGATACAACACTGTCGAATAAGAGTCTTACTGTACTATTTACCAAGCTTTCATTTTTTGCGGGAATACCTATACTCCCACTGGTTTTGATCGAGCAGGATAAGCAAAGATGCGTTCTTGGGTTGCTGGGTTTTCCGTTGCCTGCCTTGTATTGGCCGTTGCGCCGGTGCAGGCACAAACATTGTCCAGCAAAAGCCGCAAGGATATCTTCCTGAAACAGGCGAAGGTTCTGGATTCTCGTGCGGCAACCCAGTACCGCGACTCGGCCCGGCTGAAACCCAAAACAACGCGTGATCAGGTCAGCAAACGGTATTCAGGAAAATATCGTGGAGAATATCTGGAAATCGCACGGCGTGTTGCTCGCCTTCACAACATCCCTGAAGATCTCTTTTTGCGTCTGGTGCAGCAGGAAAGTGGATGGAACCCACAGGCGAAGTCACATAAAGGTGCGTTGGGATTGGCGCAGCTTATGCCACAAACGGCCGAGCTTTTGGGCGTAAACCCGCATGATCCCAAGCAGAACCTCGAAGGCGGTGCCAGATATCTGTCTTGGCAGTACCGCAAGTTCAAATCGTGGCCTTTGGCGCTGGCGGCCTATAACGCGGGTCCTGATGCGGTTGAAAAGCACGGTGGGATCCCGCCGTACAAGGAAACCCAGAACTACGTGAAGGTTATCTGGGGCGGCTGAAACTGATGCTGCGCTGCAGAGTGTCGTATTCTTGATTCAGTGCAACGCCTCCAACTAACCTGACAGGGTATCGCCCAGTAACTGGTGAGGCCCCTCATGCCTGTTGATCATCCGCAGATTCCCAAAGAAACGCTGGCAAACTGGCAGCAACTTGTTGATCTGGTCGCAGAACTGGCCGACGTGCCCGCAAGCCTGATCATGAAAACCGACGCGCCGGATCATGCGGTTTTGATCACATCCGATCACCCCGAGAATCCATATCCGGTCGGTCTGAGTTTCCAGTTGAACCCCAAGCTATACTGTAAGGGTGTTCTGGAGCGTGACGGAGAGTTGGTGGTCGAAGACGCCAAATGTGATCCGGTTTGGGCGGACAACGACGACCTAGAACACGGAATGACCTTTTACATCGGCTTACCGCTGAAATGGCCCGATGGATCGGTGTTCGGCACAATCTGTGTTCTGGACCGTAAACAGAACCGGCGGGCCTTGTTATTCCGTGAGGGGTTGGCGCAGTTCGCGCGCATGGTCGAGTCGGATTTGGCTTTGTTGCAAGAGGTTTATCTGAGACGCGCGTTGGAAGAGAAACTGAACGAAACACTTGCCCAGCTTGAAACGCGTGTTTCGGATCGAACCCGAGAGCTGCAGGAGACGAACACAGCGTTGCGCGTATTGCTCTCAAGTCTCGACGATGACCGCAAGAACCGGGATCACGAAATCGTCGAGCAGGTTCGCAGCAGAGTTTTGCCGTATCTTGAAAAGGTTCGGGCGCAGCTTTCAGGGGATGAGGCGCAGTTTGTCTATCTTGAGCTGGCCGAGAAGAACCTGAACGAGATCACGTCTTCGCTGTCTGACAAGTTGACGGATGCCTTTGCGGCAATGACCCCGACAGAAATGGAAATTGCTCAGATGGTCATGTTTGGGAGAACCACGAAGGACATAGCCAAGGCCCTGTCCCGAGAGACGTCGACAATCGATTTTCACCGCAACAACATTCGCCGAAAACTTGGACTTGAGGGCCGGGATAAAAACCTGCGCAGTCACTTGCTCTCGATTTCGTGAATGTCGAATATGGGGATTGCCCCCATATTCCACCCCTATTTTTTCGGTCTGAGCCGATGTGCTTTAGCTTGTTACCTTTTGGGATGAGGTGCGGAAAAAAGGCGCACGTCCAACAGAGAGGTACATAGATATGGATCGCAAGGATCTGAAGCCGACCATCCTGAAAGGGGACAGGGATCATCTGGCACCGGGTTTGTCTCGGCGGTCATTTTTCATGGCGGCAGGTGCTGCCGGTGTTGGCGCGACCGCTTCAGTGCTGGGGGCGAAACCGGCCGAAGCGCAATCGCAAGCCTGGTTGCAGCCAGGGAACAATAACCATGTGATTGACCTGCAGGGATCGACGGGTCAGGCCAGTGCCGGAGTTGTCGGTATCGACTATTATGGCCATTGCGCCATCAAGATCACTTCGCCCAACGGCGCAACGGTCCTGCTTGACCCCTGGCGTGATGACCCGTCGGGCGCGTGGGGGCTTTGGTTCCGCAATGAATTCCCCCAGATTCCGGTAGACATTACCCTGTCGACCCACGCGCATTTTGATCACGACGCGATCGAACGCCCAAGCTCGACCATGGTTCTGGACAGGATGGTGGGCAATTTCGAGTTCGCCGATATCAGGATCACCGGTTTTGCTGATAAACATGCCTGCGTGGCGCCGGGGTGGTACAACTGGACCAATGCACTGGCCGAGTTTGGGGTCGATGCCTGCCCACCGAACAATGTGGGTCATATGGATATGGTGGTCTATCTGGTGGAAACAGGCGGCATTCGTACGCTGATCTGGGGTGACAATCGCCATAACCCACCGCAGGAGTTTTGGGACGCCGTCGGACAGGTCGATGTTCTGACCCTGCCGGTAGACGGGTCGCAACATATCCTGAGTTTCGATCAGGGTAATGACATCGTGGCCAAGCTAAAGCCCAAGATCATTATCCCAACCCATTACCTGAATGAAGTCACGTCTTACACGCTGACCACGCTGCAATCTGCGGACGAGTGGGTAAAGGGGCAGAAAAGCTATCAGATGCTTGACAGTGCCAGCCTGAAACTGGAGGCCGGAGAGATTTCAGGCATGGATCAGGAGTTCATGCATTTCGGCAACAACGTCATGACCGGCTGAGAGTCTTGTAGGGAACCACCACTCACAAGCGTCGCCGGTCTCCTCGTGACACGCGGCGCTCACAGAAAGGGCCGGTCAACGACCGGCCCTTTCCAGTAAAGATCCGCAAACCTATTCAGCCGCGACTTTGATCACGGGTTGCATCCGTGCCAGCACCTCTTCGGACAAGTGGCACTTTACCTGATGACCCTCGGCCAATGTCTGCACTGGCGGTACATGCGACTCACAGCGACCGTCAGGCACTTCGGACTTCCAGCGACACCGTGTCTGGAACGGGCATCCCGGTGGCGGGTTCATGGCCGAAGGGATATCACCCTCCAGTACGATGTGCTGCTTTTCGACCGATGTATCGGCGATGGGAACAGCACTCAGCAGCGCTTCGGTATAAGGGTGGTAGGGGGGTGCAAAAACCTGGTCAGTTGTGCCCAGCTCGACCACGTGGCCCAGATACATCACCATTACCCGGTCGCTGAGGTATCGCACGATGGAAAGGTCATGGCTGATGAACAGCAACGTGGTTTTGTGCACGCGCTGAATTTCCATCAGCAGGTCGGTCACCGCAGCTTGCACGGAAACGTCCAGCGCTGATACGGGCTCGTCGGCCACCACGATGCGCGCATCACCAGCAAAGGCGCGAGCGATACCAACGCGTTGCTTCTGACCACCTGACAGCTGACGCGGCATCCTGTCTGCAAAGGCGCGCGGAAGTTTCACCAGATCCAGCAGTTCCAGCATCCGCTTCTTGCGATCGGCCTCGGAATTGCCAACACCGAAGATCTCCAATGCACGGATGATCTGGCGCCCGACGGTCATCGAAGGGTTCAGCGTGTCGAACGGGTTCTGAAACACCATCTGAACTTCACCAACGGTCTTTGCGTCACGCTCTTCTATGGGCACTTGTTCGATATTGCGGTTGTCCAGCAGAATCTGCCCATCCGTTGCCGTCTCAAGACCCATCAAAACTTTGGCGAACGTGGATTTGCCGCAACCGGATTCGCCCACGATGGCCAACGTCTCGGATTCATGCGCCTCGAAACTGAGCGTTTCGTTTGCTTTCACAACCTTCTTTTCGCCACCGCCGAACAGGGCGTTTGCCGCAACCTCATAGTATTTCTTGAGGTTGTCCATCTTCAGAACGACCCTGCCGATCTCACCTTTCTCTTTCTGTTCACCCACCGTGATCGGTGCGTTCCAGTCGATCTCTTTGAATTTCAGGCAACGGGTATGGTGCCGGTCATTTCCGGGCACTGCCTCCATCAGGATGTCCTTGGCGTCACAGCGACCCTCTTCGAAATAGTCGCAGCGCGGGCCGAAATTACAACCAGGGGGCCGCTCATGGGGTAGAGGAAAGTTCCCCGGTATAGCCACCAGCGGGCGCGAATTCTTGTCGGCCCCCGGCAGCGGGATCGACCGGAACAGGGCCTGCGTGTAAGGATGCTGCATCTCATCAAACACATCCTTGATCGAGCCGCGCTCGACCGCCTCACCTGAATACATGACGCAAAGCCGGTCGCAGGTTTCCAGAACCAGACCGAGGTTGTGCGAAATGAACAGCATCGAAGTGCCGTATTTCTTACCCAGATCCTTCACCAGTTCGACCACGGCAGCCTCAACCGTCACGTCAAGTGCCGTCGTTGGCTCATCAAGGATCAGCAGCGCCGGTTTTGACATCAGTGCCATCGCGATCACGATCCGCTGTTGCTGACCGCCTGACAGCTGGTGCGGGAACGAGTTGAGCATTCGCTCTGGGTCCGGCAGGCGCACATCGGTGACAACTTCCAGAGCGCGCGAATACGCTTCTTCTGCGCTGACGCCCTCGTGAATCATGGGCACTTCCATCAGCTGCTTGCCGATCTTCATCGCCGGGTTCAGCGAGGCCATCGGCTCCTGATAGATCATCGCGATCTCATTGCCGCGTATGTCGCGCAATTCATCTGAACTCATTTCCGCCAGATCACGACCCTTGAACTTGATCGTACCGCCAACGATGCGACCGTTTTTACCAAGGTCCTGCATGACGCCCAGCGCCACCGTGGATTTACCGCAACCAGATTCACCGACCAGACCAACAGCTTCACCGGGTTGCACACTGACAGAGAAATCCATCACGGCCGGAATTTCCCGCAGGCGGGTAAAGAAGGAAATCGACAGCTTGTCGATCTCAAGGATCGGGCCGTCATAATCCGCCATCTTGCTCATCTTGTATCTCCTCACCAGATCGAGGGGATCCCATTCATCTGGCTAAAAATATCTCGGGGGGTCCGGGGGGCTGGCCCCCCGGGCGCTTTCACATCAGTCCTTCAGGCTTTCTTCGCGCAAACCGTCGGCCAGCAGGTTCAGACCCAGAACCAGCGTCAACAAGGCCAGCGCGGGCGGCAGAGCAGGGTGCAGGTAGATCGACAAAAGCTTGCGCCCCTCGTTGATCGTCGACCCCCAGTCAGGGCTTTCGGGCGGCAGGCCCAGCCCAAAGAAACCTAAGGTTCCCAGAAGAATGGTGGTATAGCCAATGCGCAGGCAGAAATCGACGATCAGCGGGCCACGCGCGTTGGGCAGGATTTCCCACAGCATGATGTACCACGGACCCTCGCCACGGGTTTGTGCTGCCGCCACATAGTCACGGGTTTTGATGTCCATCGCCAGTCCGCGCACAATGCGGAACACGGTGGGCGAATTCACAAAGACCACCGAGACAAAGACCACCAGAATACCGCCTGGAATATCGAAAAGATCCAGATAGGTCGGCAGACCCCAGATACGATAGGCGTCGGTATTGATGATGTAGCCACCGGTCGAAATCAGAGACAGGTAGAACCAACCTGCAACCCCCAAAACTCCGATCAGCAGCGGTGTTCGGAAGTTCGGTCTGGTATAGTAGCGTGAGTTCAGCAGCACGCCGAGGAATATGATAGGGAATACGAACAAGACAGCCGCCATGTAGTTCGGCACACCGGTCGCAACGATCTCAGGTGTGACCAGCAGATAGAACAGCAGGATCACTGGGAAGGCCAGGATCAGGTTTGCAAGGAAGGACAGCAAAGTATCCAGCCGACCACCGTAGTAGCCTGCCGGCAGACCCAGCGTGATGCCAACCATGAAGGCAAATATCGTGGCAAGCGGGGCGATCTGAACAACAATCCAAGCCCCTTTGACCATGCGGCTGAACACGTCGCGGGCCAGGTTGTCGCCACCCAGCAGATACCAGGCGTATTGACCGTCCTCCAGATTGGACAGTGGCGTCCCTGGCACTTTGTTCTTCATGCCCGAGACCTGCGACAGCGGATCATGTGTAACGATCAGATCCATCGCGCCGAAAATCCCGGTGAAGACCCAGAACATCACAAGGCCAAAGCCAATCATGCCGATTGGACTGTCAAACAGTTTGCCGTAGAGGCCAAGCTTGCGTTTGAAAGCGATCGACATGGCATAAAGGATGATCAAAGACACCCATACGGGCAAAAACTGCTGGGACATGGCGCCAATTATTCCGGCGCTGGTGCCCATCAGAACGCCTAGCACAATATAGGCGAGTGCGATTCCTACACTGGCCAGGAAACTGTAACGCAGCGCCAATTGTATCAGTGTCCGCAGGCCTGAGCTTGAGCTCAACGTACCGTCCGGGTTCACCGTCATCTGGTCTTCGGGCAGCACGATGCTGGCCAGCATCCATACGGCAATGGACAAGAGCATCAGCGCAAGGCCAAGTGCAAAAAGCGGGTTCAGGAAGGCGATAGAGCCGGTCCAGGTAAGTGGTTCCATGATCTAACCCTCCTTAAGAAATGCGTATGCGCGGGTTGAGGTAGACATAGCCGATATCAGAGATCAGCTGGGTCACCAGCACCACAAAGACCGACACGACCGAAATTGCCAGTAACAGCTGAATGTCGTTATTGCCCGCGGCCTGAACCAGCGCCCAGCCGAAGCCCTTGTAGTTGAACAGGGTCTCGACGATCACCACGCCATTCAGCAGCCAGGGGAATTGCAGCATGATGACGGTGAACGGTGCGATCAGCGCATTACGCAGCGCATGTTTCATGACGATATTGGGGAAGGACACACCTTTCAGACGCGCCGTCCGGATATATTGGGCGGTCATCACTTCAGTCATCGAGGCGCGGGTCATCCGGGCAATATAACCCATCCCATAAAGCGCAATGGTCAGGACCGGCAGGAAGAAGTTTTCAAAGGTCGGGTTCTCCATCGCTTGCGTGGCCGTACCCTTGAACCACTTCAATCCAACTGCAGAAGAGGTGAAGATGGCGATAAAGATCACGCCCGAGACGTATTCCGGTGTCGCCGTCGTTGTGATGGCGAAGGTCGACAACGTCCTGTCGGTGGCAGATCCTTCTTTCATTCCTGCCAAAACACCAAGGATCAACGCAGACGGAACCATCAGCAGCATGACCCAGAGCATCAGACGGCCAGTCAGAGCCAATCTGTTGCCAACAACGGTCGAAACCTCTTCTTTGAAGACGGTCGAATAGCCCCAATACCCTTGCAGGATTCCGCAAAAATTCGGAGATTCCTCGGCGGTTTTGCCCGGCAGAATGCATCTTCCCTGAACGGTTCCGTCTTCATTCGTGTACCGATATGAGGGCAGGACACCCAGCCATTCGCCGTATTTTATCGGAGTGGATTGGAGGTAACCATTTTTGTTCAGGTAGCTCTCAACCTGCTCATCCGACATCCGAAAGTTGCCCTGCGTTTTCGCCAGCTTTTCGAGGTTCGGATAGAGGTTGGTTAAGAAGAAAACCAGGAATGTCAGACACAATGCCGTCAACAGCATGATGCCAACGCGCCTTAGAATGAAAAGTCCCATATTTGCCCCTGTGGGTCGGCTAGCGCGGGTTTCATGGAACGCCACGCTTAGCTGTTATTATTTGTTCGCCGCATTCAGGAAGAAGAGGCCGCGCCGAGGTGGCGCGGCCTTTTGTGTTTTGGCTCAGGACGTAAAGCCGAACTTATAAAGCTGCGGCAGGTCAGCGATATGCTTTTCAACACCCACCAAATTGTCGCGATGATGGCGCATCGCAGTCCGCCAATAAGGTTGGATCGTGACACCTTCGTCGATCATGATCGCCTGCAGTTTGGCCATCACTTCGCGACGCTTATCTACGTCCGCGATCGAGTTTGCTTCAGACAACAAGGCGTCGAACTCTGCATTGGCAAAACCTGATTCATTCCAGGCAACACCTGACTTGTAGGCCAGCGCCAGAACCTGGGTGCCCAATGGGCGGTGGTTCCAGTTCGTCGACGAGAAGGCGTATTTCGTCCAGTCGTTCCAGAAAGTTGATCCCGGCAGAACTGTGTGCTTGGCCTTGATGCCAGCGTCGTTCAGTTGCGCTACAACCGCAGCTGTGGTGTTACGACGCCAGTCATCGTCGATCGATTGCACTTCATGCTCAAAGTCACCCATACCCGCTTCGTCCATCAGGGCTTTCGCGCCGGCAGGATCATACGGAATGCGAGTTACGGCCGAGTCATGTTCAGGGTGCATTGGCCCGACGTGGCAGTTGTCAGCCGGAATGCCATAACCCGACATACCCAGTTCCAGACACACTTCGTTGTCCACCGCCATGGCTAAAGCCTGACGAACGCGCTTGTCGCCGTAGATTTTGTTACCGTTTTCGTCCTCCGCCAACTGGTTCGGTCGGATAACGATGGTGAAGCCCGACGGGATTTCCGAGCGCACAAGCCCAATGCCGTCGAAGATGTCGACGAATTCGCCAACAGACTCCCAGTTCATGTCGATCTCTTCGGCCTCATAAGCCGCAAGGAATGCAGCCGGGTCAGTGCCGTAGTCGATGAACTCGATGCGGTCTATATAGCCGCCTTTGCCGGCCTCATAACCCCACCATTCGAAGCCTTCGTTGCGCACCAGTACGCCTTTGACGCCAACTTCGTGGCTGTCGGGCAGCATGAAGCCTGTGCCGACCGGGTTTGAAAGCATGTCGTTTGCATCAAAGCTGCTATGAACGATAGGAGCGGGATAGTCCGCCATGCCCGGGATGATCGTGATGTCAGGCGCGTTGCACTTCAGTTTGACAGTATGGGAGTCGACAACGGTGATTGCACCGTCCGCAGCTTGCTGAGTGCTTTCGTCGATAAGCGACGCCATACGCGATGCCATCGAGTTGCCTTCCAGACCAGCGTCACACCATCCTGCGATGTTGCGGGCCACGTCTTCGGCTGTGAAATCGTCGCCATTGTTCCACTTTACGCCCTTGCGAACGTTCAATGTGTATTCGGTGGCATCGGCGTTGGCTTCCCAGCTTTCCAGCAGCATCGGCTTGAACGAGCCGTCGTTGTTGTATTCGACGAGGTACTCCAGCCAGCCTGCTGTGAAAGTAGCAATTTGCGTCCAGTCATAAGTCCGCGGATCTTTGAGCGCGCGCACTTCCATCTGATAGCGGATGGTGCCGCCGCGCTGCGGCTCTTGCGCCGCCGCAGGCGACTGCAGACCGATCAATCCATAGGCTGCCGGTACCGCGACACCCAGCGCCGTCGCGCGGGCCAGAAATTCCCGGCGGCTAAGCTTGCCGTCACGGTATTCCTGCGCGTGCATCTCGGCCGCCCAGTGCACCTTGTCTGTGGTGATTGCCGTATTGGTCATAAATGTCTCCCTGTGACATTGATTTTGTTGATTTGTTATTGTTCTAAGCGACACGGGCTTGTCCTGTCGAAAGAAAGAAGGGTTCCGGTTTTTGGACTCTGTGCATCCCCATGCCGCTATTCGGCACCAGAATTCACTTAACGTCAACGTTCGGAATCGACATAAAATGCACAAAAGCGACGTTCCCGCAGTGTTGATACTTTGGCGCGGATTTTGTCATGTGGCGCTTCGTCAGGAGAAATCCTTGCGGAGATTCTGTGTCAAATCACTGATAACAGACGAAAAACTAATTCGTTTCCGTTGATCCGTTTACTTTGGTTGTCAAATCTTGTGGAATGAACAACACCAGATATCACTTTGAGAAATCAACGTGATTCCATGTTTTCATTCTGGCCCGGAACCACGTGCGTTGGCGTTTGGCAAATTGCCTGGTCGAGATCGTGGCCCTTTCACGGGCCTGATCCAAAGTCAGTTTTCCATCCAGATAGGCCATAAGCTCTGGCACACCAATGGCTTTGCAGGCGGGAAGAACGGGGTCGAAACGATCCCGCATGGCGCGAACTTCGTCGATTGCGCCCAGTTCCAGCATCTGGTCAAAACGGCGTTCAATCCGGTTCAGAAGCCACGCTTTGTCGACGTCGAAAACGATTGGAACCACATCTTTCAGCCGTAAGATTGGCGGTGGAGTATCGGCCTGCCAGGACATCAGGCTGCGCCCCGTGGCACGCTGCACTTCCCAAGCGCGCTGCACGCGCGCGCGGTTCTGTATATCCAGACCAGCCAGAGTCTGTTCGTCAACCCCGGCAACAAGATCAGCAAGGGTCAGTAAGTCTGCTTCGGCCCGCACCTGCACTGGGGTAGCAGGGATCTCGGCCATGCCTTCGGTCAGGGCCGTGAAATACAATCCTGTGCCGCCGACGATGATTGGCCGCTGGCTCCCGGTCAGCAGTGGCACCACTTCACGCAGCCAGTGACCGGCTGAATAATCCTGATCATAGGCGATGTGACCATAGAGCAGATGCGGTGCGCGTTCTTCTTCTTCGGCAGATGGTCGGGCCGAAATCACGCGCCAACAATCATAAACCTGACTTGCATCGGCATTGACGATGACCCCGCCATGGCGTTCGGCGATCTCCAGTGCCAGCGCTGATTTCCCGGATGCTGTCGGCCCTGCAATCAGGACAGGCTTGTCATCAGGAATAGGGGGCAATTGCCGAAATATCGCGTCTGTTGATCGCCGGGTCATATGCGGTTGCCTCAATCCTCACCAACCGCATTGAACCTGCGGAGCTTTTGCTTCATTTTGCGCCGGAAATTAACCCCGTGCCAGCCCGGAGCGCAACATGAGCCTTTCCCCGTCTTCTGAAACTGCCGAAACCCCGAAAACCACATACAAACGTGTCATGTTGAAAATTTCAGGAGAGGCATTGATGGGGGATCAGGGCTTTGGCCTGCACCCGCCGACAGTTCAACGCATCGCGCAAGAGGTGAAATCGGTTCACGATCTGGGCGTTGAGATCTGCATGGTTATCGGTGGCGGAAACATTTTCCGGGGCCTGAGCGGGTCTGCCCAGGGTATGGAGCGGACCACAGCAGACTATATGGGGATGTTGGCCACGGTGATGAACGCGCTGGGAATGCAGTCTGCCCTGGAAGAGATTGGGGTGTTCACCCGGGTCATTTCGGCCATTCGGATGGATGAGGTGTGCGAGCCCTATATCCGCCGTCGTGCCGTGCGGCACCTTGAAAAGAAAAGGGTGTGCATCTTTGCTGCCGGAACCGGTAACCCGTATTTCACCACCGACACCGCGGCGACATTGCGCGCCAATGAAATGGCATGCGAGGCGATTTTCATGGGCAAGAACGGTGTTGACGGCGTTTACGACAAGGATCCCAAGCAACATGCCGACGCGGTGCGCTATGACACGGTCACCTATGACGACGTTCTGGCCAAGCGCTTGCGGGTCATGGATGCGTCGGCCATCGCGCTGGCGCGTGACAACAACCTGCCTCTGATCGTCTTCGGTCTGGATGAGCCCGGTGGTTTCCGTGGTATTCTTGCAGGCGAGGGGACGTATACCAAGGTTCAGGGTTGAGGCCCGAACGAGACTTGGCCCAGAGTATGAGCAACTCAGCCCTGGCAGTCCCGCCGGGGCTTTTTCTTTTGCTTCAGCTTGACGGTCGCGGATGGCGCTGTCTAAGTAACGGTGTCCTTCTGCGGTGAAGGGCTGCCCGGTGTTTCGTCAGTCCATGACGCAAGCACAGGCTGGGCTGGAAGACCTGCCATGATTTCTGAGATGTCCGGAAACATGAGCGGGCATCTTGTTGATATGACAGCACAACTAAGGAGCAATGAGGCATGAGCTCTCTGGATATCAATTTCGTTCGGGCACAGTTTCCGGCTTTTTCCGAACCCAGCCTGAAAGGACAGGCGTTTTTTGAGAACGCGGGCGGGTCTTATACCTGCAAGCCGGTGATCGACCGTCTGACTCGGTTCTATACACAGCGAAAGGTTCAGCCCTACGCCCCGTACGAGGCCAGCCGTCTTGCAGGCGCAGAGATGGATGAGGCACGCACGCGCATGGCCGCCATACTGGGTGTTGAAACCGATGAGCTGAGCTTTGGCCCTTCGACAACTCAAAATACCTATGTTTTGGCGCAAGCATTCCGGCAGTGGATGAAACCTGGCGAGGCGATTGTCGTGACCAATCAGGATCACGAGGCAAATTCGGGCCCTTGGCGCCGTCTGGCCGAGGCAGGGATTGAGGTGCGGGAGTGGCAGATCGATCCGGAGACCGGATCACTGAACCCGCAGGATCTGGAAAACATGTTGGACGAAAAAGTGCGTCTGGTCTGTTTCCCGCATTGTTCCAATGTCGTGGGAGAAATTAACCCGGTCACCGAGATCACTGCGATTGCCCACGCTGCAGGCGCATTTGTCTGCGTGGACGGCGTATCTTATGCCCCGCACGGGTTTCCGAATGTTGGCGATCTAGGGCCGGATATCTATCTGTTTTCGGCCTATAAAACGTACGGCCCTCATCAAGGCTGCATGGTCATTCGCCGAACATTAGGAGAGTTGTTGCCCAACCAGGCGCATTATTTCAACGCCGATGTTCTGTATAAACGCTTTACCCCGGCAGGCCCGGATCATGCCCAGATTGCGGCAAGTGCAGGTATGGCCGATTACGTCGAGCTTCTGTGTGCTCATCACGGCGGGCCTGACATGGGCGCGGCAGAGCAGGGTGCATTTGCCCATGATCTGATGCGCGCGCATGAGGTGTCCTTACTGCAACCGGTTCTGGACGCGGTAACGGATCGCAATGCGGTGCGTCTGATCGGCACATCAGACGCCACCCGGCGCGCGCCGACCGTTGCGCTGTCGTTGAACCGCCCGGCTGAACCTGTTGCAGCGGAACTGGCGCAATACGGCGTTATGGCCGGAGGCGGCGACTTTTATGCTGTGCGCCCCTTGAAAGCGATGGGAGTAGATCCGGCACAGGGCGTTTTGCGGGTCAGCTTTACGCATTATACCTCGCAGCAGGAGGTTGATCAGCTTTTGGAGGCGCTTGAACGCGTTTTGTAATCCACTTTCCGCCGGGATTCGTAGAATGAAGAAAACCACAGGGCGGATATGGAAAACGAGCATTCTCCGATCATCTTATGGTTCCGACGGGATCTGCGCCTGTCGGACCATCCGGCATTAACTGCAGCTGTCTCAAGCGGTCGTCCGATCATACCAGTTTTTGTTCATGACCCTCTTGTGCGACACCTTGGCGCGGCCCCGAAATGGCGGTTGGGGCTGGGTCTGGAGGTCTTTAGCGACGCTCTGACGAGGCTGGGTAGCCGCCTGATCCTGCGGCGTGGAGATGCGCTTGAGCATTTGCAGACACTTGTTAAAGAGACGGGCGCAAAGGCTGTTTTTTGGTCGCGGGCCTATGATCCGGCGTCGATCACACGCGATACGCAGATCAAAACGGCTCTGACCGAACTGGGGGTATGCGCAAAGTCTTTTTCCGGTCATTTGCTTTTTGAGCCCTGGACGGTATCAACAAAACAGGGCCAGCCGTTTCGTGTCTACACCCCTATGTGGCGCGCGGTTCAGCGGCGGGACGTGCCCGCGCCGGATGCGTTGGTGTCACGCTTTGCAGCGCCAGCGACTTGGCCTTCCAGTGACAGACTTAGCACCTGGCAGATGGGTGCGGACATGAATCGGGGTGCTGCAATCGTGCGTCCCCATGTCCAACCCGGCGAGCAGGCCGCCCGCGATCGCCTTGAGCACTTTCTCGACCATGTCCCCCGTTATTCCACTGACCGTGACCGATTGGATTTGGAAGGAACATCAAACCTGTCAGAATACCTTTCATTGGGCGAGATCGGGCCACGTACAGTCTGGCACAGGGTTCAACAGGCTGCGATGATGGGAACCCCCGGCACTGAGGCATTTCTGCGGCAGATGGTCTGGCGTGAGTTTGCCTATCACCTGATGTATCACTCACCGCATCTGCTGACCGAAAACTGGAAAGCGGAATGGGATGATTTCCCCTGGAACGTCGATCCGCACCATCCTGAAGTTGCCGCCTGGAGGCAGGCCCGAACCGGAATTCCTGTCGTCGATGCTGGCCTGCGACAGATGTATGTGACAGGCCGTATGCATAATCGGGCCCGGATGATTGTTGCCAGCTACCTGACCAAACATCTGATGACACACTGGAAAATCGGGATGAGTTGGTTCGAGGATTGCCTGATTGACTGGGACCCGGCCTGTAACACCATGGGCTGGCAGTGGGTTGCTGGGTCAGGCCCCGACGCGGCACCTTTCTTTCGCATATTCAACCCTCAAACGCAGGCGGAAAAGTTTGATCCGCAGGGGTCTTACCTGCGGCGCTGGATCGCCGAAGGCCAGACGAAACCCAGTGACATTGCGCTTTCTTATTTTGCTGCGGTTCCCCGGTCATGGAACCTGTGTCCGCAGGCGGATTATCCCGAACCTGTCGTGAAACTGGCGGACGGTCGAAACCGCGCCTTGCGTGCGTATGAAAGCCGAAAATCCCACTAAGGAACTGAAAACTTGCCAGAAACAAAATCGCGCCCTAGCCTGATAACTGTACCGCAGAGGGGAGAGCGGATGGTGCTGACGACGACAGAGGGGCAGTCGGATTTGCCCAGGTATTTCGCCCAGGTCTTTAAGATGCTGACCCGAATGGAGTCGGGGCGGTTGGACATTACATTGCCCGATGGCCGCACTTTTCGCGCTGAGGGGCCCAAGGCAGGGCCCGTCGCCCAGATCGACATTCACAACGGAGATGTTTTTGCCCGCCTGATCCGCGAAGGCGAACTGGGTTTTTCTGATGCCTACCTTGAGGGACATTGGAGCACGCCAGACCTGCGCTCATTCATGGATCTGGTCCATTTGGGGTCTGAGACCGTCTATGACGGATTCACTGGGAAATTTATTGTTCAGGCCTATGAACGGCTGCGGTTCTGGCTTCACCGTAATAACAGGACGCAGGCGAAGAAGAATATCTCGTACCACTATGATCTAGGTAACGACTTCTACGGTTTGTGGCTGGATGACACGATGACCTATTCCAGTGCCATTTTTGAGACCGGGCAAGAAAGTCTGGAGAAGGCGCAAACTGCCAAATACGCCAGCCTTGTCGATGAGATGGGGGCCAAACCCGGCGACCACATTCTGGAAATCGGATGCGGATGGGGCGGTTTTGCCGAATATGCCGCGAAAGAACGGGGCCTGCATGTAACCGGCCTTACGATCAGTGAGGAACAATTTAAATATGCGAAAGAGCGTATTGAAAAAGCAGGGCTTTCGGATCAAGTGACGTTCAAGTTGCAGGATTATCGCGACGAGCGTGGACAATATGATGGCATCGCCTCAATCGAGATGTTCGAGGCGGTGGGCCAAAAATACTGGCCGGTTTATTTTGAAACCGTTCGTGAGAGACTGAAGCCGGGGGCACAAGCGACCTTGCAAATCATAACGGTGGGTGACCACCGCTGGGATTACTACAAGAACGGTGTAGATTTCATTCAGAAATACATCTTTCCGGGCGGAATGCTCCCATCACCTTCGATCCTGCGGCAACAGATCAATCAGGCCGGTCTGAATGTGGTGAAGTCGAAAGAATTCGGCAAAAGTTACGACCTGACACTGCGGCGGTGGTATGAAACGTTCAACGCAAAATGGGAACAGATCGCAGATCTGGGGTTTGATGAGCGTTTTCGCCGCATGTGGAATTATTATTTGACGGCATGTGGCGCAGCCTTTGACACGCGCAATTGCGATGTGACACAGATCACCGTAGCAAAGCAAGTTAACTGACGGACCGTTATATGCCCACTGCCTCGCGTCTCGTAGCCGCCGTTTGCCTCATCGTGCTGGCCTTCATTGTCTCTGGCATGATCATCGAAAACGGTGAAGAAGGTAAGGATTATGGGTACTTTACCGTGGTCAACATGGCCCTTGGTGCGGTTTGCGGGTGGGGCATCATGGGTAAGCGGGCCGGGCGCGGTTGGACTGCTGCGATCAACAATGGGCTGACTGGTGTCGCCTCGCTGATTTTCTGGGCGCTGTTCGTGCAGGGCTGTTATGAAATGTTCCGGCTTGCCATGCGCAATCGTTACGGTGGCCCGTTCGAGGCCATACTGGCCATTTTCAAAATCGGGATTGAGTACGGTAAGCTGCTGATTTATCCGGAAATCCTGATTGCATTCCTGATTGGTGCCGTTGTCTCGGGGCTGGCCACAGAACAGGCCAACCGTTCGTGGCGCTGATCCGTTTCCTTACAAGAGAGATCGAATTTGTCTGATTTGTTTTTTTATGGAACGCTGCGGCACTTGCCGTTGTTGGAACGCGTTCTTGGTCATCCTCTGAGCGAAAGCAAAGCACGGCCCGCCCGACTTCGAGGCCATGCTGTCCATTCTGTTCAGGGGCAGGATTTCCCGATGATCCTGGAAACGGAAGGCGCCAGTGCCGAAGGGTTGCTCGTGCAGGACTTGTCGCCTGAGGATCTGGCCAGGCTGGATTATTACGAAGGGTCTTTCGACTATGATCTGAAGCCTTTGAAAGTCGAATTAGAAGACGGGACCGAGGCCGAAGCGCAGGTCTTTTTTCCGGCACCCGATGCATGGAGACCGGGTGATTTGTGGTCGCTTCAGAACTGGGCGGACAGATTGGGCGAACTCACAACGCTCGCGGCTGAGGAAGAGATGGCCTATTTTGGGAAGGTCGCCCCCCAGGTCATGGCCCGCAGTATTCGCGCCACTCAAACGCGTGCCTGGTCAAAGATTATGGCCGGGCAGCGGCGAACCGGTGATCCGCGGGACATCGCAAAAGACGTGATCGTGCATCGCCATGACCGGGTGTACCTCGATTATTTCGGGATGGAGGAAATCGATCTGCAACACCGGCGGCATGACGGCAGCATGGGTCCGGTGCTGCGCCGTGGAAGCTTGTTGCAGGGCAGTGCGGTCGGCGTTCTGCCCTATGATCCGGTCCGTGATACCGTTTTGATCGTGGAACAGTTCAGACCGCCGGTTTTCCTGAACAACGATCCGGAACCCTGGCTTTGGGAAGCGGTGGCCGGGATGATTGATCCGGGCGAGACACCCGAACAGGCCGCGCATCGCGAGGCGATGGAGGAGGCGGGTATTCGTTTTGATAGGCTGGAATATGCCGGCGGGGCCTATACCTCGAGCGGATCTTCCACCGGGTTCATGTATCTTTATGTTGGCCTGGGTGAGTTGACACACACCACAATCACTGGCGGCCTGGACACAGAAGGTGAAGACATCCGTAGTCAAATCTTGCCGTTCGATGAATTCATAGACTTGACGGATCGTCATGTTTTCAAGGATCTACAATTGGTGTCTCTGGCTTATTGGCTGGCCCGCCATCGGGACAGATTGCGCGGGTGACTATCCCGCTTGTGGTCGCGGCGGTGCGGCTGTAAATCTTCGATGGTACAAAACGACAAGGGGCCATCATGCGCATTGCACGAGATCTTGCTGACGCAGTAGGAAAAACACCGTTGATCCGGCTGCGCCGCATCAGTGAAGAAACTGGTTGCGAAATTCTCGGCAAAGCCGAATTCATGAACCCCGGTCAATCGGTCAAGGACCGTGCTGCACTCTATATTATCCGTGATGCCATTGCGCGGGGCGATTTGAAGCCCGGCGGCACCATTGTGGAAGGCACCGCAGGCAATACTGGTATTGGCCTGGCGCTGGTGGGTGCGTCAATGGGGTTCAAGACCGTGATTGTGATCCCGGAGACCCAGTCGGAAGAAAAGAAAGACATGCTGCGGCTGGCAGGTGCACAACTGGTTCAAGTTCCGGCCGCACCTTATCGCAACCCCAATAATTTCGTGCATTATTCCCGCCGTCTGGCCGAGGAATTGGCGCAGACGGAACCTAATGGGGCGATCTGGGCCAACCAGTTTGACAACGTGGCGAACCGTCAGGCCCATGTTGAAACCACAGGGCCCGAAATCTGGGAACAAACAGCAGGTAAGGTCGACGGGTTTATCTGTGCTGTCGGGTCGGGCGGTACGTTGGCCGGGGTTGCCGAAGCGTTGCAGCCCAAGGGTGTGAAAATCGGTCTGGCCGATCCTATGGGTGCGGGTCTCTACTCTTACTACACCACCGGTGAAATCGCGATGGAGGGCGGATCGATTGCCGAAGGTATCGGACAGGTGCGGATAACAAAGAACCTGGAAGGGTTCACGCCGGATCATTCCTATCAGATCACTGACACCGAGGCGTTGCCCTATATCTTTGACCTGCTCCGTGAAGAGGGGCTGGTTATGGGCGGGTCAACCGCGATCAACATGGCGGGCGCCGTGCGTCTGGCCAAGGAAATGGGGCCGGGCCACACGATTGTGACTGTCCTTTGCGACTATGGCACGCGGTATCAGTCCAAGCTGTTCAACCCGGATTTCCTGCGCGAGAAAGAATTGCCGGTGCCGGATTGGATGACTGAAGCACCGCGCAGCATTCCCGGCGTTTTCGAGGACGTGTGATGCCTGGGCACGTTCGCCTGTTTCTGACACTGGTATTCCTGTGTCTTGTCGGGCTCGCAGGCGGTGCTGTCGCGCAGCTGACCGACAGGCAAAGTGAGTACTACCGGGGCTGGATAAAAACGGCTGATCGTGCCGAGTCCGTGATTGAAGCGAACCGTGCGTCAAACGCTGCGTTTGAGAATTTACGTTCTGAAATAAACGGTTACCGAGAGGACTTTAACAAGGCACGCAGCGCCAACACAGACCGTATCGCAACGCTGGAAAGCCAGATCAAGGCGCTTGGTCCGAAACCCGAAGGGGACGCGGCCGAACCTGAAGACATCGCTAAATTGCGAACTCATCTTAATGAGCAGCTCAACAGTTTGCGGGTGCCGCGCATCATTTCCGAAGAAGCTTATACCCGCGCAAATGGATTGATCAGTGAAATCGATCGGATCATCCGGACGCGGCAGACAAAACAATTCTTTGAGCGCGGGCCGTCACCGATCAACCCCGTATATTGGGGACCTGCATGGCAAGACGTAAAAGAGGCGCTTCAGAGCCTGACAAATGAAACAATTACCAACCTGCGTTCGGACGTAGTGAAAGAACGTATCCGTGATCGTGGCTTGGGAATCCTGTTTCTGGTGATCCTGGCCGCGGTTTTACTGATCTTCGGCAAACGTTGGTCCGAGCGGGGCGGCGACTATCTGAGGTTGCTGGGCGGAGCGGGCACTGGTGTTTGGTCCTTCATCATTTCTCTGTTGCGGATTCTGTTGCCATGGATCGGTGTCGTTGCCGCCATCGCCGCGATCAGTCTTTCGGGTATTCCGGGTCTGCGGGGCAGTTTGTTGCTGGAAAAAATCCCCTACTGGGCGGCAATTGCCTTCTTCTACGACTGGATTGGCCGACAGATTTACGTGATTGGCGCTTCACAAGGATTCAAGCGCCTGTCTGCTGCTCGGATTACCGAATTGCGGATATACATTGATCTGTTGGCTTTGATGTTGATCCTGCACGAACTGGCGCTTCTGTTTCAGCAGATCGAAAACGTCTCGGATGCGACCCGTGCGGTTATTAGCTTTCCCGTGATCGTCGGAACGGCATTGCTTTTGCTCCGCGTGCGGCAGACCCGAACGAACGACCGCCTGCTGGACCAGACGGCGTCTACGCGGGCCGCCGGATTCAGCCAGTTGTTGGAATTCCTGCGCAAGGCCATGTTCCTGCTGGGGATTGCAACACCCGTTCTGGCAATCGCCGGGTATACCAATGCGGCCGAAGCGATCGTGTTTCCGGCGGTAAAAACGCTGGTTCTGATTGCCGCACTGGCAATTTTTCAACGGTTCGTCAGTCAGATATACGGATGGATCACAGGGCAGGGCGACGCTGCGCGCGACTCTCTTTTTTCAGTCTTGGTGGGCTTTGCACTGGCCATCGTCGCGCTGCCTGTTCTGGCAATATACTGGGGTGCGCGTGAAACGGACCTGCTAGAGGTGTGGTCACGTCTGCTGCTTGGCTTTGACATCGGCGGTGTCATGATCTCGCCCAGCAATTTCCTGACATTTATCGCTGTATTCGCAATCGGATATACGCTGACACGGTTGTTGCAAAGCGGGTTGCGCAACTCGCTGTTGCCCAAAACCAGCATCGATCCGGGCGGGCAGAATGCGATTGTCGCTGGCTCGGGGTATATCGGGATCTTTCTGGCTGCGTTGGCTGCGATCATGGTCGCGGGGTTCGACCTGTCATCGCTGGCAATTGTTGCTGGTGCACTGTCTGTCGGTATTGGCTTTGGCCTGCAGACGATTGTGTCCAACTTTGTGTCCGGCATCATCCTTCTGGTGGAACGGCCAATCTCCAAGGGTGACTGGATTGATGTGAACGGGATGATGGGCTACGTGCGTGACATTTCCGTCCGCTCGACCCGTATCGAGACGTTCGACAGATCGGATGTGATCATTCCCAACTCGGACCTGATCAGCGGTGTTGTCACCAACTATACGCGTGGCAATACAATCGGCAGGGTGATTGTTCCGGTCGGCGTCGCATATGGCACTGATACGCGTCTGGTCGAGACCATCCTGAGTGAGGTTGCGAACAACCACCCGATGGTTTTGGCCAACCCGGCACCCAGTGTGGTGTTTCAGGGGTTTGGAGCGGATGCATTGGATTTTGAAATCAGGGCGATCCTGCGGGATGTGAACTGGGTTCTGTCCGTCAAATCCGACATGAACCACGAAATCAACCGACGCTTCCTTGAAGCAGGCATCGAGGTGCCGTTTGCACAGCGTGATATCTGGTTGCGTAATCCCGAAGCTTTGCAGACCTCAAACAAGGTGAAAGCGGCTGGTTCTGCGTCCAAACAGAAGGCAGATGAGTCGACGACAAGAGAGCCAGTTGAACTGACCGAATCTGATCTGGACCCCGACGCTGGCGATGAATTCTGACGACCTGTCCGAAAGCTGAAGGGTAGCCTTTCCGGTGGTTTGGCGCACCGGAAAGGCGACCGGATTTAATTGATCTTTCCCGTGATTTCGCCGAATTGGGGCCTTGCAAATTCCATGACATTGGTCCAAACATCGCCGGCACGGAGAGGTGGCCGAGTGGTCGAAGGCGCACGCCTGGAAAGTGTGTAGGCGGGGAACCGTCTCCAGGGTTCGAATCCCTGTCTCTCCGCCATTGCCCCTTTGTACAGAGAACTATGTCTGCCCCGGCGTCTTGGCTGTGCAACGCAGTTTCGTGAACCACGCCAGATTTCCGAAAGCCCAGGATCGTGTACCCTGGTCGCTATTGCTTTCCCTTAAAAGAATACCCGGTAAACCGGAAAATAAAAAACACCATAAACATTAACAAAAATATCAATTTGATATAGAGTTATAGTGTTTTTGTTCTGTATCGCTTGGGTTTTCGTGTGACACAAACGCTTTATGACAAATACGGTGGCTTCAAAACGATCAGCCGTGTCGTGATGACCTTCTATGAAATGGCGTTGGATTCGGATGATATCGGCCATTATTTTGAAGATATCGACATGCCTCGGCTGATTGATCATCAGACGAAATTCGTATCGTCCCTGATTGGCGGACCGGCGTCATTCAGTGATGACAGGATCGAAGCCGTTCACAGGCATCTGGGTATTTCACACGACGAATTTGATGTGATGGCTGAGCTGTTTGGCGAAGCGCTGAGCGTGCATGGTATGTCCGATCAGGATATCAAAACCGCGCTGGCTGCAATTGAAGGGAAGCGTTCAATTATCGTCGCCCGAAACGCGGCATGAGCATTCATGCGATAAACGAACAGCTGTTACGCGCCATCGGTGTCGGCATTGCCGTGGTGCGCGCCTCGGATCTTCAGTTCGTGTTTCATAACGGACCTTTCGCAGAGTGGTTTGGAACCCCCGAGAACGGCAGTACTCTTACGGACATTCTGCCTGCCCTTGATCCCAAAGAACTGGAAGACGTCAAGCAATCGGGCCTGAGATATTCGGTTGAGTTGCAGATCAAACCAAAGCGGCGGACCTTGATCTTTGCGGTCGCAGTTTCGTTGGCAAGCGGATTGTCCGAGCAGGTTCTGATTGTCGAATGCCAGAACATCACGCGCATTCGCGAGCTGGAAAGCATGATCGACAGCTATTCCACCATGGTCGAACGCAACACACGAGAACTGGAACGCGAAAAAGAACGGGTTGAACGCCTGCTTCTGAACCTGATGCCACGGGCTGTTTATGAAGAGTTCAAAACCTTCGGTGTCGTCACTCCGCAGCTCTACAAGCAGGTGTCTGTGGTCATGCTGGACTTTGTGGGTTTCACCGATTTCGCGGCCAAGACCGACCCGACAGTGACCCTGAGTGAGTTGAACGACATTTTCACGGCGTTTGACAGGATCGTTGAACAATTCGGGTGTGAAAGGATCAAAACAATAGGTGACGCATATCTTGCGGTCTCAGGCATGCCTGACCCGACACCCGATCATGCGACTGCAGTGGCCCATTGCGCGGTACGTTTCCTGCGTTATCTCGAACGCCGTAACGAAAGCCATCCGCACAAATGGCAGGCCCGGATCGGTTTGGGCATGGGGGCCGCAGTCGGGTCTGTCGTGGGCATTCAGAAATACGTCTACGACGTTTTCGGTCCGGCGGTAAATATCGCGTCCCGACTGCAAATTTTCGCCAATCCTATGAAAATAGTTGCGCCGGAAGAGATGAAATACGCCCTGATTGATGAGTTTCAGGTCTCGGACCTGGGACGTGTCGACATAAAGGGAATGGGCGAGATGAATCTTATCAACGTTACGTCCGGGCTGAGCTTACCGCAAAGCAGTCGAACTTTTTGAAAGGTGTCAGTCGTCCTGCGGGATCAGACCCAGCCCTCGCAGATAGATACCAATGCCGCTTTCCAGCAGGTCTTCCGGGGGGAAGGGAGACGTCGCCCCGGTATTGCGCGCGTATAATTCGACCACGCCATGGCTCATCGCCCAGATGTGCGCGCTGAACATCGACGCGGGCGGGCGCTTTTCTGGTGGAATATGTTGCGACAAGTCAGCGGCTGCTTTCTCGAGAACCGATTTGGCCCGATTGGCGGCCATGGATAATTCTGGGGTGCGATTCAACGAAATTCCGCTTTCAAACATGGCGATGTAGTGGCCGGGGTTCTTCCGGGCAAAAGCCAGATAGGCCCGCCCGGTTGCCTCGAAGGCGGATAGGGCAGAGGGTTGGCCTGTGTCATAAGCGTATTGCATCAGGTCCGCGAACATCTCGAATCCCTGCCGTGCGGCTTCGGCGATAAGGTCTTCGCGCCCTTCAAAATGGCGATAGACTGCGGCTGGTGTTACGCCAGCGGTTTTGGCGGCTTCAGATAACGTAAAACCTGTCGGCCCCTTTTCTTCGATCAGGGACAAGGCTGCCTCGATCAGAGCTTGCTTTAGGTTTCCGTGATGATAACCGCGTTTCGACATCCCGGCCTCAGGTTCTTCGATTAGGTATTGGAAGACAAGGGGATAGACCAAATACACCCGGTCGTCCAACACTTGCCCTTGAAAGCCTTGGCCGGGCAGGGCGAAAACGCAACCTACGCTTCCCAGACATCCGGACCACCGCAGATCAGGGGATCAATGTCACCAATGCTTTTTGCGTCCTTCTCATCATAGTCCAGCGTGTGCAGGACCGATTGAATTGCTGCAAGACGGGCGCGTTTCTTGTCGTCGGACCGGACTATTGTCCAAGGAGATATGTCTGAGTGTGACCGGGTAAGAGTTTCCGAAATCGACTGTGTGTATTCGTCCCACTTGTCCAACCCTGCCACGTCAATCGGGCTGAGTTTCCATTGCTTTAACGGGTCGGTTTCACGGGCCAGAAAACGGTTCAGTTGCTCAGCGCGCCCGACATTGAGCCAGAACTTGAAGAGTTTGATGCCATCATTGACCAGACCCGTTTCAAGCGGCAGAACCTGACGAAAGAACCGCTCGCGCTCTTCCCGGGTGCAGAAACCAAAGACGTTTTCGACCACGCCGCGATTGTACCAGCTGCGGTCAAAGAACACGATCTCGCCGGCTGCAGGCAGGTGCGGGATGTAGCGCTGAAAGTACCATTGACTGCGTTCAGTTTCCGAGGGTTTGCTGAGCGCCACATTGCGCGCTCCGCGCGGGTTCAGGTTTTCGCGAAACCGTTTGATCGTTCCGCCCTTACCGGCAGCATCGCGGCCTTCGAAGATGATGGCGATCCGTTGCGCCGTGTCCTTGACCCAAGACTGCATTTTGACCAGCTCGATCTGGAGCAGTTCCATCTGCTCATCATAGTCCTTGGGTTTCATCTTCTCGCTATATGGGTAGGTCGGGTTCAGGATATCGCCTTTCTTCGAATTCTCGATCTCATCCCGCACAGCTTTGGGCGCGCTATCCTGAAAATACTTCTCGATAGAACCTTTTTCGGTCCGAGCCATATGTCACCTCGCGATAAAACCCATATCCGACTATGGATTAGAGCTTGGATTAACGCAAACCTGCACGCTGCACTGCACGATCAATTGCGGCAGCAACCTCGGGCGCTGCGACAACCTGCGGCATGTGACCGATCCCCGGTAACGCGACCAGTTCGGCCTGCGGGATTTGCTGGATCAGACGTTGCGAATGCCATTCAAGGCCGACAGTGTCGTCGGCGGTGCCGTGAACGATTTCGGTTGGCACTGAAATCTCACCGTATCGCGGCTGCAATTGGGTTATCTCATCCAATAGGTTGGCCCGTTGCTTGGCATTTGCATGCATGGAACTGCGCCGGATGGTCAGGCCGGGCCCAAAATGTTCAGCATATCCAGCGGGGGCCGATTGGGGCGCAAATACACTGTCCAATGCCCGCGTTACGTACCAATCGGGCACAAAGGAAGAAATCAGAGGCAGGGCGAGCGTATTGCCGAGCGTGGTAGACGCTAATTGGTTAAACCCATCCAGCGGCGTTTCCCACGGAATGGCGGCGGGTGCGATCAGAACAAGTGCTGAGAGGTCGTCGGTCCTGGTGACCGCCCATGCAAGCGCCACTGAACCACCATAGCTTTGGCCCGCCACGACAGGCTTGTCCGCCCCAAGCTGGGCAGCAGCTTTTTGCAGGATATCCGCTTGTTCCGTGATCGTTTCACCGTCTGGGTTGAAACTTTCTGAAAACCCCAGGCCGGGCCGGTCAAAAACGATGACGCGGTAGTTTTCCGCCAGAATAGGTGCCAGCGCAAAGGTCATGTCGCGGGTGTTGCCGCTTGAGCCGTGAAGAAGGACAACATCCGGCCCATTCCCTATGACAACCGCATGAACCGCGATTCCGTCGACATCAAGAATCTGGCCTTCGGGTGGGAAAGCCGCTTCTGCATGTGCTTCATTCCGGGCGCTGCGCCACGCAGTCACAGCGACAAGGCCCAGAATGATGAGGCTAAAGGATATCAAGGTTTTAGTGGCCAATTTTGCTCATATCAAAAGGCGTCGTCTGATAGATTTCGTTTATCCAGTTTCCGTAAAGAAGATGCGCGTGACTGCGCCAACGGTTTTGAGGTGTCTTGGATGGGTCATCATCCGGATAATAGTTGATCGGCACGTTGATGGGCGTGTTATTGGCGACGTCGCGGTCATACTCCTGTTTCAGCGTGTCGCTGTCATACTCAAAATGATTGAAGATATACAGCGCGCGGTGGCTGGGATCTTCGACCAGACAAGGGCCCACATCATCGCTGCCCAGCAGGGTCGTCAAACCCTGCGCGGCGTCGATCTCATCTTGCTTCATTTCCGTCCAGCGGCTGACCGGGATAACGCAATCGTCAGAGAACCCACGTAAAAAAGGTGATGCAGGGTTCAGATTGCGGTGGCGGAAACAGCCAAAGGCCTTGGCATCCAGCATGTGCTTTCGAACACCATGAAAATGGTTGATCATCGCCATCCCTCCCCAGCAAACACCAAAGGTTGAATGAACGTTGGTTTGGGTCCAGTCGAAGATTTCGCTGATTTCATCCCAATAGGTGACATCACCGAATTCCAGATGCTCGATCGGCGCGCCAGTAATGATCAGGCCGTCAAATTTCTGGTCCTTGACCTCCTGAAAAGGCTGATAGAACTCGGACATATGCTCGGCGGCAGTAGTTTTTGTCTGATGTTCCGTCATACGGATCAATGACAGTTCGATCTGCAATGGGGTTGCACCGATCAGGCGCGCAAACTGGTTTTCCGTCTGGATCTTCTTCGGCATCAGATTTAGCAGCCCGATGCGCAGGGGGCGAATATCCTGACGCATTGCCTGATCCTCGGACATGACCATAACGCCCTCTTTGTTCAGGACGTCAAAGGCGGGCAGATCAGAGGGAATTTTGATGGGCATGTGTCTGACTTCGAAGAGATTAGGGAAAACTGGTAGTTAGGCGTTATTGCGTCTGGCCTCAAGGGTGCGTTCGATCAACTCATCGAAATCGGCCGCATCGCGGATCTTGCCGATGTCGTTGGCATCAATCGTCACGCCCCAGTTCTTTGCCATCGCCTCGTATCGGGGCTGACGATGGGCCAGGGCTTGCGCATAGGTCCAGCGGACAAAATCATCGGGGTTGACCTCGGCCTCTGCACAGCCGTGTTGATCCAGATACTCGGCCCAGGAACGTGTCAGGAAATCAGCCTGATAGGACATGGGTTTTGGGGCCTTGTCGAAACGGCGCACAAGGTCGGCTGTGTGACCCTCGTCACCCTTCAGCCAGATCATGAGGGTGTGCCGCGCGAGTTCGGACAAAACCTGATCCCTTGGGTCTTCGGGATCTACCCACTCGCAGATGGATCCGCCCGTATCGCAGATAAAGTGAGGATATTTGTACAGACGCTCGGCGCGGTCGATGAAGTATTCGGTGTCCAGCAGCGCATGAATTTCGGCCAAGCGAAACTGTTCCTGCCTGCGGCGGTACTCCGGCATGTCCAAGCCGCCCAGATCGGGGTTTCCCGGCTTGCCCAGATAAGCGGCAACAGGTGTCAGGTTGGCGAATGAAATATTCGAACCGATATAGATCGAATCCGACAACAGCAGTTCACGCAAGAACGGAACTTTCATGGCCTCGGCCTTGGCATTGTCGGTGATGTACTCGCCCATATAGCGCGTGCCAATCCGGTAATCGATCGAGTAGTGGAACCAGTTCCCAGAATCTCTGAGGATGTTGGATACATAGGTCTTGCCCAACCCCGACATGCCAAAGAACAGCACTTTCTTTCGGCTTGCCGTGCGCCAGTCATTGGCTGAGGTGTAGATCATTTTGCGCTGTCCTTTTTTGCCCTAGCTAAATCGGGCAGCGCACGGCGTCAATTGGGCCGGGACGAACGATTGAGAACCAAAAGGCCAATCGCCAGAACGGCAAAGCCCAGAAAGGCATTTGGGGGCAGGGACTCTTCGCGCAGTAATGCACCCAGAACAATAGCGACCGGAGGTATGACAAGTGTGACCAGCATCAGATTGCCACTGCCGGCCATTGCCAAAACCCGGTAGTAAAGCAGATATGCGCCGGCCGTTGCGACAATCGCATAGTACCCGATGGCCACCCAGGTTATTGCGGGTAACGCCAAGCTGGGTACTCCATCAACTGCTAATGTTATTGGCAATACCAGCACTGTCGAAGCCGTCAGCATACCGGCGGCGGCAATCACCGGGGGAAGATGCGATAATGTCTGCCTAGCCCAAGCCGCGGCACATGCGTAGGAAACTGTTCCGGCCAACACTGCAAGCTGAGCGGTGCTTTGCAGGCTGAAACTCAAGAAGTTCAGCACTCCAATCGCGATTGAGACACCAAGAAAGCCCAGGCAGACACCCAGTAGCCGGGTTTTTGTCAATCGCTCGTCGCGAAAAAACAGTGCTGCTATCAAAACGCCGAAGATCGCAGTCGCCGCGTTCAGGATCGCCGTCAGACCCGTGTCAATGTAAAGCTGCCCCCAAGCCATCAGGCTGAAGGGGATGACGTTGTTCAACAGCCCCATGACCAGAAAAGTGCCCCAGATACGGGGCGCGCGCGGCACTTTGATCCCCCTGATCCAAGTTACCAGCCACAAAACCAGCATGGCCCAGAATGTGCGATGCAAAACCGAGGTCATCACGGGAAGCGTGTCCAGAGCGACCCGGATGGAAACAAAGGAGGCGCCCCAGATCAGTCCAAGGAGCAAAAGCTCGGCCCAGGCGCGGAGAGAGAGGTGTTTTTGTTCGTTCATGCGGGCACTGTTTCATTGATGTTAACCAACGGCGACCCGGTTCATGCGAAAAAGCCCCGCAGAAACTGCGGGGCTTTACAGTTACATAAGATTACTCAGATCAGTTCAGAGCGTATGTGATCTGGAAACCAACGCTCCAGGCGCTGTTGCCTGTGAACGTACCACGTGCCGCGGGACCAGCACCATTCGCGGTGGCATCCCCGATGTCGGTATAACGAACACCGCCCGAGATTTTTGCCTTCTCAAGCGAATACGTGCCACCCAGACCGATGCTCCAGAACCCATCTGTCGGACCGAGGTTCGAAACCGGCGTACCTTGGGAAGTTTCGTAGCCCAGTGTCACAGCACCAGAAAACTCTTCCGAGAACTGATAACCCAAACCCAGCGAGTAGGTGAACGTGGCGTCGTCATAGTCAACCAGGTTGCTGGTCGGCGGATAGTTTGGCGGATTATACACAAGTTGTGGCCAGTCGACCCAACGGATCGAGCCAAACAACAATGTCTTGGGCGCCACGCCCGTTTGAAAATCCAGATTCACCGACTGCGGTGTTTCAATCTCACTCGAAGTGTTTACAGGCAACCCTCCGGTCAAAGCACTGGATTCTGTCTGTGAAAGATCGTGGCTGATCTTGGAGTTATAGGTCAGAGATACGCGCGCGGCGATCTCAGGTTTTTCCCAGGCGACGCCCACGACATACCCGAATGCGGTATCTGCGTCAGTATTCACCTGATAGCCTGCGGTAATGGGAACAGTAATCGAAGCCTCGACGCGCTGCGCGCGAATACCGCCGATCGCACTGAATCCACCGTCGAATTTGTACCGTAGCAAAGCGGTAATCGCATCAGTGTCAGCAGTTGCCTGCAACACGCGGGGGTCTGTGGGATTAACCGGGTTGATCGAAAGCGGGTAGGCGGCCGCATACTGAATATCGGCACCGTAGGGTTGATCATAGATCAGTGCGAAATCAAGCTTTTCGGTAAGCGCCGTTTTGAACCCAAGGTGCGGTGTAAAAAAGTCGTTCGCAACTTCACCTGAACTAATGGGTTGGCCGCCGTTTGTACCAAAAATGTCTGGCATCGTGCCGGTCACGCTTGGGTCGGTATACCCCAACCGAAACTGAACTGCAGAGCCTTCTTCAAAGATCAGGTTGATACCCTGACCGCTGCGGTCCAGACCGCCTGCAAAACCAGCCGTTGCTCCAACGCACAATGCGCACGTTGCGAGTAGTGTTGTTTTCATTCTGTCCTCCCGAACTTTTTTCGAGTATTTGCCTGGCGAAGAATTGAGTGAGTCCAGCGCTTACCCGTGTGTAATGCGCGATACTTTCTTTTCAGTTAGTTTAAGGTCAACTGGTGACGGTGCGTTACTTGTTGCCACTACAGTTCTGAACTGTTGCCAAACTGTTACGATTTTCGGACCAGATGTTCAGGAAAATGCCAGTAAAGATGACGGCAGCGCCGATCAGTACCCAATGGTCGATGGGTTCATGATAGAGGAGCATCCCGATTACTGCGATTGTCGGAAGACGTGCAAAATCAAAGGGAATGACCACGGTTGCCGGGGCTATGGATAGGGCATTGGTAATACAGAAATGCGCCAGCAAACCCGCCAGCCCAACCAAAATCAGATAGGGAGCGGTCTGCATTGTCGGAAGCGCAATCTGACCATCGATGCCAGCGGCTGTGGCTCCAAGGACTGCTTGCATTGTAGTCAGCCAGAAAACAATACACCCAATGCTGGCAAATCGCGTGAGCTTCTTGGTGGTAATCGTTGTAAACGCAAAGAATACTGCGGATGCGGCGGCTGTCATAAGGCCGGGGCTCAAAGGGGCAGCGCCGGGGCGCGTGACGATCAGAACGCCCGAAAACCCGATAAGCGCCGCTATCAACCTGAGCGGCGTCAACCGTTCGTTCAGAAACAGCGGCGAGAGCAGGATTACCCAAAGCGGCTGTGTGAACTCCAGCGCGAATACCTGCGCCAAGGGAGCCACTGCCACGGCGTAGAACCAGAGATTTTGCCCCGTGAAATGTAAGGTGTTTCGTAAGGCGTGCAATCCCAGCCGTTCCGTCGAAACTTGCTGCCAGTTGCGAGTCACAGTCAGGACAGTTGCAACAACAACGAACCCAACGATGCTGCGATACATCATGATTTCAAAGGTATCATGCGCAGAACTCAGTTCACGCCCTGCAACCGCCATGGAAGAGAATGAGGCGATCGCGCCGGTCATCCATAGACCGGCCTTGATTACGTCTTTCTGCGCATGGCTCATTTCGAGCGTCCCTCAGGTTCGTCGCGGGGCCGCGCTGCCAAAAGACCGCAAAGCCAAGCGCTTATGATAAGCAGACTAGGTTCGTCCGGCTAATCAAACGCCGAAGGTGCGCCAGATTCAAGGTCGCATAGGTGACTGCCCGGTACAAAGGCTTTAACGAGTAGGGCGTTTTGCCGCTCAATCAGTTAAGTTTTACGCAGACACCCGCCGGTCATTCCCACTCGATGGTGCCGGGGGGTTTCGATGTGATGTCATAGGTACACCGGTTGATGCCTTTGACTTCGTTGATGATCCGCGTTGCCGTTTCGCCCAGGAATTCATGGCTGAACGGGTAGTAGTCTGCGGTCATGCCATCGACAGATGTTACGGCCCGCAGCGCGCAGGCGTAGTCATAGGTGCGCCCGTCGCCCATGACACCTACGGTCCGCACTGGCAAGATGGCAACAAAAGCCTGCCAGATGTCGTCATAGAGGCCGTGTTTACGGATCTGGTCGATAAAGATCGCATCAGCTTCACGCAAGATGCCCAGTTTTTCGCGGGTGATTTCACCGGGGCAGCGGATTGCCAGACCAGGGCCGGGGAAAGGGTGACGTCCGATGAAGCTCTGTGGAAGGCCAAGTTCGCGGCCAAGCGCGCGAACCTCATCCTTGAACAGCTCTCGCAGGGGCTCGACCAGCTTCAGGCCCATCTTTTCCGGCAAGCCACCGACATTGTGGTGCGATTTGATGGTTACAGAAGGCCCGCCCGAAAATGACACCGATTCGATTACATCCGGATAAAGCGTCCCTTGCGCCAGGAACTCGGCCCCTTCAATGGTGTCAGCGTGTTTTTGGAAGACGTCGATGAACAGCTTACCGATGATCTTGCGCTTGGTTTCCGGGTCGCTTTGCCCTTCAAGCTCGCCAAGGAACAGTTCGGATTCGTCCGCGTGGATCAACTGGATGTTGTAGTTGTCGCGGAACATGCCGACGACTTCTGTCGCCTCGTTCTTGCGCAACAGCCCGTGGTCGACGAAGACGCAGGTCAACTGGTTCCCAATCGCCTCGTGGATCAGGATCGCCGCGACCGAGCTGTCAACACCGCCCGACAAACCGCAGATGACCTTCTTGTCGCCAACCTGCTCGCGGATCTTGCGGATCATTTCTTCGCGATAGGCCCCCATGGTCCAGTCGCCCTTGAAACCGGCCAGCTTGACGAAGTTCGCATACAGCTTCGCGCCCTTGGGCGTGTGGTGCACCTCGGGGTGGAATTGCACGGCATAGAAGTGACGCGACGGATCGGCTGTGATCGCAAAGGGCGCGTTAGGCGATGTGCCGAAGACCTGAAACCCCGGTGCGATTTCACTGACGTGGTCGCCGTGGCTCATCCAGACCTGTTCATCCCCGTCGTCAAACCAGCCGTTCAGAATTGCCAGTTTGTCTTTTGGCGTGACAAAAGCCCGACCAAACTCGGCCGTGCCATGGCCGCTTTCGACCTTGCCGCCAAGCTGGTGCATCATCACTTGCTGGCCATAACAGATGCCCAGAATCGGCACGCCATAGTCAAAAATCTCTTGCGGAGCACGGGGCGAGCCCTCGCGCGTCACACTGTCCGGCCCGCCCGAGAAGATCACCGCGCGCGGGGCCATTTCCCGCACGAAATCCATCGTGACATTCTGGTAAGGGTGAATTTCGCAATAGACATTCAGCTCACGCAGGCGGCGGGCAATAAGCTGCGTAACCTGGCTGCCGAAGTCGATGATCAGAAGGCGGTCGTGGGATGTCTGGGTCATGTCAGCGCCTTAGGGCAAGCCCGCACATTTCGCAAGAGCGAGGTCCGATTCCAGCGCGGGAATCAAAAAAGATCACTGCAATGATTTTTGACACGAGGGTTTCCACCGGTGGCTCCGTCGGCGCACATGGACAGGGCAGAAGGGTACGCTTTCCAATTCCAGATTTCACCCTTGGCGGCCGGTTCGCCGGATTGCCGCGCGGCAATGTCGCTTTTCCCCCCAACGTGCCGCAATCCCTATGCTTGCGCCCCGGCAAACCTGTATCAAACGCTCAATCTAACCAACAACACGGGATCTTCTCATGACCGAGGCAAACACCCGGCGCAGGGCGAGAGGTGGCGGTGGCGCTGCCCGCCGTGCCGAGCGGACTGCAGTTCGTATCGAGACCGCGAAATACATCGAACGCAACATTCCGAACTTTGAAATCCTCAACGAAGAGGCACTGGAGATCATTGAAAACAACGCGGAAACCGTGTTGGAAGAGATCGGTGTTAACTTTGTTGATAACCCTGCCGCTCTGGAACGCTGGCGCGACGCGGGTGCGGATATCGACGGTGAACGCGTGCGCATTCCGCGCGGCCTTGCTCGTGAGCTGATTAAAACAGCGCCCAGCGAGTTCACCCAACATGCCCGCAACCCCGAGAAGTCGGTCGTGATTGGTGGCCGGAACATGGTTCTGGCCCCGGTTTACGGCCCTCCTTTCGTGCGCGATGCACAAGGCGGCCGTCGTTACGCGACGATGGACGACTTCAACAAGTTCGTGAAACTTGCCTATATGTCCAAGTGGCTGCACCATTCGGGCGGTACGGTGTGTGAACCGACCGACATTCCGGTGAACAAGCGCCATTTGGATATGCTGAAGGCGCATATGACTCTGTCGGACAAGCCTTTCATGGGCTCGGTGACCGATCCCAGCCGGGCGCAGGATTCGGTTGAAATGTGCGAAATCCTGTTCGGTAAGGAATTCGTCCAGCAAAACACGGTGATGACGTCGCTGACCAACATAAACTCGCCGATGACATTCGACGATGTGATGATGGGCTCGCTGGAAGTCTATGCCCGCAACAATCAGGCCTGCATCATCTCGCCCTTTATTGTGGGCGGTGCGATGGCGCCGGTCTCGGTGGCCGGTACTTTGACCCAGGTTCTGGCCGAGGTTCTTGCCGGTGTGGCGTACAGCCAGATCGTCCGTCCTGGTGCTCCCGCGATCTTTGGGGCATTCGTGACCTCGATCGACATGAATTCTGGCGCGCCGACCTTCGGTACGCCGGAAGCTTCGCATATCACCTATGGCGCGGGTCAGCTGGCGCGGCGTCTGAACTTGCCGTATCGGTCCGCAGGGTCGTTCTGCGGCTCGAAACTTCCGGATGCGCAGGCGGCTTATGAGACAGCGAACTCGCTGAACATGGGTCTGTTGGCTGGCGTGAACTTCATGCTGCATGCCTGCGGCTGGCTGGAAGGTGGCCTGGTGGCCGACTTCGAGAAATTTGTTATGGATGCCGACCAGTTGGGCGTTTTGCATTCGCTGGCCAAGGGCGTGGCCTATGATGACAACGCGCAGGCCATGGATGCGATCCGGGAAGTTGGCCCCGGCGGGCACTATCTAGGATGCGCCCACACGCAGGCGAACTTCAAGGAATCGTTCTGGAAGTCCGATCTGCTGGACTACAAGCCATATGAAACCTGGCAGGAAGAAGGTGCGCGTGATACGCGGGCTCTAGCCTCTGTGCGGGTTGAACACCTGCTGGCGAATTATCAGCAACCGCATATGGAGCCGGATACAGCCGCAGCGCTGGAAGCCTATATCGCCGAGAAAAAGGCCTCCATGCCGGATGCGTTTTCCTAATTATTGAAGGACCGGGGCGCGGTTGGCTTGATACAGCCGCGCCTCACCCAACAGCGCGATAAGAATGTCGAGATGCCGGACCAGAGAGTATGCGGCATCATCTTCTTTGCGCAGTTCATTCACCTCTTTTTCCATCTCCATCAGTCGCAGTAGGGCCTGACCTGAACCCGGCAATGACCCGTATCCCAGAATACGTTGCAAATGCCTGTCCCGGTTGTACTCTCTCGCTCCGAAATTGGCGGCTCTTGCCAACATGCGTGGGCGGTGAAGCGTTGAGATCATTGTCATCAGGTCCTGCATCTTACGTGTCCTGTGTCTGAAGGTTTACCGGACTATTTAATGCACAACCTAAGCGGGTGTTGCCTGCGTGACAGCCTCTCCGAACGATGGTTTCACGACTGTTTATCTTTTTGAATCAAATCTGGTTCGTGCCTTGTGCGGTTAACGAACGAGTAACGAATGGACCTCTAGTTAGATTTGGTTAACCGGCTATCCGAGGGCGAAAAGTGACATTTTGTTTTGTCGACGAGGGCAAATAATCATGGAAAACAACATGGCTTTCACCATTCCGGCATGGGTTCCAGAGGGGGCGCAAAGATACCTTGCTCATACCGAAACCGGACGCTCGATCCGCGATATCGCGAGATCGGCAGGTTGCCATGCGTCAACCATCCTCCGGCAAATCCGGCGTATCGAGATGCGCCGTGACGATCCTTTGGTGGATGCGGCGTTGCAGTCGCTGGCAGAAACACATTTTTCCATGCCCGACGACGCAGGCGACTCGGTCGTGATCGCGGATGAAGCTGCCCAGGAAGAGGCGTTCGAAAGAGAGGCATTGCGCATTCTGCGCCGCCTGAGCGAGACAGGTTCGGTTCTTGCCGTGGCTGAAGAAATGGACAAAGCGGTAGTCGTTCGTGACACCGGCAACGCCGGAGCGACCAGAACCGCGGTCGTCGATTGCGAGATCGCTCAGGCTCTGGCCTTAAAGGACTGGATTTCCTGCGATAACCCCGGTCGCATTTCACGGTACAGAATTTCTGCGGCTGGCCGAACGGCACTGAGCCACCTGATCGCAAAAGCGGAAAACAAGGCGCGGGTGGGGACCGAAGTCGGATTTGCCGAAGCTCAGTCGTTGTTTCAGGCAAAAACATCGGGTGGGGCGACTGACCGGATCAGGCGCATTCGCTATAGCGCCACGGAAAGCCCGTTGGTTGCCCTTGCACGCAGACGCGACCGCGATGGCAAGCCTTTTCTGGATGAATCGCTTGTCAGCGCAGGAGAGCGGTTGCGCGAAGATTTCGAGTTGGCGCAGATTGGTCCTCAGGTTTCACAGAACTGGGAGCGGTTTCTAACGGCTGGTGGCCGCAGCAGTTATGACAGTGAAAGCCACGGAGGAAAGGGATCATCGGATGCGCGGGACCGCGTGGCGCGGGCCCTGTCTGACCTTGGCCCCGGACTAAGTGATGTTGCCCTGCGGTGTTGTTGCTATCTCGAAGGGTTGGAACTGGCGGAAAAACACATGGGTTGGTCGGCACGATCCGGAAAGATTGTTCTGCGGATCGCGTTACAACGGCTGAAACGTCACTATCGGGATCAGGCTGAACGCGACCGCATGATTGGCTGAAGGTACAAAAAAAGGCCCGTTAAAACGGGCCTTTTTTCGTCTTGTTATTACTCAAGCCAGTTCGGGTTCTGCCATCGCCTGAAGATGTTTCATCAGGTTTTCGGGCGAAGACACGCCATAGGGATCTTCGGGGCAGTTATCCATCAGGCCAGGTTCTTCGAACCAGGCTTCGACAACACCGTCGTTTACGATGGCAGCATAGCGCCATGACCGCATGCCAAAGCCCAGATTGTCCTTGTCAACCAACATACCCATTTTACGGGTGAACTCGCCCGATCCATCCGGAATGACCTTGACGTTGGTCAGGCCCTGATCTTGCGCCCATTTGTTCATCACAAAGCTGTCGTTGACAGACATGCAGTAGATTTCATCGACACCCTGGGCAATGAAATCGCCATATCCGTTTTCAAAGCTGGGCAGTTGATATGTCGAACAGGTGGGCGTGAACGCGCCGGGCAATGAGAACAGGATCACGCGTTTTCCGGCAAAATAGTCAGCGGTGGTCTTGTCTTCCCAACAGAATGGGTTTGGTCCTTCGATTGATTCATCGCGAACACGGGTGTGAAAGGTCACGTTGGGCAGTATTGCGCCGGATTTCATGTTCAAGCTCCTGTGATTCACCTGTGATTTTGCTGTGACTTAAAACAGTTCTAAACTGCCTTCAATCGACGAAATGCTGCATTTTGAATTAATAACCTCTTCTCATTACTCATTGAAAACATGCGGTGAAACGGATTTTTACTATCTCGTTTTCGCTCATGCGCGGCGGCGTTGCATAGCGGCTATGCGCCGCTGGTGTAACACTGCACATCTGTCTATGTTATGAGCGACAAGATTGACCCAAAGTCAGGAATATTGCCCGTGCGAGATCTGAAGATCCCCGAACAGCGCCATCCGGAAAAAGCGCACCGCCCGGATAATGCGCAGCCCAAGAAACCGAACTGGATCAGGGTCAAGGCACCCGGCGGCAAAGGTTATGCAGATACGCGCCGGATCATGCGCGACAATAATCTGGTCACAGTCTGCGAAGAGGCGGGATGCCCCAATGTCGGCGAATGCTGGAGCCAGGGCCACGCCACCATGATGATCATGGGCGAGATCTGTACCCGTGGCTGCACATTCTGCAATATCGCTACTGGCCGCCCAGACGACCTTGACGCCTTTGAACCCGGCCGGGTGGCACATGCGGTCGAAAAACTTGGCCTGAACCATGTGGTTATCACCTCCGTTGATCGGGATGATCTGAGTGATGGCGGTGCCGAGCATTTTGCTCAGACCATCCGCGCGGTGCGGCACCGCTCTCCCAAAACCACGATCGAGATTCTGACGCCCGATTTTCTGAAATGCGATGCTGACGTTCTGGAAATTGTGGTTCAGGCAAAGCCGGACGTCTTCAATCATAATCTGGAAACCGTACCGGGTTTGTACCCCGAGGTTCGCCCCGGCGCGCGGTACTTCCATTCACTGCGTCTTTTGCAGCGGGTGAAAGAACTTGATCCGTCGATCTTTACCAAGTCTGGCATCATGGTTGGGCTTGGCGAAAACGAACAGCAGGTGCGTCAGGTCATGGATGACATGCGCGCGGCGGATATCGATTTTCTGACGATTGGCCAGTATCTGCAACCAACACCGAAACACCACGGTGTTGATCGTTTCGTGACACCCGACGAGTTCGCGTCATACGAAAAGGCAGCTTACGGCAAAGGCTTTCTGATGGTATCTGCGTCGCCGTTGACCCGGTCTTCCTATCACGCTGGTGATGATTTTGCCCGGCTGCGCGCGGCGCGTCTAGAAAAGCTGCAACACGCGTGACACCGGATCAGATCGCGCGACTGACATGTCTGCGCCACGAGCTGCATCAACAGCCTGAACTTTCGGGACAGGAAAAGAATACCGCAGCACGGTTGGCTGAACTTCTGCGTGACGCAGGCGCTGACCATTTCCTGACCGGAATAGGTGGGCACGGGATTGCCGCCGTTTTCGAAAGTGGCCAACCTGGTCCCACCCTGGGCATTCGCTGCGAACTGGATGGGTTGCCGATCCAGGAGTTGGCGGACCATTCCTATGTATCACAGGTCGCGGGCAAAGGTCATTTATGCGGCCACGACGGGCATATGACTATGGTTCTGGGCGTAGCAGACGGGTTGAAACATCACCGCCCCAAGAAGGGCCGCGTCGTATTGATCTTCCAGCCAGCAGAAGAGACCGGCCATGGTGCAATCGCTTTCCGGGCTGATCCCCAGTTCGCCGGGGTTGCGCCCGACCTCGTACTGTCTTTGCACAACTTACCAGGATTGGAGTTGGGCGCGGTCGAAATTTGTGACGGTCCTTCTAACTGTGCCTCACGCGGGATGCAGATTGTTTTGACTGGAAAGACGTCACATGCCGCTGCTCCGCAAGATGGGGTGTCACCTGCCAGTGCGCTGGCAAGTCTGATGCCGGCTTTGACCGCGTTAGGTGGCGGAGGGGATCTGAATGACGACTACGCATTGACCACCGTCACACATGCCACGTTGGGTGAGCGCACGGTCGGAGTAGCACCGGGGCAGGCCGAGCTGTGGGTGACGCTTCGCACAGTCACGGACGCGCGAATGGCGCAGCTGATCAGCGACGCTGAATCGTTGGTCCACGAAACGGCCAAAGCCGAAGGGCTGGCGGTCGAAATCAGTTATGACGAAGTGTTTGAGGCTTGTGCCAATCACCCGGAAGCAGTTTCGATCCTGTCCAAGGCCTGCACGGAGCAGGGCGTTTTTTGCAGATTGGTCGATCAGCCACAGCGGTTTTCAGAAGATTTCGGCCAGTTTGGAAAAAGCGCGAAAACCGCCATGTTCTGGTTGGGGTCGGGAAGTGACCAACCCCAGTTGCACAACCCGGACTATGATTTCCCGGATGCGCTTATTCCGATTGGGACCGGGATATTTCTGAGGGCCATCGAAGCTGTGTTAGGCCGCGACTGCTAGGACCGAGGCTTTCAATTCATCAGATCGCCAACGATTCCAACAGCTTCTATTACAGTCTTCGTATCATCTGATATCGAGATTATTTCGTCGTCGACCCGAATATACCGTTGCCCCGGCTTCAGCGGTTTGAGCTTCCAGTTGTCGAGGTCGTCAACATAGTCAAAACGCAGGTCGTCCGGTAATTTCTGACCTCGGGTGTATCGTTTGATTTGACCGGGCGGAACAGCCTTGCCGTTTGACTTAATGGATTTCTCTACTTTGGTTTTGTTGGCACCTTGTCCTTTGCCCTTGTTGTCTTTTGCATATGACGCGCTTGCAAGGGAGACGATCACCAAAAAGACGCCCGCTATCGAGATAAGACGCTTCATCAAAAATCCTCCTGTGACTACCTGAAAGGTAAAGCAACGAGGCGATGGTTGTCCATTGATATTCTAAATAATGAATTTTTAATCGGGTCTGAGTACGAGGCCGGAAAAGGCCCGCTCGGGCTATTCGTCCGTAAAGCGGACTTTGCCAATATAGGGCAGGTTGCGATTGCGTTGAGCATAGTCAATTCCATAACCCACGACAAATTCGTCGGGTATCTCAAAACCGATCCAGTCTGATCGAAAATCCACTTCGCGGCGGCTCGGCTTGTCCAGCAAGGCAATGGATTTCAGGCGCGCGGGGTTACGGCTTTGCAGCAACTTGGTGACATGGTTCAACGTATGGCCTGTGTCAACGATATCCTCGACAACCAGCACGTCGCGCCCTTCAATTGCGCCGCGTAAGTCTTTGAGAATGCGAACTTCCCTGCTGCTTTCCATCGCGTCTCCGTAAGAAGATGCTTCAAGGAAATCCACCTCGATCGGAAGGTCAAGTTCGCGCACAAGGTCGGCGATGAAAACAAAGCTGCCGCGCAGCAGACCCACGACCACCAGCTTGTCTGTTTCTTTGAACTCTGCCGAAATGTCGCGACACAGCTCCTCGATTCGAGCGGCGATGGCCTTTGCCGAGATCATCTCATCTATCACATATGCGCGGTCAGTCATCGCAGCCCCCTTGATCTTTGGCGCGCAACATACGACATGACGCGCCATTGTCACCTGCAAATACCGGACCTCATGCCTATCCATTCGGAAACCCGCCACCTGCCGTATACAGCCCAGCAGATGTACGACCTGGTTGCCGATGTGGCCAAGTACCCCCAATTTCTGCCGTGGTGCGCTGCTGCCCGCATTCGCAAGACCTATGCGATGGAAGAGGCTGAGGTGATGGAGGCCGATCTGATCATCTCGTTCAAGGTTTTCCGGGAACGATTTGGCAGCAAGGTAACCCTGTTTGCGGATCAAAAGAAAATCGACACCGAATACCTGGACGGCCCCTTCAAATACATGAAATCCGACTGGCAGTTCGAGGACGCGCCTGATGGGGGCTGCAACGTCTCGTTCCATGTGGATTTCGAATTCAAGAACGCCATCCTGCAAGGGATTATCGGTGTGGTTTTCAACGAAGCCATGCATCGGATCGTGCGCGCGTTCGAGGCGCGCGCGCAAGAACTCTACAGCTAGGTCTTTACCCTTGTCAGGCGCACGCTAGACTACGCGTATGACGGAATTTACAGTATCATTGGCCGCTTTTGCGGCAGGGCCGATTTCTACGTCGTCTCAGGCGCGAATCGTCACATCGCTATCTGTTCTTGACTGGGTCGCTGTGGGCCGGGCAGGCGCGCGCGAACCCGTCTCAACCACGGTTCGCGACATGATACTTTCCGAGGGCGGGAACCCTCAGTCGCATCTCTTTGGCGGCGGCCCGGCGCCGCTACGTGGTGCGGCGTTGGTGAATGGCACGGTGTCTCACGCGCTGGATTACGATGACACGCATTTCGCCCATATCGGGCATCCTTCCGTCGCCATTTTGCCTGCAGCCCTTGCGGTGGCCGAATGGGATGACCGTATTCTTGTCGACTTTCTCGAAGCCGCTTTGGTGGGTATGGAAACCTCAATCCGAATTGGCTTGTGGCTGGGGCGCGGTCACTATCAGGCAGGGTTTCACCAGACGGCGACATCCGGTGCCTTTGGGGCGGCAGTCGCTGTTGGCCGTTTGCTGGGTTTTGACGCAAACCAGATGCGAATGGTTCTGGGTCTGACGGCGACGCGTGCGGCGGGGCTGAAGGCGCAGTTCGGAACCATGGGCAAGCCGTATAACGCCGGACTTGCCGCTTCAGCAGGGGTCGAGACGGCCTTGCTGGTACAGCGCGGTTTTCAGGCCAACGCCGACGCGCTGGAGGGTCCTTATGGATTTGGGGCAACGCATCAAGGTGCAGCGGATCAAACTGCTCTGGATGGGTTGGGCGATGAATGGCTGTTTGAAACGGTCAGCCACAAGTTTCACGCCTGTTGCCACGGTCTTCACGCCGCGCTGGAAGCCGCGCGGGAGTTGGACATAGCGGAGCCAGAGGTCGCCGAGATCCAGATTAAGACTCATCCGCGCTGGATGAGTGTGTGCAATCAACTGTCACCGACAACCGGACTGGGGGCCAAGTTTTCCTATCGGACAGTGATCGCGATGCAGGCGCTGGGATATGATACGGCTTTGCCAGGTAGTTTCACCGACAAGGTCTGCGTCGACCCGCGTATAACGTCTTTGCGCGACCGCATCACGGTCGAGGCAGATGACAGCCTGTCAGAAACGCAGGCGCATCTGTCCCTGCTGCGTCGCGATGGCATTCGCCGCGAAGCGACGCATGATCTGCTGAACACAGTGTCGTTGTCGGACCGTGAGGATCGCGTGCGCGACAAAGCGACCAAGCTGATCGGTGCGGATGAGGCGGACACGATCTGGTCGATGCTGCGCACTGGGGGACGTGCCCGCGATCTGGCCGAACGTATGGCGGGTTAAGCCACGCACCAGTGCAACGGAAAGCCCGGGTCAAATACAGTCACTGGTCCATCGCCTGTTTCAATCTTTGAGGGATACGAAACGGGCTCACCCTTGGTCAGGGTAATCATATCCTGGTTCACCGGTAAGCGATAGAAACCCGGCCCGTTGAGCGACACGAAGCCTTCCAGCTTTTCCAATGCACCTTCCCGGTCAAACATTTCAGCCACCAGAGACATGGTGTTGGTCGCCGTAAAACAGCCCGCACAGCCACAAGCCATTTCCTTGTTTGCATCCGTGTGCGGGGCACTGTCCGTGCCCAGAAAAAACCGCGCATCGCCCGATGTTGCGGCGGATAGCAGGGCCAGACGGTGTTCCTCGCGCTTGGCAACAGGAAGGCAATAGTAATGCGGTTTGATGCCACCAACTAGGATATGGTTGCGGTTGATAATCAAGTGATGCGCCGTGATCGTTGCACCCAGATCAACCGCGTTGGCTTTGACATAATCCACACCATTGGACGTGGTGATATGTTCCATCACAACACGCAGGCCCGGAGTCGATCTGCGGATCGGATCCAGAACACGGTCGATGAATACGGCTTCGCGGTCAAATATGTCGATCTCCGGATCCGTCACCTCGCCATGCACACACATGGGCAGGCCGATTTCGGCCATCTTCTCAAGCACCGGGCGCACTTTGTCGAAGTCGCGCACACCCGAGGCGGAGTTGGTGGTAGCCCCGGCAGGATACAGCTTGACGGCTTTGATCAGACCGTTGGCATGGGCCGCTGCGACATCTGCGGCATCTGTATCTTCGGTCAGATACAGGGTCATCAACGGCTCGAACGTCATACCATCGGGCAGAGCCGCCATAATGCGGTCTCGATAGGCGGCGGCCTGATCGCCGCGCACAACCGGCGGTACAAGGTTCGGCATAATGATCGCACGGGCGAAATGGCGCGCGGTTTCGGGCAGGACGGCCTGTAGCATCGCGCCATCGCGCAGATGCAGATGCCAGTCGTCGGGGCGGCGGAGCGTAAGGGTGTCGGTCATGGCCTTCCGCTAGCATAGCTGTTGCGAAAGACCAACTGCGTCCGCGCAAGGCACAAAAAAAATCTTGTCAACCGACCTGAACGTCGTAGCTCTGTCCAAGGTTGAGGCCTTGACGCCCAGACACTTGCATGACCTGTTTATCCCTAAAGCAGAGAGGGGTTCCATGACACAGCCAGATTCCATCGATGCCGTGCAGCAGATGCTGGGTCGTCAGGGCTATGTCTGCGGTCGCGCCCTTGCGACGGTTGTGTTCCTGTCGCTGAAGCTTGGACGCCCGTTATTTCTGGAAGGCGAAGCAGGGGTTGGAAAGACCGAGATCGCCAAGGCTCTGGCATCCGGGCTGAACCGGCGCCTGATCCGGTTGCAGTGCTACGAAGGGCTGGATGCGTCGTCAGCTGTTTACGAATGGAATTTTCCGGCGCAGATGGTCGCGATCCGAACGGCTGAGGCCGCGGGTGGGGCCGACCGGGGCGCGTTGCAGACTGAACTGTTCTCGGACGAATACCTGATCGAACGCCCCTTGTTGCAGGCGATGCGCCCGGACGAAAACGGAGCGCCAGTTCTGCTGATCGACGAATTGGACCGGACCGACGAACCGTTTGAAGCGTTTCTGCTCGAAGCGCTCAGTGACTTTCAGGTCACCATCCCCGAACTTGGCACTATAAAAGCACCTGAACCGCCCATCGTGATCGTCACCTCGAACCGGACGCGGGAAGTGCACGATGCTCTCAAGCGCCGTTGCCTCTATCATTGGGTCGATTACCCCAACTTCGAGCGTGAGCTCGAAATCCTGCACGCCCGTGCGCCTGAAGCTGCGGAAGCACTCAGTCGCGAGGTTGTAGCCTTTGTTCAGCGTTTGCGCACCGAGGATTTGTTCAAGAAACCCGGTGTGGCCGAGACCATCGACTGGGCGAAATGCCTGTTGGCGCTGGATGTGATGAACCTCAGCCCCGAGGTGATCGGGGATACGCTGGGTGCGATCCTCAAATATCAGGACGACATTCAAAAACTTCAGGGGTCCGAGGCAAAACGCATCCTCGACGAGGCCAAGGCCACGCTCGAACCGGTCTGATGTTTCATCTTTTTTCAAATACTCCGGGGATATGGGGGCAGAGCCCCCGTAACGTCTGATGGCCGAACAACTTCCGCTGGATATCCCGGACAACCCAAAGCTGGCGCACAACATCACCCATTTTGCCCGCGCACTCAGAAAGGCTGGGCTGCCAATCGGACCCGGTCGCGTGATCGACGCTATTCGTGCCGTGCAGGCGGCAGGTTTTTCCGAGAAACAGGATTTCTACTGGACCTTACACGCCTGTTTCGTGAACCGCCCGGAACACCGCGTGATTTTTGCGCAAGTCTTCCGAATGTACTGGCGAGACCCGCGTTACATGGAACACATGATGGCGATGATGCTTCCTGCAATTCGGGGCGTTCAGGAGGAGCGCAAGGCCGACGCCGGTGAAAAGCGCGCGGCTGAGGCACTGCTGGACGGGGTTGAGCGTGATTTGCCGGACGCTGCCGGGCAAGAGGAAGGCGAAACCGAGATCGAAATCGACGCGACCCAGACCGCCTCATCCGAGGAACGGCTGCGCAATCTGGACTTCGAGCAGATGAGCACGGCCGAAATCGCGCAGGCCAAGCGCGTATTGGCGCGGATGACACTGCCGGTAAAGCCAATTGAATCACGCCGCGGGCAGACAAGTCATTTGGGGCACCGCATCGACCGTGCCCGCACATTGCGCGCGGCCATGCGGCAAGGGGGTGAGTTGCGCGAAATTGCCAGGCTACAGCCCAAACTACGCTGGCCAAATCTTGTCGCACTTTGCGATATTTCCGGCTCGATGAGCCAGTACAGTCGGATCATCCTGCATTTCCTGCATTCAGTGTCCAACGCCAAGGGAGCGGGTTGGGCCAAGGTCCATGCCTTCACATTCGGCACACGCCTCACCAACATAACGCGCCACCTGCACCAACGGGATGTAGACGCGGCACTTGCCGCAGCAGGGGCCGAGGCGCAGGATTGGGAGGGCGGCACGCGTATCGGAGAGTGCCTGCATCAATTCAATAGGGACTGGTCACGCCGGGTGATGGGGCAGGGGGCGGTTGTTCTGTTGATCACAGACGGGCTCGAGCGGGGTGATCCCGAGCTCCTCAGGAAAGAGATCGAGCGTCTGCACCTGTCCTCAAAACGCCTGATCTGGTTGAATCCCTTGTTGCGTTGGGACGGGTTCGCGCCCAGGGCGCAAGGGGTTGCCGCGATGCTACCGCATGTTGACAGTTTTCGCGCAGGGCATTCGATTGCCTCACTCGAAGACTTGGCCGCAGCGATTTCACAACCCGACGATGAGGGGCAGAAAGCACGGCTGATGGCCGCGCTTTCCGACTAGCAGCTTACGACAGCTGTTCTTCATTGCACTTGCGGGCCATCTCCATGGCTTTGTAAGTGCCTGTCAGATCGACGGTGAAGGCGTAGGATGTCTCGGGAAACACGATCATGACCTTCTTCTTGGCCAGATCATCCGCGAACTGTGGGCTGTCCGACAGAACATAACCACCGGAATAGCCTTTGGTGATGTTACCTTTCATGCCGGTCGCTTCACCCAGATATATGTTGTCGCCCAGCAGGATGGCGACTTCTTGCGTCTCGCCACGTTTGATATCGGTTTCAGCCTTGGTGAAGATGCCGACATATCCCACGCCACGATCTTCGGTCAGGCCCATCTGAACGACGTTTTCCGCATCATCCACCGCCTCGATCAGGCAGGATTTCTTTTCAGTGTCGATGAAGACTTTCCAGCCTTCAACCTCTCCATAGCGTTGGAATGTGTCAGCCCACGCTGCGGTTGAAGTCAAAAGACCAACTGCCGCGCCCAATGCAAGAATACGTTTCAACTGCATGTCTCCGATCTATGATTTGTATGGTATGCAAGCCAGACCTGAAGTCGGTTGCCTGCACAGGCTAGAACTCGGGTCACAAACAATCAATGCTATGATTTGTTGAATATGGCTCGGGCAATGGCGTTGCCTTATGGGGTTCAATATAGACCTTTTGGTAAGCCTGATGCGCTTTTCATCACGCAATTCCCGCTTATGTTGGTGTCATAGGTCATCCGGAGGTTCCGATGGAACGATTCGACAACAGTCCTGAAACGGCGCTTGACTGGCACCGCAGCGGGCGCGGCGCGGCGCTCGCTACAGTTGTCGAAACCTGGGGCAGTGCACCGCGGCGGGTGGGATCCCAATTGGTGATTGGTGGCGATGGTCGGATAGAAGGTTCCGTTTCTGGTGGATGTGTCGAAGGTGCTGTTATCGTCGAGGCGCTTGAAGCCATTGATGAAGGCGAAGCGCGTTTGCTTGAATTCGGGATCAGTGACGACGATGCTTTCGCGGTTGGTTTGGCCTGTGGGGGGACTATACGCATTCTTGTCGAACCCATAGGAGAAGTCCTGCCCGAATCTATGTTGGCGGAACTGGTTGCCGCTCGGGCCGCTCGTGAGCCCGTTGCCTACGAAGTCAATGTCGAGACCGGGCGCAGGGCGTTGCGCCGCAATGCTTATGCCGACAGGCTGCGTATGGATCGGTCAGGGTTCGAAGAGGATGGCCAGACCTTTGTCGCAGTACATAACCCACCGCTGAGGTTGCTGGTCGTTGGGGCGGTTCACATCGCGCAGGCTCTGGTGCCGATGGCGCGGATTGCGGGCTATGATCCAACCATTATCGACCCGCGTGACGCCTTTGCGTCCAGAGCACGTTTTCCCGGTGAAACGATCCTGACGGATTGGCCGGATGAAGCCGTTGCGAAGCTGGGACTGGACGCGCGGACCGCTATTGTCCTGCTGACACATGACCCAAAACTTGACGATCCGGCGCTACAAGCCGCGTTGGCCGCCGATGTGTTCTATATCGGTGCATTGGGGTCAACGCGCACCCATGCCAAGCGCATTGAGCGTATGAAAGCAGCTGGTTTCACCGATGCGCAAATCTCTGGCATTCATGGGCCCATTGGCCTGGATATCGGGGCCGCCGGTCCCTCGGAAATCGCGGTTGCGATATTGGCGCAGATCACTTCAGTTCTGCGAGGGAAAGCATGAAATTTGGGCCTGTGCCGTTGTCCCGGGCAGAGGGGGCCATTCTGGCGCATTCGGTTACAGCGGATGGGCGAAAGCTTCGCAAGGGGCTTGAATTGCGCTCGGAACATGTGGCGCAACTGATAAAGGCCGGTCTAAGCGAGGTTATTGTTGCCCGACTGGATTCCGGTGATTGCCATGAAGATCAGGCGGCACGTAAGCTGGCGTCTGCGCTGGCACCTGATCCAGCATCAGCCAACTTGCGGGTTACCGAGGCATTTACCGGGCGGGTAAACCTTTTGGCCGATGGGCCCGGGGTTGCCGTGCTTGATGTTCACGCACTTGAAATGTTCAATCTGGTCAATCCGATGATTACCGTTGCGACCGTTCCACAGTACCAGCAAATGGGGGCGAACGGCATGATGGCGACCATTAAGGTCATCTCATATGCCGTGCCAGAGGCTGATGTTCAGCGCGCCGCCGGGCTGGCACAAGGAGCTGTGCGTCTGGCGCGGCCTGTTCATCGGACAGCCGGTCTTGTTGTAACGGAAATTCCCGGTGGTCCACCGAACGAAAAGGGGATTGCGGCCATTCGGGGACGGGTCGAGGCATTGGGAATGGAGCTTGCGGAGGTGCAGATTGTTCCGCATCGAACGGATTCCTTGACCAGCGCGATTTCTAAGGGGAAGGGCGATCTTCTGATGATATTGACGGGTTCGGCCACCTCGGATCCCAACGATGTCGCACCGTCGGCCGTTCGGCAGGCCGGTGGGACGATTGATCGCTTTGGTATGCCGGTTGATCCGGGAAACCTGCTGTTTCTTGGGGACTTGCAGGGCCGACCTGTGATCGGCTTGCCGGGATGCGCGCGCTCTCCGGCGTTGAATGGGGCGGATTGGGTGCTGTCGCGTGTCGCATGCGGGATTGAAACAACAGGCGCCGATATTGCCGGAATGGGGGTTGGCGGATTGTTGAAGGAAATCCCGACCAGACCTCAGCCGCGGGCGAAAAGAAACGACTGACCGCCGCCAAGGTCCGCGATATGGCGTATCACACCGTACTTGCGGCCAATGTATTATTGATATTCTAGGGTTTTCTCATCCTTGGCAATACGCCGGGCCGCCAATACGCGCCGGTGTCCTCCCGGGCTTTTTGAAACTGTTCGACCCTATCCCGTGCGGCGTCTCCTCCTGCATCAAAGAGATGTCCGAGCAGGCATTCCAGAACCGCCATCGCGCCAGAAAAGCTAGAAAACGGATGTAAAGTGCGGGTGCTGACGGGCAGAACGACATCCGGGTTGACGCCGGGTGCAATCACCTCGCTATCCGACAGCAACACAATCTTCATGGCCCGGTCGCGGGCAAAACGCATCGAATGGATCGTATCTGCGGAATAGGGATGGACGGTGATGGCAAACAAACAATCCTCGGACGTGGCCTCGACCAGGTCATCGACAGCCGAGCCCATGTGTCTTGGTATCAGCTGTAATCCGGGATGGGCCATGCGGCCGGCGTAGTGAAAATAATAGGCCAGCGCATGACTGGACCTTGTGGCGGTCACATAACAACGACGTGCAGACACCATGTATTCAACGGCACGCTTGGCCAATTGCGGCTCCATCAGGCGCAGGGATCGGGACACAACATTCATCTCATTGCGCGCAAATCTGGCCTGTGCGTCATTGAAAGGGTCTTGTCTGGGTGACGTGGTTAACCATTCCTGACCAATCCTGTCTTCACTGTCGGTTGTGAGAGCAAGGCGAAATGGGTGGCGAAAGGCGTCAAAACTGTCGAAACCCATACGCTGCGCCAGTCGAACAAGAACACTGGTGCTGATGCCGATCCGGTCGGCGGTCGCTCGGACCGGGTTCAGGCCGAAATCACCGGGATGGTCGATGATATATTTCGCCGCGACTTGCATCTGCGCTGGCATCTCATCGATCTCGCGTCGAATTTGGCTGGTCAAGGCTGTAAGGGTGGGTGTCATACCAAAAAGAAACATATGTTTTCTTTTGTGTAAATTGAATACGTCGTCCAGCGACTCTAACTGAGGGCAAAGATTTGGGTGGTGCTATGACATCAATAACAACTGACAGCTCGGACAGGCCCTACGTTCTAGTTGCGCCAAACGGTGCCCGGCGGAACGCGTTGGATCATCCAGCCTTGCCACTCAGGATTGATCAGATCGTCATATCTGCGCGGGATTGCCATGCCGCAGGTGCGGATGGGTTGCATCTGCATATTAGGGATGCAGACGGACGGCATTCACTGGACGCCGGATTGTACCGGGAAACGCTTGCGGAATTGCAGCGCGAGGTTCCAAAAATGGAGCTACAGATCACGACCGAAGCTGCCGGGCAGTTCGACGTGGCATCGCAACTGGACTGTTTGCAAAAGGTGCGACCTGAATGGGCATCAATCTCGGTGCGTGAAATCGCCCGCGATCTGAACCTTGCGCCCAGGGTCTATGCACTATGTGCGGATCAGGGCACACGGGTTCAGCATATCTTGTACGATACTGAGGACGCACGTTTACTGGAACAGTGGCTCGCTTTGGGCATCGTACACGCGGATCAGACAGATCGTTTGCTTGTTCTGGGGCGATACAGCGATGGCCAGCAATCTGTGCCTGCCGATCTCGACGCCTTTCCAGAATGCCCGGCCCGTTGGATGGTGTGCGCCTTTGGAACGCAAGAACATGCCTGTCTGGCTGAGGCTGCGCGACGCGGTGGTGACGTGCGGGTTGGGTTTGAAAACAGTCTGACGGGGCCGGATGGCAGGCTGTGGGCAGATAACGCGGCCTCGGTTGCAGCATTAGTCGAATTGCTTGGAAGGGCACAGAAATGAGTCATGTTTTCCCACGTCACACGAAATCGGACCTTCCTGTCGCGGTTGGCGGCGATGGCTGTTATCTGATCGACGCAAAGGGCAAGCGTTACCTGGATTGCGGTGATGCGGCGGTATCTTGTCTGGGCCATTCGAATCAGGCCGTGATCCAAGCGGTACAGCAGCAGGTGGAACAGATTGCCTTTGCACATACAGGGTTCATGACATCAAAACCGGCTGAGGCTTTGGCCGAATTGTTGATCCGGCACGCGCCGGGGGATCTGGACCGGGTGTATTTTGTTTCGGGCGGGTCCGAGGCGACCGAGGCGGCAATCAAACTGGCGCGCCAGTACTTTCTAGAAATCGGACAACCTGAACGCCGTCACGTTATCGCGCGAAAGCAAAGCTATCACGGCAACACTTTAGGGGCTTTGTCCGCTGGGGGTAACGCATGGAGACGGGCGCAATTCGCCCCGATGCTGATCGAGATGACGCATATCTCTGCCTGCTACGAATATGCCGAAAAATCGGAAGACGAGAGCAGCTTTGACTATGGTCAGCGTGTGGCCAATGAGCTGGAATCCGAAATCCTGCGGCTGGGCCCTGATACTGTCATGGCATTTATGGCCGAACCAGTGGTTGGAGCTACCCTTGGCGCAGTCCCTGCGGTTGAAGGGTACTTCAAGCGTATTCGCGAGATCTGCGACCACTATGGTGTGTTGCTGATTTTGGATGAGGTGATGTGCGGTATGGGCCGAACCGGTCACCTGTTTGCCTGCGATCATGACGACATCGCGCCGGATATTTTGTGTATCGCCAAGGGGTTGGGGGCCGGATATCAACCGATTGGAGCCATGCTGTGTACCGGCAAAATCTATAACGCGATCCGCGACGGATCAGGGTTTTTCCAACATGGACACACCTATGTCGGTCATCCGGTCGCCACAGCCGCCGCATTGGCGGTAGTCCGTGAGTTGACCGAACGGGATTTACCTGCGCGTGCCGGGGTCATGGGCAACAAGCTGCGATCCGCCCTCGAGGCTGCATTCGGACAGCACCCGAACGTGGGAGATATCCGTGGGCGCGGGTTGTTCCGTGGTGTTGAACTGGTCGCTGACCGCGACGGCAAGGCCCCTTTTGATCCATCACGTGGCATCGCAGGTAAGGTGAAAAAGGCAGCACTGGCCGAAGGGTTGATTTGCTATCCCATGGCTGGCACGCGGGATGGCCGGAACGGCGATCATGTCCTGCTGGCGCCGCCCTTTGTTATTGAAGAGGAACAGATAGGCGAACTCGTCAGCAAACTGGAACGCGCCCTTTCTGCTGTGCTTTGACATTACCGTGAGCGCACTGTTCGCCCGCAGCTTATTTGTTAATGTCGCGGGAGAAGTATCTGAAAAGGCGAAATCAATAGTGCTGGATATTTGGCGCAGTTTCCGTGCGCTTCCCCTTTGGGTGCAGATCTGGGTGGCCGTAATATTGGTGCCGGTTAATCTGGTTCCGCTTGCTTTCCTGGATCAGCCACAAGGGATGCTCATCGCTGTTCTGGCGATTACCGGTATGGCGCTGAACATACCCATCATGGCGGTTGCGCGCGGGATGAGTGGCGCGATGGCCTTGCCGCACATTCTGTGCTGGATTCCACTAGTTGTCATTGTCGCGCTATTATTGTTCTCCGATGCGACCCTGAGCGCTGCTTTTGCCAAGTTTCTTTGGGTGCTTCTGATCGTTGACGTAATTTCCCTGCTTTTCGATTTCAGGGATGCGGTCAACTGGTTACGAAGCAGACGCGCGACCTGAACAAAAAAAACCCCTTCGGCAGCGAAGGGGCTTTGATCGTTTTGGTCTTTGAAGCAGATTACTTATGCGGAAGCGGACCGATCATCATGACCATCTGACGGCCTTCCATCTTCGGCATGTTCTCGATCTTGCCGACCTCTTTGATGTCTTCGGCCACACGCTCCAGCAATTCGCGACCCAGGTTCTGGTGTGCCATTTCACGGCCACGAAAGCGCAGGGTGACTTTGACTTTGTCGCCCTTTTCCAGAAACTTAAAGACGTTCTTCATTTTGACGTCATAGTCATGCGTATCGGTGTTGGGTCGGAATTTGACCTCTTTCACTTCGATGACTTTTTGTTTTTTGCGCGCTTCGTTTTCGCGTTTTTGCGTTTCGTACTTGTACTTGCCGAAATCCATGATCTTGCAGACCGGTGGGTTCGCATTAGGCGAGATTTCGACTAGATCAAGACCTGCATCTGCGGCCATCTGCATGGCTTTGGCGGGATGAACCACCCCGACGTTTTCACCTTCGGCACCAATCAGCCGAATTTCGGGGGCACGGATTCTTTCATTTACGCGCGGGCCGGTTTCACGTTGAGGCGGCGCGTTGTGAGGTCTGCGAGCTATGGGTTCATTCCTTTGATGATTGCAGAATTTCGAGCCCGGAATTTAAACCGGGCGAGACCGCACTTCAAGCGGCATAAATACAGGGTAATGCGAAAAAACTTGTTTTCTGCCGGTGTTTTTCGCGTTCAAGGCGGCAAAGCCCTGAACGCAGGGTTGCTTTAGCCGACAAAGGCTTTTTCGATCACGAACTCCTTGGGTTCCGAGTTAGCTCCTTCACGCAAACCAAACCCCTCGAGAATTTCCTTGATATCCAGGTTGAAAGCCAGCGAACCGCAGACCATTGCACGGTCGGTTTCAGGCTTGATGCCGCCATCAATACCCAGATCGGAAAATACGGTGCCATCCTGAAGAAGGGTGGTGATGCGGCCCATCTTGGGGCTCTCTTCCCGTGTGGTGGTCGGGTAATAGCGGATCTTGTCGGCAAATCCTTCACCGATCAGTTCGGCCAACAGTTCGTCCTGGCGGATGCTGTCGATCAGCTGACGGCCATATTCCAGCTCTGCCACTTCGCGGCAGGTGTGGGTGATGATGACCTCGTCATAATCCTCATAGGTCTGTGGTTCACGCAGCAGCGAGGCAAAAGGTGCAAAGCCGGTGCCGGTTGCAAAAAACCACAGGCGTTTGCCGGGCAGCAGGGCGTCATGCACCAATGTGCCAACCGGTTTGGGACGCAAGATGATCTGATCACCCGGTTTGATATGTTGCAATTTCGACGTCAGCGGGCCGTTCTGAACTTTGATCGAATAAAACTCCAGCTCTTCATCCCACGAGGGCGAGGCGATGGAATAGGCGCGCAGCAACGGCTTGCCGTTGTCACCCAGCAGACCAATCATCACAAATTCGCCCGAGCGGAACCGCAACGAGGCCGGGCGCGACACCTTGAAAGAAAACAGGCTGTCGGTCCAGTGTTTGACGTCGGTTACGGTTTGCGCGTCCGGAAGGACGGGGACTTTTACTGCGGTTGCTTCGCTCACGGGCTTCATCTCTGTCATCGTTTACCTGCCGGTCTGCTAAACCGACATCTCCGTTTAATCTTTGATCCAAGTCAGGAAAAGGGGACAGATTGCCCCCTTTGCGTCACAAGCTGGCAAGTGCGGGATTAGCCGCGCAGGCGGGCCTGATAGTTATTCTCTTTCCAGTTCGCGCGGGCCAGCCACTGATCTTCGGGTTGGCGGTCTGCCAATTCTCCGTCGATCTCGACCTCGTCAAAGCCGCTGCGGCGCGCCATGGCGTATTGATCGGCAAGCACATGCCCTTTGGCGCGCAACCGGCCTTTGTAGCCCTTCAGGCGCAATGTGCGGGCGATGGTAAAGCCGCGACCATCTGCGAAAGAGGGGAAGTCTACCCGAACCAGCCTGGTGCCGCCCAACCGGTCATACAGTTCGTCTGGGTCTGTCTCCGAGCTCACGTCCAGCGCGACCACGTCATTGGCGGCGTCATCCAAAGTGACAAAGCCGTCGGTCCAGTCATCGGGCGAAAAGCCCTCATCCGTTACGATTACGTTCATGTTTTCTCTCCGACGCGCATCATCTTGCCATCGACAAAATGGATGCCGCATTCTTCCTTGTTCTGGTCGCGCCAGCGTCCGGCGCGGGGGTCTTCGCCCTCTTTGACCGGCGAGGTGCAGGGCGCACAGCCGATCGAAGGGTATCCTTTGGCCACCAGCGGGTGCCGGGGCAGGTTGTTTTCTTCCATATAGGCCCGCACATCCTCGGGCGCCCAATGGGCCAGCGGGTTGACCTTGATCCGGCCTGTACCATCCTCGACCTCGAAGAATTCCAGCGCGGCGCGCGTGCCTGCCTGAAACCGCTTGCGTCCGGTTATCCAGCCATCGAACCCCACCAGTGCTTTTTGCAGCGGGAAAGTCTTGCGCAGGTTACAACATGCATCCGTGTCGCGCAGGCGCAACGCACCGTATGGGTCTTCGCGTTCAACTTCTGCATCCTCGGCCCGGATGATGCGAATGTTGGTAAGCCCTAGACGCTCGCTCACCTCCTGCTGGTATTCCAGCGTTTCGGTGAACAGCATTTGCGTGTCCACGAAAAGAACGGGCGTTGCCTTGTTCACCACCGCCGCCATGTGCAAAAGAACGACAGATTCAGCACCAAAGCTCGAGACCAGAGCAAGCTCATCGATCTCTTCAATTGCCCCATGCATGACATCATGAGCGCTGTGGTGCCGGAACCGGGCATTCAGGTCTTCGACACGTTCAGTCAGTTCGCGTCTGTCCCGGCCCAGTTCCGTCTGGATCAGGTCAAGCGGCATTTGCTCGGGCCTCGGGGTAGAGGGCGTCTTTGAACGGCGCCATGCCCACCCGGCGATATGTTTCCAGGAATGTCTCCTCTGCGCTTGCACGCTGGTTCAGATAGGTGTCGACAATGCGCTCAACGGCAGGAACGATTTCGTCATAGGCAAAGCCCGGACCGGTGCGATCACCAATTGCCGCAGTTTCGGTCGCATCGCCACCCAAAGTGATCTGGTAGTTTTCCACGCCTGCGCGGTCCAGACCCAGAATGCCGATATGGCCGACATGGTGGTGACCGCAGGCGTTGATGCAGCCTGAGATCTTGATCTTCAGGTGGCCGATGTCATGCTCGAGCTTCAGGTCCTCGAACCGCGTCGCAATTTCCTGAGCAACCGGGATCGAACGCGCCGTCGCCAGCGCGCAATAATCCATGCCGGGGCAGGCGATGATATCGCTGATCAGACCGATATTGGCGGTTGCCAGTTCGTATTCCTTCAGCTTGGCGTGGATCGCGGGCAGGTCCGATTTATGGACATGCGGCAGGATCACGTTCTGCTCGTGGCTGATGCGCAGCTCGTCATAGGCGAACTCTTCGGCCAGATCGGCCATCACGCGCATTTGCTCGGCAGTTGCATCGCCCGGCGTTGCCCCATGCTTCTTGATCGAGATCGTGACAATCGCATGGTCCGCGTCCTTGTGCGGCGCGATGTTGGTATCGACCCACGAGCGGAAAACCGGATCGTTGGTATAGGAGCTTTCAAACGACGCGACCGAAGCTTGGCGGAAGGCAGGCGGTGCAAAGTGGCCCTTGATCTCTTCCAGCAGGTTCATGTCCGCGCCTTTGAACTGCGGGCGGACCTTCAGGAAACGTTCGTTAACCTTGGCGCGGATAGCGTCGATGCCATGCTCGTGCACGGTGATCTTAATACGTGCTTTGTACTTGTTGTCGCGGCGACCAATCTGGTTCCATACGGAAACGGTGGCTTCCAGATAGGCCAGCAGGTCATCAAAGGCGACGAATTCGGACAATTCCTTGCCGATCATGGGCGTACGGCCAAGGCCACCGCCAACAATGACGCGCGCGCCAAGAACGCCGTCACGCTCAACCAGTTGCAGGCCGATGTCATGCGCCTTGATCACGGCGCGGTCGTTTTCACTACCAGTGATGGCGATCTTGAATTTGCGCGGCATAAACTGGAATTCCGGGTGGTCGGTCGACCACTGGCGCAGCAATTCGGCGTAAGGGCGGGGATCAGCGACCTCATCCGCGGCGGCACCAGCAAAGTGGTCGGCGGTCACGTTGCGAATGGTGTTGCCCGAGGTCTGTATGGCGTGCATGCCAACCTCGGCCAGCGCGTCCAGCATATCCGGCACGTCGCTCAGCTTTGGCCAGTTGTACTGGATGTTCTGACGCGTCGTGAAATGGCCATAGCCTTTGTCCCACTTCTCGGCCAGCAGCGCCAGTTGGCGCATCTGCGCACTGTTCAGCGTGCCATAGGGAATGGCGACACGCAGCATGTAGGCGTGCAGTTGCAGGTACAGCCCATTCATCAGGCGCAGCGGCTTGAATTCGTCTTCGGTCAACGAGCCGTCAATGCGACGTTCGACCTGGGCGCGGAACTGCGCGTTACGTTCTGCCAAAAATGCTGTGTCGAACTCAGAGTAGCGATACATGTCTAGCTGTCCTTGTTTGCAGCCCCGAACCTAGGGGCCTTGAAGGGGAGAGATATGGCCAGAGGTCAGGCCCGGGGCTGCGGGGAAGTTTCCTGTTTGCCGTGGGCATAGTTGGACGGACCAGTCCGGCGGAAATCTTCCCGAAAATGGGTGGGCTCGGGGCCGTTCTTGCCAGCAACGGCATCGGCCAGATAGGCGCCAACGACTTTATTTGCCTGACGCGCCGCATCCAGCAGACGCACCTGAGCATGTGCTTCGTCAGTGATCAGTTCCGCTTGGGACAGATCACGCGTCCAACTGTCATCTTCGGTCTGGTAAATGACGTCACCTACCAGCAAATCATTTGCGGTGACGACTTTGGGGGTAAAAGCGCGGGCCATCAGGCAAGCTCCTTATTGAATTCGGTTACGGCCTGCGCCGCTTCGCGCGGGGCAAGGCCATAGAAAGTCAGGGCCGGTCCGTCCAATTCGGCGGCGGCCAGGTCGGCGGGCAGTTGATCCAGTGTGGTGGACAGTATCCGTTGGTTCGGGCGCGAGGCGTTTTCGACCAGCGTGACAGGGGTGGCGCGATCGGCGCCATGCATGATCAGGCGACCCTGGATAAAGCGGGCAGATTTCTTGCCCATATAGATCGCAGCAACCGAACCAGCCCGTGCCAGGGCATTCCAGTCATGATCGGCAAAACCTTTCATGTCGTGCCCGGTCAGGAACCGCACCGAGGAATTTCGACCGCGTTGAGTCAGGCTTTGGCCGATGCCAGCCACTGCGGCAGAGGCCGCTGTGATACCAGGAACGATCTGCCACGAAATGCCAGCCGCCTCGACGGCCTCGATCTCTTCATCCAGACGGCCAAAGACAGTGGGATCACCGGACTTCAGGCGGACCACGCGGTTACCATTCAGGGCATATTCGACCAAAAGCGCGTCAATATCACTTTGCTTCCAGGATGGGCCGAACCCGGCTTTGCCGACATCAACCAAGGCGGCGCTTTGACCGGCTATGTCCAGAACGGGTTCACTGATAAGGCGGTCATGCAGCACAACATCAGCCCGCTCAAACGCGGTCAGCGCCTTGAGCGTCAGCAACTCGGGGTCGCCCGGACCTGCGCCGACAAAGTCGACATGTCCTTTGGGGCCTGTTGTGCGAACGTCCTGCATTGGATCATCTCGGGTGTGGTTTGACTTGACCCTCAATATAGGAAATATTCCCACCAAAGCGCCATATGGACGCTCAAATAAGGACAAATGTTCCATCAATGAAAAATTTTGGAACGAAAACTTCGATGTGGAAGGAAAATTGGAATGTCGGTGCGGATAGATGATACGGATCGGAAAATTCTGGCCGAGCTGCAACGCGATGCAGGGCAGTCACTGGATGAAATAGCGGCTCGGGTCGGCAGTTCAAAGACGCCTGTCTGGAATCGTATACGCAAGCTCAAGAGTGCAGGAATAATAGGTCAGCAAACGGTTTTGCTGGATGCCGAAGCGCTCGGGTTTGAAGCGACTTTCTTTGTTTTGATCCGCACATCGGAGCACGAGGCCGAGTGGCAGCGAAAGTTCCTTAAAGCATTGCGCGATCATCCCGAAGTGCAAGAGGCGCACCGGCTGGCCGGAGACATTGATTATATCCTCAAGGTTCGGGTCAAGAACGCGCGCGCCTATGACCAATTCTACCAGTCGCTGATATCGGAGGTGCGGGTGCACAACGTAACCGCGCTTTTGTCGATGGAAGAAATCAAGTCCACAACCATGCTTCCCCTCAACGCATTGGTTGAAGGGGCGTAAAAGGCAGGTGCTTCCAACGCCGGATCGAGCCGCGCCTTATACAGGTCAGACCTGAACCATTAACCGTTCCAAACCATGGAAGTGATAGCTGTCTGAATAGGTTGGCTCTGTAGCGAGCCGCAGGTTCGGGCAGCTGTTGAACAGAATGGGCAGGGCTATGCGCATTTCCAACCTTGCCAAAGGGGCGCCGACGCAGAAGTGGATGCCTCCGCCAAAACTTGTGTTGACCTCAATCGAGCGCGTCGGAACAAACCTTTCGGGTTCATCCCAGACGGCAGGGTCGCGGTTTGCAGCGCCAAGCAAAAGCGCGACCTGATTACCGCGCCTGAACGAATGCCCAAATATGTCAACGTCTTCATACGCATAACGTGTGAACATGTGCAAAGGCGGGTCATAGCGCAGAATTTCTTCAATCGTTGCGTCGATCTGGTCCGGTGCCAGAACGCCGGGGCTGGTATAAGTTTGCAACAGAGTTTTCACACCGTTCGCCAGCGAATGCACAGTTGCTTCGTGACCTGCATTCAGCAGCAAGATGCATGTTGCGACCAACTCGTCGATGGTCAGCTTTTCACCTTCTTCCTCGGCGCTGATAAGCCGGGTGATCAAATCGTCACGGGGATCATTGCGTCGCTGGTTAATGTATCCCAACAGGAAATCCGTGAACTCCTGAGACGACTTGGCCGCCTTATCCTCGGTCGCCTGCGTCCGGTTGGCCTGATACATGGCGACCATGTCATGCGACCACTGCAACAGGTTGGGTGCCATGTCTTCGGGAACGCCCAGCAGTCGGCAGATGGTTATCACCGGGACCTGCGTGCAATAGGCACTCAACAGGTCGAAAGGTGTATTCGGAAACGTCTCGATAAGACTGTGGCATAGCGATTCAATGGAAGGCTGCAATGCAGAAATTTCCCGCGACGTGAAAGCGCGCATGACAAGCGCTCTCAGGCGGGTATGTCGCGGGGGTTCAGCTTCAAGCAGCGAGTGAGCTTCGATAGCCAGCCAGGGGGCCAAATGGGCAGGGCCCTGTGTCGCGCATTCAGGCGGAACTTCCCGCCCAAACCGGCGGTCGCGAAGAAGTGTCCGCACCGCCTGACAGGACGTTGCAGCAACCATATTGTAGTCGCGCCAATAGAATAGATCTCCAGCAGTGCGGGCATGATCATAGAAAGGGTAGGGGTTCTGAACGAAACCCGGATCTGTCGGGGATTGCGAGAATGACTTCATGCGACGCACACTTGCCACGAGCCGCGTTGAATGCAAGACCCTGTCTATGCAGAGAGTTTGGATCATTGCTGGTTTTTTGTCCGCTGTCGGACTGCTGTCAGGTTTTGTTTGGTCTTATGGTTATCGTCAGGCGCTGTCTCAGCTAAGTGACAAGGCTGAAGCAGACCTTGAACTGGCGGCGGATCGGCTCAGCACCCAGATGCAGGTCTATCAGGAACTGGCGGTTCTGATGGCGACACATCCCGCTTTGCACGCGTTGAATACACCAACACACGTACATGACGCGCAAGCGATGTTGCTGGACGTCGCCGACAAGACAGCGGCCGTCAACATGATGTACCTGGATCGCAACGGTCGGGTTCTGGTCACCGCACAGCCAGTGGCACAGCGAGATATGTCCGCACATCCAGCGTTCAGGCGCGCCATGCAGGGTGCGGTGGGTACCGCGCATGAGGTGGTTCCAGAGAGTGGCGACCGGATATATTCCTATGCCGCTCCGGCCTTTGCCCCGTCCGGGCAAGTCGAAGGTGCGGTGATGGTGGTTGCCGACGTCCAGGACATTGAACAAACCTGGCGGGGCAGTACCGAAGCCGTGTTCTTTGTTGATTCTGACGGTGTCGTCTTCATCTCGAACCGATCAGACTTGCTGTTCTGGAGCCGCGAGGCTGGCCAGTCCGGGCTGACACCGCCAGAAGGTGCGTCGGTGGATTTTGCAGCGACGCGGGTCGGCCAGCATGAATTGTGGCGGCTGAACTGGGGGCGGTATTTGCCACGCGACGCGTTGCACCTAACGCTTGAACTGCCTGTGATCGATATGACCGCCGAGGTTTTGGTGAACGTGGCCCCGGCCCGGCGACTTGCGGGGTTGCAGGCGGCGGCGGTCGCAGCGATCTGTCTGGCGTTTGGTGCCATGCTGTATCTTGCCATGGAGCGGCGACGGACGCTGGCTAATGCCAACATGGTTCTGGAAAGCCGGGTGGCGCAGCGTACCCGTGCATTGACCCAAGCGAACACAGCGTTACGCCGCGAAGTTGCAGAACGTCAGGAGGCCGAAGCAGCCCTGAAAAAAGCGCAGGCCGAACTGGTGCAGGCAGGTAAACTCAGCGCATTGGGGCAAATGTCGGCGGGGATCAGCCACGAACTCAACCAACCCTTGATGGCAATCCAGCAATTCGCCGACAATGGCACGGCCTTTCTTGAACGCGGCAAAGGCGACAGGGCCAGCGAAAACCTTGGGCGTATTTCGGAAATGGCCGCCCGCATGGCCCGGATCATCAAGAATCTGCGCGCGTTTGCCCGCAACGAAAGCGAACCAATGGGCCGGGTCGATCTGGTGCAGGTTCTGAAAACCGCCGTCGAGTTGACCGAAACCCGTTTGCGTGACGATGATGTGACGCTGGAATGGGAGCCGGGACAGTCTGCGGTTTATGTTTGGGGGGGTGAAGTCCGATTGGTGCAGGTCTTTGTTAATCTGATCAATAACGCGGCGGATGCGATGCTGGGGCGACCCAAACGGCACATTTCGATTGTGATGCACGAAGAAGACCGGTTGCGCGTTTCTGTGCGGGATACCGGCCCGGGGATTGAAGACCCCGACCGTGTGTTCGAGCCGTTTTATTCGACAAAAAGCGTAGGATCCTCTGAAGGTCTGGGGCTCGGCCTTTCAATATCATATGGTCTGGTTCAAAGCTTTGGGGGTGAAATCCGTGGGGCAAACACGACTGATGGCGCAGTGTTTACCGTCGAACTGGAACCCTATGGAAAAGAAGAGGCAGCATGATGCGCAGGGTTCTGTTGGTCGATGATGACGCAGCTGTTCGCGAGGCACTGGCGCAAACCATTGAACTGGCGGACTATGCACCGACAACAGCCGGATCTTTTGTGGCGGCCAAGGATCATATTCGGCGGGATTTCCCCGGTGTGATTATTTCGGACATCCGAATGCCCGGGCGGGATGGTTTCCATCTGCTGACCTATGCTCGGGATATCGACCCCGAGCTTCCGGTGATCCTTTTGACCGGAGAAGGCGATATCCCAATGGCCGTGGAAGCCATGGGAAAAGGCGCGTTCGATTTTCTGGAGAAACCATGCGCTGCGTCTGACCTGATGGACGTTCTTGAACGCGCATTCGCGGCCCGCACTCAGGTTTTGGAACAGCGCGCCCTGAAATCTGAACTTGAAAGGGGGGATCCGGCCGCACGTTTGCTGTTTGGTCTGTCGCCGCAAGCCGAGGCACTGCGGGATCGTGTGCGAACTGTTGCACCGACTGGGGCCGAAGTTCTTGTTACCGGCCCGCCGGGCAGCGGCATATCCAAAGTTGCCGAAGTGGTTCACCTGATGTCGCCCGCTGGTCAGGGGCCTTTTGTCAAACGTCCGGCTTCAAGCCTAAGCCCCGATGATCTTGCCCAAAGCTGCGGCGATGCAGTGGGTGGATCCCTGTTTCTGGACGAAGTGTCCGCCATGCCCCAAGCCACGCAGTTTGCGGCGTTGGAGATCATCGAGCGCGGTCCAGGGGGGCGTATTATTGCAGGGACAACCGCTGATCTGTCCGCTTTATGTTCGGAAGGGCGGTTTAACGCAGATCTGTTCTATCGTTTGGATGTGATGCGGGTGCGTGTTCCATCATTGGCGGAACGCCCCGACGACATTCCGGTGATTTTTCGCCACTATGTGGCGCAAGCGGCCGAACAGGCAGGCATCGCAATTCCCGAGATTTCGTCCGAACATCTGGCCGCCTTGATGGCCAGCGACTGGCCGGGCAACGCCCGTTCGCTGATGTCGGCAGCAATGCGGTTTGTTCTTGGAATGCCCGAGGAGGTTACACAAGCAACGGATCTGGGGTTGAGCGAACAGATGGCGCGTGTGGAACGATCTTTGTTGATTGCAGCTTTGGGCCGCCACAATGGAAAAGCGTCAGATGCGGCCAAGGCGCTGAAGCTGCCGCGCAAGACCTTTTACGACAAGCTGGCGCGCTATCAGATTCGTCCCGAGGATTACCGCAGATGAGCGGGAACTGGATTGGCACTTCTGATTCGAATGAAGTGATTCGGAATATGTGCGGAATTCCGCACAAGCCGCACTGAGGATGTGCGAGTTTTCGCACGGCTCGGGACTGTGAAGCGCAGAACCCGAACCAACAAAGCTGTAACACTTTGGTATTAAACATGTAATCAGACACTTTCCGCAATCGCAGTCAAAAGTTGTGTGCTTTACCCTGAGTCGCTTCACTGCACGCCATACGGCGCTTACCCGGCGTCGACTGCAAGTTTCAAGGAACTCTGGGAGGATATCAGATGAAGCTTCTGACAACGGCAGCAACTGCGCTTGCTCTGACTGTAACCGCAACGGCTGGTATGGCTGCATGCGACGAAGGTGAAATCGTCGTTAAGTTCGCGCATGTGACGAACACCGACAAACACCCCAAGGGCATCGCGGCATCGCTGCTGGAGCAGCGGGTCAACGACGAAATGAACGGCACGATGTGTGTCGAGGTCTACCCGAACTCGACGCTCTACAACGACGACAAAGTTCTCGAAGCGATGTTGCAGGGCGACGTGCAACTGGCAGCGCCCTCGCTGTCGAAGTTCGAGAAGTTCACCAAACAGTTCCGCCTGTTTGACCTGCCGTTCATGTTCAAGAACGTCGACGCTGTAGACGCGTTCCAGGCCTCGGCCGAGGGGCAGGCGATGAAAGACAGCATGCAGCGCCGCGGCCTGCAAGGGCTGGCGTTCTGGCACAACGGCATGAAGCAGATGTCGGCCAACAAGGCTTTGGTTGATCCGTCGGATGCAAACGGTTTGAAATTCCGCGTGCAGTCGTCAGATGTGCTGGTGGCTCAGATGGAGGCCATTGGTGGCAGCCCGCAAAAAATGGCGTTCTCGGAAGTGTATGGCGCGCTGCAACAGGGCGTGGTGGACGGGCAGGAGAACACCTGGTCGAACATCTACGGCAAGAAGTTCTTTGAGGTGCAGGACGGTATCACCGAAACCAACCACGGCATCATCGACTATCTGGTCGTGACATCGGTGGATTGGCTGGACAGTCTTGATCCGGCGGTGCGGAATCAGTTCCTGACCATTCTGGCCGAAGTTACCGAGACCCGGAACAAAGAAGCCTTTGCTGTGAACGAAGCGGCCAAAGCGTCGATCATCGATGCGGGCGGCGTCATCCGTGAACTGACCCCTGAACAGCGTCAGGCCTGGGTCGACGCGATGAAACCGGTTTGGGACAAATTCGCCGGTGACGTGGGTCAGGACAAGATCGACGCGGCACAGGCCATCAACGCCGGCTTCTGATCCGGTCAAAGACCGCGCGTCCGGGGACTGGGGAGTATTCGACGCGCAGGCCGGGCGGGCTGAAATGGCCCGCCCCATTCTCAACTCTCTCTTCAATAAAATGCGGGGACTGAAAGATGTCTGGTGCGAACTCCGGCCAGGGCGGGCTGATCGACCATATCGAAGAAACCCTGATCGCGTTGCTTTTGGGCCTTATGACGGTCGTTACATTTGCCAACGTGATCGCGCGGTTTGTCTTTAATTCCAATATCCTATGGGCGCTTGAGTTGACAGTGTTCACGTTTGGCTGGCTGGTGCTGCTGGGCGCGTCTTACGCGGTCAAGAAACATGCTCATCTGGGCGTGGATGCAATCCTAAACATGCTAGCGCCAGCACCGAGGCGTCTAATGGCGTTAGTCTCGGTCGGATGCTGTCTGGTGTTTTCGCTGCTGATGCTCAAGGGGGCATATGATTATTGGGCCGTCTTTGCAGATCTGCCGCCAACATCGGGCCGCTGGTTCCCGACTGGGTTTGATTTCGGCGCACGCAGCCAGAGTTTCTACGAGGTGGACGACATCCCCATGGTTGCGCCGCTGCGCTTTCTGGAAGACCTGATCAACTATGGCGAGGGGTATGAAAAACTGCCCAAGGTCGTACCTTACCTAGTTCTGCCTGTATCCATGCTGCTGCTGGTGATCCGGTTTACGCAGGTCGCCGTTCAAATCTGGCGTGGTGAGACCGATCGCCTTGTCGCCAGCCACGAAGTCGAGGACGAGATTGAGGAAGTCCGCGCACAACAAGGGGTGCATGACTGATGGACGTTATCCTTCTTTTCTCGATGGTCATCGGCCTGCTGCTGATCGGGGTTCCGATTGCGGTTGCACTTGGCCTCAGCTCGACCCTGTTCCTGCTGATCTATTCCGACAGTTCGCTGGCTTCTGTCGCAGGCACGCTGTTCGAGGCGTTCGAGGGGCATTTCACCCTTTTGGCGATCCCGTTCTTTATTCTCGCCTCGTCCTTCATGACGACAGGCGGCGTAGCGCGTCGGATCATCCGATTCTCGATTGCTTGCGTGGGGCATCTGCCCGGCGGTCTGGCGATTGCGGGTGTGTTTGCTTGTATGCTGTTTGCCGCGCTTTCAGGATCGTCCCCGGCCACGGTTGTAGCTATCGGTTCGATCGTCATCGCAGGTATGCGCCAGGTTGGGTATTCCAAAGAGTTTGCCGCCGGTGTGATCTGTAACGCGGGTACGCTGGGCATCCTGATCCCACCGTCCATCGTGATGGTTGTGTATGCCGCCGCCGTCGAAGTTTCAGTTGGGCGCATGTTCCTGGCTGGCGTTATTCCCGGTCTGATGGCTGGCTTCATGCTGATGATCACCATCTATGTCATGGCAAAGGTCAAGAACCTGCCCAAGGGTGAATGGAAGGGGTGGGGTGAGGTCTTTACCTCGGCCCGCGAGGCCGGTTGGGGCCTGTTCCTGATCGTTATCATTCTGGGTGGCATTTATGGGGGTATCTTTACCCCGACCGAGGCTGCCGCGGTTGCTGCCGTCTATGCCTTCTTCATCGCCAGTTTCGTCTACAAGGACATGGGTCCGCTGAGTACGGAAGGGGACGCACAGAACCTGCCACTGCTGAAAAAGCCCTACGCTTTGGTCACGGCGTTCTTTCACCCCGACACCAAGCATACTCTGTTCGAGGCAGGAAAGCTGACGGTGACGCTGTTGTTCGTGATCGCCAACGCGCTGATCCTCAAACATGTTCTAACGGACGAACAGGTGCCGCAGCACATTGCTAGCGCCATGCTTTCAGCGGGTCTTGGACCGGTAACCTTCCTGATCGTGGTCAACGTAATCCTGCTGATCGGTGGTCAGTTTATGGAGCCGTCGGGCCTGCTGGTGATCGTTGCACCGCTGGTGTTCCCGATTGCCATCGAGTTGGGTATCGATCCGATCCATCTGGGCATCATCATGGTGGTGAACATGGAGATCGGGATGATCACGCCCCCGGTCGGTTTGAACCTGTTCGTAACCTCGGGTGTTGCGGGTATGCCGATGATGAGCGTTGTGAGGGCGGCGCTGCCGTTCCTTGCTGTCCTGTTCGTCTTCCTGATTATGGTGACGTATATTCCGTGGATCTCGACCTTCCTGCCCAACACCTTCATGGGGCCGGAAATCATAACCAATTAGGTTGTTTGACGATGTACGTAGCCGGGCGGTTTCGACCGCCCGGCTTTTTCGTATCTTGAAACCGCGCACCGGGTTCATATCTCGGGTCCAGAGGACGACCTCCCCATATCGGGACATTATTCGGGACGACCCGAACGGATACGAGGTTGTCTTATGCCCTGGGTATTCCTTCTATTTGCTGGCCTGTTGGAAATCGTCTGGGCCGTAGCGATGAAGCAATCGGCTGGTTTCACCCGATTGTTGCCTACGGCCTTGATGGGGCTTTCGATGATCGGGTCTTTCGGTCTTCTGGCGCTGGCGATGCGCGACCTGCCGTTGGGCACGGCTTATACCATCTGGACCGGTATCGGGGCTGTGGGGGCGTTCTGTGTAGGTATCCTGTTTCTGGGCGAAGCCCTTAGCCCTGCGCGGATTCTGGCGGCTCTTCTGATCGTGTCAGGTCTCATCCTGATGAAGCTGGCGTGAGCGTTTTATTGACCAAGCCATTTTGCTTGGGCAGGGTTCGGAAAACACGGGAATTGGAGACTGGAATGCTGACCGAGACCGACAAGCGCCTGCTGCGCGTGGCTTATGACGAGGCAAAAGCCGGGTTTGATGAAGGTGGATGCCCTATCGGATCAGTTCTGGCGCGGGGTGGCGAAATTGTTTCACAAGGGCGCAATCAACGTGTACAGGGCGGGGATCCGATCGCACATGGGGAAATGGATGCTTTGCGCAAAGCCGGGCGTCAGAAAACCTATCGCGACACGGTTCTTTACACGTCTTTGTCACCTTGCATGATGTGTTCCGGCACTATCGTTCAGTTTGGTATCCCGCGCGTGGTGGTCGGCGATACCCAGAACTTTGGTGGCAACGAAGACTTCCTGCGCGACCGCGGCGTCGAGGTGGTGATAGCCAACGATCCCGACTGCATCGCACTGATGCAGCGGTTCATCGAAGAAAAGCCAGAGCTTTGGGCGGAAGATATTGCCGAGTAAAGGCGAAACCTAGACGCTCTCCAGCACCTGAATAATGCCCGTGAAATCCCCGGCCTTCAGGCTGGCGCCGCCCACAAGCGCACCATCGACATTTGAAACCGCAAAGATCTCCGCCGCGTTGGAGGGTTTTACCGACCCGCCATAAAGCAAACGGACAGAGCGACCCACACCTTCGCCAAAACGACGCTCTAACCGGGCGCGGATGAAGTCGTGAACCTCTCCGATCTCATCAAGCGTTGGAACCTTGCCAGTGCCGATGGCCCAGATCGGTTCATATGCAATGATCAGGTTCTCGCCGGTTGCCTGATCCGGGATCGACCCCGACATCTGACCGCCGATAATGTCGAGTGTATTGGCCGCCTCTCGTTGCTCCAGACTTTCGCCTACGCAAATGATCGCTTTTAACCCCGCGTCCATCGCTGCACGGGCCTTGGCGCGTATATCCTCGTCATGCTCTTCATGGTCCACGCGCCGTTCGGAATGACCCAGGATGACTGATGTCGCGCCCGCGTCCAGCAGCATCTCAGCGCTGATATCGCCTGTATACGCGCCTGCGCTTGCCGCGTGGCAATCCTGCCCGCCAACAGTAACTGCTGACCCGCGTACGGTGTCAGCCGCGCGGCTGAGCAATGTTGCCGGAGGGCAGATCAGGATATCGACAGAAGCGTCTGGGTGGGACTTGCACAGTGCTTCAAGCTCGCTCAGCGCAGCACCGGTTCCGTTCATTTTCCAGTTTCCTGCCGCAAGCTTGCGCCGCATACCCGTATCTCCCTGATCATTCGATGATTTAAGATGCGGATAGCATTGTCGGCACGATCTTACAATTCCACTGATCGGGTGGGTTCGCGCGCTTTGATCGACGCACGGCGTTCGGTCGGGCCCGAGTCACAGGATTACCCGGCGCAAACTAGGATTTCTGCACGATGCTCTCATCGAATTTGATGGATTCACCGCAACCGCAAGCGTCGACGACATTCGGGTTCCTGAACTTGAAACCTGATTCCAGCAACGACACCTCGTAATCGATTTCAGTCCCGAACAGAAACATCTGCGCCATTGGTGCGATCATGACGCGTGCACCATCCTGTTCAACGACTTCGTCGTGTGGATCGGCCTGATCGACATATTCCATGGTATATTCCATGCCCGCACAGCCGCCTTTCTTTACGCCAATGCGCAAGCCGACGTGGCCACCCGAGTTCATCAGGCGGGTAATTTGCTCTGCGGCTTTGGGCGTCATGGTCACAGCCTGTTTGCCGGGAATGCCGAACATGTAAGTCTCCGTTGTCGCGCGTTGCATTTAATCTAGGGCTCAGGGGGCCAAGGCTCAAGACGGTGTGTTATAAAGAGTTTTATCAGGATGAAACAACCCGGCATACAGTATGGGTTCGCTGAAAACACCCGACCGTTAAACCGTGGAGCTGAATAGGTTTAAGCTGGTTGATCGCCAAAACGGTTCGCATTGTGAAATCATCGGAAAGGATAATATTGTGAAGAGATTAAATGCAATTTTTAATCCAGTCTTGTTGGGAGCGGTACTTACCATTGCAGTTCTTTTGTTTGTTCCGGATGATGCGGTGGCCGCCAATGATGGAGAGAGGCATCCGGTAAACTGCGCGACCGCCGAGGGCGATCTGCGCGCCATCGCGACTGAGAAAAAGCACGCGCAGGACCAACAGTTGGAAAGTGTTGCCGCCATTACTCCTGCCGGGGCACTTTTGGGGCTGGTCACAGGAACGGAACACAAAAGGCTGCAAATGCTATCGGGGGACTACATCAATCAACTGGATGCCAGATCTGCGGAAATCAAAAAGACCTGCAATTTGAACTGATCACCCGTCGTTAGGTGATCTGGATATGAAAAGGACCGTTCTCGGGCAAGAACGGTCCGTGTTTCTGGGCCGGAATTCGGGGGGCGGTCAAATCATGTCTGGCCCGAGGTACGATACCGATTGGTGCCGTCCGCAGGTCTTTTCCCGTATCATTGTGACAGGGACAGCACGAACAGGTAACAAAAACACCAATGTTTTGTGACAAATAGCCGGGAAACTGTGGTCGGTGCCTACATAAATCCCAGTTCCAGACGTGCTTCGTCTGACATCATCTCCATACCCCAGGGTGGCTCCCAGGTCAGTTCCACGTCGACCTCTTTGACGCCTGCAACAGGCTCGATCGCTTCCATGATCCATCCGGGCATGTCGCCGGCAACCGGGCATCCGGGGGCTGTCAGCGTCATGATCACCTTCACCGCGTTGTCCGTGGAAATGTCGATCGTGTAGATCAGGCCGAGGTCATAGATATTCACGGGGATTTCCGGGTCATAGACCGTGCGGCACGCCTCGACCACGGGCTCGTACAGGGGGTGCTCAATGGTTGACGGCGCAATCAGCGGTGTGCCTTCAAACTGTTCGCTCGGGTGGGTCATCTTTGCCTCGGGTCTGTTGCCTGAGTGATTATATAGGGAATAGCCGCAACAGCGTCCAGTAGGGCGGCGGCGCCGATAGGGGCGCCGCGGCAATTTAGTCGTTGATGTCGTGGTTGAAGGTTTTGACCTGACCTTGCGGCAATGCAAACAGATTCCGCAAAACAAGCCACGCAATCAGTGACATCACTGCGAAGATCAACACCAACACGTTCAAAGACAGAGCCATTCCGGATACGGCAAGGATAAGGCCCGTGACTGCGGCTCCGATTGCAAAGCCCAGAAAAATGAACCCTGGCAAGACAATCTCAAGGATACCCAGCGCCAATGCGGCGGCGAGCCAGATCCACCAGGTCAACCAGAAGGGGTCTGCCATCATTTTCCTCCTTTTAGCATTTTGAATGCATCACCAAAGGCTTCCAGTGCGTTGGCAGGCACAACAATAGTTTGCTTGCCAGTACCGTTTCCAAGCGCATTCAGGGCTTCAACCTGCTTCAAGGCAACCTGATACTGGGCCGCTTCAATGCCGTTATCCTGAATGGCCTTGGCGACCACACCTGTGGCATAAGCTTCGGCTTCGGCCTGAATGCGCCGCGCCTTGGCGGTTTGTTCCGCCGCATAAAGCTCGGCGTCGGCATGCAGCTCGACTGCGCGCTTCTTGCCCTCGGCTTCTGTCACCTGCGCACGACGGGCGCGTTCGGCGTTCAGCTGTTGCAGCATGGCGTCACGGGTGGCCTGATCCAGATTTACGTCCAGAATCTCGGCGCGGGTGACTTCGATGCCCCAGTCATCGACAGCGGTTTCAACGCTTTCCTGAATACGCGTGATCAATTGGGACCGGTTCGACTGGACCTCATCCAAATCCATTTTACCAATCTCGGCGCGAACGATCCCGGCGACAGTGGTAGCAATCGCGCCATCAACGTCGCGGATTCGGTAGACCGTCTTTTCAGGTTCGAGAATACGGTAGAAGACCGATGTATCGATCTGCACCAAAACGTTGTCCTTGGTGATTGCGTCCTGCGTCGCGTTTGGCAGTTGGCGTTCCAGGATCGAGATCTTGTGGCGCGCAATGTCCAGCAGCGGAACGATAAAGTTGATGCCGGGGCCAAGCACGGAATGCAGGCGCCCAAACCGTTCAACCACATATTTTTCGGACTGAGGCACAATCTTGATGCCCTTGAAAATGATAACAATTACCAGCACCGCGGCCAGCAGGTAAATGATGTTTGACGAAAGCAATCCGATGATTTGGTCTTCGGTCATACTGTCCTCTTGTTTTTGTGTACTATAGTATACATGTGGCGATTGAGTCGCTCGATTTCAACTCTGGTATGAGGGGAAAGCAGTCCCATGCAAATGCCTCGATAATGAAACGCTGTATCGAAAAATCGTGCTGTGACCGCTTTGCATCCCTAGTTGTTTGCGGTATCGGGCGGGGATGAAACTGATAATCGATACAGATCCTGGCATCGATGATGCCATGGCAATCGCCTATGCCGCTGCAGCACCCGAGATCGAGCTGATCGGCCTGACCACGGTGTTTGGAAACACGCATGTACATCAATCCAGCCGCAATGCCCGGTTCCTGCTTGATAAACTGGGTCTGGATCTGCCTGTCGCGGAAGGGGCTGCCGTTGCATTGGGTGCCGATAAACATTCGCCATCCGAACATGTGCATGGTCCCGAAGGATTCGGTGACCTGACTGACATTCCCGAGATTGGAAGTAACCACGCCCTGTCAGCTGCTGAATTTCTGGTCGACATGGCACGAACCCACAAGAAAGAGCTGGTGGTTTGCGCCGTGGGCCCTCTAACCAACATCGCCAACGCCATTCGTCTGGATCCGGAATTCGCCGACAATCTGGGGCGTTTGGTTATAATGGGCGGGGCGGTGTACTGCCCGGGTAATATTACGGTACATGCTGAGGCCAACATCTATCATGATGCGATTGCCGCTGAAGAGGTCTTTGCCACGCCGCCGGAAACCGTTCTTGTCGGTTTGGATGTCACGCTGAAAACGCTCTACGAGACTGCGGATTTCGAAAGCCTGGCAATGCGATCACCTGATATGGGGTCCTTTCTGCGCGATATCTCTCGCTTTTACCTGAAGTTCTACAAGGACGTCGGTGGTCTGGAAGGCTGCGGCCTGCACGATTCGACGGCTGTGATCGCTTGTTCTCATGGTGCCATGTTTGACATGGTCGAAACGGGTCTGCGGGTTGTCACCGAAGGCGACCAGAAGGGGGCAACGCGACCTGATCCGGAACGTCCCGTAGTTCGGGTCTGCCGCGACGTGGACGGGGCAGGGGTTGTTCAACTGTTTACAGACCGTGTTGCCTCGCTACCCTGACGGGTTGCAAAGACCAAACGGATCGGGCAAAGCCTGCCCGGTTCGGCGACCCGAGGGATGACATGACCCAACAGTTTTCTTTTGATCTGAAGGCAACAGACGGCAAAGCCAGGACCGGAGTGATCAGCACACCGCGCGGCGACGTGAGAACGCCTGCCTTTATGCCGGTTGGCACTGCGGCAACGGTCAAAGCGATGATGCCGGAAAGCGTTCGGGCGACCGGGGCAGACATCCTGCTGGGGAACACTTATCACCTGATGCTGCGCCCGACCGCTGAGCGTATTGATCGACTGGGTGGACTGCATAAGTTCATGAACTGGGATCGGCCCATTCTGACAGATTCCGGCGGATTTCAGGTCATGTCGCTGGCCGGTTTGCGCAAGCTGACTGAAAAGGGCGTGACCTTCAAATCTCATATCGACGGATCAAAGCACGAATTGACGCCGGAACGGTCGATGGAGATCCAGCGCCTGTTGGGCTCGGACATTGTCATGTGTTTCGATGAATGCCCTGCGCTGCCAGCGGATCGTGACCGCATTGCCGAGTCAATGCGCCTGTCGATGCGTTGGGCCGAACGGTCGCGCGATGCATTTGGCGATCGTCCGGGGCATGCGCTTTTTGGCATCATGCAAGGTGGGCTGGAAAAAGACCTGCGCGAAGAAAGCGCCGAGGCGTTGAAATCTATCGGTTTCGAAGGCTACGCAGTTGGTGGCCTGGCGGTCGGCGAAGGGCAGGAGGCCATGTTCTCTTGTCTCGATTATGCCCCCGATTTCCTGCCATCGGACAAGCCGCGCTATCTGATGGGCGTCGGCAAGCCCGACGATATCGTCGGTGCTGTTGCCCGCGGGATCGACATGATGGACTGCGTGTTGCCCTCGCGGTCTGGGCGTACAGGGCAGGTTTTCACCCGCTACGGCGTGGTGAACATCAAGAATGCCCGTCACGCAGACGATCCGCGGCCGCTGGACGAACACTGCACTTGCCCGGCTTGTTCGAATTATTCCCGCGCCTACCTGCACCACGTGTTCCGCGCGAATGAGATGATCTCTGGCATGTTGCTGACATGGCATAACCTGCATTATTTTCAGGAGATCATGGCCGGCATGCGCGACGCGATTGCGGATGGTGCGTTCGAAGCCTGGCAGGCCGATTTCCACGCGCAACGCGCGCAGGGGGATATCGAACCGCTGTGATATTTTGCCCTCTCCAGGAAGAAATCTGCCAGTTCTGCGCAGCCGGGCTGTTTTCTGGCGACTGATCGCGCAAGACCGGGGCGTATCCTACTATTTTGGTGGATATGTTCCCGGCACGCCTTGCAGTCCGCCAAACCTCGGTTCATTCTGATTGGTGATACATGGCGGTAAGGTTGAAAATGGGCGATGAGGCCCCACCTTTATCGTCCAAGACAGGAGACGGACAAATGTTGCCTCGATGAGGGACGGGTTCCGTCTTGCCAACGATAAGGATAGAGCATGCAAGAGCCTCTGAATTCCTCCTACCCCGTCCTGCCGCTGCGCGATATTGTGGTGTTCCCACATATGATCGTGCCGCTTTTCGTAGGCCGTGACAAATCGGTCCGCGCGCTGGAAGAGGTGATGCAGGATGACAAGCAAATTCTGTTGTCCAGCCAGATCGATCCCGGCGTTGACGATCCGGATGAAGAAGGCATCTACCGCACCGGCGTTTTGGCCAATGTGCTGCAACTTCTGAAGCTGCCCGATGGCACGGTGAAAGTGCTGGTCGAGGGGCAGGCGCGCGTTCAGATCACCGAGTTTCTGGAAAACGAAGAGTTTTTCGAAGCCCGCGCGGAATACCTGACCGAAATTCCCGGCGACGTCACCACGACCGAAGCGCTGTTGCGCACTGTCGCGGATGAGTTCGAGCGTTACGCCAAAGTGCGCAAGAACATCCCCGAAGAGGCACTGACCGCAGTAGGCGATACCACCGAGCCTGCGAAGCTGGCCGACCTTGTGTCCGGGCATCTGGGCATAGAAGTCGAACAAAAGCAGGAGCTTCTGGAAACCCTCAGCGTCAGCGAGCGGCTTGAGAAGGTCTATGGCCTGATGCAGGGCGAGATGTCTGTTCTGCAGGTCGAGAAGAAGATCAAGACCCGTGTCAAATCCCAGATGGAGAAGACGCAGCGTGAGTATTATCTGAATGAGCAGATGAAGGCCATTCAGAGGGAACTTGGCGATGGCGAGGACGGCAGCAACGAAGTTGCTGAACTGGAAGCCAAAATCGCCGAAACCAAGCTGTCGAAAGAAGCGCGGGAAAAGGCCGAGGGTGAGCTTAAGAAGCTCAAGAACATGTCACCTATGTCGGCCGAAGCCACAGTTGTGCGCAACTATCTGGATTGGATTCTTGCTCTGCCTTGGGGCACTAAATCCCGTGTCAAAAAGGATCTGGGCCGCGCGCAGGAGATTCTGGACGCGGACCATTATGGGCTTGAGAAGGTCAAGGAACGGATCGTTGAATACCTCGCGGTTCAGCAGCGCTCGAAAAAGCTGAAAGGGCCGATTCTTTGCCTTGTCGGCCCTCCGGGCGTGGGCAAGACCTCGCTGGGTAAGTCGGTTGCCAAAGCTACCGGGCGTGAGTTCATTCGCATCTCACTGGGTGGTGTTCGAGACGAATCCGAGATCCGGGGCCATCGTCGGACCTATATCGGCTCCATGCCCGGCAAAATCATTCAGGCGTTGAAAAAGGCGAAGACCACGAACCCGCTGATTTTGTTGGATGAAATCGACAAGATGGGACAGGATTTCCGGGGCGACCCAGCATCCGCGATGCTTGAGGTGCTGGACCCGGAACAGAACAACACGTTCATGGACCATTATCTTGAGGTTGAATATGACCTGTCCAACGTGATGTTCCTGACCACGTCGAACAGCTACAACATGCCCGGGCCTTTGCTTGACCGGATGGAGATCATCCCGTTGGCCGGTTACACAGAGGACGAAAAGCGTGAGATCGCCAAGCAGCACCTGATCAGCAAACAGGTCAAGAACCATGGTTTGAAAGCCAAGGAATTCGAACTGACCGATGAGGCGCTGCAAAAGATCATCCGCACCTATACCCGCGAGGCGGGTGTACGGAACCTTGAACGTGAAATCGCCAAGGTCGCGCGCAAGTCGCTGACCAAGATCATCAAGAAGGATGCAGAAACCGTTAAGGTTACACCCGAAAACCTGCAAGATTTCCTGGGCGTGCCGAAATTCCGTTACGGTCTGGCCGAGCAGGACGATCAGGTTGGTGTTGTCACCGGTCTTGCCTGGACGTCAGTGGGTGGCGACCTGCTGCATATCGAAGCGTTGAAACTGCCCGGCAAAGGGCGGATGAAGACGACCGGTAAGCTGGGCGATGTGATGAAGGAATCCATCGACGCCGCTTCGTCCTATGTGCGTTCGATTTCACCTCAGATCGGGGTAAAGCCGCCGCAGTTTGACAAGATCGACATTCACGTTCACGTGCCGGATGGCGCGACACCCAAGGATGGCCCATCGGCAGGTCTGGCCATGGTCACGTCGATTGTCTCGGTTCTGACCGGTATTCCGGTTCGGAAAGACATCGCGATGACCGGCGAAGTCTCACTGCGCGGGAATGCGATGCCGATTGGTGGATTGAAAGAAAAGCTACTGGCCGCGCTGCGTGGTGGGATAAAGACCGTTCTGATCCCGGAAGAGAATGAAAAGGATCTCGCGGATATCCCGGACAACGTCAAAGAAGGGCTGAAGATCATCCCGGTCAAACATGTCTCGGAAGTTCTGGAACACGCATTGGTGCGCAAACCTGAACCGATCGAGTGGGATGAAGCCGCGGAAGAGGCCGCAGCAGCGGCGGCGCAAGCTTCTGGAAACACTGAGTCTTTAGCAACTGCGCATTGAACTCCAAGGCGGCGGGGGTACCCCCGCCGTCTTTCGGTCTCAAGGGCCAAAGATCGACACTGATCAAGACGTGATGAACAGGCTCAGGTTTTTATTGAATAAGTACAAGTATTGCGTGAGGCTGGCTTGTTGCATTTCTTTTCGTCGTATTGAGGCTGTTGCTCAAAGCGACACAGGGGATTCGTATTTGGACTGACCAGCGTCAATATATTGGCAACAGCAGCCCTCTGATTGCCGGAGAATTTGCACTTTCAAGCAAGCCCCAGAGACGCACGACGCGCATTTTGAGCGAGAACAAATCAACGCGCTGGTCAGGCAATGAACAGGTTATTTGAAGGAGAGGCTTAGTTCTTGATCCAATAGGCTCCAGTCCAATCAACTTCGATAATTGGCTCGGTAATCCCATGCGCATTGCGATAATCTTCCACGGCCTTCTTGCATGGTGGCCATGAGTTGTAGTCGTCGATAATGACGTGCCCACCCGAGACCACTTTGGGATACAGGTTTTCAAGAATTTGAATGGTCGATTCATATAGATCGCCGTCTGCACGCAGAAGGGCAATCTGTTCAATCTCAGCGCTTGGAAGTGTGTCTTTGAACCATCCAGGCAAGAACTTTACCCGTTCATCCAGCAAGTCAAAGCGTTCAAAATTGGCCTTAACTGTGTCAACGGGAACAGCAAGAATCTCTTCTTCTGACAGATCGTAGCCTGTGTCGTCCGGAAAATCCGTACTATTGGGTTTAGGCAATCCTGCAAAGCTGTCTGCCAACCAGACCTTACGATCTCGGTCACCATGTAGCTCTAGGACGGCTTTCATAACCATCGCGCAACCACCGCGCCAAACACCGCATTCAATCAGGTCGCCGGGAATGCCCTTGTCCAGAATGCTCTCAACGGCCTCCTGAATGTTATCAAGGCGTTTGTGGCCAACCATCGTATAACCAAACATGGGCCAATCACGGCCTTCGATCCGGTCAGAATGAATGTAGTCTTTCTTTTCAACCAGAAGCAGGTTTTGCTTGGCCAGCGTGCGTATCAACGAATTCTTCTGCATGACACTGGGATCTTGACTGTTTCTGACTTGCTCAACCCTGTAGGCAGATTCGGGATAAACCGATGCAGTCATCAATTGTTTAAAAAGCTTCAAAGGGTCCATTTCATGCTCCAAAAATGCGCAGAAGATCAATACTTCATACGTGTTTTTGTGCAATCAAATTTTCTTCTTTGTGTTGAGGCCAATCGAAGAACCTAAGCTGAGGCAGTGGATTGTACACGGTGTAGTTGCGTAATAATGGTGGAAAGCTATGCGGGAAAATGGTGGGTGATAACGGATTTGAACCGCTGACATCTTCGATGTGAACGAAGCGCTCTACCACTGAGCTAATCACCCATGGGACGGGGTGATATCTTTCCCGAAGGTTGGCTGCAAGGGAAATAGAACCCGCGGCATCCGCAAAAAATCGCGCCGTATACAAAAATTTGGAATCTGACAAAAAACTTGAAAACGCCGCTTGACGCTGCCCGAGCGTAGCCATAATACACCCAAACGTTCAGCAATGAACTTGCAGCGGGCGGTTGTAGCTCAGTTGGTTAGAGTACCGGCCTGTCACGCCGGGGGTCGCGGGTTCGAGCCCCGTCAACCGCGCCATCGCTGCCATCCTTGGTCCAGGTTAAAGGCCACGAAAATAGATGCGCGGTTGTAGCTCAGTTGGTTAGAGTACCGGCCTGTCACGCCGGGGGTCGCGGGTTCGAGCCCCGTCAACCGCGCCATTTTCCTCCTCTAACAGATCAAGGGTTGCGCCTTTTTAGGCACCTTTAGTCAATCCTGTGTTCATTGCAGGTTTTGATCGGCGAAAATTCGACTGTTCACTAAATGTTCTAACTTTTCTGTTGGAGTCTTGGTCTGGCTCGCCTATCTCTTAACCACTTGTTTGTTGGGGGCCGCATATGGCTGAGCTGAAGAATATCGAGGTGCGCGGCGCGCGCGAACATAACCTCAAAGGTATAGACGTTGATATCCCTCGGGATCAGTTGGTGGTCATAACTGGATTGTCGGGTTCGGGGAAGTCCTCATTGGCGTTTGACACCATCTATGCAGAAGGCCAGCGCCGGTATGTCGAAAGCCTTTCGGCCTATGCCCGGCAGTTCCTGGATATGATGGAAAAACCGGATGTCGATCATATCAGCGGCCTGTCTCCGGCAATTTCGATTGAACAAAAGACGACGTCCAAGAATCCGCGTTCAACTGTGGGCACGGTGACCGAGATCTATGACTATCTGCGTCTGCTGTTTGCCCGCGCCGGAACGCCCTACAGCCCAGCCACCGGGCAACCGATTGAGGCGCAGCAGGTGCAGGACATGGTCGACCGGATCATGACAATGGAAGACGGTACGCGCGGTTATCTTCTGGCCCCCATCGTGCGCGATCGGAAGGGTGAGTACAAAAAAGAATTCCTGGAGCTGCGCAAACAGGGTTTCCAGCGCGTCAAGGTGGACGGAGAGTTCTACGAACTGGATCAACCGCCTGTATTGGATAAGAAATTCCGTCACGATATCGATGTGGTTGTTGATCGACTGGTTGTGCGGGAAGGTATGGAAACGCGCTTGGCCGACAGCCTGCGCACCGCTCTGGATCTGGCGGACGGGATTGCCATATTGGAAACTGCCCCGCGTGTGGACGATCCGGAACGCATCACATTCAGCGAGAATTTTGCCTGCCCGGTCAGCGGTTTCACCATTCCCGAAATCGAACCACGCCTGTTTTCATTCAACGCGCCGTTCGGTGCCTGCCCGGATTGTGACGGTCTTGGAGTTGAGTTGTTTTTCGATGAACGCCTGGTGGTGCCGGACCAGACGCTGAAACTCTACGATGGTGCTTTGGCCCCATGGCGCAAGGGTAAATCCCCTTATTTCCTACAAACAATCGAGGCCATTGCGCGCCATTACGAGTTTGACAAGAACACGCCCTGGAAAGACCTGCCTTATAATGTGCAGGAGGTCTTTCTGCGTGGGTCCGGGGATGATGAAATTCAGTTCCGGTACGATGAAGGTGGGCGCGTCTATCAGGTGACCCGCAGTTTTGAAGGCGTGATCCCGAATATGGAACGCCGGTATCGCGAAACCGACAGCGCATGGATTCGTGAGGAATTTGAACGATATCAAAACAATCGTCCCTGCGGCGCCTGCGAAGGTTACAGGCTTCGGGCCGAAGCGCTGGCGGTAAAGATCGCCGGGCTGCATGTGGGGCAGGTGGTGCAGATGTCGATCCGTGAGGCTTTGGCGTGGATCGAAGACGCGCCCAACCACCTGAGCGCCCAGAAAAACGAAATTGCCCGCGCCATTCTCAAGGAGATTCGCGAGAGACTCGGTTTCCTGAATAACGTTGGTTTGGAATATCTTACGCTGTCCCGTTCAAGCGGAACACTGTCAGGTGGCGAGAGCCAGCGTATTCGTCTGGCCAGTCAGATCGGCTCGGGGCTGACCGGGGTTCTCTATGTTTTGGATGAGCCTTCGATCGGGCTGCATCAGCGAGACAATGACCGGCTTCTGGGTACGCTCAAGAACCTGAGGGATCAGGGCAATACGGTGATCGTTGTAGAACATGACGAGGAAGCCATCCGTGAAGCTGACTATGTTTTCGATATCGGTCCGGGAGCAGGTGTACATGGCGGGCAGGTGGTCAGTCATGGAACGCCTGCGCAAATCGCGGCGGATGCGGCCTCCATTACCGGGCAGTACCTTGCAGGAACGCGTGAAATCGCAGTTCCGGTACAGCGCCGTAAAGGCAAGAAGCAGAAAGTCACGGTGGTCAAGGCCACAGGCAACAACCTGAAGAATGTCACAGCCGAATTCCCCTTGGGCAAATTCGTTTGTGTCACCGGAGTGTCTGGCGGGGGTAAATCCACCCTCACCATCGAGACATTGTTCAAAACCGCGTCAATGCGGCTGAACGGAGCACGTCAGACACCAGCACCCTGTGAAACCATCAAGGGGCTGGAACACCTCGATAAGGTCATCGACATCGACCAGCGACCCATTGGGCGAACGCCGCGTTCAAACCCGGCGACTTATACTGGCGCCTTCACCCCGATCCGAGATTGGTTTGCCGGTCTGCCCGAGGCTAAGGCACGCGGATACAAACCGGGTCGCTTCAGCTTTAACGTCAAAGGCGGGCGGTGCGAGGCATGTCAGGGTGACGGTGTCATCAAGATCGAGATGCACTTTCTGCCGGATGTCTACGTGACTTGCGAAACCTGCAAAGGCGCGCGGTATAACCGCGAGACGCTTGAGATCAAGTTCAAGGGCAAATCCATCGCGGATGTGCTTGATATGACAGTGGAAGATGCGCAGGAGTTCTTCAAGGCCGTGCCGTCAATCCGGGACAAGATGGACGCCCTTGCTCGTGTGGGTCTTGGCTATATCAAGGTGGGTCAACAAGCCACAACGTTGTCAGGTGGCGAGGCGCAGCGGGTAAAGCTGTCTAAGGAACTGTCGAAGCGTTCAACCGGGCGAACGCTCTATATTCTCGACGAACCGACAACAGGTCTGCATTTCGAAGATGTGCGCAAGCTGTTGGAAGTGCTGCACGAACTTGTCGATCAGGGCAATACTGTGGTGGTGATTGAACATAATCTGGATGTGGTCAAAACTGCGGATCATATCATCGACATTGGACCTGAAGGTGGTGATGGCGGTGGCGAAATCGTCGCCACCGGAACACCAGAAGACATAGCCGATGTTGAACGCAGCCACACCGGGCGATACCTGAAGCCGATGCTGAAAGGGGCGCGCGTCGCGGCAGAATAAGTGCCTAGACGCGGCCTCAGTTCAGGATATCTGCGATCGCGCCGATCAGGTTCAGGACTTTGCGTGTCTCGGGGTCGACCCGGTACACGTAATCACCCGCACGGACATATGAGTAGTTTCGGTTCAACCCATAGCGATAGGGGTCATTGATCCAACGGTAGTCATTGGTAATGAAGTCACCATCGCGATAGATTTTCTTTGCCTGACCAGGCGGCACGCAGGGAACGGATTTCTTGGCCAGACCCGGAGGGCAATGCCCGGCCTTATTCTTTGCAACCGCGGCAACCGGGGAAAGGGCCAAAGCCGCCAGAGTTGCCGTCGTCACCAAAAATCTCGTCATGTCGCCGTCCTTTGCGATTTGGCCAGCCGGGCCTTTTGTTCATGACTGCCTAGATGGTCGCTTGCCCAACATCTGTCAAATCGTTGGGCAAGATGCCGCCAGTTGTCTTATTCACGCCCGCGCTTTTCGAACCGTGGCAGCATGGCACTGAAATCGCGTCCCTTGCCATCTTCATTCTCGACAAATTGCTCATAAAGCGCGGTGGCAACCTGACCCATCGGTGTATCTGCATCTGCACTCTCTGCCGCCTGCTGGCTGAGGCGCAGGTCCTTCAACATCAGCTCGGCCGCGAATCCGGGGGCGTACCCATTGTCCGCCGGGCTTTGCGGACCGACACCGGGGGCAGGGCAATAGGCGTTCATCGTCCAACTGTATCCGGACGACGTACTTACCACGTCAAACATCTTCTGCCGGTCCAGACCAAGCTTGTCGGCTAGGGCGAAGGCTTCACAGGTTGCGATCATGGTGACACCAAGGATCATGTTATTGCAGATTTTGGCGGCCTGGCCGGCACCGGCCTCACCACAGTGAACAGCTTTCTGCCCCATGATGTCGAACAGGGGGGATGCCTTGGCAAACGCGGCCTCTGATCCGCCAGCCATGAAGGTCAGCGTGCCAGCCGCAGCACCACCGATGCCGCCTGAAACCGGCGCGTCTACGGACAACAGTCCGGCGTTGATGGCCTGATCCGCAACTGCCCGCGCGCTTTCCACATCAACCGTCGAGCAATCGATTAACACGCCACCTTGTGCCATTGCGGGAATGATTTGATCGGCAACGGCCCTCAGAATCGCACCGTTTGGCAGCATCGTGATGACAGCATCGGCCGCTGCGACGGCTTCCGAAGCGGTTTCGGCCGGAGTAACTCCGTCAACCGTCACGCCCGCTGTGTCAAAGCCAAGTACCTTATGACCGGCTTTTGCCAGATTGGCCGCCATTGGCGCGCCCATGTTTCCCAGTCCGATGAAACCGATTTGCATCTCTTAATCCTCTTCGAAAGTCAGGGCGTCCGCACCCAGGGGCTGAAGCATTTTCGACACGGCAACCAGAGGGACGTTCATGTCAGGAAACTGCCAGTTCGGATTGCGATCCTTGTCGATGATCTGCGCGCGGATACCTTCCAGAAAATCTCCATGCTCCATCGCGCGGTAGGTGAAACGATACTCCATCTCCAGAGCTCGGCGTATGGTCAGAGAAGGGGTACGCAGGCGGTGAAGAATCTCGATCGTGCAGGCCACGGAAAGCGGCGCGTTCTTCCTCAGTATGCCCAGAGTTTTTTCCGAAAACTCACTGTCGTCGCTGTGCAGACTGTTCAGAACGTCGCCAAGGGTTTCACCGGAAAAATGCTGATCGATCTGGGCCTGCAAGTTCGCCAATTCACCAACAGGCGGTGTATCAGCATGGTCAGCCAATAGTTCAGCGTTTCCAGAGGCTTCGAGCAGCTCGATCAGATCGGACCATTGTGATTGTGGGATGAAAAGATCGGCAAACCCTGCATAGATCGCATCCGCAGGCCCCATCCGATAGCCCGTTGTCCCCAGAAACTCACCCGTGCGTCCGGGTGCAAGGGCCAGCATCAAAGAGCCGCCGACATCCGGCACCAGTCCGATGGAGCATTCTGGCATGGCTATCTTTGCACTTTCACCTACAACGCGATGGCTGCCATGGCATCCGATGCCAACACCGCCGCCCATCGCGAACCCCTGAAGAAAGCTGATGACCGGCTTTGGATATTCGAAGATCAGGGCATTCAGACGGTATTCGTCACGCCAGAATTTCTGACCGTAAGAGAAATCGCCCTTGGTGCCGGTTTCATAAAGTTCAGCAATATCACCGCCCGAGCAGAAGGCTTTTTCCCCTTCGGCGTCCAGGATGATCAGGTCAATCTCATCGTCCTCGCGCCAGTTGCGCAGCGCTGTGTCGATGGCCATGCACATGTCATAGGTCATCGCGTTCAGCGCATGAGGACGGGTCAGGGTGATACGCCCGGCACGGCCTGTGGTGCGGATATCGATATCTGACATGGATGCCTCAGCGATTGGCAAGCAACTGGCGCGATACGATCACACGCATGATCTCATTCGTGCCTTCCAATATCTGGTGCACACGAAGATCACGCACAAGCTTTTCGATGCCGTAATCAGCAAGGTAGCCATAACCACCATGCAATTGCAGGCACTGATCCACCACTTTCGATCCGGTCTCAGTGACGAATTTCTTGGCCATAGCGCAGAACTTCGTGGCATCGGATGCGCCCTGATCCAGCTTCCAGGCTGCCTGCCGAAGGAACGTACGCGCGGCCTGCAATTCGATCTCCATATCCGCCAGACGGAACTGAAGGGCCTGAAACTGGTCGATGGATTGGCCAAAAGCCTTACGTTCAGACATGTATTGCAGCGTCATGTCCAGCCCCGCCTGAGCGGCCCCAAGGGAACAGGCCGAAATGTTAAGCCGCCCGCCATCCAGCCCCATCATCGCATATTTGAACCCGTCTCCTTCCGTGCCCACAAGGTTTCCGGCCGGTATCTTGCAATCGTCGAACTGAACTTGCGCGGTGGGTTGGCTTTTCCAGCCCATCTTCTGCTCGAGCGCGCCGAAGCTGAGTCCGGGCGTGCCGTCTTCAACGTAAACGGTCGATATCCCTTTGGGTCCATCCTGACCGGTACGCACCATGCAGACGTAAGCGTCGGAATATCCGCCGCCTGAAATGAAGGCTTTTGTTCCGTTCAGCGTATAGCCTTCATTGGTTCGTTCGGCACGTGTTTTCAGCGCCGCCGCATCCGATCCAGAGCCGGGCTCGGTCAAGCAATAACTCAGCACAGTTTTCAAGCTCAGAACATCGGGCATAATGCGCGCCTTGAGGTCATCGTCGGCAAAATTGTCGAGCATCTTGGCGCACATGTTATGGATCGACAGGAAGGCTGCGACCGACGGGCAGGCCATCGATAAGGCCTCAAAAACCAGGGTTGCATCCAGACGGGTCAGGTTTGACCCACCGCTAGCCTCTGACACGTAAAGGGCACCGAAGCCAAGCTCTCCGATTTGGGGCCACAAGGTTTTGGGGATCGTTCCATCAGCCTCCCATTGCCGGGCAAAAGGGGCGATATGTTCCTGCCCAAAGGCATGTGCCATATCGAAAATGGCTGTTTGTTCCTCGCTGAGTGCGAAATCCATGGCGCTCCCTCCCATCGGCAATGAATTGAACAGTTGTTTATTTCTGAATTCTTACAGAAATTTTGCAGGTTCAACAATGGCTCTGGGCACGGGGCTGTTGTCGTTAGTGCCTAAAGATCCGCATGGAACTCTTCGATCAGGTGGCGTACGACGGCCTTGCCGGGATCTTCTCCTCGTGCGGCAGCCTCGGCGTGAACGCGGCGCTGGCGTGTGGCCGAGGTGCCGTTTTCGGCAATCTGCCGCAGGCGGGCCAGTTCCGACATTGTGCCCAGTGCCTCGGCATCTTCGGCCAGCAATCCCATCAGATCACCGATCAAATCGGACATGGGTTTGATCGAGCGATCGCCGAAGTCGATCAATCCTTCGCCCACACCATATCGCTGTGCGCGCCAGCGGTTTTCACCTATAAGAAAGCGATCATATTGCCGCCAGCGCAAGTTGCGATCTTTCAAGCGGCACAACATTCTGGTCAACGCCTGAATAAGGGCGGCAAGTGAAAGCGTGTGCTCCAACCTTGGCTGGACATCCATAATCCGCGTTTCAAGCGTTGGAAAGCGATGCGAGGGGCGCAGGTCCCACCAGATCTTAGTGGTATCTTCAATGACCCCCAGTTCAATCAAAATACCTGTCGTGCGTTCATATTCGCCCCAGCTTGCAAAGACCGGCGGCAGACCAGTGCGCGGCAAATTGTCAAAGACAGTCAGGCGGTACGAAGACAGGCCCGTATCCTCGCCATTCCAGAAAGGCGAGGACGTGGACAACGCCAGAAGATGCGGCAGGAAGTAAGACAATTGCGGCATCAGATCAGAACGCAATGCTTGGCTTTCAACCCCGACATGAACATGCATTCCGCAGATCAGCATCCGGCGGGCCACGCCCCCCAGCGCATGTTGCAGCGCATCATAGCGTTCTTTGCGGGTGTGATGCTGATCCTTCCAGTTTGCGAAAGGGTGGCACGACACGGCAATTGGCGACAGATTATAATCCGCTGCCCGTTCTGATACACAGGACCGCAGGCGTTTCAGGTCCTCGCGCGCCGAAGCAACGGTTGCATGCGGGCGGGTGCCGACTTCAATCTGGCATTGCAGGAATTCGGGGCTGACCTGACCTTCGAAATCATTCTGACAGGCTTCCATCAGCGCTTCGGGGGCTTCGGACAATTGGAGGCTGTCGCGGTCTACAAGAAGGTATTCTTCTTCGATCCCGATCGTGAATTCCTGCTGCATGGCGGCCCTCGCGGTAGTTATTTCGATCAGTGAATACGGAAATTTTCTTTTTGCCAAGGGTTTGCCCGGCTTGTCCTTGCAGAGGAACGACTAGCAAAGGTAAGGAACATCGCAGCAAAGACTACGGAGCCAGCGACTTGAAACCCAGAAAATTCCCGCAGATCAACGCCGCCCTGGATGAGCTGGGTGTGAAACTGGTCGACAAGGTCACCGAACAGGATGAGCGCACACGGTTGGAAGCTTTTGAGGCTGCCGGAGGTCTGACGCGCCCCGTCTATGCTTTGTCCCCGGGGATGGATGGGTTTGATATTTCGCAGCTGGCCAGTGAATACGCCATGCACAAGAATGCGCTAGAGGCGCTGAAGGATCCAGAGCGCAATCAGACTGGCTATCGTACCGGAAACGGCTATTACGACAGCCCGGACGCGGATGCCTTGTATCTGATGATCCGCCGCTTTCAGCCCCGGCGGGTGATCGAGGTTGGATGCGGTAACTCGACCCGAGTAACCCGGCAGGCGGTCATCGATGGCGGGTTTAACACCACAATTACGGCAATCGATCCGTATCCCCGCGCTGACATTGCCCATGTTGTTGATCGGTTCGAACAAAAACGGCTGGAGGAGGCCGACCCGGCGCTGTTTTCAGAGCTGGAAGCCGGCGACATCCTGTTTATTGATTCCAGCCACGTCGTGCGGATGAGCAACGACGTAGCTCATCTTTTTTGCCGCATCATTCCAACACTGAAGCCCGGAGTGGTGATCCATGTGCACGATGTTTTTCTGCCCTACGAATACCCCAAGCGGTTCTTCTATGATTGCCCGGGTTGGGGTGAGCAGTACATGCTGCACGCTTTGCTGCAATCTGGCGCGTATTCAATGCTTTGGCCGGGATATTACTTGCAACAGGATCGACCCGATGCCGTCGCCGATTTGCCCTTTTTGGCTGAAGGTCGCGCGCAAAGCATGTGGGTGCAGCTAAAAGAAAAATGATCTCAGACTGATCCGGCGTGACGAAAGCCCCGTATCCCTTTCCATAACAAGCTGGAGAGGAGAAGACAGCCATGTTTCGTCGTACTTTTATGGGTGCCGCCGCCGCATTTGCATTTGCCATGCCGCTCAAAGCGCAGGCTGCAGATATCGTTGATACCGCTGTAGCAGCCGGATCGTTCAACACGTTGGTGGCCGCAGTTCAAGCCGCAGGTTTGGTAGATACCTTGAAAGGAAAAGGTCCATTCACCGTCTTTGCCCCAACAGACGAAGCCTTTGCCGCACTACCCGAAGGCACGGTGGAAACGTTGTTGTTGCCGGAGAACAAGGATCAACTCGTATCGATCCTGACATACCATGTAGTACCAGCCAAAGTGATGTCCGGCGACATTGCTGGCAAGCGCGCCAAGGTTCTGACTGTTCAGGGTGATCGGCTTAGCGTGAATGCCAAAAACGGCGTCAAAGTGAATGACGCCAAGGTCATACAGGCAGATATTGAAGCCAGCAATGGCGTGATCCACGTGGTCGACGCTGTTATCCTGCCGGAATGACGCTCTGTTCCTAAAGAGATCAAAGCCCCGGCGTATGACCGCCAGCCCCTGCCATAAATGTTGATAATCCGAAACCCCGTCAGTATGCTGGCGGGGTTTCGTTCAATGTTGCAGGGCTTCTATGCCAAATCCCACGACTCCTGACAGTAAAGTGTCCCCGAAGAAATCGTCGAGAGTTGTGCGGAGAAGGCTTCCCTCCACCCCCGGTGGATTCTCAATTAACTTCTGCCGAAACAGTACATGCGAGAGATTTGGCATCTTTCCAGACCCATTAGATGGACGAGGAAGACCCGGTCTAGGGCAAGCAAGGGGGAAAATCTCAGGCGCCGGCGAAGACCGAACGTACATCTGCCCTGCCTGCAACAGATCCAGCATTGTAAAGTCGAACCAAGCAGTGATGGAAGAGTACGCACGTCTGCGACAGCTAATCAGGCGAACAAATCAAGTACATTGCTCCAATCCACGTTGCGATAATTTCGCAGCCTCCATGAGCTTGATGCCAAACCGGTATCAGAAATTTGGAAAAACTGCCAAGGGGGATCCACGCTATCGTTGCAAGAGCTGCAAGAAAACTGTGTCTGTTGGATCCCCCACCAGACGCCACAAACAGACGAGCGATACAGCCTCAATCCTACGATGTCTTGTAAACAAAGTACCACTGAGCCGGATTTGCGAGATGCACGACGTAAGCTTAAAGCAAGTCCACGGCAAAATTGACTTCTTGTATCGCCAAGTTACTGCTTTCGCGAGAGATCGGGAGAACTACCTGCATCTCTGTTTTGAGGACCAAGATCCCTATTTCGCAACAGACATCCAAACAATCCTCGTCAACTGGCCGGTCAAGAAGCGCCGAGGCACTATCCCCTTGCTGCACATGGCGACGGTTCACAAGTACTCCCAATTCGTTGTGGCGTCGACAGTTGACTACGACCCAGCCGTCGACCCAAGGGATTTGCAAGAAGCGATGGAGCAATGCGGAGACTTTGAAATCAACCGCTCCATGCGAAGACACGCAAGGCTCTGGTCGTACAGGGAATATTCACAGTCACTAGCGAGGCAAATGCCTCCAAGCCACTCCATTGATGACCTCGCAGTTGGTGGAGAGTTGAAGCTACCGGGTCACGGAACCAGAGTGCGTGGCGATGCCTTTCAGTACGCACATATGATGTTAGTGAAAAAGCTGATCGGACAGCAATTCAATGTTGCCAACTACTGCTTGGATGCGGAGTCAGGCCTTGCGGCAGCGATTTGCGCGTTGAATGTAGATCTTGTCAAATCAGAACGCGTAAACGTGTTTGAGATTAGATTCGTGAAGGGCCTGACAAATGACGAACGCCTGAGTTATGTGAACGAGGGGAGGCGCATGTTTCGGTACATGGAAGCAGGTTATCGTAGCTTGATCCCATTAGTGCAGGAAAAGTATCCAGAGCTAACGGATATGCAGGCCGGCATGGCAATTCACCTGAACAATATGTTCGAGTCAAAGACGTCGGAGGAGCGCATTCAAGCCTTTAATCGGGAAGGCGTGATGTGGCCATTCCACACGAAAGCTGAACCTTTAAAGATTGTTAGGTGGGCAACCCTTGCGGACAGAATGAGATGGGTCGACTTGGGCCAAATGCTTTCGTTGGCTTCCCTTCACCCAGTCGACTCCTATTTCAATTTTGCACGCAGGCGCGTCGCTGGTTTTGAGCGCGGGATTCCAACTGCGTCCAACCAACAGAGAATTTGGCACGCATACTCTTACTACAATCCTGAGATGGTTCCCAAGATGGCCGCTATCCTCAGATTTTACTACAATTATATGCTTGCGCCTCCCGAAAACGATAATCAGACACCGGCTATGCGGCTCGGATTGACGAAAGGCAAAATCTACCCGAGAGACCTTTTGTCATACAACTAGATGTTGTGTTCGCTCAATCTTTCCGGTTCACTCAGCGCAGTGTCGGCGATTCAGTAGTAAGTTCTGGCATAAAATCAATAATATGTGGCGGCAGCGGCCAACCAAGGAGCTTCAATAGCTCCTATGTGAAGTGAAACTGCTAGTCGTCAACGAGGGAACGCAATGAGTATTGAAAAGACCGTCTTCGCGTCCGCTAACAAAATGCGCGGGGCAATGGATGCAGGCGAGTACAAACATATCGTTCTGGGGCTTCTGTTTCTGCGCTACGTGTCGGTTTCTTTCGAGCGCTTGCACGAGAAACTTTCAGCAGACGAGTACAGCGACCCGGAAGATCGGGACGAGTATTTGGCCGAAAATATCTTCTGGGTTCCAGAAAAAGCACGTTGGTCTTACCTCTCCAAGAATTCCAAGAACCCTGAGATCGGCATTAGGCTGGATCAGGCAATGCGCGACATTGAGACCGAAAACGAAAGCCTAAAAGGCGCTCTGCCTAAAGTATTCGGGCGCGATACGCTGGACAAACTTATCCTTTCCGGTCTCATTGATCTTTTTACAAACTTAAAGCTCGACGGAACTTCTGCCGACTTCGATTTGATCGGCCGCATCTACGAGTACTGTATTGGTGAATTCGCGTCCTCCGAGGGCAAACGGGGTGGAGAGTTCTACACGCCCAAATCCGTAGTTAACACGCTTATCGAGATGATTGAGCCCACCAAGGGGCGCGTCTATGATCCTTGCTGCGGCACGGGTGGTTTCTTTGTTCAGTCAGAGAAGTTCATTGAAGCCCACCAAGGCCAGAAGTCGGATGTCGCGATCTACGGCCAGGAACGAAATCATACAACTTTTAGCTTGGCGCGGATGAACCTGGCGATCCGCGGCATTTTCGGCGATCTGCGTTGGAATTCGGAGGGCACGCTGCTCAGAGATGAGTTTGCGGATGAGCGATTTGACTACATCTTGGCCAATCCGCCATTTAACATCGCGGACTGGTCCGGTGACTTGCTTAGAGAGGACGGTCGTTGGTCATACGGTGCACCACCCGTGGGCAATGCAAACTTCGCCTGGATTCAGCATATCTATGCCCGCCTGTCGTCCACCGGAATTGGTGGCGTCGTTATGGCGAACGGATCAATGTCATCCATGCAAAGCGGGGAAGGTGAAATCCGTCGTGCTTTGGTCGAGGCTGATGCTGTTGATGCTATGGTGTCTCTGCCAGGGCAGCTCTTTTATGGTACACAGATTCCAGCCTGCCTCTGGATCCTCGCAAAAGACAAATCAAACGGCATTGCTAAGGACGCGACCCTTCGGGATCGGCGTGGCGAAGTGCTGTTCATTGATGCGCGGAAGATGGGTGCACTCGTCGAAGGCAGCCGCAAGCAGAAGGAGCTGTCGGAAGAGGAGATGGCACAAATTGCCTCTGCCTATCACGCGTGGCGCGGTGAGCCGGACGCTGGCGGATACGAGGATGTAGCCGGGTTCTGCAAGTCGGTCGCAATGGATGAGATCGCCAAAAACAACTTCGTCCTAACGCCGGGCCGCTATGTCGGCGCTGGGGCGGCCGAGGAGGACAGCGAGCCTTTCGAGGAGAAGTTCGAACGTCTGATTCAGGAACTGCAAAGCCAATTTGCTGAGGGCCGCCGCTTGGAGGAGGAGATCGAAGCGCGGCTAGGGGCATTGGCATGACTATTCGACTTGGAGATGTCTGCCAGAAGATCGGAAGCGGTGCTACACCCAAAGGTGGGAAATCATCCTATCTGGATGCGGGACCTTTCGCCTTGGTCCGCAGCCAAAATGTCCACAACCACGGGTTTGAAAGTTCCGGTTTGGCCTTTATTTCAAAGGAGCAAGCAGCGAAACTGGACGGTGTCGCAGTTTCGTCGGGAGACATCCTGCTCAATATCACCGGCGATTCCGTAGCTAGAGTGTGCCAGGCTCCAGAGCACCTTGGACCCGCACGTGTAAACCAACATGTAGCGATCATTCGCCCAGATGCCCAACAGCTAGATGCGCGTTTCTTGCGCTACTACTTGGTCAACGTCCCATTCCAAGAGCATATGCTCGCACTCGCTTCCGTTGGCGCGACACGGCCTGCTTTAACAAAAGGAATGATTGAGGGCTTTACAATCGACGCACCTGAAATCGTCGACCAACGCGATATCGCGGCGGTGTTGGGCTCACTAGACGACAAAATCGAACTAAACCACAAAACAGCGGTCACCTTGGAGGAGATGGCGCGGGCGCTCTATCGGTCGTGGTTCGTCGATTTCGACCCCGTTTGGGCCAAGGTTGAAGGGCGCGAGCCTGCCCATATGGACGCCGAAACTGTTGCGCTGTTTCCGGATAGCTTTGGAGAAGATGGGCTACCTGAGGGATGGGATTGGCACAGCTTTGAAGACCTTTACACGGTTCTTGAAACTGGTCGCCGGCCCAAGGGTGGGGTGTCTGAAGTAACCGAAGGAGTGCCCAGCATCGGTGCCGAAAGTATCAAACGAATTGGAGTCTTTGATTTCGGCAAAACGAAGTTTGTGCCACGTGAGTTCTTTGCTTCGATGAAAAAAGGGAAACTCTCGAACGGAGATGTTTTGGTCTACAAAGATGGAGGCAAGCCTGGCGAACTCAGGCCCGCTGTCTCATATACTTCAGAAGGTTTTCCCTTCGCAGAGGCTTGTATCAACGAGCACGTATTTAGGGTGCGCGTCAAAGAAAGTATTGGCCAGCATTTCGCATATCTTGCTTTGTCTAGCGACAACTGCATGTGGCAAATGCGCGAATTAGCGACAGGCGTTGCGCAACCTGGGCTTAACCAATCAGCCATGAAGTCTCTGACGACTATTTTGCCTAGCGACGAGCGGGTTGTGAAAACCTTCGCAAAAATGGTCCAGCCACTTCTCGATGGATGTAACGAGAAAGCGGCTGAATCTCAAACACTTGCGGCTCTACGCGACACCCTCCTTCCGCGCCTGATGTCTGGAGAATTGCGCGTGGGTGAAGCGAAGGAACGGGTGGAGGATGTTGCTTGACCAGCGTCATTCGGGACTATCTCCGTCAGCGTGCAGGCTGGGTTTGGAATGAGCAAGGCCAAGCATTTCGACGCGGCCTCAGTCTGCAAGAAGAAACTCTGACCGAAATGCTCCTTCTGCGGATGGCAAAGGACAAGGCAAGACATGGCTTGCGCGTTCGTATGTTCTCCAAAGCCGAAGAGAAACTTAATGGTGCAGACTGGGAGTGGTTCATACGAACTCCTTCCTGCTCACTTGGCCTTCGCGTCCAGGCCAAACGCTTGTACCTTCGCTCAACCAAAAAGGACTATGGCGGACTCGACCCCAAATCCGGGCAGGTCAACAACCTGATTTCCATGGCGGGTCGCAACCATCCTGTCTACGTGTTTTTCAACCATGAGCACGGCATGAGTTCCGCTTCTTTCACGTCGGGTGGCGAGCCAGGGTATAGAGGACGAAGCTTCTGGGGTTGCACTATTGCGAGCGCTCATAAAGTGAAAGCCGCGAACAGCAACAGCGTGAAGAAGTTAAAGTCGGTCATGAGGCCATGGCATCATTTGGTCCAACCTTCTGGTGCGTGCGGCGCTAGTGCCATTCTGGGTAGCCCTCGCTCTAAAACTAAATTTGCGGCCGATGATCCCGACCCACAATGGCTACAATTGTTTCAACAAACCGACTTTTTACAAGGGTATCTTGAGAAACATGAATTGGCAGGTGTCGCCCATTTAGACTTCTCTGATTTTTCGAGGTGAATGAATGTTTCAGGTGAACCGTTCTGAAAACAGATTGAAAAAGCTGGAGGAAAAACGCTTCTCTGATTTAAATCTTCGTGAGCGAGAACATTTGCAAGAATGGCTTGCAAATCAGCCCGACGCGCTCGGTGAAGAACTGTTGATCATCCAAAAAGAGTTTGATGGCTTTGCCGACACTCGGGAGCGACTTGATCTTCTTGCATTGGACAAAGACGGTCAGCTTGTTGTTGTCGAAAACAAACTCGACGACTCTGGGCGCGACGTTACCTGGCAAGCGTTAAAATACACGGCCTATGTTTCCAGCCTGACCAAGGCGCAGATTGTCGACATCTATCAAAAGTACCTTGATCGCTACTGCGGTGGCGGCAACGCCACTCAGGGGATCTGCGAGTTCTTGGAGGTTGAGGAACTCGACGAGGTAGTGCTGAACCCCGGAAATGATCAGCGCCTTTTCTTTATTGCCGCCAATTTCCGTAAGGAGGTTACTGCAACTGTGCTCTGGCTGCGCGAGCATGGCGTCGATGCTCGCTGCTTCAAAGTTGTCCCGTACGTGTTTGCAGATGAGCTTTTTGTCGACATTCAGCCGGTGATACCAACGCCGGAAGCCGCTGACTTCATGATTGGAATGGCGGAGAAAGAAACGGAAGCCCGCACTGCTCAAGGTACAAGGCGCAAGAGTCACAAGTTGCGCAAAGACTATTGGGCGATTGCGCTCGAAAAGATGCGCGAAGATGGCGTTTCCCTGTATCAAAATATCAGCCCATCCGACGATCATTGGCTCAGCGCAGGATCTGGTTTGGCTTCCTGTCCATACAGGCTGATTTTCTTGAAGAAGGAAATTCGCGTAGAGTTTGCGTTCACCCGGTCGAACAAGGACGAAAACAAATGGCTGTTTGATGAACTCCTGAAGCAAAAGAATGAAGTAGAAACTGCCTTTGGGAATGAGTTGGTGTGGTTGAGACTAGACGACTACAAAGAGTCGCGTCTGTATTTTGCGCTTCCGTGCGAAGGTTATCACAAGGAAGACTGGCCGGACTACGTGAAATGGCACTCCCAACACATCAGGAAACTAGAAAGCGCGCTTAGTAGATCAATTGCGGACCTAAGTTCAGCGTTCAAAAATCGAGGCGATAGTCACTGATGGCGTTCTTGAGCGAAGCAGATCTTGAAGATGTCTTGATGGAAGAGCTCGGTGAACTGGGCTTTGATCTGATGCATGGCGCGCAGCTCAGTCCGGACGTCAAACCTGCCCTGCGCTCTAGCAATCGGGAAACGATACTAGAATCTGTCCTCGTAGAAAGCCTGAGGCGCATCAACCCAGAGCTGCCGTCGCCTGCTATCGAAGAAGCCTCCAAACGTGTTCTGGATGCCGTGTTCACAACCGACCTCATTCAAGAAAACAGGCGGCTGCACAGACTTTTAGTAGACGGGATCAAAATCACCTACTTCGCAGAAGGCGAAGAGCGAAATGCCGTTGTGAAACTGATTGATTGGAGTGATGAACTCAACGATTGGAGAGCCATCAACCAGGTTGATGTGGTTGGTGTATCAGTGCGGCGACCTGACATCGTTGTTTTTCTAAACGGTATGCCGCTTGTGATCCTCGAGCTTAAGGGCACTGAAGGCGCCGATATCGAGGCGGCATTCAACCAAATCCAAACCTACAAGTCCGATATCCCCGACTTGTTCCGCACCTCTCTGCTGAATGTGATAAGCGACGGTTTCAACGCGCGCTATGGTTCCCTGTCGGCTGGCTTAGACCGCTTTATGGCGTGGCGCACCATCGATGGGCAGACGTTGATCCCGCCACACTCCGAGATGGCGATTACGACGCTAGCTCGCGGCCTATTGAACCGCTCTACATTGTTGGACATGCTCCGATGGTATGTCGTCTTCGAAGATGAGGGCAAAGGCCCGATCAAAAAGATTGCTGGCTATCACCAGTTCCATGCCGTCAAAAAGGCCATGGACACAGTCCAGACGGCTCGTGAAGGCGACGGTAAGGCGGGTGTCATCTGGCACACACAAGGATCAGGCAAATCGCTTCTAATGACCTTCCTAGCGGGCCGAGTGATGCATCATCCGGGTCTGGAGAACCCAACGCTTCTCGTGCTCACAGACAGAAACGATCTCGACAACCAGCTGTTCGCTACCTTTGGTCGCTGCAAAGACCTTCTTGGCGAAGATCCGGTACAAGCTGAGAGCATAGAGGATCTGCAAGAGAGGCTAGACCGGGAGGTTGGTGGGGTTGTGTTCTCGACCATTCAAAAGTTCCGCCCGTCTGGAGGCGGGGAATTCCCCGAGATAACCGCACGATCAAATGTGATCGTTTTGGTGGATGAAGCGCACCGCACGCAGTATGGGTTTGATGCAAAGCTCACCAAAGAGGGCGAGATCAAGTTCGGCTTGGCGCATCAACTCAGAAAAGCTCTTCCAAACGCGGTTTATGTTGCGTTCACGGGGACACCAGTGGAACTCGTGGGCGCGAACACGCGGGGTGTATTTGGCGACTACATCGATGTTTATGATATCGCGCAGGCCGTCGAAGACGGAGCGACCGTTCCTATCTACTACGAAGCTCGAGTCGCGAAAATCGAGTTGGATGACGACATTGCTTCCCAGATAGACGAAGAGTTCGATGAGGCAACTGAAGGGCTCGAAGACGACGAAGCTAACTCTGTTGCGCGAAAATGGTCCCAGGTCGAAGCTCTTGTGGGCGCTGACAATCGGTTGGATGCAGTAGTAGCTGACATTCTGGAGCACTTCGATGCTCGGATTGAAGCCATCGATGGCAAAGCAATGATCGTTTGCATGAGCAGACGGATTTGTGTGGATGTCTACAATAGGATCGTCTCAGCTCGGCCGGATTGGCATGGTGAAACGGACGATACTGGCGCTGTCAAAGTCATAATGACCGGAAATGCTAGCGATCCAGCAGACATGCAGCCACACATAAGGTCGAAAAACCGCCAAGAGGCGATCAGGAACCGCTACAAATCTCTAGATGACCCCTTAAAGCTCGTCATTGTTCGTGATATGTGGCTGACCGGTTTTGATGCCCCCTGTATGCACACACTGTACGTAGATAAGCCAATGAGGGGCCATGGCTTGATGCAGGCCATTGCAAGGGTAAACCGAGTGTTTCAAGGCAAACCAGCAGGGTTGGTTGTCGACTACATCGGTATTGCTGCGGAACTAAAGAACGCCTTGGCGCACTATTCCCAATCGGACCAAGCCCAAACTGGCATTGATGAAGGTGAAGCTATTTCTGCCTTTCTGGATTGCCTCGATGTTGTTCGACAGCAGTTCCACGGGTTTGACTATTCGGTGGCGATTGGCGGTACACCGAAAGAGCGACTGTCCGTGCTACCATCGGCCATCGAGCACATATTGAAGGATTTTGACGCCTCTGACGACACGCAGAAAGGCGTAAAGCGCTTTCAAGATGCGATGGCCGCCCTAGTTCGCGCCTTCAAACTCGCAGCCGGCAGTACTGAGGCCAAGAGCCACGCTGAAGAAATTGCGTTCTTCATGGCCGTCCGGGCTGGGCTGGAAAAACTCGATGTAGGATCAAAGAAGGCGAAGTCAGCCACTACAGATCTTGCTGTCCAACAACTTTTGAATAGCGCGGTCGCATCTACAGAAGTAGTCGATATTCTTGAAGCTTGTGGTTTTGATCGGCCGGACATCAGCGTCCTATCAGAAGAGTTTATGTTAGAAATTCAGAACGCTCAGCATAAGAACCTAGCAGTTGAGGCTTTGAAAAAACTACTGAACGGTCAGATATCTGCAAAAACACGCAGCAATATCGTAAAGAAAGAGGAGTTCTCTACACGGCTAGAGCAGGCCATCGCCCGTTACCATAACCGTAGTGTAGATGCACTCCAGATACTCCAAGAGCTCATACAGATTGCGAGAGATTTGCAAGATCAACCAGATGATGGATTGAGCGATCAGGAAAGGGCTTTTTACGACGCGTTGGCTCGAAATGAGAGCGCTGTCGAAATCATGTCGAACGAGGAGTTGCAGGTGATTGCAGCCGAACTCGTTAAGACAGTCAGAAACAACTCAGGCACGGACTGGTGGCGTAGAGAGAACGTGCGGGCAAAGATGCGAGTAGCAGTTAGGAAGATACTTCAAAGACATGGGTATCCACCTGATCTCACGACGGAAGCGGTTAAAACGGTTCTCAAGCAGGCTGAAGCTCTCGCGACCGAGCTTAGTACGAGAGTTGTTAGCGCATGAAATTCACGCCAGATGTCGACGTCCTTTGTAAATTATCATGCCGTCGGCAAATCAGTTCGCCGAAGTATTGCCAATGCGATTGTTCATACCTGGAACTTTCAGCGACTACAGAAATAAAGAAATATTTGATGCGCCATTGTAGATAATCCTACTAAAACGACCCTAATAAATGCAACGCCTATGAAACTGAACAACTGGAAGGAATAAGATGTCTTCTGCCCGAACTCGGTTGGTTTTGTACGCACTCTTGTCATCGATGGAAAAGGACTTGAGACGAGCAATATCCGACTTCATTCTTCCTTATGCAAAACTGCAAGAAGCTTTTGGCGAAGACGTGGTAGGGTTATTGATTGACCGCTGTCGACGAGACGGTGCGGACGCGACGGACGCTAATGTTCTTATCGATTACTCAAATTTATCGGATGCGCTACATGTGGTATCCAGACACTCATCGTTTCTGGGGGAAAAGGGCAAGAAACACTATAAGTCGCTGTCAAAGAACTTGGACCAGCTCGTTCCAGTTCGAAATAGAGTGATGCACACGCGACCGCTCCAGTTCGATGATTATTCATTAGTTTTCGAAACTTGCAAACGCGCAATAAAGGGGCATCCAGTACTATGGAGAGAACTGTCAGAAACAATTCACAGAGTAGAAGACGACCCTGCATACCTACTAAACCTGTCGATTTCTTCACCTGAAGGTGATGATGAGGCCGTTCTGCATAACTTACCAACGCCAGACTTTGATGACACTGGCTTTATAGGTAGAGAAACCGAACTGGCCACAATAACCAAAGCGATCAAAGGGCCATATCCTGTTATTACAATAACCGGCGAAGGTGGGCTCGGAAAGACAGCTCTTGCACTAAAAGCTTGCTATGATCTTATCGATAGTGACGACTGCGAGTTTGATGCCGTCATTTGGACATCTGCCAAGACCACAAGGCTTACTCCCAACGAAATTCAAGAGATCACTTCAGCTGTGAACTCATCTATTGGTATCTTCGATGCCGCTACGGAAGCTCTTGGCCTCGATCAAGGCGGTGCGTCTATTGAAAGATTATTGGAGCAGTTAAGTGATTTCAGGATACTCCTGATTATTGACAATTTGGAAACCGTTCTTGATGAGAATGTTCGCCAAGTTGTCAGAGATGTGCCTACAGGTAGCAAAATATTATTTACCTCACGCGTTAGCATTGGAGCCTTCGACTATCCTGTTCCCCTTACACCGTTAGGTGATGCCGAGGCCTTAACTTACTTCAGAAGCTGCGCTCGTTACTGGGGGCTTTCAGATTTCGTTAAAAAAGGTAATTCTGAAATTAGTGCGTATCTGAAGAAACTATATAACAACCCTCTATTCATAAAATGGTTCTTGCAATCAATCTCCCAAGGGCAGAGCGCAAACAGAATACTGGCCAATCCAAAAATTATCCTTCAGTTTTGCTTATCGAACGTTCTGGAGAATCTCACCGAAGATGCGGTGAAAGTACTTGAAACATTAGTTTTTCTTGCCGACGCAAGAACGGTGTCCATTTTGACACTTATGACGGAGTTACAACCTATTGTCGTAGAGCGTGCCGTAAACGAACTCGCTTCTTCAAACCTTGTAGATATTGTCGACTACGCCAGCAGCGATAAAGATCCAAAATTTCAGGCAACTAGCCTGGCTAAGTTCTATGTGCGCAACTACGTTGATAACCCAACTGTTGATCAAGCAGAGATTGTACAGCGAAAGAAAGATCTTGCGGTTACTCGGGAGCAATTGCTGCGAGTGAACAAGCAGAACCAATTCGATATGAACCAGATTATGGTTAGAGGTGAGGAGGATATTCCGGCCGCAAAGATTTTGAAGGAGGCGATTTCGAAAATAAAATTGAAGGACTTCAGTGCGGCGAGAGCGGTTGCTGAAAAAGCGATTAGCATAAGCCCGAACTACTTCGAGGCATACCGCGTTTTAGCTGGTGCTTGCACACTGTCCGGCTCATTCATGAAGGCACAAGACTCTTATGAAACGGCGGTGGCGCTGTTTCCAGACTATGCTCCACTGCGGCTTTGGTTTGGTGACTTCCTCGTGCGGCATCTTGACGATCTAGCCGCTGCAAAAGAACAGTACGACCACGCGATTGCCTCACAGCCGGAGTCACCAGAGGTCTTAACCGCGATAGCAAGACTGCTGCAAATACAAGGCGGCATCGATGAGAGCCGAGAGATACTGAACACAGTGCGCTCAAAGGTGGACCTCGGGCGTCGTCTTCGTCGTCGTACTGCTACACTTCTACTTCAAAGCTATGTCAGAGAGATTGAGCGGCTTGCTCAGATCGATCAAATGGAAATGGTCATCAAAGAGCTTTCTGAGTTAAAAGAGGTGTATTTAACAATCCCCACAAACGATATCGATTACAAGACCCGTCAGAAAGTCAGATACGCAAGAGATGCGCTTCGCCAGGCGGAAGATTTCTTTGCAGGTACAGCCGACGAACCGTTTTGCCGCAGCCTAACAGAGTGGTTCTTCATTGAGTTTGGTGTTGGAAGTCTGCCTGCTCATGATCAGAAAACGGTATCGAATGACATCCGAGAGAGTCAGCGCAAAAACCTAACAGAAGGGCAATCTGGCGAGGGTGTCTTGATGAAATTGTGCGAAAGGTTTGGGTTCATCGATTACAACGATCAGTCGTTATTTTTTGCTTTTTCCGGGTGGATTTCTGATCATCCAGTTGTGAACGAAATGATTGGGGAAAAGGTGAGTTTCGTAGTTGGAAGGAACCACATTGGCTTCTGTGCCGAAAACGTTGATTTGGTATCAGCACCGTACCCTGGAAAGCCAAAAGATAGCACACCAGTCTTGATGAGCGGGGAGATAGAAACCTGCAAGAATGGATATGCCTTTGTGAAAGGAGATGATGGTTCGACATATTTTCTCCCAGGGGCAGAGCTTTTGAACCAATCTTTGAGCATACACAGTTTACTGGGGTCCAGAGTTTCTTTCGAGGCAATTCCTCAAGTCACGGGAAGATACCCTCGCGCGACAAAAGCTTCCGTAGTGTTCTGATTTTTTTCTGGATCGCAACCAAGCCACCCGGCCAAGATTACGACCGTTAATAGGTGCGATCCCAGAAAAGCTGGTGTTTTCAACACAAGACTTGTGACTGTTAGCTCAGCGATGGCCATAGATGCGGTGAAAGACATAGGAACGACGTCACAATAAATCGGGCGTAACATCTCCATCCGAAGTGGTAGGAGGCCCCGGACTCGAACCGGGTCAAGAACGCTAATCTGGCGCTAAAGGGAGTATAAGACCCTCCTGCATACCCATGCTACCTCCCAAAAATTGTGCGGGTTATCGGCGTTAGGCCGATATTCGGTGGCAGATTGTATGCAACTTGGTCATGAACTATACGTGGGAAAACTGTGCGCACGTGTCAAGCGGCTGAAATGCAGTGTTTGGCGGTTGAACGTCTACCAATTATCCCGCGATTTCCTGATTCTAAAGCCACTTACAGAAAAAAAACGCGAGCGCTCGGAGACGCTCGCGTTTATCAACATTTACCGCATGGGCTGGCGTATGACCGGGGCTTTTGCTTTTCTGAGCTGGTAGATTAGATCAAACGAACCTGTGTGCCGACCTTAACCAGCGGATACAGTTCTTCGACATGCTGGTTGTAAAGGCCGATACAGCCAGACGAACTCTGCCGGCCGATCTTGCGGGTGTCATGCGTGCCATGAACCAGGTAAGCGGGCCAGTCCAAATACATTGCACGGGTGCCCAGCGGGTTTCCGGGATCACCGCCATCGATCCGAATAGGCAGGCTGGGGTCACGCTCGCGCATCGAGGCAGTCGGTGTCCAGCTTGGAAACTCGGTCTTGCGCACAACTTTTGTGTAGCCGCGTTTTGTAAGCTCTTCGCTCATGGGCACAGAGCTGGGGTACAGCTTATAGGTGCCATCCGGCGCCCAATAGTGAACCGCGCGGCTGGTAATGTCGGCCAACAGGCAGCCTACGCCCAGCTCATCAAAATGGTCCTGCCAGTTTTGCTGCGAGAAGGACGACACATTGCGCCGTACCGGCAACTGTGTGCTGATCGCGTCTTCGGTTTGCGGGAAAGCATCAGTGCTTTGTGCCCGAACAAGGGCGGGGGTCGCCATCAGAGATGCAACACCCAGTAGGGCGGAACGACGGGTTATTCGGGATTGGGACAAGGTTGCCTCCGGTAAGTTCACTGCTCGCTGTGTATTTGGCGGCAAGATATTTCCATTGGACGCAATTTTCCAGAGCGACGCACCTGAATTTCTTGTGAGCGTGGGGAATTTGAACGCTGGTCGGCGGAAAGATGCGAAAACCCGGCCCTGAATGGGGCCGGGTTCCATGGTCGTGCAGGCTGAAATCAGTCCATGGCTTTGAAGTTGAACTCGCCACCTTCCTTGATGCCGGACGGCCAACGTGCGGTCACTGTTTTAGTGCGGGTGTAGAACTTGAAGCTGTCCGGGCCATGCTGGTTCAGATCACCAAACATGGATTTTTTCCAACCACCAAAAGTGTGATAAGCCAGCGGAACGGGGATCGGAACGTTGATGCCCACCATGCCGATATTGATCCGGCTTGCAAAGTCGCGCGCTGTGTCACCGTCGCGGGTAAAGATCGCTGTGCCGTTGCCGTATTCGTGGTCCATCGCCAGGCCAATCGCCTCTTCGTAGGAACCAGCACGGACGGTCGACAGAACCGGGCCAAAGATCTCTTGTTTGTAGATGTCCATGTCCGGAGTGACATGGTCAAACAGGTGCGGGCCGACAAAGAAACCGTCCTCATAACCTTGCAGGCTGAAGTCGCGGTTATCGACAACCAGCTTTGCGCCTTGCTCGACACCCGAATTGATCAGGCCAAGGATACGTTCTTTCGCGGCGGCGGTTACAACAGGGCCCATGTCGACATCGTCACCAGCGGTGTAGGGGCCTACTTTCAGCTTTTCGACGCGTGGGATCAGCTTTTCGATCAGCTTGTCCGCGGTTTCTTCACCAACGGGAACCGCAACAGAGATTGCCATGCAGCGTTCGCCAGCTGCGCCAAACCCGGCACCGACCAGCGCGTCGGCGGCCTGATCCAGATCGGCGTCCGGCATGACGATCATGTGGTTCTTGGCACCACCAAAACACTGGGCGCGTTTGCCGTTTGCTGTGGCGCGGCTATAGATATACTGCGCGATTGGGGTAGACCCCACAAAGCTGACGCCCTGAATGATCTCGCTGTCGAGGATCGTATCAACGGCCTCTTTGTCGCCATTCACGACCTGGAACACGCCTTTGGGCAGACCGGCTTCGACAAACAGTTCGGCCAGCATCAGCGGAACCGAGGGGTCACGCTCGGACGGTTTCAGAACAACGGCGTTACCGCAGGCCAGTGCAGGACCGACATGCCACAGAGGCATCATCGCAGGGAAGTTGAAGGGCATGATCGACCCTACGACACCTAGCGGTTGGCGCATGGAATACATGTCGATGCCGGGGCCTGCGCTGTCTGTAAACTCACCCTTCAGCATCTGCGGTGCACCGATGCAGTATTCGATCACTTCCAGACCACGCTGCAAGTCGCCCTTGGCATCGGGGATGGTTTTGCCGTGCTCGCGGCTTAGTGCCTCGGCCAGTTTGTCCATGTCGCGGTTCATCAGGCCGACCATTGCCATCATGACACGTGCACGTTTCTGAGGGTTGGTTGCGCCCCATTCCGGCTGGGCAGCGGCTGCGGCCTCAATCGCCGCCGTGGTTTCCGCAGCACTTGCCATCGGGCACTTGTATTGAACCTCGCCCGTTGCCGGGTTGTAGACGTTGTCGAAACGACCGGATGTACCGGCGACCATTTCGCCGTTCAGGAAATGGGTCAGATCTTGCATCAATAACTCCTCCGATAGATTTATGCGCACAATAGGCTTGCAGAAATCCCGCGAACAGAGGCAATGTCTCAAAAGAGTTTTGCAAAAATGCAAAAGGAAGCGGTGTGACTCCAAACTGGGACGATATGCGGATCTTTCTGGCCGTGGCGCGCGAGGAAAGTCTTTCCTCCGCTGGTCGTATCCTGAAAATCGACCCCGCCACCGTGGGGCGACGTGTTGCGCGATTGGAAACGACGCTGGATTCTGCGTTGTTCACCAAGTCGCAGCAGGGCTATGTCCTGACACCGGCAGGGCAGCGCCTGTTGGAGCATGGGTTGCATGCCGAAGAGGCGATGCGCGCAGCGGCCGGAGCCGTGGCAGGATCCACGAAATCACTCAGCGGGCAAATCCGGATCGGCGCGCCAGATGGCAGCGCAAATTACCTGTTGCCCCAAGTCTGTGCCAGGATCAGTGATTCAAACCCGGAACTGGATATTCAGATTCTGGCTCTGCCGAGGGTGATCAACCTGTCCCGTCGCGAGGCCGATATGGCCGTGACCGTCAGCGCGCCAACCGCAGGGCAGCTTTTGGTCAAGAAAGTCAGTGACTACAAACTACACATGGTCGCGACCGATGAATATTTGAAACGTCACGAACCAATCCACTCGGTCGCTGACCTCAAGGGGCACCGGTTGATCGGTTACATCCCTGACATGATCTTTGACCGCGAACTGGATTACCTGAACGATATTGGGGTTGACCGTGTCGCGCTTGCATCGAACTCGGTCTCGGTGCAATTGCGGCAGGTCAGTTTGGGAACAGGCGTTTGCGTGGCACATGACTTTACGTTGCCGTTCCATCTGGGGCTACGGAAAATCCTGACGGATCAAGTGAGTCTGACACGAAGTTTCTATCTGGTCCGGCATGAAGGAGATCAGCGCAATGAACGGCTGAACCGCTTTGCCGATGCCCTAACGCGCGGCATTCGCGAGGAAGTGCTTCGATTGGAAGCAGATGCCGGTGCTTGACAGGTCGCCACAATCGCGCAACTCTTTGGAAAAAGTGTTATTATTCCGGAGGAATTCTTCATGTTGGTACAGGCTATCCTGACGTCCAAAGCGACAAACGGCGTTGTAACGGTGGCGCCAACGGCGACAGTTTCAGAAGCCTCGAAAATTCTTGCGGAAAAGCGGATCGGGACGGTTGTTATTTCGGACGATGGCGGAGAAACCGCTATTGGAATTCTGTCTGAACGCGACATCGTCCGCGAGCTTGCCGCCAGCGGTAGTGGCTGTCTCGACCAGCCTGTAAAATCCTACATGACGCAAGATCTTATCACGACGACGCGTCAGGCCTCTGTTCAGGATATCATGGCCCGCATGACAGAAGGGCGCTTTCGCCATATGCCGGTTGTCGAAGACGGTAAATTGATCGGCATCGTCACACTTGGTGACGTGGTAAAGGCCCAGCTGGCCGAACTGGCGATGGAAAAAGACGCTCTGGAAGGCATGATAATGGGGCACTGACAGCAAGGGGTGCCAAAGCAATCACTTGCACCTGCAGCAAAGTTGTGTTTGCTTGCGCAGAAATTTTGTTGCGCAGGAGGGCGCGATGCGGGTTGGTTTGTATCCGGGAACCTTTGACCCTATCACCATAGGGCACATCGATATCATTCGCCGGGCGGCGGCATTGGTGGATAAACTGGTCATTGGCGTCGCCATCAACCGGGACAAAGGCCCGTTGTTCTCGCTGGAAGAGCGCGTCGCGATGATCGAGGCCGAATGTGCCGAACTGACCGAACAAACCGGCACGGAAATCATCGCTCATCCCTTCGAAAATCTATTGATCGATTGTGCAAGGGATGTCGGTGCGCAGATCATTGTACGCGGTTTGCGCGCTGTCGCGGATTTCGAGTATGAATTCCAGATGGTTGGTATGAACCGCGCACTGGACGACTCGATCGAGACTGTCTTTTTGATGGCCGAAGCACGCCATCAGGCGATTGCTTCAAAACTGGTGAAAGAAATTGCCCGCTTGAACGGGGACGTGTCAAAGTTTGTCACGCCCCGTGTCAATGCTGCACTGCGCGAGCGGTTAGGCTAGGGCGCCCATCGCGGCGGCTGTATCCAGCATCCGGTTCGAAAAGCCCCATTCGTTGTCATACCAGGCCAGCACGCGAACCAGCGTGCCGTCGGTGACTTTGGTTTCTGCCAGTGACACCGTCGAGCTGTGAGAGTCGTGGTTGAAATCGACCGAGACCAGAGGACGGCTTTCCGCCGCCAGAACACCGGGAATCTTTGCTGCGGCGTCAATGAAAAGTTGATTGACCTCATCTTCGGTCGTTGGGCGCGAAACCTCGGCAACCAGATCAACGACCGAAACGTTCGGGGTGGGTACCCGGATGGCCTGACCGGTCAATTTGCCCTTGAGTTGCGGCAGTACCAGCCCCACAGCGGCGGCTGCACCGGTTGTGGTGGGGATCATCGACAGGGCTGCGGCGCGCGACAGGTAGGGGTCTTTTCCAACTGTGTCATGCACCGGCTGGCTGGCGGTATAGGCGTGAACGGTGGTCATGTTGCCATGTTTGATGCCAAGACCAGCGTCCAAAGCTGCGGCAACCGGAGAAAGGCAATTCGTGGTGCAGGATGCGTTCGAAACGATCAGATCGTCGGCGGTCAGTTCGTTATCGTTGACACCAAAGACGATGGTTTTCACACCGCCGTCGTCCCGTGCAGGGGCTGAGATCAGGACTTTCCGCGATCCGTTCTTGAAGTGACGTTCCGCTGCTTCGCGGGTGCGGAAAACCCCGGTGCATTCCAGAACAACGTCGATATCAGACCAAGGCAGGTCTTCGGGATTACGCTCACTACTCAGGCGGATCGGGCCGCGCCCCACATCCATGCCGGCGTCTGTAAGGGTGACAGGGTTGGGATAACGGCCATGAACGCTGTCAAACTCGAATAGATGCGCGTTCATGTCGGGTTTGCCCAAGTCGTTGATTGCGACGATCTCAACGTCTGTACGTCCGCTTTCCATCACCGCGCGCAGAACCCCGCGCCCGATCCGTCCAAATCCGTTGATCGCTAGTTTCAGGGTCATGGTTCGCTCCGTACAAGTATCTCAGTTATATGAGTTAGCGCTAACAATTACAGATCAAGAGAAATGTCAAGAAAAACCTCTGTCATCGCCAAAAAGCGAGCCAGTCCAGAAAGTCGTAAAGCTTCTTACCGAGGAACAACATGTGCTCGGTACCATACAAGGCCACGTCCAGCATCATGCCCCCAAGCAATAGGACGCCAAGCCACATAGCAATTTGATTGTTCATGTCGGTTCCGAATGAAAATGCCCGCTCAGATAACCTGAGCGGGCACCAACGTACAAGCGAAGTCCGAAGGGTCAGTTAAGGCGGCCCATGGCGACGGCTACGTCTGCCATGCGAACCGAAAAGCCCCACTCGTTGTCATACCAGGCCAGCACGCGCACCATGCGATCATTGACGACGCGGGTCTGGTCGGGTGCGAAGATCGAGCTTTCTTCGGTGTGGTTGAAATCGGTTGATACCAGAGGCGCGGGCTCATATCCCAGAACACGCTGCATCGGGCCTTTGGCTGCTTCTTCGACGATAGCGTTGATTTCGGTCACCGAGGTGTCACGCGACGCGCGGAAGGTCAGGTCAACTGCAGAAACATTCGGGGTAGGAACCCGGATGGCGGACCCGTCCAGACGGCCTTTCAGGTTTGGCAGAACTTCACCCAAAGCTTTGGCAGCACCGGTTGAGGTCGGGATCATCGACATTGCGGCAGCGCGGGCACGATAGAGGTCGCTGTGGCGACGGTCCAGCGTGGGCTGGTCTCCGGTATAGGCGTGAATGGTGGTCATGATGCCATGTTCAATGCCGACACCCTCGTCCAGCACCTTGGCCAGCGGGGCCAGGCAGTTTGTTGTGCAGGAGCCGTTCGACACCATGTTGTCATTTGCGGTCAGGGTGTTGTGGTTCACACCAAAAACGATGGTCTTGTTCACGTTTTTGCCGGGGGCGGACAGCAGCACCTTGCCCGCACCGCGATCCAGATGTGTTTTGGCCTTGGTGCCATCATTGAATTTACCGGTGCACTCCAGAACGACGTCACAGCCTTCCCAGTCCAGTTCATTCATATCGTAGGTCGAAAACATCTGCATTGGGCCACGACCCAGATCCATCGTGTTGCCTTCGATTGAAACTTCGCGCGGGAAACGCCCATGAACGCTGTCATATTTCAGCAGATGCGCAGAGGTTTCCAATGGGCCGGTTGCGTTGACTTTGATCACTTCGATGTCGTTACGCCCCGACGCGGCGATGTGCGACAGGGTGCAGCGGCCAATACGGCCAAAACCATTGATACCGACCTTGATGGTCATGTGACGTCTCCTGATGCGCTTGCGTTGAGGGCCATATAGCGGCGAAATGGGAATCTCAAAAGGGCAAAAACGGCATATTTTTAAGGTGTTAGCGCAAACCTGCGACGGTTGCGCTAACGCTTGCGCTAGCCGTTGGATCAGGTAGGGTCCGGATGCGGCAGCGAACGGGAAAGGAAACGCGATGAGTGGTCTTTTGGCCTTGTTGGACGATGTGGCCGGGATCGCCAAGGTCGCGGCGACATCGGTGGATGATGTCGTGGCAGCGGCAGGCAAGGCAGGGGCCAAGACTGCAGGCGTAATCATTGACGACGCTGCGGTAACACCAAAATACGTTCAGGGCTTTGCCCCGGCGCGCGAATTGCCGATCATCTGGCGTATCGCGCGCGGTTCGGTTTTCAACAAAATCATACTCCTGTTGCCGGTGGCCTTGTTGCTGGCCAATTTCGCCCCGTGGCTGATCACCCCACTGTTGATGCTGGGTGGATCATATTTGTGTTTTGAAGGCGCCGAGAAGATTTTTCACGTCCTGTTTCCTCATGGTAGCCATGTAATTGAAGAGGATATGAAAAACCGGGACCCGGGCCATCTGGAAGAGCAGAAGGTCAAGGGCGCAATCAAGACCGATTTTATTCTGTCTGCCGAGATTATGACCATTGCACTGGCGGCGATCGAAGCCCCGAACCTATGGATGCAGGCCGCGACGCTGGCCGTTGTGGGGATCGGCGTGACGGTGGCCGTCTATGGGTCGGTGGCTCTGATCGTGAAAATGGATGATGTTGGGCTTTATCTGGCGCAGAACGCGCCGACACCTATCGGTCGCGGTCTGGGCCGAGGGTTGGTCAAGGCAATGCCCGGGGTGATGAAAACACTGTCCATTGTCGGAACAGCGGCGATGCTGTGGGTGGGGGGCTCGATCGTCATCCACGGGATGGAGGTGTTGGGCTTTGGATGGTTGGGCCATCATATCCATGAGTGGGCCTATACCATTGGGCATTCTGTCTCTGATCAATGGGTTGGTGTGGTTGAGTGGGTGTCCAAGGCCACGATGGATGGCGTATTTGGTTTAGCTTGGGGGTTGGTTTTGATCCCTGTTGCAACCCGGATCATAGCACCAATGTTAAGTAAGAATGCGAAACACTGAATTGACCCGTTACCGTCTAGGCACGACGATCGATGGCCCGCTTATTCGAAAAGTGGGCACGCGCGGATTAAACGGCAGATCCTCAATTCTATCGGCTTTGAGTGTTGCGGCCGACGAAGTCCCATTCGATGAATCCGAGCTGTACAGTTTCTTGCATTTTCGTGTTGATACCGCTTTCAGGGCGCAGGAGCGTAGCCGTTGGTTCGGGGGACGCTTTTACAACGCTTTAGTGGGTCAATCGGCTACTTATGTTCCGCTGTCTGGAACCCATCTTCGCCAAGCGTTGTATTGTCTCGGCCTGCAAGAACCTGAGAAAGTGGTGGTGCAAGGACGGTATGAGTTGCGATTGGATTACGCTCTGAAAGCCTATGAAGAACTTGCACTTCGGGTTAAGGCTGAACCCAAATGAAAAGGGCGGCCAAGGCCGCCCTTTGCTCGATCAGGTGGGACTGATTTACAGCCCTAACAATTCCTTGACCTTTGCAACGGTTGCTTCGGCGGTGATGCCGAAATGCTTGTACAGTTCTCCCGCAGGGGCCGAGGCACCAAAGCTGGACATGCCGATGAACCCGGCTTTGGCTTCGCGGCCACGTTCACCCAGCAACCAACGATCCCAGCCACCAGCGCGAACCGCGGCTTCGATACCAACGCGGACCGGACCCGCCGGAAGGACGCGCTTGCGGTAGGCTTCATCCTGCTGTGCGAACAGCTCCATGCACGGCATCGAGACGACGCGGGTGCCGATGCCCTCGGCCTCGAGCATCGCTTTGGCTTCCATGGCCAGCGACACTTCGGAACCTGTGGCGATCAGGATTGCCTGACGCTTACCTTCTGCTTCGGCCAGAACGTAAGCACCTTGTGCGGTCAGGTTCTTGGTCTTGTGCTCGGTACGTACCGTTGGAACACCCTGACGGGTCAGCGACAGGACAGAGGGGCTGTCCTTGAAGGTCAGCGCCAGTTCCCATGCCTCGGCCGTTTCAATGGTGTCAGCCGGGCGGAAGACAAAAGTGTTGGGGGTTGCACGCGAGATCGCCAGATGCTCGACAGGCTGGTGGGTCGGGCCGTCTTCGCCCAGACCGATCGAGTCATGGGTCATCACGAAAACCGAAGGGATCTTCATCAGCGCCGCCAGACGCATGGACGGGCGGGCATAATCGGTGAAGGCCATGAATGTACCGCCATAGGGGCGGATACCACCATGCAGCGCCATGCCGTTCATCGCCGCCGCCATGCCGTGTTCACGGATACCATAATGGATATAGCGACCCTTGCGGTTTTCCGGAAGGAACACGCCCATATCGGCCGATTTTGTGTTATTTGACCCGGTCAGGTCCGCCGAACCGCCAACGGTTTCGGTCATGATCGGGTTTACAACGTTCAGGACCTTCTCCGACGACGAACGGGTGGCCAGTTTCGGCTGGTCTTCGGACATCTGCTTTTTGAAGGCGCGAATGGCTCCGGCCAGACGCTTGGGGGCCTCGAACGCATAGGCGCGGGTGAACTCAGCCTGCTTACGCTCGGACAGTTGTGCGAAACGCGCTTCCCATTCCGAACGCTCGGCAGCGCCACGCGCACCGATAGCTTCCCATGCGGATTTGACATTGGCAGGCACGTCAAACGCGTCATGCACCCAGCCATAAGCCTTCTTGGCGGCCTTCAGCTGATCCGCATCGGTAAGCGCGCCGTGCCCTTTTGACGTGTCCTGCGCCGCGTGGCCCAGAGCAATGTGGGTTTTACACGCGATCATGGTCGGCTTTTTCGACTTCTTCGCCTGAACGATGGCCGCGTCGATGGCCTTGGGGTCATGACCGTCGATTTCGATCACATGCCAGCCCGAGGCCGCAAAGCGACGAACCTGATCGGTGCGGTCGGCGATGTCGACAGTGCCGTCGATGGTGATGTTGTTGTTGTCCCAGAAGACGATCAGCTTGCTCAGCTCGTGACGACCGGCCAGGGTGATTGCCTCCTGGCTTACGCCTTCCATAAGGCAGCCGTCGCCCGCGATGACATAGGTATAGTGGTCTACAACCTTCTTGCCATAATGCGCGCGCTGGATTTCCTCGGCCATCGCAAAGCCCACGGCGTTCGAGATACCCTGACCCAGCGGTCCGGTCGTGGTTTCAACACCAGCGACCAGAAAGTTTTCTGGGTGGCCTGCGGTTTTTGCGCCCAGCTGGCGGAAATTCTTGATCTCCTCCAGCGTTACATCTTCATATCCCGTAAGGTACAGCAACGAATAGACCAGCATCGAACCATGGCCTGCGGACAGGATGAAGCGGTCACGATCCGGCCAGTTCGGGGCCGAGGCGTCAAACTTCAGATGCTTTTCGAACAGGACGGTCGCGACATCCGCCATGCCCATGGGCATACCAGAATGTCCGGAGTTTGCAGCGGCGACGGCATCAAGGGTCAATGTGCGGATGGCCGCAGCTTTGTCCCAGTGTTCGGGGTTGGCATTGCGCAGCGCAGTCAGGTCCACGGGCGTTGTTCCTTTGGATAAAAAGCAGATTGCGGGCTCAATACCACTCAGCACTCAAAGTGCAAGCAGAACCAGGGTTTATCCGCTTGGATTGCGTGAACTGCGTGGTCCAAGTAGTTGAAAGCAAACAGTGGGTATTTTCTGTCGCATTCCGTTAGACTGGCGGCAGGCGGGATTCGATTTTGATTCGGATCGCTTCGCAACAGAATGAACCTTGATAAAGAGGTGACAGGGGCATGAGCCAACTTGAGGAATTACAGCACCGCATTATTGCGGCGATGGACCGTATCGGAGCGGGCGTCGACGCATTGGGCGGCGCGTCCGTAGATGCCCGGCCGGATGACGGCCTCCAGGCAGCGCTTGAAGATGAAAAAGTTGCGAACGCGCAGCTTCAGGAACGTCTGAGAACCCTAAAGGAACAGCACGAACAGGAAGTGGACGGGCTGAGAGCCGATCTTGAGGAGTTGCGAAGCGCTCCGACCAATACAGCCGAAACAGACGCTCTGCGATCCGAGCTGGAAGAAGCCCGTGCGAAAATCGCGACGGTCGAAGCCGCGCGCGCTGAATTGGCCGAAGCCAAGGCCGCATTGGACAACAGCACCGAGCTGGAGGCGCTGAAAGCGGAAAACAGCCGTCTAAAGGACGAACTGTCAGATACAGTCCGCGTCGACGACCTGAGCGCCGAGCTTGAGATGCTGCGCGCTGAACGGACCAGTCACGGCGCTGCAATGTCGCGACTGGACGACGATCTGCAACGGATGCGCAAGGCAAACGAGCAGTTGCGCACTGCGATAGAGGAATTGCGCGCCGCCGCCGCCGAAGGTGTCGCAGATGCCGAGCTGCTGAACCGGGCCACCGTCGCGGAACTGGAAGCAACGCGCGCAGCACAGGCGTCAGACGCCGCCGAAGCGCAGGCAGTTCTTGCAAGGTTGGAACCTCTGCTGTCGCAGGCGAAACTTGTTGAAGGTGAGGTAGAGTGATGCCCGAAGTGACCATTCATATCGGCGGGCGCGGTTTTGAGGTATCCTGCCGGGACGGGGAAGAGCCCTTTCTGCACGCTGCCGCCAAAGTGTTGGACGACGAGGCACAGGTGCTGTCCGATCAGATCGGTCGTATGCCGGAATCCCGCATGTTGCTGATGGCCGGCTTGATGCTGGCCGACAAGACTGCGGCAACAGAGGACAAGGTCAAATCGCTCGAAGGGAAACTGGCCGAAGCCGAAGCCGAGCTTCAGGCGCTGCGAAGCGCCCCGGCGCCCGAACCTGAGCGCATCGAAGTGGCTGTGGTTCCGCCATCTGTTACAGATACGCTGGCCGAACTGGCCGCACGAGCCGAAGCGCTGGCCGCGGTAGTTGAGGAGAAAAAGGCACGATGAAGGTCCTGCGCAAATTCATCTGTGTTGCGGCGCTGGTCATGCCCGCAACAACGGCACTGGCCGAAATCGATATTCTGTCTGTCACCTTCACCTGCGAAAACGGAATACCGCTGCCTGTCACCTATTTCAACGCACCGGATAGTACAGGGGCAGCGGCAACCTTGGTGGACAATTCTCTGGTTGTGATGCGTCAGGTCGAAAGCGGATCAGGTATCCGCTACGAGTCCTTTGGTGAAGGTGGAACCTACATCCTGCGCTCGAAAGGGTGGGACGCGTCGGTTAGCTATTTGGCGGCGGGCGCCGCCAATGAGCAGGAGATCTATCGGGGTTGTTCCAGCCGGTAGGCCGGATTACGCGTTTGCTTCGCGGATTTTGTCGGCTGCTTCCTTGTTGTAGCCGACATTATTTTCGTCGAACAACGCATCCAGTTCACCCGACAGGGTCATCTCGGTGATGATATCGCAACCGCCAACAAACTCGCCTTTGACATAAAGCTGGGGCACAGTTGGCCAGTCGGAATAATCCTTGATCCCCTGACGCACTTCTTCGTCGGCCAGAACATTCACATCCGTGTACTCGACGCCCATATAGTTCAGCACGCCAGCCACGCGCGAGGAGAACCCGCATTGCGGCATTTCCTTGGTGCCTTTCATATACAGCACCACATCGTTGGCTTTGACGGTTTCGTCGATCCGGGTCTTAACGTCGGTCATCTTGTTTTCCCTTTTCATCCGCATCTGCGGGGATTGTTCCATCACTGGGCAAACTGGGTGCCCATCCTTCCGTTTCAAGCTGCCGGTGTTCAGCCTGCGCCATTTTCACCGGATCAAGCCCATATCTCTCAAGGCCGCCCATTTTGCTGAGTTCACCCGGATCCGGACGCATATCGGACAGTTTTCTTTTTCGGTTGCGTTTGACATAGGCTTCGATCAGCGCGGCGGCAACTATCAATGCTGCAAATAAACCTATCCAGAACAACAAGCCATTCATAATTGGGCACTCTCAACCTTCGCGCTGTGTGAGTTTTCGCCGTCTCATATTCCTTGTGACGCGCCAATATCTGGGCCCATATTTCAGTAGCTTCGGTAGATCACAAAACAGGATCGCCAAGGAGCTGATAACGTCTAAGAACAGATAGGTTAGTCTCAGTAGAGCCCATCCTATCGGTTCGTCCACTATTCAGGCACTTTCGTGGTCAATGCCAGTGCGTGCAGCTCTCCATCCGGGCCATCCATCTTGCCCTTCAGGGCCGCATAGACGGCGCGCTGTTGTTGAACTCGGTTTTTGCCGCGAAAGCTTTCGTCCACCACCATGGCGGACATATGAACACCGTCGTTGCCACCGACCTGAATGACCGCATCAGGAAAGGCTTCTCGCAGCAGGTGTTCGATTTGATGGGCGCTCATCGGCATGTAGGTAACTCCTGAAGGTCTTTCCAAAGATGTAGAGCGCTTGAACCTGGCGCGCAAGGGCACATGAATGTGCCAAAACGACGAAACCTGCGCTTATTCAGGGCGCAGGTTTCGAGCGATATTTAAACAGCCTGATCAGGCGACGGCGTCGGCAAAGCTGTTGCGGAAAACGGCCGTCAGGTCTTCTAACGAGGCCTCCGAGCCGCCGATCCTGACGGTATCGCCAGTAAACCGACCTACCGAGACCAGCGGTACACCTGCCTGACCCGCCGCGATCATCAACGCCTCGGCCTGATCAAAGTTGCAAGCGACCAGATACCGTGCCTGATCTTCCCCGAACAGAAATTCCGTCGGTGCATCATCCAGACACACGCCAACCCCGGCGGCCTCGGCCAGTTCGAAGGCCGCAAGCGCAAGGCCCCCATCACTCAGGTCTGTGCAGGCCTTGATCATTCCACGATTGGCGCGAATGAAATCGCCGTTGCGTTTTTCAGCGTCCAGATTCACATGCGGCGCGTCGCCATCTTCTCGGTTGAAGACCTCGGCCAGAAGGGCGGACTGGCCCAGATGACCTTTGGTTTCGCCGATCACCAAAGCCACGTGGCCCTCGCGCACCTCGTTGCCGATGATTTCATCGCTGTGATTCAGCAGCCCGACAGCGCCGATTGTGGGCGTTGGCAGGATCGCCTGACCGTCGGTTTCATTATACAGCGACACGTTGCCGGATACGATCGGCATGTCCAGCGCGCCGACTGCGGCGCCGATGCCCTGAACGGCGCCGACAAACTGACCCATGATTTCGGGCTTTTCCGGGTTGCCGAAGTTCAGGTTGTCTGTTGTGGCCAGCGGTTTGGCCCCAACAGCCGTCAGGTTACGGTAGGCTTCGGCCACCGCCTGTTTGCCGCCTTCAACCGGGTTGGCGCGGACGTAGCGCGGGGTCACGTCAGAGGTGAACGCCAGCACCTTGTCGGTGCCGTGAACACGCACCATACCCGCACCCAGGCCCGGTGTCCGGTTTGTATCCGCCATCACCATCGTGTCGTACTGCTCATAAACCCACTGCTTGCCCGCGTAGTTGGGCGACGACAGCAGGGCACGCAGGCCGTCAATCGGGTCGATCTGAGGCACTTCGGCAAGGTCTTCGGCTTCGGGCGTCGGCACCCAAGGGCGATCATATTCGGGCGCGGTCGAAGACAGTTTGGACAGGACGAGATCGGCCTTGACCTCACCGTTATGCATGATCAGGAAGCGATCCTCGGCAATCGTTTCACCGACGATGGCAAAGTCCAGGTCCCATTTCTCGAACACGGCGCGGGCTTCGGCCTCAAGCTCGGGCTTGAGAACCATCAGCATGCGTTCCTGAGATTCGGACAGCATCATCTCATAGGCTGTCATATTCTCTTCGCGCTGGGGGACGTTTTCCAGATCCAGGCGCACGCCCAGACCACCCTTGTCGCCCATCTCAACGGCGGAACAGGTCAGGCCCGCAGCACCCATGTCTTGAATCGAGATCACGGCGCCGGTCTGCATCAGCTCCAGTGTTGCTTCCATCAGGCGCTTTTCGGTGAAGGGATCACCCACCTGAACAGTGGGGCGTTTTTCCTCGATGGTGTCGTCAAATTCGGCCGAGGCCATCGTTGCGCCACCAACACCGTCGCGACCAGTTTTTGCACCAAGATAGACCACCGGCATGCCCACGCCCGACGCGGCAGAGTAGAAGATCTTGTCACTGTCGGCCAAACCGGCGGCAAAGGCGTTCACAAGGCAGTTGCCGTTGTAAGCCGGGTGAAAGCGGACCTCGCCCCCAACGCAGGGAACACCGAAACAGTTGCCATAGCCGCCAATACCTTCGACCACGCCGTTGACCAGCTGGCGGGTTTTGTGGTGGCCGGGTTCACCGAAGGACAGCGCATTCATCGAAGCGATCGGGCGCGCGCCCATTGTGAACACGTCCCGAAGGATGCCGCCGACACCCGTTGCCGCACCTTGGTAGGGTTCGATGTAGGACGGGTGATTGTGGCTTTCCATCTTGAAAACCACGGCCTGACCGTCCCCGATATCCACGACACCGGCATTCTCGCCCGGGCCGCAAATGACTTGAGGCCCCGAGGTTGGAAGAGTGCGCAACCATTTCTTCGACGACTTGTAAGAACAATGTTCGTTCCACATCGCCGAGAAAATACCAAGCTCGGTAAAGGTCGGTTCACGCCCGATGATCTCGAGGATCATGTCATATTCCTCGGGCTTGAGCCCATGTGCTGCAATCAGATCGGGTGTGATAGCGGGCTCTTGCATCTTCTGTCCTGTGTCCAAGTGGGCCGAGATTGCGCGCCTTGTAGGGCAAGCGCGCGCGTGTGGAAAGGGTCAAGACGGCGCAGGTCGCGTCTTTCAAAGAAAAACGGAACCGGCATCACGGCCGGTTCCGTTAAACCGCACAGCAGTCCTGCTGCAAATCGCCGACGTAAACCCTGAAGATTACGCCGATCCCTGGTCTTTGTTGACCTCGGCAGCAGCTGCGGCGCCGACAGCAGTCTTCTGTTCGGGCGTCAGATGCTCGACCTCTTCCAGCCCGGGAATTGCAACGCGCACCTCGCGGCGGGCAAAGTCAATGCCGTTGGCCTTGAACTCGGCCTTGACCTTGTTGAAGATCTCCTTGCGCAAGGTGAACTGCTTGCCGGGCTTTGCCATGAATTTACCGCGAATGATCATGCCGACATCGTCGAAGTCGAACACGCCCTGCGATTTGAACGGTTGCAGAAAGCCTTCTTTGTGGGTTTCGTCCTCCATCATCTCGGCCCCGATCTTTTTGAAGATTTTCTTGACCTTGTTGGGATCGGTATCAAAGGGCACGGTGAATTTCAGCTTCATGATCACCCAGTCACGGCTATAATTCGTAAGCTTCTGGATTTCACCATAAGGGATTGTGTGCACAGGCCCCCTGTGATGGCGCAGTTGCATTGAACGGATCGAGATTTTTTCGACCGTTCCTGTGGTTCCGCCCACATCGACATATTCGCCGACGCGGAAGGCATCATCGATCAGGAAGAAAACACCACCGACGATATCCGCCACCAGTTTCTGAGCGCCAAAGCCGATGGCCAGACCCAGAACACCGGCACCGGCCAGAAGCGGTGTGATGTTGATACCCAGCGCACCCAGGGCCAGCAGACCGAAGATAACCGAGATGGTGATCTGGGCCGTAATCCGCATCAGCGGCAGAACCGTCGCCAGACGAGAGCCCCCGGCACCGCCGCCTTCACCGCTTGCTTCCTCGTCGACCGCTTCAGCCGCGGTCTGCTCTTTGGCCAGCCTGCGGTTGATCCATAGTGAGACGACCTCGTTCAGGATGTAGCCGACTGCGATGATCAGAAGGAATTCAATGACAGCACCGCCAACTTCGGCACTGACACCGGCCGAGGCGACATTGCGTAGGTCAAGATGCCAGGTGCGGGCGATCATGAAGACAATGATCAGCCCGGCAATGACCCGCCCAATCCGGATGTAGCTGCGCTTGGCCGCGCGATGAGCGCGTTCGGCCAGCGGGCCTTCGCCAGACATCGGCGGCTGCAAATGGCGTACCAGCCCGCGGATCAACGTGTCGAGAGCAGGGGCAATCAGCAACCAGAACATTGTTGTGAAATGCGCACCACGACCCAACAATCTCAGCGTCGATGGATCGCGTTGCGCGACCAGGAATTCGACCAGCAGCCAGATTGTCACCGAAACGCCAATGGCGAAGTAGGGATAATAATGCGCAACTTCTTCATCGAATTTCGTGTGATCCGGATCTGTTCCCAGCATTATCTGAGACAGCCCTTCGCGCGCGGTCCATGCGATGATAGCGATATAGACATGGGTTGCCGCGTTCAGCCAGAAGCCAATGCGTGTATCGTCGCCTGTCACGCCATTAAGAGCGTTGAAGCGCACAACAAACAGCGTGAACCCGATCAGGATCAACAGCCCGATCAGATTGCGATGCAGATACTTTGCCCAATGATCGTCAATACTCACCAACCGATATTTGGGCTTCTCCGGTGCCAGAACAAAACGTGAGGCCGCAGCCCCCAGGCGCGGGATCCAGATCAGATAGAACACAAACGGACCGGCATAGGTGATCTGTTCGGGTGTCAGAATCCCGCGACCAATCGCGCGAATGACGACATAGAACACGATCAGCCCGGCAATTTCGCGACAGAACCTGCGGAACAGATAACTGACAGCTCCCTTGAGATCAGCCTCCTCCCCAACTTCGGTCGCTTCATGCCAGCGACGGGTCAGGAAAATGAACAGCTTCTCGGCTATTAAACCAGCAATCAACACAGAAAGAATAAGCCCAAACAGGGTAAAGACACCGTTCGTTCCAAACGTGTCGCTGAAATTGCCAAACGCAGTTATCTGTGCTGTGACGATATTTGGAAGCGTGGTCAGAACGTGTGTCCAGGACGACACCATCTCGGCCCATATTTCGCTTATTTCGGTTAGCGGGTCTTCCACGTTCGCCTTCTCGGCAGCCTGTTTTTCGGCAACCGCATCTAGGCGTTCCAAAAGAATTGCGCGCACCTGATCATCTGACATGCGGGCAACAAGACCGTCGACCTGTTCAGGCGTCAAATCGTCTGGAATGGTCACTGTGGATGTTGAGCCGGTGTCTTGCGCATATAGCGGAACCGCCAAAAATAGAGCGGAGACAATCGCCAACACAAGGCGGAATGGGTGGAACATGGATTTTCCCTCGAACACGAAATTGTTTCGTTTTTTTGGGATCATATGCCTATGCGTGTATTTTTCCCAGAGCTTTCGCTGACTTGATGCAACACCTTGAGCAAAAAAAAGGCCGAGCAATAAGCTCGGCCATAGTCCAACAGGGAGGTATGAAGATGATGAGCGTTTCAGCATCACCGTCTTCGAGTGCTCATTTAGGGGTCAGTTTGTGAACGTTCAAGGAAATTAACCCTGAAATGACCTCATGCCCGCTATGCTGTGTGTGCATAGCTATAGTTTCCCCATCTTTTTCAGCTGTTTGCGCTGTGCGATAATCTCGTCCTGCACAAAGTCACGGAACGCCCCGACACGTTTTGAATGTCGAAGTTCTTCGGGATAGGCCAGATACACCGGCACGTCAGCGGTTTCGATATCTGACAGAACCGGCACAAGATGCGGGAAATCCTGTGTGACGTAATCTGGCAGAACCCCAATCCCGAGATTGTGCAACACACCCTGAAGAACGCCAAAGTAGTTGTTCACCGTCAACAGCGAAGCAGGATTGTAGGTCATAAGATGGCGTACCATGGCCGCGCTGGCGCCTACTTGGGGTGCCGCGGGTGTCTGACAGATCAGCCGGTGATTTTGGATATCCTCCAGCGATTTCAGCATTCCACCATGGGATTCGATATAGTTTTGCGTAGCGTAAAGCGCCATCTGAACCGTCATCAGTCGTTTGCGCACCAGATCTGCCTGACTGGGTTCCTTCATGCGAATGGCGACATCCGCTTCTCGCATGGGGAGGTCCAGAACACGTTCTTCCAGCATCAGGTCGATGTTGAGATCAGGGAATTGTTCATAAAGCTTGGGCAGGCGCGGGGCGAGCCAAAGTGTGCCAAATCCAAAGGTCGTCGTGACCCGAAGAACGCCAAAAACCTCTTCCTCACTGTCGCGAATGCGCGCGGCTGCTGCGTCCAGCCGTTTTGACATGGCGGATGTGGCGTCGAACAACAGTTCACCCTGCTCGGTGAGAATCAACCCCCGGGCGTGACGGTGAAAAAGGGTGGCATCCAATGACTCTTCCAGCGCGCGGATCTGTCTGCTCACGGCGGATTGAGACAAATTGAGCTTGTCCCCGGCATGTGTGAGGCTGCCCGCATCGGCCACCGCGTGAAATATTCTAAGCTTGTCCCAATCCATCGCCGCAACTTTCGTTATCTTTTCGAACGCCTATATGAAACAGGTAACAAGTTCTACAATCAAAGGCCGAAATCGTTACGGTTCAGTGCATAAAACCTATACAGGTCAGAAATTATGACCTAAAATGCGCTGAGTACATGCACACTGATCTGGCGAGGGGAGACGTCTGATGAGTCAGCCACAGATTACGTTAAACGACCGGTTCGATCTTGAGAAAAGCCCCGTTCTTCTGAACGGAACACAGGCGCTTGTCCGGTTGATGCTGATGCAAAAGGCCAGAGACCGGCAGGCGGGACTGAACACTGCGGGGCTGGTGACTGGATATCGTGGCTCGCCACTGGGCGCTGTTGATCAGCAGATGATGCGGGCGCAAAAGCCGTTGTCCGAAAGCGATGTTACGTTTCAGTTTGGATTGAACGAAGATCTGGCGGCAACAGCGCTGTGGGGCAGCCAACAGGCCGGCTTGCGCGGCGACGGTAAGTTCGATGGGGTTTTCGGTCTTTGGTACGGCAAGGGGCCGGGCGTAGATCGGTCCGGTGACGTCATGCGCCACGCGAATATGGCCGGTACCGCCAAGCATGGCGGTGTGCTTATGGCGATGGGTGATGACCATACTGGCGAAAGCTCGACCGTGTTGCATCAGTCCGAATGGTCACTGGTGGATATGTATATGCCTGTCGTCAGCCCGGCGGGCGTGCAGGAAATCCTCGACTACGGAATTTACGGCTATGCCCTCAGCCGTTTTGCCGGGGTTTGGGTTGGGCTAAAGACCATGAAGGACACAATCGAGGTTACTTCGGTTGTGGATGGTCGCCCCGACCGAATGCAGGTTGTCGTACCTGATTTCGATATGCCGGAAGGCGGTTTGAATATCCGCCTTGGGGACACGCCGCACCTGCAAGAAACGCGCGTCATCGATTACAAGAGGTTTGCAGCCGAGACGTTTTCACATGCCAACAAGCTGGACAAGCGGATATGGGGCAAACCGGGTGCAAAGATCGGGTTTGTTGCGGCCGGTAAGAACTGGCTGGACCTGACCCATGCGCTCTCGCTTTTGAACATCGACGAGTCCGAAGCCGAGCGGCTGGGGATCACGACCTACAAGGTGGGACAAACCTTCCCGCTGGACATGGTCGGGTTCCACGACTGGGCCGAAGGACTGGACCTGATCGTGATCGTCGAGGAAAAGCGCAAGCTGATCGAAGTTCAGGTCAAAGAAGCTATCTTTGACGACCGTCGCGGCCGCCGGGTTTATGGGTGGTACAAGGGCGGCGCCGGTACGTTGCATCGCGATGAACTGTTCCCGACCCGCGGCGCGCTGGACCCGATCATGATTGCCGAAAAGCTGGGTGAGATCCTGATCGAAGAAGGGCGCGAAACCGATGGTATTCGTGCGGGTCTGGCCTCATTATCCGAAGCACGCCGGGCTGACAACGCACAGGAAATTGCAACGCGGCTTCCGTATTTCTGCTCGGGTTGCCCGCATAACAGTTCGACCAAAGTCCCCGATGGCAGCCGTGCCTATGCAGGGATCGGTTGTCATTACATGGTTCAGTGGATGGACCGGAACACCACCGGCTTTACCCAGATGGGCGGTGAAGGCGCGAACTGGATCGGTGAGGCACCGTTTTCGACCACCAAACACGTGTTCCAGAACCTTGGCGATGGCACCTATAACCACTCGGGCGTTCAGGCGATCCGCGCGGCGTTGTCAGCGGGCACGAACATCACCTTCAAGATCCTGTTCAACGATGCCGTCGCCATGACGGGCGGGCAGGAGAATGAAGGCGATCTGACCGCAGAACGGATCGTTGCCGAGGTCAAGGCCATGGGTGTCTGTGAGGTTGCTCTGGTCTATGACGAAAAGGAAGACGTGAACTTCAAGGCTTTGCCGTCGAGTGTTCAGACGTTCGAGCGTGCGGAACTGATGCAGGTGCAGGAGAAATTTCGCGAGATCGAGGGCGTCTCGGTCATCGTTTATGTTCAGACCTGTGCGGCCGAAAAACGCCGTCGCCGCAAACGCGGCACGTTCCCGGACCCGGACAAGCGTGTGTTTATCAATACCGATGTGTGCGAAGGCTGCGGCGATTGCGGGGTGCAGTCGAACTGTGTGTCGATTGTGCCCAAGGAAACAGAACTTGGGCGTAAGCGCGCCATCGATCAGTCAAGCTGCAACAAGGACTATTCCTGCCTGAACGGCTTTTGCCCATCCTTTGTCACGCTTGAGGGGGCGAAGATCCGTAAAGAGGCAACGACCGAAATCGACTTGCCGGACCTGCCGATGCCGGTGTTGCCCAAGATCAGCGGCACCCATAACGTGGTGATCACGGGTGTCGGGGGAACCGGTGTTGTCACGCTGGGCGCGATTCTTGCGCAGGCTGCCCAGATTGACGGCAAGGGCGCGGGCATGATGGAAATGGCGGGCTTGGCGCAGAAGGGCGGCGCGGTTCACATCCATTGCCGTCTGGCCAACGCACCCGAAGACATCAGCGCCATCCGTGTCGCAACCGGCGAAGCCCATGCGCTGATCGGCGGTGATCTGGTGGTGTCCGCTGGAGCCAAAACTTTGGGCCTGACGCGCACAGGCCGTACAGGCGCCGTTGTGAACAGCCATGAGACAGTAACAGGCGACTTTACGCGCAATACCGAGTTCCGCATTCCTGCCGATCAGCTGGAACTGGCCCTCCAGGCACGGTTAAAAGAAGGTGTCTCGCTGTTTGACGCGACCGAGTTGGCACGCGCCGTGATGGGCGACTCGATCTATTCCAACATGATGATCTTTGGCGCGGCGTGGCAGCGGGGGTTGTTGCCCGTCCGCCATCAGGCGATCTTTGATGCCATCGAATTGAACGGAACTACGATTGAACGGAACAAGCGTGCGTTCGATATCGGGCGTTGGGCGGTTCTGCATCCCGCTGAAGTGCAGTCCATTCTGTCCCCGACCGTGACCGAGATGCCCAGATCGCTGGATCAGAAGATCGAATTCCGCGCAAGCCATCTGACCGATTACCAAAGTGCGCGGCTGGCCAAACGGTATCGCAAGCTGGTCGACAGTGTTGAGGATGCGGATATCCGCGAGGCGGTGGCAAAAGGCTATCACAAGCTTTTGTCCTACAAGGATGAATACGAAGTCGCGCGCCTTCTTCTGACAAGCCGTGACAAAGCGGCTGCCGAGTTCGATGGCGATTTCAAGATGACGTTCCATCTGGCCCCACCCTTTTTGGGGGGATCGGGCAACAACGGCAGACCCCGCAAACGTGCGTTTGGCGAAGCCATCCTTGGCGCACTGAAGCTTTTGACCCGGTTGAAGACACTGCGCGGTACGCCACTGGATATCTTCGGCTATTCGTCGGAACGCAGGATGGAACGTGCGTTGATCCGTCAATATGAAAAGGACATGCGCGAGGTTCTGCCGCTTGTATCGCAGACAACACGCGATGCGATTGCCGCCCTGGCTCGTTTGCCGCTGGATATCCGTGGGTTTGGCCCCGTATTGCGCGAGAACGAGGCCAAAGCAGCCAAACGGCGCGAGGAGTTGCTGACCGTCATTCGCGGCGGAGGGACAGGGTTGCAGGCTGCGGCGGAATAAAACGTCACAAGCGTGTCACGATAGCTAGGCAAAATCGTTACTTGCACTTATTTTGCAGGCAGCAAACCGGAGACCCATATGCCTTCCCGTCGTCATGCCGTTCGCGACATTTCCTATGCGCATTCCGCCGAAACCAAAGGTGGGCGGATGGTCATCAAGCTGATGGAGAACACGACGGGCCGTATGCGCCTGATCAAACGCGCGGACGGGTACGAGAAAGACGTTGCCAATGGGCGCGACTTTTGGGCTGTGATGGTCGAACGCTATGGGCTTACACTGGACGTGGCGGGGGGATCGCTTTCGAATATCCCGAAAGACGGTCCTCTGATCCTGATTGCCAATCATCCCTACGGAATTCTGGATGGCCTGATGATGGGACATATCCTGTCCGAGACGCGGGGTGATTTCCGCATTCTGGCCCATCGGGTGTTTCGCAAGGCCGAAGACCTGAATCGCATCATTCTGCCAATTTCGTTTGATGAAACGAAAGAGGCGATGCAGCTGAACCTTGAGACCCGCAAAACCGCACTCACATATCTGGGCGAAGGCGGGGCGATCGGCATTTTTCCCGGCGGGACGGTCAGCACCGGGGTTAAGCCGTTTTCCCACCCCATGGATCCGGGTTGGCGCGGGTTTACCGCGCGGATGGTGGCGAAATCTAATGCCACAGTTGTTCCGGTTTTCTTTGATGGCCACACGTCTCGTCTGTTTCAGATCGCCAGCCATCTGCACAGTACTTTGCGGATGGGCCTGCTGATCAAAGAGTTCAAGAAACGCGTTGATACACCGGTGAAGGCCGTAGTCGGAGAGCCGATCAGGCGCGACATTCTGGACCCGCTCAGCAAGGATACGCGCAAGATGATGGATTTCCTGCGCAAAGCCACGTATGAGCTGTCTCCAACGCCGTTGAAGTCCTATGATTACGGCTATGAGTTTGAGGAACGGCATCGCGCCTGAATGATCTAATGGCAGTAGGTATCTTTGATTCCGGTTTGGGCGGTCTGACCGTCCTGAGTGCCGCACAGCAACGTCTGCCGGACGTTGATTTCCTGTATTTTGCAGACAGTGCACACGCGCCATACGGTGTGCGTGATGCCGAGGATATCTATCAGCTGACCCGCAAGGCGGTTCAGGATCTGTGGTCGCGTGGCTGCAATCTGGTGATTCTGGCCTGCAACACCGCCAGCGCCGCAGCGTTGCGGCGGATGCAGGAAGAAGGCGTGCCCAGCGGCAAACGCGTTCTTGGCGTTTTTGTCCCGTTGATCGAAGCACTGACCGAACGGCAATGGGGCGACAATTCCCCGCCGCGCGAAGTGGCCGTCAAACATGTGGCGTTGTTTGCAACGCCTGCCACCGTGTCCAGCAGGGCCTTTCAGCGGGAACTGGCATTTCGGGCCATCGGAGTAGATGTCGAGGCACAGGCCTGTGGCGGCGTTGTGGATGCCATAGAAGACGGTGACATGATCCTGGCCGAAGCCTTGGTGCGCAGCCATGTGGATGCGCTGAAACGCAAAATGCCAGAACCTCAGGCTGCTATTCTGGGCTGCACGCATTACCCGTTGATGGCCGAAGCATTCCAGGCGGCGTTGGGTGATGATGTGCAGGTTTACAGCCAGGGTGCGCTTGTTGCTGACAGTCTGGCAGATTACCTGCAACGTCACCCCAACATGTTGGGCGAGGGCCCGAGTGGTTTTCTGACAACTGGCAAACCCAATGTAGTCAGCGACCGGGCGACGCAGTTCCTCCGACGACAAATCACGTTCCAGGCTGCCTGACTTAGGTCAAGGACGCAGCCACTTTGCTTCCCTTATTTCAAGGCCGTCACATCGGCGGTCGAAACATGTGACACTCAAGTGAAAGAGGTCTGACATGACCCATAAAATCGCAATTCTGGGCGCTTCGGGCTATACCGGCGCTGAACTGGTGCGGCTGATCGCCGAGCACCCGAACATGGATATCGTCGCGCTGGCCGCCGAACGTAAGGCTGGCATGACCATGGCGCAGGTTTTCCCGCATCTGCGCCACATGGATCTGCCTGATCTGTGCAAAATCTCCGAGATCGACTTTTCGCAGGTTGACCTGTGTTTTTGCGCTTTGCCGCACAAAACCAGTCAGGAAGTGATCCGGGACTTGCCGAAAGATCTGAAAATCATTGACCTGTCTGCCGACTTCCGGCTGGCCGACCCTGACGAGTACGAAAAATGGTACGGCAATCCGCATACCGCGCTAAAACAGCAGGAAGAGGCGATCTATGGTCTGACCGAGTTCTACCGCGAAGACATCAAGGGGGCACGGCTTGTTGCGGGCACCGGGTGCAATGCGGCGACCGGGCAATATGTTCTGCGGCCGCTGATATCTGCCGGGGTCATTGATCTGGACGATATCGTTCTGGACCTGAAATGCGCCGTGTCAGGGGCAGGGCGGTCATTGAAGGAAAACCTGCTGCACGCTGAACTGAGCGAAGGCAGCAACGCCTATTCCGTTGGAGGGACGCACAGACATCTTGGCGAGTTTGATCAGGAGTTTTCGAAACTTGCCGGTCGGGCTGTGCATGTGCAGTTCACGCCCCACCTTATCCCTGCAAACAGGGGTATTCTGGCCACAACCTATGTGAAGGGCGACCCGCACAGCATCTACGAAACGCTTGCCAAAGCCTACGCGGACGAGCCGTTCATCCAGATGCTGCCGATAGGTGAGACTCCTTCAACCCACCATGTGCGGGGGTCGAATTTCTGTCATATCGGTGTTGTGGCGGATAGGATTGAGCGGCGCTCAATTGTGATTGCGGCGCTGGATAACCTGACAAAAGGTAGCAGTGGGCAAGCCTTGCAGAACGCGAACCTGATGTTAGGTGAAGATGAAACTCTGGGCCTGATGATGGCCCCGCTTTTCCCGTGAGGATGGTATGAAAACGCTCAAGAAACGTCGGCGCGTACAAGTCATTCTGGTGGCAGTTGTTGCCTTGGTGACGGCAACAGCGTTGATTGGCTGGGCATTGCAGGACGGGATCAACTTTTTCCGCTCACCCAGTGAGGTGATTGCTGAGCCGCCGAAACCAACCGAAGTGTTCCGGATTGGCGGCTTGGTCGAAGAAGGCTCGATCATTCGCGGACAGGGCGAAACCATTCGTTTTGTTGTAACGGATGGTGGCGAAAGCGTTCCGGTCTCGTTCACAGGTGTTCTGCCTGATCTATTCTCGGAAAATCAGGGAATGATCGGCACGGGCAGTTACGTGAACGGGGTCTTTGAAGCGACTGAAATTCTTGCCAAACATGATGAAACCTACATGCCGAAAGAGGTCATGGACGCTCTGAAAGAGCAAGGTGTCTATAAAGGCGCGGAAGAAAGCTGATAAACTCTCTGAACCTGCTTCGGAGCGTTGCGTGCATGGTGCATGCAGCGCTCCGTTTCGTTTTGAATCGTTAATGTCTGTCGGAAACGGTGTGGCCACCTAACGTTACGAGGGTGGTATGCAGACGGTACGCCAAATTGCCAAAGAGATTGTGGCCCGTGAAGGGGGCTTTGTTTATGACCCCGACGATCCGGGCGGAGCAACCAAGTTCGGGGTCACGATTCACACCCTGCGCAGGCTGGGCTTGGATCTGACCGGCGACGGCCGGATTGACGAGGCGGATGTGCGCGCTTTGTCCCCTCGGCAAGCGGTCGACATCTTTGTGCAGCATTATTTCGACAAGCCGCGCATTGGTGAGCTGCCCGAAACCCTGCATGCCTCTGTTTTCGACATGTATGTGAATGCCGGTGCGCAGGCGGTGAAGATTCTTCAGCGGCTGCTAAAGGAAATGGGGTTTAACGTCACTGCCGATGGCATAATCGGCCCGCAAACCGTGGCGGCCTGCGAAAGCGCGGCGCAGCCAGAGCCCGGCGTCTTGCGCGACGCTTACGGGATTGCGCGGCGAAATTACTATTTTCGCCTTGCTGATCGGCGGCCTGCATCCAGAAAATACGCGCGTAGCCGATCAGGCGGCAAAGGCGGCTGGATAATACGGGCCGAAGAGTTTCTTTCGCCGCGTTATCACCTTTCGGACAGCGATTTTAACAAAAGGATCGCGGCATGGGGCTGATTTCAGGTGTGCTGGCGCTGCTGTTTGGAAACGGCCGCAACGTCTTGCAGGAAACCGCAGAACTCTATCGTGAAAACACAGAAGCAAGCGCGGTGCGCGCAAATGAGGTTCAAACTCAGGCCATGTTACAGTTTGGTTCCGAATTTCAGGCGCCTCAGAAGGGGCTGTTTGACCGTGTCATGGACGGCGTGAACAGGTTGCCGCGCCCGGCGCTGGCATTGGGAACGCTTGGCTTATTCGTTGCCGCCATGGTCGACCCAATATGGTTTGCCGCACGGATGCAGGGCATAGCCTTGGTACCAGAGCCGCTCTGGTGGTTGCTGGGCGTGATCGTGTCGTTTTACTTTGGCGCGCGTCACCAGAGTAAAATTCAGGATTTTCAGCGGGATATCCGCTCAACCATGACGCAACTGCCAACGGTCTTGAGCAATATCGAGGCCTTGCGCACCATGCAGAGCGACAGCCCCGGTGCTGCCGATCCCGGTCCGGATGCTGTGCTGAACAGCGATGTCATACGTCCCGAAGAAAATCAGGCTCTGAACGATTGGCGAAAGCTTCGCGGTATCTGACCCGCGACACTTTGTGCGTGCAGATCAAGCTAAAGGTCATGGCCCCCGGTTCCGCACCGGCGTATATTCCGGGGCATGATTACAGAACTTGGCCACTTCACCCTGATCCTCGCGTTCTTTGTCGCCATTGTGCAAAGCGTTGTTCCACTTATCGGCGCCTCAAAACGCTGGACCGGCTGGATGGCCTTTGCAGAGCCCGCCGCGATCGTCCAGTTCCTGCTGACGGCGTTTGCATTTGGTGCTTTGATCTGGGCGTTTGTAACGTCTGACTTTTCCCTCAGGATTGTGGTCGAGAACAGCCACACGGCTAAGCCGATGCTGTACAAGATCAGCGGAACATGGGGCAACCACGAAGGATCCATGCTGCTGTGGGTGCTGATCGTCACCCTGTTTGGAGCGATGGCGGCTTTCTTTGGTGGCGGCTTGCCACCGACACTCAAGGCCCGTGTTCTGGCCGTTCAGTCGGCCATTGCCGTGGCGTTTTTCGGTTTCATCCTGTTCACGTCGAACCCGTTTGACAGGCTTGCCATCGCTCCGTTTGACGGGCGTGACCTGAACCCACTGCTGCAAGATCCTGGGCTGGCCTTCCACCCGCCGTTTTTGTACCTCGGCTATGTCGGGCTGAGCATGGCATTCAGCTTTGCGATTGCTGCCCTGATCGAAGGGCGTATCGATGCAGCATGGGGCCGGTGGGTGCGCCCCTGGACGCTGGCGGCATGGGTTTTCCTGACTATCGGAATCGCGTTGGGATCCTGGTGGGCTTATTACGAACTGGGCTGGGGCGGTTTCTGGTTCTGGGACCCGGTGGAAAACGCATCCTTCATGCCCTGGCTGCTAGCGGCGGCGCTGTTGCACTCGGCAATTGTCGTGGAAAAGCGCGAAGCGTTGAAAAGCTGGACCATTCTGCTGGCAATTATTGCGTTTGGATTTTCCCTGATCGGCACGTTTATCGTGCGTTCAGGTCTGCTGACCTCGGTACATGCTTTTGCCAATGATCCTGAACGCGGTGTGTTCATCCTGATCATTCTGGTCTTCTTCATCGGTGGCGCGCTTACCTTGTTTGCCGCGCGGGCGCAGGCGATGGAGGCCAAGGGCGTTTTTGGCATGGTCAGCCGCGAAAGCGCGCTGATCGTGAACAATGTCCTTCTTGCGGTCAGTTGTTTCGTTGTCTTTGTCGGGACGATGTGGCCGATGGTGGCCGAGATGATGTTCGACCGCAAACTCTCGGTCGGGGCGCCGTTTTTCAACGCGGCCTTTTCACCGTTCATGGTTTTGCTGGGTCTGATCCTGCCGATCGGGGCCATGCTGCCGTGGAAACGCGGTCGGTTGGGCAAAACGGCCTGGTCCCTGCGCTATGCCTTTGGTCTGGCGCTGGCGATTGCGTTGTTGGTTTGGGCAATGCAGACCGGTCGCAGCGCGCTAGGGCCCGTAGGCCTGTTTCTGGGGGCATGGATCACTTTCGGTGCCGCCATTGATTTGTGGAGCCGGACAGGCCGCAATGGCAGCTTCAAACGTCTGATCCGACTTCCGGGCGCCGATTGGGGTAAGGCAGTTGCCCATACCGGCCTTGGCGTGACGATCTTTGCGATTGCCGGTCTGACCGCGTGGGAGGCAGAAGATATCCGTGTGGCGCAGCTGAACCAGCCGTTCGAAGTGGGTCAGTTTACACTGACGTTGCAGGACGTGCGACGGGTACAGGGGCCGAACTATTTTTCAACCACGGCTGATGTTTTGGTGGAAAAGGGCGGTCGCGCCATCGGAACGCTGCATCCCGAGAAACGGGATTATCCCGTCGCACGCATGCCGACGACCGAGGCCGCGATTGACTATCGTTTTCTTGGTGACCTTTACGTCGTCATCGGGGATCAGCAGGCAGACGGTGGCTGGGTCATGAGAACCTATATCAAACCGCTGGCGAACTGGATCTGGGGTGGATGTATCCTGATGGCGCTCGGCGGTGTCCTCAGCCTGAGCGACAGGCGCTTCCGCGTCGCCGCAGGCGCGCGTAAATCCCCCGCTGGCGGAGTACCCGCAGAATGAAGCGCCTTGTTCTGATCCTGCTGCTGCTTTCAGCACCCGTGTTCGCGGTACAACCTGATGAAGTTCTGGACGACCCGGTTCTGGAGCAGCGGGCGCGCGACCTGAGTGTTGGATTGCGGTGCCTGGTGTGTCGCAATGAAAGCATTGACGAAAGCAACGCCGATCTGGCGCGCGATCTGCGTCTGCTTTTGCGCGAACGTTTGGTTGCGGGTGACAGCGACGAAGAGGCCATCTCGTTTATCGTTGACCGCTACGGCGAATATGTCCTGCTCAAGCCCACCACCAGTGGTTCGAACCTGCTGTTGTGGCTTGCCGGGCCGATCATGCTGCTGATCGCTGCCGCAGTCGGGCTGAACTTTCTTCGCACACGCGCCAGGGCGCAGGTTTCGGGTGAAACCGAAGCTCTAAGTGCGGAAGAACAAGAACGCCTTCGCCAAATTCTTGAAGACTGACGTTTGGTTCTGCTTTTCCCATCCTGCCCGGACAAGTAAGTGTGCTGAAACACGTGGCGCGAGGGAAAGGTTTTCATGAATTACGAAACGGTTCTATTGGACATATCGGACGGTCTGGCGGTTCTGACCCTGAACAGACCGGACAAGATGAACGCGCTGACCACTCGGATGCGGGCAGAGATTACCCACGCGATGAAAGACGCCGCGGTTAAAGCGCGCTGTATCGTTATCACCGGCGCGGGGCCGGCGTTTTGTTCCGGGCAGGATCTGGGGGATGCATCATCGACCGGCAAGATCGATCTGGAACGATCATTGCGCGACGAGTACGAGCCGATGCTGGAAGCCATCCACAGCTGTCCTGTTCCGACGATCGCGGCTGTAAACGGACCTGCTGCGGGGGCAGGGGCCAACCTTGCGCTGTGTGCGGACGTGGTTATTGCAACGGAGAGTGCGTATTTCCTGCAGGCTTTTGCACGTATCGGCTTGCTGCCCGATGCCGGGGGCACCTGGTTCATGCCGCGTCAGATGGGCTTGGCCAAAGCAATGGGGGCCGCCTTGTTTGCTGACAAGATCAGCGCCCGGCAGGCCGAAGAATGGGGCATGATCTGGGAAGCTGTCCCCGATGATACGTTTGCCGCACATTGGCACAAAAGGGCAGAATATCTGGCCAAAGGTCCAACCGCCGCCTATGGCGCGATCAAGCGTGCCATCCGCGGGACCTACGAAAACACATTGCAGCAGCAGCTTGCAACCGAGGCGCATCTTCAAGGTGAATGTGGCCGGTCGCGGGATTTTGCAGAAGGTGTGGTGGCGTTCATGGAAAAACGCCCTCCGAAATTCGAAGGGCGTTGATAAGCGTTAGGCGCGGCGACGGCGACGCGTGCGGCGTTCGGGGCCTGCGTCGTCCTCGGTTCCGTCCGAAGCCGACGAAAACGGCCCCAGTGCCTCGGTGATCTGATCCAGTGTTGGGCGCTCGCCGCGCGAAGTGGTATCCAGCGCTTCGCGCATTTTGCGCAGATGATCAGGCATGGTCCCGCAGCACCCGCCGATGATTGTTGCGCCCGAATCCCGTGCCATGGCAGCATACCGACCCATCAGTTCGGGTGTCCCGTCATAATGGATATGGCCATCCACGTATTTCGGAATACCCGCATTGCCCTTTGAGATCAGCGGACGCTCGGTGCCTTGCGCTGCAAAACCCAGAACCGTGCGCAGGATATCCGACGCGCCGGTACCACAATTGGCCCCAAAAGCGATCGGTGGGTTTGGCAAGGTTTCGACCAAAAGCGCAAGATCGGCCGAGGTGACACCCATCATCGTGCGCCCGGCCGTGTCAAAGCTCATCGTGCCGCACCAGGGCATGTCGGCCAGCGCAAAGGCCTCGGCTGCCGCGCGGAATTCCTCTGGCGCGCTGATGGTTTCCACCCAAAGAACGTCAACTCCGCCCGCTTTCAAAGCCTCGGCCTGTTCATGGAACATTTCAACCGCGTCGGAATGCGATAGGCTGCCGACCGGTTCCATAATCTCGCCGGTGGGTCCAACCGATCCGGCCACGACAATAGGGCGCCCGGCTTTGTCCGCGATTTCACGTCCAAGTTCTGCGCCGATACGGTTCAGCTCGCCCACGCGGTTCTGCGCATCATGCAGTTTCAGACGCGCCGCAGTGCCTCCAAACGTGTTGGTCAGAAACAGGTCGCTGCCCGCGTCGACGGAACCCTGATACAGCGCCCTGATCTTGTCCGGAGCATCCACATTCCACAGCTCAGGCGCGTCACCTGATTGCAGACCCATGTTAAATAAATTGGTCCCCGTTGCACCGTCCGCAAGGATGGCGTCTTTGGTGTCCAGAAGTTTGCTCAGCGCGTTTGTCATAGGGTTATTCCAGAAAAAGCGTATAAACGCTGCAAAAAAACAGAGACGCCCCGTGTCTCATGACCAGGGCGTCAAATCAATTTCATAAAACTCATGAAGATCATGAATTTTGCATTTCAGGCAATCAGTGCTCGCCTTCCACCATCACCTGTTCTTTGGCTTCAACCAGAAGCTCGGCCATTTTCGAACGGATCGTGGCTTCATCCGCAAGATCACCCAAGTAGGCTTTGACCGCCTCGACAACATCGTCTTCGCCGACATGCTGTAGGTCGGTATGAACCAGTTCCTGGCCGTATTTCCGTGCCTGTTCAACAGTTTCGCCCTTCAGCGCAGACGCCCAGACAGCCATAAAGCGGTTGCGGCGCATCCGAGCGATGAACTGCATCTTTTCGTCATGGGCGAATTTGCTTTCAAACGCGGCTTCACGTTCGTCGAATGTGGTCATTGGTTGGGGACCCCTTGGATTACCGTTTCTCACTGATGATATGACAATAGGACACTCTGGGTGCAAGGTATTTGCGCTGCGTCAAAGGCCCTCGGGGCAGCGAACTTGCGGGAACGCAGGGCTTGCACTATGAGGACGCCAACGTGAAGGGACTCATTCCCTTTCGCCAGTCTGGAAAGGTCGCTTATGGCGCGTCGCAAGAAAATCTACGAAGGCAAGGCCAAAATTCTGTATGAAGGCCCCGAACCGGGCACCATCGTACAGTATTTCAAGGATGACGCCACCGCGTTCAATGCCGAGAAGAAAGACGTGATTGACGGCAAAGGCGTGCTGAACAACCGTTTGTCCGAGTTCTTCATGACCGGGCTGACCCAGATTGGTATTCCGAACCACTTCATCCGGCGCCTGAATATGCGCGAACAGCTGGTGCGCAACTGCGAGATCATTCCACTGGAAGTGATCGTGCGCAATTACGCGGCCGGTTCGATGTCGAAACGTCTTGGCATCGCAGAAGGGACGCAATTGCCACGTCCGATCGTTGAATATTGCTTCAAGGATGATGCTTTGGGCGATCCTCTTGTCACCGAGGAACATATTGCCGCGTTTGGCTGGGCCAGCCAGCAGGACATGGACGACATCCTCAGCCTCGCGCTGCGCGTGAACGATTTCCTGAGCGGCGTGATGCTGGCGGTGGGTATTCGTCTGGTTGACTTCAAGATCGAAATCGGGCGCGTGTTTGAAGGCGACTATCAGCGGCTGGTCGTTGCGGATGAAATCAGCCCGGACAGCTGCCGCCTGTGGGATATCAAGACCGGTCAGAAACTGGACAAGGATGTATTCCGCCGCGATCTGGGCAGTCTGACAGATGCCTATTCCGAGGTCGCCCGAAGACTGGGTGTGCTGCCTGCCAGCAACGTCACCAAGCCGACGCTGATCAACTAAATACCACGCCTTAGAAACGCCGCCCCCTCAGGGCGGCGTTTTGTCTTTGCCAAGTTGTTGGTAGAGCAGGGTGTTTGCGTGTGGCCGGGCCGTTTGATCAGATGACTATTCCGAAGCTTCCAGCTGCCGTGCCGGCAAAACTACTCGGGTCCATCTGACGGTGCGGGATCGTCACCCACCTGCGGCAAACTGCGTTTGAAACAGGGTTGTCGAAACCCTTCAGGCGCGCTATCCCCCGCGCAACGAAATGGGCCTTGTATGCGGCCCTCAGTTGGAGTTGCCAAAATGAAAGCACGGGTTCATGTGATGCTCAAGAACGGGGTGCTGGACCCGCAGGGCGAAGCAGTACGTCACGCATTGGGTGCAATGGGCTTTGATCAGGTCGAAGGCGTACGTCAGGGCAAAGTCATCGATCTTGAGCTTGCCGATGGCGCAACCGAGGCAGACGTGACCGAGATGTGCGAAAAGCTTTTGGCCAACACCGTCATCGAACGCTACGAGATCGAACTGGTCTGATTGATGCGGGCCGCGCGTCTGATCACCTATCGTCAACCGCTTGAGGTGTCGACGATCCCCGATCCGGTTCCCGCTGAAGACGGTGTTGTGGTGCGAGTGCTGGCCTGCGGTGTGTGCCGGTCCGACTGGCACGCGTGGTCGGGCTCAGACCCGGACGTTGTCCTGCCCATGACACCCGGTCACGAGTTTTGCGGCGAGGTGGTCTCGGTCGGTGCGCGCGTTAAACGGTGGCGTGTTGGGGACCGGGTGATTGCGCCCTTTATCCTTGCCTGTGGGCATTGCCCGGACTGCGCAAAGGGTCATCAGACAATCTGTCCGAACCAGGTCGTGCCCGGCTTTACCTGTGACGGGGCTTTTGCTGAATATGTTGCCGTGGCTCATGCCGATGCCAACCTGACATCCTTGCCCGACAGCATCGCGCCTGAAATCGCCGCCGCATTGGGGTGCCGCGTAACCACGGCGTGGCAGGCGCTTGTTGGCCGGGCGCAGGTGCAGGGTGGTGAGTGGATTGCTGTATTTGGCGGCGGCGGTGTCGGAATATCAACGCTTCTTCTTGGCAAGGCGCTCGGCACGCGTGTTATCGTAGTCGATATCGCCGAGGACAAGCTGGCCTATGCCAAAACTCTGGGCGCCGACGCGGTGGTCAATGCCGCGACATGTGATTCCCCACAGGCGGTGAAAGACATCACCGGTGGCGGCGCCGATGTTGCGATCGAGGCGCTTGGCGTCGAAGCCACGACCGTTTCCGCCATGCGATCCCTGCGCAAAATGGGGCGCATGGTGCAAATCGGAATGCCCACGGGGGACCATGCGCAGATGTCGTTGCCGATGGATGTGCTCTATTCTGGTCAGCTCTCCGTATTTGGCACCCGTGGAATGCCAAGCTGGCGCTATCCGTCGCTGTTGTCGCTGATCGCGGGCCAAGGGGTCGACCTGAGCCCGCTGGTGACCCGGAAAATAACCCTGAACCAGGTAAGCGCCGAGCTTGCCGCTTTTGACCATCCAACGCCTCCGGGTGTTGCGGTTGTCACAGATTTTGTCTCGTAGGAGGGCCCGCCATGCGTGCAGCCGTAATCGTTTTCCCCGGATCCAACTGTGACCGAGATCTTGCCGTCGCCTTTGAGCAGGCCGGTTTTCAGGTCGATATGGTCTGGCACAAAGACGCGGCTTTGCCCGAAGGTATTGATATCGTGGGCGTGCCGGGCGGGTTCTCTTATGGAGATTACCTGCGTTGCGGCGCAATCGCGGCCCAATCGCCGATTTGCAAGGCCGTCGTCGAACACACGCAGCGCGGCGGTTATGCCGTAGGCATTTGCAACGGTTTTCAGGTTCTGACCGAAACCGGCATTTTGCCGGGCGCATTGCTGCGCAATGCTGGGCTGAAATACATCTGCAAGACCGTTGGCCTAAGGGTTGAGACCAGCGACTGCGCGTTTACCAGCGGCTACAACGCAGGCGATGTGATCGGTATTCCGATTGCGCACCACGATGGCAACTATTTTGCGGATGACGCGACGCTGGCCGCGCTGAAAGATCAGGACCGGATCGCTTTTACCTATGCCGAAAACCCGAACGGCTCGATCGGGGATATCGCCGGAATCCTGTCGGAAAACCGCCGCGTTCTTGGAATGATGCCGCACCCCGAACGCGCAGCCGATCAGGGTCATGGCGGCACAGACGGGGTGGCGTTGTTCCGCGCATTGTCAGGTGTGTTTGAAGCGGCGTGACTTGAGGTCTCGCCCGCCGGGGCGTAACCTTTTGCCATGAACACAGAAGTTCGATCTGGCTGGTCAAATATGTTGAAACCGTTTCGTGGTGCGCCGCTGGGCTGGCGGTTGCGGCTGGCGGTTCTTGTTCTGCTGGTCGCGACAATTGCAACGGTCTGGGTGACGAACCGGCTGTTGACTGACAGGTTCACCGAATCCACGCGCAACCGGGCAGAGCTGCGACTGACGCTGTATTCGGGCAACTTGCTGAGTGAATTGCGCCGCAACTCGATTGTTCCGCAATTGCTGGCCCGCGACCCGACGTTGATTTCGGCATTGCAGTCAGGCGATTACACCCTGTCTACCCAACGCCTTATTTCATTCGTGGAAGAGATCGGCGCGGCCTCACTGGTTTTGCTGGACAGCGACGGGCGCACAGTTGCCGCGACCGACCGAAACAGGTTGGGCGAAGGACATCGGAACACGCCATATTTTGTGGATGCGATCCGCTCGAACGCGACGATCTTCTCTGTTATTCCCAAGGACGCAGGCGGGTACAGCTTTGTGTATTCGCGCCGGTTGGAGAACGGGGCCGAGTTCCTGGGCGTAATCGTCGTCGAGGTTGACCTGCAAAAGTTCGAACGCGCTTGGGCAGGTATCTCGGACGCGGTGATGGTTACCGACAGCACCGGCAACATCATTTTGTCCACGGAACCCCGCTGGCGCGGGCTGGATGAGAACACGGCGATGCTGCGCCAACCGCCACAAGGGGCGATCCAGCGCGCGATCCGGGCAACAACCGATTGGACCGCGCTGCCGCCTGATGCCTATCTTCAGGGCGAAGCGGTGATGCGGATCGAGACGCGCATTCCTTTCCGCGGCTGGCAGATGACCTCGTTCACGACCTATGCCTCGATCCGGGAAAAGGTGAACAGCGTTCTGGCGCTGGAAATCATGGGGTTTGCGATTCTTCTGGCGCTTGCGTTCTATGCGTTGAGCCGCCGTGCCACGTTGCGCATGACCCTGTTCCAGCGCGAGTCGGCAGAGCTTCGCGCATTGAATGCACGGCTACAGCGGGAAATCGCTGAACGTGAACGGGTTGAAAAGACGCTGGATTTGGCGGAACAGACGCTTGCGCAAAGCTCGAAACTGGCCGCCCTGGGCGAGATGTCGGCAGCGGTCAGTCACGAGTTGAACCAGCCTCTGGCGGCAATGAAAACCTATCTGGCCGGGGCCCGTCTGCTGCTGCGCCGCAACCGCCCGGAAGAGGCCCTTGCCAGCTTTGGCCGCATCGATGGTCTGATCGAACGGATGGGGGCAATTACCCGGCAGCTCAAGTCTTATGCGCGCAAGGGTGCGGATGCGTTTTCACCAGTAAATCTTGGTGAAGCGCTGGCCTCGTCCCTGTCGATGATGGAGCCGCAATTGCGTCAGCGACACGTGAAGATCACACAGATCGTACCAGAGGAACCCGTGATCGTGATGGGGGACCGAATGCGCATCGAACAGGTCATGGTCAACCTCTTGCGAAACGCGCTGGACGCCACCAAATCAGTGGCGGAGCCGGATGTGGAAATCATCCTGGCAGCTGGTGACACGGCTGTGCTGACCGTACGCGACAACGGGCACGGAATCGAGGATATCGAAAACCTGTTCGAGCCGTTCTACACAACCAAACAGCCCGGAGACGGTGTTGGTCTGGGGCTTGCCATCTCGTCGGGGATCGTGAACGACCATGGGGGACGGCTGACTGCACGCAACGGCCAATATGGCGGTGCGGTGTTTGAAATGCAGTTGCCTGCACTGGGAAGCGACGGCCTTGAAGCCGCGGAATAACGAGGAATGACTATGGCACAAGCCATGAAAATTGCCATTGTTGACGATGAACAGGACATGCGCCAATCGATCAGCCAGTGGCTCGCTTTGTCCGGCTATGACACGGAAACCTTCGCCAGCGCGGAAGATGCGCTCAAGGTGTTGGGTCCGGATTATCCGGGGATAGTGATTTCGGACATCAAGATGCCCGGAATGGACGGCATTCAGCTTCTCAAAAAGCTGATGGGCGCTGACAGCACCTTGCCCGTGATCATGATCACCGGTCACGGCGATGTTCCGATGGCTGTTGAGGCGATGCGTGTCGGTGCATTCGATTTCCTTGAAAAACCCTTCAACCCCGACCGCATGTCTGAACTGGCCAAACGGGCCAGCAATGCGCGGCGTCTGACATTGGACAACCGCGCGCTGCGCCGGGAATTGTCCGGCGGCACCCAGATCATGAACAAACTGATCGGTGCCAGCCCGGTTATGGAACGCCTGCGCGAGGATATCCTCGATCTAGGTCAGGCGGATGGCCATGTGCTGATCGACGGAGAGACAGGGACCGGAAAGACGCTTGTCGCACACGCCCTGCACGCGGTTGGAAGCCGTGCCGGCAAGAAATTCGTGCTGGTGTCCTGCGCGGCGCACGAGGAAGACGCGTTGGCCAAACGTCTGTTTGGGCCGATGATGCCTGAAGACGCCCAATTGCCCGCCATCGAAGAGGCGCGGGGCGGAACGCTGGTTTTGGAAGATGTCGAAGCGCTCAGCGATTCCCTGCAAGCCAAGCTGCTCAGCGTGATGAACGAGCAGGGCACGCCGGCCGAGACACGCATCGTAGCGATCTCGAACCTGCAAGAGGCCGGAAAAACCTCCGAAGATGTCTTGCGGCCTGATCTGTTCTATCGATTGGCCGCCTTGCGCATCACCATGCCGCCCCTGCGCCAGAGGGGCGAGGACATCCTGACCCTGTTTACCCGTCTGAGCGAGCAGTTCGCCGAAGAATACGGTTGTGATGCGCCTCAGGTAAGCGCTCAGGAAGCCGCGCAGCTGTTGCAGGCGCCCTGGCCGGGGAACGTGCGCCAGTTGATCAACATTGCCGAACGCGCGGTACTGCAATCGCGCCGTGGGTCCGGAACGATCGCCTCGCTGTTGATGTCGGATCACGAGGAAATGCAGCCGGTCATGACCACCGAAGGCAAGCCGCTGAAGGAATATGTCGAAGCCTTTGAACGGATGCTGATCGACAACACGATGCGGCGGCACAAAGGATCTATCGCGTCTGTGATGGATGAACTGTGCCTGCCGCGCCGAACGCTGAATGAAAAGATGGCCAAATACGGCCTCCAGCGGTCGGACTATCTGTAAACTTTGTGACGGGGGCTCTGCCCCCGTCGCCTTTGGCGACTCCCCCGGGATATTTTTGGCCAGATGAAGGCGATCCCGCATGCCACGGTTGGGGGCGGTGCAGTTTGCCCATTGTCTTTTCCACAGGACTGCTTTTATTGTGTCCGGACGGGCCGGGCCAGTTTTGTGTCCATAAGCCCCGAATCATTGAGTTTCGCTGCTTTGCTGAAGGTGATGACATATTATTCGCCGCAAAGCAGACCGATTGTGCCCCTTTCGGGGCAATGTAGTACCTGAGCCCGGAACGTCTGGGCGAAAGGAATAAATGGGCAGGCTGCGGCTAACGCGCCTGTCGGAGAAGAACCGCGATGACGCGCGCGCAACGATTGAGTGACCGGGCAGGGGGCCACAGCGCCAGACCCTGCCGCGCGCCGTCCGATATCGCCCTGACAAGACACCTCCCCAAATGTGCCTGTCCACCTGGACGGGTCAGGACAACGCGTTTGGCGCGGTGCACCAAGGACTCATGGCTAAGAAAATGCTTATCGATGCCACCCACGCGGAGGAAACCCGCGTCGTGGTGGTCGACGGAAACAAGGTCGAGGAGTTCGATTTTGAATCCGAAAACAAGCGCCAGCTTGCTGGCAACATCTATCTTGCAAAAGTAACACGGGTTGAGCCGTCGCTTCAGGCGGCCTTTGTGGATTATGGCGGGAACCGGCACGGCTTCCTCGCGTTTTCGGAAATTCACCCGGACTATTACCAGATCCCCATCGCCGACCGCGAGGCGCTGATGGAGGAAGATCGCGCCTATGCCGAGGCCATGAAGGCGCGGGATGAGGCCGACGAGGGCAAGCCGAAAAAGCGGCGTTCGCGCGCCCGATCAAAGGCCGCGGATCTTAAATCGGACGATCTGGTCGAAACGATGGAAGTTTCGACCGAGCCGACCGGTATGGAAACCATCGACCTTGACGATGCCGACATGGAGGTGCCCGAGGGGACATCGCCTATGGAAATCGTCGGTGAAACACCTGTTGAGGAGCCTGCGGACAACGAAGCGCCGGAAGCTGTGTCAGATGACACTGCTGAGGAAACGGCTTCGGAAGACGAGGCTCAGGCTGAAACGGTCGAGTCTTCACAAGACGATGCAGCAGGGGATTCTGATGACGCGGCGGATGCTTCAATCGCTGACGATGGCGATGAAGCGTCTGAATTGTCTGAGGATGACCCGGACGCAGATGATGGCGATGCGGATGAGGAACACGCTGACGCAGCCGCGAAAGATGACACGATTGAAACCGTAGCCGAGGAAGACGACAGCGAGGACATCCGCCCTCAGCGCAAGCCACGCCCACGCCGGTATAAGATTCAGGAAGTGATCAAAGTGCGCCAGGTGCTGCTGGTGCAGGTCGTCAAGGAAGAACGCGGCAACAAAGGGGCAGCCCTGACGACCTATCTGTCGCTGGCAGGTCGCTATTGTGTTTTGATGCCGAACACCGCGCGTGGCGGTGGGATCAGCCGCAAGATCACCAACGCGGTTGACCGCAAAAAGCTGAAAGAAATCGCGGCGGATATTGATGTGCCGACAGGGGCGGGTTTGATTATCCGGACTGCAGGCGCCAAGCGCACAAAATCGGAAATCAAGCGCGACTATGAATACCTGCAACGCCTGTGGGAGCAGATCCGGGCATTGACCCTGGAATCCATTGCACCTGCGAAGATCTATGAAGAAGGCGATCTGATCAAACGGTCGATCCGGGACCTTTATAACCGCGATATCGACGAGGTTCTGGTCGAGGGCGAGGGCGGATACCGCATCGCCAAGGACTTCATGAAGATGATCATGCCGTCCCATGCCAAGAATGTGAAACGGTACGAGGACGCGCTGCCGCTGTTTGCGCGCTATCAGGTGGAAAGCTATCTGGCGGGGATGTTCAACCCGACCGTTCAGCTGAAATCTGGCGGGTATATCGTGATCGGCGTGACCGAAGCGCTGGTGGCAATCGACGTGAACTCGGGCCGGGCCACGAAAGAAGGCTCGATCGAGGAAACGGCGCTGAAAACCAATCTGGAAGCCGCGGAAGAAGTAGCGCGTCAGTTGCGTCTGCGTGACCTTGCCGGTCTGATTGTCATCGATTTCATCGACATGGACGAGCGCAAGAACAATGCGTCGGTTGAAAAGCGTCTTAAGGACAAGCTGAAAACCGACCGTGCCCGCATTCAGGTCGGCCGGATTTCGGGTTTTGGCCTGCTCGAGATGAGCCGTCAGAGGCTGCGCCCGGGTATGATCGAGGCGACCACGCAGCCATGCCCGGCATGCCATGGCACCGGCCTGATCCGTTCGGACGACAACATGGCGCTGTCGATCCTGCGTCAGATCGAAGAAGAAGGCACGCGCCGCCGCTCGCGCGAGGTTCTGGTGCGCTGCCCGGTCAGTATCGCGAACTTCCTGATGAACCAGAAGCGCGAGCATATTGCCCAGATCGAATCGCGCTATGGCCTGTCTGTACGGATCGAAGGCGATGTGCATCTGGTCAGCCCGGATTTCTCGATGGAGAAATTCAAGACCGCCAGCCGCATTGTTCCCGAAGCGACAGCTCCTGTCGTGTCGGTCGATGCCTCGCTGATGGATCTGGTGGATTCTTCGGAAGAGGAGGAAGCCGAAGAGGATATCGCGTCGATTGAAGATGATACCAAACCCAAGCGCAAGCGCCGCCGTCGTCGTCGCAAGAAAGGCGCGGGCAACGGTGACGCGGCGGAACAGGGCGCGGATGACGGCGAAGGGTCAGAGCAGGAGGATGCCGTAGGCGAATCCGCTGAAACGGAAACCGCTGTCGAGACAACCGAAGCCGAAGCAACGGAAGAGGAAAAACCCGCCAAGCCCAAGCGTAAGCGCGCTCCGCGTCGTCGTAAGAAAGATGCGGTAGCAGAAGAGGGTGCGGAACAGTCGGAAGCACCGGACACCGATGCCGGGGCCGATGCACCGGCGGTTGAAGAGGCGGCCTCAGACGCAGAAGCCGAACCTGCCGAGGCGGCTGTCGCCGAGCAAAGTGAAGCCGATGAGACTGCTGACGCTGCGCCGGAAGCAAAAGACGTAGCCGAGCAGACTGACGAAGTCGCACAAGCAGAAGCGGTCGTTGCGATGGAAGAACCTGAAGTTCAATCTGCCGATGAGCCGATCGAAGACGCACCCGTGGAAGAAACACCCATGGCAGCAGAACCTGAACCGGTGCTTGAAACTGTGGCAGATGAACCTGAGCCAGAATCCGACAGGCCCAAACGGCGCGGATGGTGGTCGCTGGGCAACTGATGAAAGGGCGGGCAGATTTGCCCGCCTTTTTTATATCACAAAGTCAGTCGGTTTTTCGGATCAGATAGACCTGATGTTCGCCATCCAAATCCTGAGACAGCAATGTGTGGCCAGCTTCGGCGCAAAAATGCGGGACATCGATGATGGCTGCCGGGTCATCAGCCAGTACACGCAACACAGAACCTTGCGGCATGGATTTCAGCCGTTTGCGGGCCTTGAGGACGGGCAGGGGGCAAAGAAGGCCCAGCGCATCCAGCGTATCTGTAATCTCTGACATGATTTTCGGGATAGGGCGAAGTTGTAATATTGTCCAGATTCCAAGCACGAGGATGTGACTCATTGGCCCCGTGACGGACCGCCATTCATCACTTATGTGCTTAGACATGTTCGGAATAGAAATCATAGACGCGGGGCTGCTGCCCGCCATGTTTGTTGCCCTGCTGGGTGGCCTGATTAGCTTTCTGTCGCCTTGTGTGCTGCCCATCGTGCCGCCCTATCTGGCATATATGAGCGGCGTCACGATCAACGAAATGCAGGATGAGGCCCGCGCCCGGCGCAAGGCAACCATGTCAGCGCTGTTCTTTGTGCTGGGCCTGTCGACGGTTTTTCTGCTGTTGGGATTTACCGCATCTGCCTTTGGAGTGTTCGTGCTGCAAAATCAGGTTCTTTTTGCCAAACTGTCCGGTGCCGTTGTCATTGTCTTTGGTCTGCATTTCCTGAATGTCTTCCGCATCCCCTTTCTGGACCGCGAAGCGCGGATCGAAACCGGCGATTCCGGTGGCTCGGTCTTTGGTGCTTATATTCTTGGGTTGGCCTTTGCTTTCGGCTGGACGCCCTGTATCGGCCCCCAGCTGGGCGCGATCCTGTCCCTTGCGGCAACCGAGGCCTCGGTGGCGCGCGGCACGCTGTTGCTGGGTGTTTATGCAGCCGGATTGGGTATTCCGTTTCTGCTGGCAGCCATGTTTCTCAACCGCTCTATGACCGTGATGAACCGGATCAAGCCCTATATGGGCGTGATCGAAAAGGTCATGGGAGGGCTGCTGCTGTTCGTGGGCATCATGCTGATCACAGGCCTGTTCACCCGCTTCAGCTGGTGGTTGCTTGAAACCTTCCCGGCGCTTGCGAATTTCGGCTGAGCGTCTGCCCCCCTTACCTTGACCTAAAGCCTGCGTTAACCTGCGCGGCAGAAGGTAAAGGCATGAGCAGTCAGAGAAATCAGTCACAGGTTCGCAAACGCCGGGTGTTCTACATCCCCGGTTATGACCCGATGCCGCCGCGACGATATCGCGAGCTTTACCGAACCGAGTCGCAGGCGCAGGCCCGGATCTCGGGATATGAGATCGCCATGGCCCCCAAGTCCGCAAAAGGTCTGTTCGGCTGGTCCGTGACATCATTGCAGGACGGTGCGTCTGTTGAGACAGAAATCGAAGTTCTGGTCTGGTCAGACATCGTGCGCGACAGCATGTCCGCGTCGATCCCTGCAACCTACGCGCAGTTGGCCCACACGGCGTGGATATACATTTCGACCGGCGCTTTGTGGCGCCTGATGCGGTTGCGCAAGGGCCCGGTGATTGCGGCGCTCTATCCGGTGGCGATGTTGGTGTCTCAGCTGCTGGTTGCGTTTGCAGTCGTGTGGGCATGTGTGGCGATGGCTGGCTGGTGGGGTCTGTTTCCGGGTATCGCCGTTGCGGTTGCGCTGATGCTGTGGTTCCGCAAGATCGACAACCGGCTGTTTGCCTATTACCTGATGCATGATTACGCCTATTCCGCGCAGCTGAAGGGGGAAACTCCGCTTAAACTGAAGGACAGACTGGCCGTATTCCGCAAGGCGATTGAAGCCGCTCTGATATCCGGTGTGGATGAGGTACTGGTCGTGGGCCACAGTTCGGGCGCGCATATGGGGGTGTCTGTTCTGGCCGACCTGATCCGCGACAGGGCTGTGCCGAAACAGGGGGCAGAGTTGTCGTTCCTAAGCCTGGGGCAGGTGATGCCTATGGTATCCTTTCTGCCAAATGCGCATGGCCTTCGGTCCGACCTTCAATTCCTGTCCTCCAGTTCAGACATCACGTGGGTCGATGTCTCGGCCCCCGGGGATGGCTGTGCATTTGCGCTGTGTGATCCGGTGGCCGTTACAGGGGTGGCCGGACCAGAGAAACGCTGGCCGCTTGTCCTGTCGGCGGCCTTTACCCAAACCCTGTTACCTGAACGTTGGAAAGCCTTGCGCTGGCGGTTTTTCCGGCTGCATTTTCAGTACCTTTGCGCCTTCGATAAGCCGGGTCTGTACGACTATTTTCGGATAACGGCAGGCCCTTTGACGCTAAAGCAGCGGTTCCTTGGGCGCACACCTTCGCGCAGCCGGATTGAGACGCCAGTGTCCAAATACACGTCGGTGCGCCCATGACCCCGCCCAAGCCCCAGCCACGCGCAGACAAGGTTTCCCTACTGCGCTATCTGAAACTGTTTCGTCAGGATCTGCTGTCTGCGCAGCCAGCGCGCCTTTATCGCGCGTGGATGGCCGAATTCAGGACACCCTTCTTTCGATCTTTCCTGATCAATCAACCGGACCTGATTGACACCGTCCTCAGGAAACGCCCCGAAGATTTCCCTAAATCGGGCCGGATCAGCGAAGGCCTGCGCCCCTTGCTTGGAAATTCGGTGTTTCTAACCAATGGAGAGACGTGGAAACGTCAGCGGCGCATCATTGACCCGGCATTTGAGGGCGGGCGGCTGAAAGACACGTTTCCCGCCATGCTGGCCGCGGCAGACGCATGTGTTGAGCGGTTGCGGCCCCATGTCGGCAAACAGATCGAAGTCGAAGAACAAACAAGCCACGCCGCAGCGGATGTGATTTTTCGCACCTTGTTTTCGGTGCCAATTGACCACGCCATAGCCAGCAAGGTGTTTGAAAAGTTCCGCAACTACCAGCGCGAACAACCTCTGCTGAACCTTGCAGCCTTCGTTCCGCTGCCCAAATGGATGCCTCGGTTTCACTCCCGGACGACACGGAAAAACGCCGAAGACATTCGTAACCTGATCACTGACCTGACCCATGAGCGGGCTGAGGCGATCAAGGCCGGAACCGCCCCCGATGATCTGGCAACCAAGATCATGACGACCGCTGATCCTGAAACCGGCCAGTTTTTCGGGCCCGAGGAGATGGTTGATCAGGTTGCGATCTTCTTTCTGGCAGGCCATGAGACCAGCGCATCGGCTCTGGCGTGGACAGTTTATCTGCTGGCAATTTATCCCGAATGGCAGGAAAGGATTGCTGACGAAGCTGCCACTCTGGACGATCCGACATTTGCCTCGGTTTCCAAACTCAAGATCAGCCGCGACGTGTTTCGCGAGGCACTGCGCCTTTACCCACCGGTTCCCATGATGGTGCGAGAGGCCACGGGCCCACACCGTTTCCGAAACAGGGACGTTCCCAACGGGTCACAAATCGTCATCAGCCCTTGGCACCTGCACCGTCACGAACGATTATGGGACAACCCCGACAGCTTTGACCCGACTCGCTGGAACAGTGAAAACGACAAGACATGCCAGCGCGAAGCATATATCCCGTTCTCCGCAGGTCCCCGCGTTTGTACCGGGGCCGGGTTTGCCATGGTCGAAGGGCCGCTGATCCTGTCGATGCTGGTGCGAAATTTCAAATTCGAAACAATCAGCGGCAAAACGCCGGTTCCGGTGGCCCACCTGACCGTTCGATCCAGGGATGGCATATGGTTGCGGCTGATTGAGCGCTAACAAACTACCATCGGTCCTGACTGTGATGTATGCGGGGGGAGACATCGGAATCATCATTGAACGGGAAAACACTATGGCCAAAGCAGAACAGCGCGCGCAGATGATCAACGGAGCAGGCTTTATCGCGGCATTGGATCAAAGCGGCGGCTCGACCCCGAAAGCTTTGGCGTTGTACGGCGTTGACGCGTCGACCTACAGTTCGGACGCTGAGATGTTCGGTGAAATACAAAAGATGCGCGCGCGGATCATTCTGGCAAATGACTTCACCAAGGACAAAGTCATCGGTGCGATCCTGTTCGAACGCACCCTCGGGGAAGAGATCGAGGGCCGCAAGGTCGCAGATTACCTTTGGTCGGTCAAAGGCATCGTGCCTTTTCTGAAAATCGACAAGGGCCTCGAGGATCAGGCCAACGGCGTTCAGCTGATGAAGCCGATCCCCGGTCTGGCCGACACGCTGGCAAAGGCAGAAGGCGTATTCGGCACCAAGGAACGTTCGGTCATCCACGAGGCTAATGCCGAAGGCATCGCGGCCGTGGTCGCCCAGCAATTCGACGTAGCCCGTGAAGTGACTGAAGCCGGGATGGTTCCAATCGTCGAGCCGGAGGTCAACATTCATTCAGAAACCAAGGCCGAGGCCGAGGAGATTCTGAAAGCTGAAATCCTGAAGAACCTCGACCAGCTGGTCGAAGGGCAGGAGGTCATGCTGAAGCTGACGATCCCGACACAGGCAAACCTGTATGACGAACTGGCCGACCATCCGCGCGTTCTGCGCGTTGTCGCACTGTCAGGCGGGTATTCGACCGAAGAGGCCTGTAACCTGCTGGGTCAAAACGGCAAAATGATCGCGTCTTTCTCTCGCGCACTGACCGAAGGTCTCTCGAAACAGCAGTCAGACGCCGAATTCAACGCCGCTTTGGGCGGCAATATCGACAAGATTTTCAAAGCCTCTGTCTGATCCTCAGACGGGTTTCGTGAAAGAGCGGCGCAACTGCGCCGCTTTTTTTCTGCTGATACAGCCCTCGGCATGGTCATTGACCAGTCCCATGGCCTGCATGAACGCAAACACCGTCGTGGGGCCAACAAACTTCCAGCCCCGTTTCTTGAGGTCCTTCGACATCGCCACCGACTCGGGCGATGTGGATGCCGATTGCGGGGGCGGCGGCGTTTCCGCCTCATACCGCCAGACATAAGCAGCCAGCGATCCTTCAGACGCCACCAGCTCCTGCGCGCGGCGGGCGTTATTGATCACCGCCTCGATCTTGCCCCGGTGGCGAATGATCCCATCATTTTGCAGCAGACGTTCAACATCAACTTCAGAGAATTCGGCCATCTTGTTGAAATCAAAACCGTAAAACGCTTCTCCGAAATTCTCGCGCTTGTTCAGGATCGTGCGCCAGCTAAGACCCGACTGAAAACTTTCCAGGCACAGTTTCTCGAATAACCGCTGATCATCCGAGACCGGAAAGCCCCATTCGTTGTCATGATAGTCAAAGAATTCCGGCGCGGCCTGGCACCAGGAACACCGAGGTTGACCGTCTGGCCCCAATACTGTGTTGCTCATGAATGTACCCCTTTTGTTCCTCGGGGACGTTACACCCAACGACCAAGATCTGACAAGTGTTAAACCTTGTCTCGGTACCAGTTCAGAATAAACACGCGAATAGCCGAGGCCAATCCGGTTTCCGGGTCGCGGTCAACATCAATTTGCGCGGCCAGTGCATTGATTGGCTGATCTTTTTCTTTCGCAATGTCGCGAAATGCGCGCCAGAATTCATCTTCAAGCGAGACAGATGTCCGGTGGCCCTTGAGGGTCAATGAACGTTTTACCGGGCGACCGCTCATTCATCCAGCTCGTGATTGTCGAGTTCACGCTTCTGCTTGTCCTGCTGAAGCCTGACGATTGCTTTCTCGGACTTGGTGCGCCCAAAGGCGACGGCATTCTCATCTGCGCGGGCCTTCTTCTCGGCCCGCGCCTTTTCTTTTCGATACCGGTTCAGGTTGACCGGCTTGCCCATTAGTCTTTCGGGCCGATCATCTGTTCGGGGCGTACAACGGCATCAAAGGTTGCCTCGTCCACAAACCCCAGCGCAATGGCTTCTTCCTTGAGGGTTGTGCCGTTCTTATGCGCGGTCTTGGCGACCGTGGTGGCATTGTCATAGCCGATGGTCGGGGCCAGCGCCGTCACCAGCATCAGCGATTCCTTCATCAGCTTGTCGATGCGCGGCTCATTGGCCTTGATGCCCAGCAACATCCGCTCGGTAAAGCTGTCGGCGGCGTCGCCCAGCAGCTGGATCGATTGCAACAGGTTGTAGGACATCATCGGGTTATAGACGTTCAGCTCGAAATGGCCCTGACTGCCTGCAAAATTCATCGCGGCGTTGTTGCCCATTACATGCGCAGCAACCTGTGTCAGCGCCTCGGCCTGGGTCGGGTTCACCTTGCCGGGCATGATGGACGAGCCGGGCTCGTTCTCGGGCAGGATCAGTTCGCCAAGCCCCGAACGCGGGCCAGAGCCCAGGAAACGGATGTCGTTGGCGATCTTATAGCAGCTGCCCGCGATGGTCGCCAAAGCCCCGGACATAAAGACCATGGCGTCATGAGCAGCCAGCGCTTCGAACTTGTTTGGCGCGGTCACAAAGGGCAAGCCGGTGATCTGCGCCATATGGCCCGCCACAGCTTCGCTCCAACCGTTTTGGGTGTTCAGGCCGGTGCCTACGGCAGTGCCGCCCTGCGCCAGCTCATAGATGCCGGGAAGCGCTGCGTGAACGCGTGCAATCCCCTGACGGATCTGGTGGGCATAACCGCTGAATTCCTGCCCCAGTGTCAGAGGCGTTGCATCCTGTGTATGGGTCCGGCCAATCTTGATGATGTCCTTGAACTCATCAGCCTTCTGCTCAAGACCAGAGGCCAGCTTTTCAAGCCCGGGCAGAAGGACGTCACGAACACTCATCGCCGTGGCAATGTGCATCGCAGTTGGAAAGGTGTCATTCGACGACTGACCCATGTTGCAGTGATCGTTCGGATGCACGGGGTCTTTTGAACCGATGACACCGCCCAGAATTTCGATGGCGCGGTTCGCGATGACCTCGTTCGAGTTCATGTTCGACTGGGTGCCGGAACCCGTCTGCCAGACGACCAGCGGAAAGTTGTCGTCAAACTGGCCGTCGATCACCTCACCCGCAGCCTGAATGATGGCATCGGCAATTCTGGCATCCAGCTTGCCGGTTGCCTTGTTCTCCATCGCGCAGGCTTGCTTGATCACGCCCAGCGCACGCACAATGGCAATGGGTTGTTTTTCCCAACCGATCGGAAAGTTCATGATCGAACGCTGCGTTTGCGCCCCCCAATACTTGTCGGCAGGAACCTCGAGCGGGCCAAAGCTGTCGGATTCGGTGCGGGTCTGAGACATCTGTCACTCCGTCTGGTATGCTGTTGTATGCCGTTTAGCCGCAGCTAAGCCGTGACGCAATCGGCCAGTTGCGCGCACCTTAAACCCAAGGGCGTCAAAGGTATAGGCGCGGGGTGCGTCACTTTTATTGTTATCGTCGGGGAATGTGCCATTGTGCGCGGCCCCCTCTCAGCTACAATAGGTTAGTAGCCGCCTTGGAGGACAAGATGTCGAATTTCCATCGCATTACGCTTGAAAAAGCGATCGTGTTATTTGCTGTCTGTGCTTTGTGGCTGTCCGTTTTGGGCGCATCTGCGCGCGCCGCGGACATTACCCCGTTCCTGGGGGATTATGTGGGCTCGGCAAATGTCGTGGATGCGGACGGAACCTCAACCCCGCGGGATATGAGCGTTTCAATTTTCGAGACCAAAAACGGGTTCAACGTCAGCTGGCAAACCACCACCTACAAGCTAGACGGGCGGGTAAAAGAACAGCAGTTCTCGATTGACTTCGTGCCCTCGGACCGCCCGGATGTGTTCTCGGCCGCGATGAAACGCAATGTGTTCGGTCATGAGGTTCCGCTGGACCCGATGAAAGGTGAACCCTTCGTATGGGGACGTATCGTTGGCGACACACTGACCGTGTTTTCGTTGTTCATCGACGTGGACGGCGGATATGAATTGCAGCAGTTCGACCGAACACTAGCCGAAGACGGGCTGAACCTGTCATTTTCACGCTTCATAGACGGCCAGAAATCCCGATCAGTCGAAACATTTCTGATGAAACGCTGAACCCCGCGCCGGGCGAGGCTCAAAGGCTTATTTGCGGAAGCTGTCCAGCGACACGACATCGGCGTCGTGATGTGCCTCTTCTTCCTCTTCGACCTCGATCAAGTCATCTGCAACATAATCGTCATCATCTTCGTCGTCCGGGCTTTCGAACCGCAGTCCAAATTCCACCGATGGATCGACAAAGGTCTTGATCGCGCCATAAGGAATATAGAGCGGTTCCGGCGCGTCCCCGAAATTGAGAGTAATGGCGAACCCGTTCTCTCCGACTTCGAGGTTTTCAAACCAGTGCTGCATGACGATTGTCATTTCTTCCGGATACCGGTCGCGCAGCCAATCCGCGATGTCCACGCCATCTTCGCGTGTGTCGAAGGTAATGAAAAAGTGATGCGCTCCGGGCAGACCGGATTTCGATACATCCGTCAGCACAGTCTTGATAAGCCCGCGCATGGCGGTGTGCATCAGGTTGCCATAGTCGATGCCTTGCGACATGTGTCATCCTCAAAAGTGGTTAAGCTCAGCATAGGGGTTTTGTTCGGAAACGAAAGGGCAGGTATGATCGGATTGATCAGATATTATGCGCAGCCAGCCCTGCCATTGACATCAGAACCAGCACCGTACCGATCCCCAATTTTAGTCTAAATATCAATATTCCAGCAATAAAGGTTAACGCAAGCGCCGGGATATCGAGCGAGGACAGTCGGGGCACGGGTATTGCCGCCGGACCCAAATTCATATCTGGCACCGATTCGAAAAGAACATTCAGGGCAAACCACACGGAAAGGTTGAGAATCACTCCGACAACAGCGGCGGTGATGCCGTGAAGGGCGGCAGACAGGCGCGGACGCGTGGCCAGACGGTCAAGATAGGGGGCCGTCAGGAAAATCCACAAAAAGCAGGGCACGAACGTTGCCCATAGTGCGACAGCGCCCGCAGCAAGCGCCAGTGAGAATCCACCGTTGATCTGCCCCGCCAGCATGGCGACGAACTGCGTAACCAGTATCAATGGTCCGGGGGTGGTTTCCGCCAGCCCCAATCCGTCGATCATCTGGTCTGCACTGATCCAGTGGTACCGATCCACAACGGTTTGCGACATATAGGCCAGAACGGCATAGGCACCACCAAAGGTCACAACGGCCAGACGGGCAAAGAACCACCCCAAATCGCTGAGCAATTGATGCCCGCTGAGTGTCAATGCAACAAGCGGCCCGAGCCAAAGCGGCAACCAGATCGCTATCGTCCGGGCCGAGCGGGCAAGGTGCGGCGTGTCCTGAGCCGTGGCTGCCTCAGCGGGTCCTTGATGACGCAAATACCCCCACAGGGCCGCGATCAGAATGATCAGCGGGAAGGGCAGGTTGAACAGAAAGATCGACAGAAACGACAGGCCCGCGATGACACGATGTTCCATATCCGTCAGCGCCTTACCTGACAGCTTGCGCAGGGCTTGCAGGACGATCACGATGACGGTCGCCTTGATGCCGGTAAATGCGGATTGCACCAGTGGAACGTCGCCAAATGCTGAATAAAGCGCGACTAGAACAGCAATCACAAACGCCCCTGGCAAAACGAACAGGCTGCCCGCAATCAGCCCGCCCACGACACCGCGCAAGCGCCAGCCAGCATAGGTTGCCAATTGCATTGCCTCTGGACCGGGCAGCAACATGCACAAGGAAAGCGCGCGCAGATAGGTCTGTTCATCCAGCCAGGGCCTGCGCTCGACCAGTTCTTGATGCATCAGCGAGATCTGGGCGGCGGGGCCGCCAAATGACAACAGGCCGATCCGTCCGAATACCTTGAAAAGGTCCAGTGCCGAAGGTCTCATGCGCCATGACCCGATGGCCAGTCATGCTTTTCATCAAACCCGTCGCGTGCCCAGCGGAACAGAGCATCATAAAGGTGCAATCCGGCTTCAAGTTGAGCATGGTCATCGCGATACTGGCGGGACAAACCTACCGAGAACGCCAGCAACCCAGCGGCTTCCGGGGCCAGATCATGCTGGTCGGTATCCGCAGCGCGAATGATCCGGGCCATACGCTCAAGCGCCTCGGTTCGCAGGTCAAATGCCCGGATCATCGTGTCAAATGTGCAGCCGCTGTCCTGATGCGTCCAAAATGTACTCGGAACGTCAAAGGGGGTGGCATCAAAATGATCAACGACTCCCTGAACTTCTTCCGACGCGACGAAAAGGAACCGTGCCTTGCGGTCAACAAACCGGCGGATCAGCCAGGGGCAGGCGATGCGGTCAATTTTGGGTCTTTGGCGCGTAACCCACAATGTGCTGCCATTAACGCGCGCCGGTAATACCGACTGGGGGATCAACGGCGCCTCACGCTGTTCGTGCCACCCTTCAAACCCACCTTCCAGATGTTCGGCGTTTTTGCCCGCCCCTCGTAGCCAGGACGCTACCCCCTGACTGAGCTTTTTGCCCTTGTGGCAGATTATTACACAAGGGTCGTTACCAATCAGACGACTCATCGCGTCGATTTCCGTGTGCGGACAGCGAATTGATCCCGGAATCAGCCGCGGATCCTTACTGAAATCCGCATCAGTGCGTATATCGATCAGAACAGGCGCCTGAGGCGTTCCGATTAACCGGCTCAATTGGGTCGGTGTAATGGCGTTAAGAGCAGCCATAGCATGTCTCCTTTAGTCATTCGGATCCATGCGAAGCTTGGGCTGACGCCTCACGGGGTGTTCGCAAGCTGACCCCCTGAGTCAGTGCTACCGCGCAAGAACATAGGGGGTCAAGATTGCGGTTTGAACCGTCAGGACCAGTCGAGCCGCTGACCGGTCATGCACACGGGAAGGGTATCGGCGGGAAACTGACCCATCTCTTCAAAAAACGAGATGAAATCGAAATGATTATACGCTTCGACCATCTTATTGTCTTTGAACCGGGCCATGACCTGACCGGTCACCTCCAAAGGGGCACCGTTATCGGCCCGGCACGTCTGCACATGCAGGATTGCGGATACCCAATCGCCATTCTCGATGATCTTGGGCAAATCCACCTTGATATCCCCTAAGACATGACGAAACGCCGTGACGAGGTCCCGAAAATCGTCCGCACCCACCTGCATTTCGGGGATCAGCCCCTCGGCCATGGTTTCGGGTGCAAAGAACTGATCGATCGCCTCGGTGTTTCCGTTTTCCCAAACCTCAGAATACCAGGATCTGAGTATCTCTGAATTCGTCATCCCAACGCTCCTGTCCAACTGCGAACACGATGGCAAAAAGGAATGAACAAACTCTGAATCTGCGCAAAGGCGGCATAAATATCAGACATATTGGGGGGAAGTGCAGGTTTCTGTTGCCAGGTACCTGCGAACCCCGCCTTACGCGGCTAGGCGCAAGGACTTAAGTTTCGGTCTTGTTACTGCTTACGCAGCAACTGCAACCGGAGCACGATTGTCGTTTGCAATTGTACTGTTTTCGCCGGTAACGGTGGCAGACAGCCGAGACAAAGCTTACCCCTTTAGACGTTCGTCGATCCTGTTTCGGCCCCATGATCCTCAAACGAAGGATTTTGGTGGAGCCGCCGGGTACCGCCCCCGGGTCCGATCCGCTTATTACGAGCGCGTTTATGTCCATAGTCCCGAAGGACATCTCATATATAGGTGAGGTGAGCGGCGGATGCAAACCCGGATTGCACATCTTTGTTGTCTTTAATTACAGAGCGTTACGTGACCCTATTGAAGTTTCCAGCGATCAACCATATCACCAGCACCCGTTCGATTCCACCGAAAGTAGCTGCCTTCAAGAAAGGCGGGTTATCCAGCGCCAATGGCAGGAACTGGTCTAGCGCGGCACCGGCATTGATTACGCCCAAGGACAGTGTGTTCCGGCTCAAAGGAAAGCGATCAAACCGCCGACCACAGCCCCAAAAGACCAACCAAAACAAGGCTCAGCGCCCAGATGAGTTCAAGGTTGAACCAGCTGCGGGACAGGAAACGCAGCCCCAGCCAACGATAAACGGCGAAGGCCAGAAACCCTCCGCCCAGAACCATGGCGGCGGTATGCAAGGCCGCAACTCCCAGAACCAGCAGACCGTTTGTTGTCATGATTTTGGAAATCGCCTGATGACCGGCATCCAGTTCATCCAGCTGGCACAGGCCCAGATAGATCGGAACCAGCATAAGGGCGGCCCCGTGCGCAAGAGCCACGAGAAACGACCACAGAGCCAGTTTGCTGGGTGGTATACGCGACAGAAAACGGGGATGGCGGCGGGTGATTGCAATGTAAAGCCCCATCGCGATGACAATCAACGCAGCCCAGATGCGGATTTCCTTTTGATAATCGACCAGAACGGCCATCAGCGCAAAGGGCAGAAGGACACCCAGCATGGCAACGAAATGCCCACCGGCCAAGGCCGCCAGTGCGCGCCACAGGGCGGATTGGCGCTGCTCCATCAGGGCAGAGGAAACCGCCAGCGGCCAGCCCATCCCGGGGTTCAGCCCGTGATACGCGCCGCTCAGAACAACGGCCAGCCAAAGGCCAGCCGTTGATGTCATCAGGGTTTCCAATTCAGACCGAGGGGTAACAGAAACTGTCGGTTGAACAATCTCCGCCCTCCAGCCGGATTTGGTGGCTGCGATATCCTTTGGGGAAATCGACCCAGAATTTCGGGTCCAAAACCAGCCCGCCATTCTCGCCCACATCCGCCTTGACCATGGCCGCGCCGCCTTCTTCGGGATAGAACTGATCGTCCCACGTGGAATAAAGCGAATTGGTCCAATAGACGCGTTTACCATCGCGGCTGATCTCGACCATTTGCGGCCCATAGCCAAAAGTCTGACCGTTCGGATGTTTGGTCTTTTTGACAATCCCTCCGATTTCGACCTTCCCGGCAAGGGTCGGGTTCATCGGATCGGACACATCATATTGATGCATCTCGCCGGTGCCCCAGCAGGCGACATAGAGGTATTTGTCATCCAGACTCAGGTCGATATCGGTGACCAGTGGTGGTACGGCGGCAAACCCCTTGAGAAGATCAGGAAGATCATCTGGATCAGCGGGTTGCGGGTCGATGGTGATCGTTTTCTTGGCTTCGAACGTGCCGTCGTCATTGCGCCACCACGTAAAGATTGCGCCTTGAAGGTTGGTGGTATCAACGACAACGCCGCAGAACCCGTATTGTTTGACCGGGTCATGCGCGGGCCGGATTTCCAACGCCATCTGGTGGTTTTCGCCCAGATCGATGGTCTGAATATTGGTCCGGTTGCGCAGATTCCAGAAATGGATGCGATGACCGTATTTGTTCGAAAGCAGATCCTCTGCCACCAGCCCGTTTTCAAATTGTGGAGGAAGGCCCCATTCGGAACTGACCATGTAATCGCGCGGCAGATTCCACCAGAAATCATAATGCTTGTCCTGCACGCCGCGCTCGATCTCATAGCGCCCGATGATCTCGAAGCTTTCACAATCCATGATGAAAATACCCGGAGGACCATCCGTGCCGTCCTCGCCGCCGCCGCCCAGCGTGCTGACATAGATGCCTTCCGGCCCGCAATGGATCGTGTGCGGTCGTGAATACCCAGTTTTATCAAAGACTTCCTCGGGTTCGATGATCTTGTGAATCTTCGCCTCAAGCGGGTTCTTTACATCGATGATGTATATCCGGCTGGAACGGATACCGGGGATGATCAGATAGCGACGTTCCAGAAACGCATGACCGCTGAGCGGTGACAGCGATGAGGAACAGGCATTCCAACCGAAATGGTGAAACTCGTCGCCTTTTTCGGGCATGATCACCTGATGCACGATCTTCCCGAAATCGGCCGAGGATGGATCGACATTCACAACTGCCAGCCCGTCAGGTTGCGAAAAATCGGGGCTGAGCATCAGCGTGAAAGCAAGCGTTTCAGCAGGGCCTTCCATTGCCAGCTTGGCTGACGGATAAAAGGTTGGGTCCGGTCTTTTGTTCATAACGTCCTCCCGTAAATCATTGTCATTCAATTCATATTGAGAGTTCCGGTCTTGACGCCGGATGACATTCTGCCTGCTCGTACCTTTGCCTTTGAAAGGTTGTTTCCGTTTAAGCCCTCAGGCCGGTTTCCGTTTGCGTTCGGCCACATCGTGGGCCAGTTGCTGTGTGTAATGTTCCAGATCGACCAGCGCGGCGTCGACGGTATCTGCGTCTCTGGCCTCAAGCGCGTCTGCAATTCTGGTGTGCAATGCGATGATTTCTTCGCGCGAACGTGCCGTGAAGGTAATCATGTTCATCAAAGGCTGCATCGCCTCGACCGCGCCAGCCAGTTGATAGGACAGGACCGGGTTGTCGGCCCCGTCCACCAGGGCCCTGTGGAACGTCACGTCTGAGGCACAAAATGCCTCATCCGTCAGGCCGGGTTGGGACTGGCGAAAGATTTCCGCCCGCATCGTGGCAAGCTGATCCGCCGTTCGTCTTTGGGCAGACAGGGGGGCACAGGCGCGCTCCAGCGCATAGCGGGCTTCGCAGGCGGTATCAAAGCTGACCGCGTTCATCGACAGCAGCAGGGTCGAGGTTGTGATCTGCTGCGAATAGGCATCTTCGAAACTCAGGCGGTTCACGAACGCACCTCCGGTAGCGCCACGCTGCGTGCGGATCAGGGACTGCGCCGCCAGTCGTTTCAAAGCCTCACGCACCGTTGGGCGCGAGACCTGAAATTGCTCGGAAAGTTCCGCTTCCGAGGGCAGGCGCGCATCCACGATCAACTCGCCTGAAACAATCGCGTCCCGGATGGCTTGCGCAATCTGGGCAGACAGGTCGGCGGTTTTCCGAGGCGCGGTTTTCATGTTCAGAAGACCCTGAGCAAATTTTTATTTGTCTGACATTTAAAAGTCTGACATTTGAAAAGCAAGAGAGTTGAGTCGGGAGGCCGAAGTGAGTCGTACTTGGCTGCGCAGCGGAATGTGGCTGGGCTTTTATGTCCTGATCCTGTGGGCGTGGTGGGTCATGTTCGCGATGGGCCGCGACATGGACCTTGACCTGATTGGTCGTCCGGGGCCCATGGGGCAGGCGATGGCTGCGATGGACCCGCGCATGGATATGTACATGCCGATGGCCGAGTTTGGCACGCTGTTCTGGATGTGGGCGATCATGATGGCGGCCATGATGCTGCCGACACTTGTGCCAACCCTGCGCAGCTATGACGACCTGATCCGCGGTGCCAATGGCACCCGTGCCGGTTGGCTGGGTGTACTTGCAGGGTATTCGTTGGTTTGGGTCGGGTTTGCGGCTGTGATCGCGGGAACGCAGCGGGCCCTGCTGTTTGGTGGCGTGATTGATATGCTGGGCATTGCCAGGTCCGGCTGGGTTGCGGGCGGGTTGATGATCGTAGTTGGCGCGTTTCAGTTCTCGCGCGCCAAAGAGGTCTGCCATGGTGTGTGCCACGCCCCTATGGCCTATTTCCTGGGCCATTGGAGAACTGGATTTGCGGGCGGCGTCCGCATGGGGCTGGACCTTGGTGCCTTCTGCGTCGGATGCTGCTGGGGTTTCATGGCGCTTGGTTTTGTGGGCGGTGTCATGAGCCTTTTGTGGATGGGTCTTGCGACCCTATTCATGGTTTTGGAGAAACTTCCCCAGATCGGTCATGCTGTAACCCGACCGGTGGGATTTGTATTGATTGCGGGCGGTCTTGTCCTGCTCGTTTACCCTATTAACTACGGAGGATAAGCCAATGGCAAAGAACAGAAAACCGGATGCCGACCGGTTGCCCGTCAGCCAGCGTATCGACAGCCGGATGCCCAATCCCAAACGTCGCGAGATGAGCCCGACGGACTGGGCCATCAAGGGGGAGTTGATCCTGAACTGCTCGTGCGATGTGTTCTGTCCCTGCGTCGTTTCACTGGGCGCGCACCCTCCGACCGAAGGGCATTGTCATGCCTGGATGGGTATTGTCGTTGATGAGGGCCATTACGAGGGCGAGGATCTGTCGGGTCTGAACGTCGGCCTGCTGGTCGATATTCCCGGCCGGATGGGCGAAGGCCAGTGGAAAGTGGCGGCTTACGTAGATGAGCGCGCCAGCGGCAAAGCCTATAACGGGCTGCTGCAAATCTTCAGCGGGCAGGCGGGCGGTACCACCGGTCTGTTCACCATGCTCGTCAGCGAAATCATCGGGGCCGAACGGGCGCCTGTTCAGATCGAGCGTGACGGCACCAAGCGCCGCATCATGATCGGCCGCAAGATTCAGGGTGAGATCGAGATGCTGGCGGGCAAAGACCCCGAACATCCCGTGATGGTTTCAAACTCAAAATACTGGATGGGTCCTGACATCATCGTGGCCCGCGGCACCAAGTCGAAAGTGCGCGACTACGGGCGCGTTTGGGATTTTGGCGGCAAGTCCGCTGAAATCTGTCCGATTGATTGGCACGGGCCCAAGTGATGATCTCAGGCGCACTTGCGCAAGAGATGGCGCGGTAAAATCACTGGCAAAACTCGCAGTTGGCCGAGTTTCTGCAATAGTTGTCGCATCAGAAACTGTCTGTTGCTTGGGCCAATCAAAAGGTGCTTAGTCGTAAAAGAGGTCGACATCACAATGTCTTACGAAAACTGTGTCATCCATTTCTTCAACCATCAGACCCACCACCGGGATCAATTGCACAAAATGCTGACCGAAGTTGGTTCGCAAACGCCCGTCAGCGACATCGTCTTTATGGCCGAGGAGGTTTGAATGCCGCAGATTTCCGCCTCTCGCCGCTTGCGGCGCACACCGTTTTCAGAAGGAGTCGAGGCCGCAGGGGTCAAGGGATACACGGTTTACAACCGCATGCTGTTACCCACGGTCTTCGACAGCATCGAAGCCGATTACCGGCATCTGAAATCCCATGTGCAGGTCTGGGATGTCGCATGCGAGCGGCAGATCGAGCTGCGCGGACCGGACGCCGCGCGCTTGATGCAGATGCTGACCCCGCGCGATTTACGGGGGATGTTGCCGGGGCAATGTTTCTATGTCCCCATCGTGGACGAAACCGGAGGCATGCTGAATGACCCGGTTGCGGTAAAACTGTCCGAAGACCGCTGGTGGATTTCAATCGCTGACAGCGACCTGTTGTTGTGGGTCAAGGGAATCGCCGTTGGATATCGTCTGGATGTGCTGGTGGACGAACCGGATGTGTCACCTCTTGCTGTTCAGGGTCCCAAAGCCGACGACCTGATGGCGCGTGTCTTTGGCGACCGGGTGCGCGACATCCGGTTCTTCAAATTCGATATGTTCCAGTTTGAAGGTCGCGATCTGGCTGTGGCGCGATCGGGCTATTCCAAACAAGGCGGGTTCGAGATTTATGTGGAAGGCAGCGATATCGGCATGCCCCTGTGGAACGCCCTGTTTGCAGCAGGGGAAGATTTGCAGGTGCGCGCCGGATGCCCGAACGTGATCGAACGGATTGAAGGTGGTCTGCTGTCTTATGGCAATGACATGACCGACGACAACACCCCGCATGAGTGCGGTTTGGGCAAGTTCTGCAACACACATACCGCGATTGGCTGTATCGGTCGGGACGCGTTGCTGCGTGTGGCCAAGGAAGGGCCTGTTCAGCAAATCCGCCCCGTCGCCATTGCCGGCGATCCTGTACCGGGCTGCGACCGCCCATGGGGCCTTTACGCGGACGGCAAGCGTGTGGGGCAGGTGACCTCGGCCGCGTGGTCACCCGATTTCAACACCAACGTCGCCATTGGCATGGTACGCCTGAGCCATTGGGATGCGGGAACGGAGCTGGACGTAGAAACACCAGATGGAATGCGCCGCGCGACCGTGCAGCCGCATTTCTGGATTTAAAGGGGGGTTTTGGGGGCGCTGCCCCCGTCGCTGCGCGACTCCCCCGGGATATTTGGGGCCAGGTGAAACAACGGGCCGGTTACAGAAACACGAAAGGAATTGAGAGATGTTCAATGCACTTGTGATGGACAAGGACGAAGAAAGCGGTTTGGCGAGCGCGTCGGTCAGGCAACTCACGCTGGATGATCTGCCGCATGGCGACGTCACGGTCGCGGTTGAATATTCCACAGTGAACTACAAGGACGGTCTGTGTCTGTCCCCCAAGGGGGGCGGTTTGGTGCGGGCGTATCCGCATGTCCCCGGAATTGATTATGCCGGTACTGTCGAGGCATCGACCGATGCGCGTTACAAGCCGGGTGACAAGGTTGTTCTGACCGGGTGGCGGGTAGGCGAGGCGCATTGGGGTGGTTATTCGCAGAAAGCCAGTGCCAAGGCGGACTGGCTGGTTCCTCTGCCGGATGGGCTTGATACCCGGCAGGCGATGGCTGTTGGTACCGCCGGGTTTACCGCGATGCTGGCCGTGATGGCGTTGGAGGATCACGGGCTGACCCCCGATCGCGGCCCGGTTCTGGTAACCGGGGCGGCCGGTGGTGTCGGGTCGGTGGCCACTGCCATTCTGGGTCATCTCGGCTATCAGGTGGCTGCCGTGACCGGGCGACCCGAAACCGGAGATTATCTGAAATCGCTGGGTGCAACGACAATAGTGCCCCGCGATGAGCTGAATGAGACTACCAAGCGCCCGTTGGAAAGTGAAACCTGGGCGGGTTGCGTGGATGCCGTGGGCGGTGCGATGCTGGCGCGTGTGCTTGGGCAAATGAAATACGGCTGCTCGGTCGCGGCCGTGGGTCTGGCGGGCGGTGCGGCGTTGCCTGCAACGGTGATTCCTTTCCTGCTGCGCGGTGTGAACCTTCTTGGCATCGACAGTGTCATGCAACCCTATGAAAACCGGGTTCGTGCCTGGCAAAGGATCGCCACCGACCTGCCCATGGACAAGCTCGAGTCGATGGTTCAACCGGCGGCCTTGTCTGATCTTCCGCAACTGGGTGCCGATATCCTGAAAGGGCAGGTCAAAGGGCGCGTTGTTGTCGATTTGAATGCCTGAGCGCAGATGACAGCCTAAACCCGATACGATGCCGTGTCGGGTTTTGCGAAGGTGCGTTTGGTACAAATTGATCGCAACACCTCTGGCCATTGGTACAAAACCGCCTCATGATTGCTATACATCCCAAATGTGATGGCGTAAGACCCATCCAAAGAGTACCTGAATACGGGGAGTGAGCAGCATGTCTGACGACTTCGAACTGGACACCGATGACCTGAAACGCCGCATGGATGGCGCAATGGCCAATCTGAGAACCGAATTTGCCTCGCTGAGAACCGGGCGCGCATCGGCTTCGATGCTTGAGCCTATTATGGTAGACGCTTACGGCTCGACGACACCGATCAACCAGGTGGGCACCGTCAACGTCCCAGAGCCGCGCATGGTCACTATAAATGTGTGGGATAAGTCATTGGTAGGAAAGGTTGAAAAGGCCATTCGCGAAAGCGGATTGGGCATCAACCCGCAGCTGAACGGCACAATCATAATGCTGCCGATTCCCGAGTTGAACGAAGAGCGTCGCCGTGAACTGGGCAAGGTCGCTGGCCAATATGCGGAAAGCGCCCGGATCGCGATCCGCAATGTGCGCCGGGACGGCATGGATCAGATCAAGAAGGCAAAAGCGGACGGTATGTCTGAAGACGACCAGAAGCTGTGGGAAAGCGAAGTGCAGGATCTGACGGATGCGATGATCAAGGCTGTAGATGCGGCGCTTGAAACCAAGCAAACTGAAATCATGCAGGTCTGATCTGGTCTGATGCCGAAAGATCCCCAAACCGATCCGGTCTGCGGCCCGCGCCATGTCGCTATCATCATGGATGGCAATGGCCGCTGGGCGCAGGCGCGTGGTCGCCCCAGGCTGTTTGGGCACCATGCCGGTGCGCGGCGTGTTCGCGAGGTTGTCGAGGCCTGTCCACATCTGGGGATCAAGTACCTGACTGTGTTTGCATTCTCGACCGAGAACTGGAAGCGAACGCAGGTTGAGGTGGCCGGGTTGATGAGCCTGTTTCGGCGCTACATCATCAAGGAGACACGGACCCTGGCAGATAATGGCATCCGGGTTCGGTTCATAGGTGATCGGGTAAGGTTGGATTCAAAACTGATCGAATTGATGGATTCACTGGAAGAAGAAACCAAGGACAACGACCTTGTTCATCTGACGGTCGCCCTGAATTATGGCGGTCGGGACGAAGTAGCGCGCGCCACCAAACGTCTCGCGCGGGATGTGGCCGACGGGCAGCTTAAACCCGAGGATGTGGATGAAGAAACGTTGCCTAAGTATCTGGATACACGCGTTCTTCCGGATCCAGACCTTGTCATTCGAACCAGTGGCGAAGCACGGATTTCAAATTTTCTGCTGTGGCAGTCCGCCTATTCCGAGTATGAATTTATAGATACGTTGTGGCCGGATTTCACCGCGGCAGAACTCGAAAGGCTATGTCGCAACTATGGGGCCAGAGAGCGCCGGTACGGGGCGGTTCTGGCATGAGTGATGGCCGGTGGTCTGATCTGACGAGTCGGGTCCTTTCTGCCGCCGTTCTGGTTGCGATAGGGGCCATCGAAGTCTGGCTTGGCGGTCTCTGGTTCGAGGTCTTCATTGCAGCTGCTTGTGGCCTGATGACCTGGGAACTGGTCCGGATGATTGACCCTGAAAGCCAGGGTGTGGCCGTGCAGTTGGGCGTTCTGACTGCGTTTGCCGTTATCCTCAGCTACCACCTGCCGGCGCTATACACGCTCCCTGTCGTGCTTGCGCCAGCTTTGGTGGGTATGGGACAGATCGGTCGTTCGAAAACCTTATACGGCTTGTTCGCGGTCTGGATTGTTGCGGCTGGTCTGGGATTCATTTCCATTCGCGAAAACTCGGGATTTGGCTGGATGGTCTGGCTGATAGCGGTGGTGGTGGCCACGGATGTGGCGGGCTATTTTGTGGGCAAAATGGTCGGAGGGCCCAAGTTCTGGCCAAAGGTCAGCCCCAAGAAAACATGGTCTGGAACGGCAGGCGGATGGGCTGCCGCGGCCTGTGTCGGTATCGCCTTCGCAAGCCACGCGGGTTTCGGATTTGCCTTTGTTGTTGTTTCCGTTTTAGCATCAATGGCCAGCCAGGCGGGTGACATAATCGAAAGCGCGATCAAACGTAAGTTCGGGGTCAAGGACAGTTCGAACCTGATCCCCGGCCATGGCGGCTTTCTGGATCGGTTCGACGGCATGATGGGGGCTGCGGTGTTTGTTCTGATCGCAGGGCTTCTGTACACGCCGGGTGAGATGTAATGCGACGGATTTCCGTTCTTGGCGCCACGGGTTCGATCGGGCAAAACACGCTTGATCTGATTTCGCGTAATCCCGAAGACTATGATGTGGTGGCGCTTACCGGCGGCGCGAATATTCAACAGCTTGCCGATGACGCTCGTCGGTTGCGCGCCGATCTGGCTGTCACGGCACACGAAGACAGGTTGGAGGACCTGCGCGTCGCCTTGGCAGGCAGTGGGGTCGAAGTGGCGGCCGGGCCGCACGCAATTACCGAGGCTGCCGCGCGTCCGGCGGATTGGGTCATGTCAGCAATCGTCGGGGCAGCGGGCCTTGCGCCTGGGATCGAAGCCCTGAAACAAGGGACGACACTGGCCTTGGCCAACAAGGAAACACTGGTCTGCGCCGGATCACTGGTTCTGGAAACTGCAAAAAACCATGACGCGCGTTTGCTTCCGGTCGACAGTGAGCATTCTGCCGTGTTTCAGGCGCTGGTTGGCGAAGATTTCAACACGGTCGAACGCGTGATTATCACCGCAAGTGGCGGAGCGTTCCGCGACTGGCCGCTGAAGGATCTGGCAAACGCCACCGTCGAACAAGCGTCCAGCCATCCGAATTGGGATATGGGACAGCGGATCACAATCGACAGTGCCTCGATGTTCAACAAGGCGTTGGAAGTAATAGAAACAAAAGAATATTTCGGAGTATCTCCGGATCAAATCGAAGTTTTGGTTCATCCCGAATCCATTGTCCATGCAATGGTCGGGTTTCGAGATGGCGCAATGATGGCACATATGGGCGCCCCCGATATGCGCCATGCCATAGGGTATGCGTTGCACTGGCCGGAAAGGCAGAAGCTGCCGGTTCAGCGGCTGGACCTGGCAAAGCTGGCTCAGCTGCGCTTTAACGAACCGGATCTCACACGCTATCCAGCCCTAAAACTTGCTTGGGACGTTATGGAGCGCGGTGGGCTGGCCGGCGCGGTATTCAATGCCGCCAAGGAACGCGCGCTGGATCACTTCATTGCGCGCCGGATCGGCTTTCTTGATATGGCGGACACCGTTTCTGCCGTATTGGACAGGTTTGACGCAACGGGTGGCCTTATTGATGCCCCGGTGACACTTGATAACGTACAGCAAACCGACCATCTGGCACGTCAGTGGGTCGATAACACTGTGATGGAACGAGCAGGATAGAATTTTGGACGTACTTTCCCTGATCCCGCAATTCGGCAATCTGCTGTGGACGATTGTTGCCTTTGTTATTGCGCTGTCGGTCATTGTGGCCGTTCATGAATATGGCCACTACATTGTGGGCAGGTGGTCGGGTATCCATGCCGAAGTCTTCTCGCTCGGGTTCGGGCCGGTGCTCTGGAGCCGCAAGGATAAGCGCGGAACCAAGTGGCAGATCGCAGCATTGCCTTTTGGTGGATATGTAAAGTTTCTGGGCGATGCCAATGCGGCCTCGGGCAAGGATGAAGAGGCGATGGAAGACATCGCGACCCAAAATCCTGAGGAGTTGCGCCGCACCATGCACGGCGCCCCGCTATGGGCACGGGCAGCAACTGTCGCGGCTGGCCCGGTCTTTAATTTCGCCATGTCCATTCTGGTTTTTGGCCTGATCTTCTGGTCACAGGGCGTTTCGCGTGAACCCCTGACCGTTGGCGCGTTGCAGCCTTTGCCAGGCACCGTGCAGGAATTGCGCGAGGGAGATGTGATTACGGCTATCGCCGGTCGTCCGACACCGGACTATGACGAAGAAGTCGCATGGAAGGAATTCATCGACCAACTGCCTGTTCAACCGGTTCTGGATTATTCCGTGATCCGCGATGGCCACCCCCTTGAGGTTCAGGCCCCCTGGATGCTTCCGCCGCTGATCCGTCAGGTTGCTCCGCGTAGCGCGGCTATGGATATCCAACTGAAGCAAGGGGATGTCATCACCTCGGTCAATGGTGAACCGATCTTTGCCTTCGAACAGCTAAAGGATCATGTCGAAGGATCGGACGGCCGCGTCTTGCTGCTTGAAGTCTGGCGGGATGGGTCCGAGTTGGAATTTGCCCTAGCGCCCCGGCGCACGGATGAACCGCAGCCTGATGGTGGTTTTGTCACCCATTGGCGCATCGGAATCGTCGGTGGCATGATGCTGGAGCCTGCTACGGTACCGGCTGGTCTTTTCGATTCCCTAAAGGGCGGTGTCATCCAGACAGGCCGCATCATCGAAGGGTCCTTGTCCGGCATGTGGCACATGGTGACGGGCGCAATCAGCACCTGCAACATCTCGGGGCCAATCGGAATTGCCGAAACCTCGGGGGCGATGGCCAGCCAGGGGGCGCAGAACTTTATCTTCTTCATTGCTGTCCTTTCGACGGCCGTAGGCTTGTTGAACCTGTTTCCCATTCCGGCGCTGGATGGCGGGCATCTGATTTTCTACGCCTACGAGGCCATTGCCGGGAAACCACCCAGCGACCGGGCGTTGCGCATACTCATGGGCATTGGAATTGCGATCATTCTGACGCTGATGCTGTTTTCGGTCAGCAACGACCTGTTCTGCTGAATGTGGCGGCTGGAGCAAATTCCAGCCGCATTCCCGCCATATTTCAGCGCTACAGTATTCCCGTCAAAAGGGAACAGTCATGTCCAAAACGCTGAAAAAATCGTATCAAAGCTTTAGCTTCCTGTTCATGTTGAATTGGGACGTTATGCTGAGCTTTGCCGTTACAGCGTTGGCAATGGCTGGGGCCGCCTATCTGGCGGGAATGTGATTCTCGGCTAAATCGTAGGTCTGTTGTCCCGTGGCTGTCTGCCTGACTGCTTCGATATCGCCTTTTGACAAGCTCATTCAATCCCGTTACTCAGCATTAAAGTCTCAAAATTCTGGGTAGAGCATAAAATGACTGACAGGCGAGACGCAGGCACATCCTGCGGGGGGCATAAGCCGATAAACAATATTTTGTGGCAGGCGCTAACGGTTTTTTTCCTTTTTGTTGCGGTAAGCTTACTGGCGTTTCCACATGCGGCATCGGCGCAAAGCTACACGATCAACTCGTTTGATGTTGAGGGGAATCGCCGGATCGAAACCGGGACAATCATCGCTCGTACCGGAATCGAACCGGGCCAGACCGTAACGGCCGGACAGCTTAACGATGCCTATCAGCGTTTGCTTGACAGTGGTGTATTTGAAACAGTCGAACTGATACCGCGCGGCACGACTCTGGTCATTCAGGTTCAGGAATACCCAACGATCAACCAGATCAGCATTGAAGGGAATGCTCGCGTCAAAGACGACGTTCTTCTGGACGTGATCTCGTCGCAACCACGCCGGGTTTTTACGCCTCAGGCGGCCGAAGCGGATGCTGACACGATCGCCGAAGTGTATTCGGCCCAGGGTCGTGTCGCGGCAACTGTCATTCCTCGCATCATCCGTCGCAGCGACAACCGGGTCGATCTGGTCTTTGAAGTGGCAGAAGGCACGACCATTGAGGTCGAGCGCGTCAGCTTTGTCGGCAACCGCGCCTTTTCGGACCGGAGGCTGCGCCGGGTACTGGAAACCAAACAGGCAACGTTTCTGCGGACATTCTTCCGCAACGACACGTTTATCGGCGACCGCATCGAATTCGACAAACAAGTCATTCGCGATTTCTACCTGTCGCGGGGCTATATCGATTTCCGTGTGAACAGCGCCAACGTCGAATTTACCCGCGAACGGGATGCCTTCTTTCTGGTGATGAACGTCACCGAAGGCCAAAAGTTCTCGTTTGGAAAGATAACGACGGTTAGCGAAATCGCCGGGGTCGATGCGGCGCCGTATCAGGATGCGCTGAAAATCAAACCTGGCGTGACCTATACGCCGACGCTGGTGGAAAACTCGATCGCGCGGCAAGAGCGCCTTGGGTTGAAGCAGGGCGTTGATTTCCTGCGTGTTGAACCGCGTGTGACGCGCAATGACCGAGATCTTACCCTGGACGTCGAATTTGTTCTGACGAAGGGTCCGCGTATTTTTGTTGAGCGGATCGATATCGAAGGCAACACCACCACGCTGGACCGTGTGATCCGCCGTCAGTTCGACACCGTCGAAGGTGACCCGTTCAACCCGCGTGAAATCCGTCAGGCCGCGGAACGCATCAATGCGCTTGGGTTCTTTGCGGTTGCGGAAGTTGAGCCTCGGGAAGGGTCGTCACCCAGCCAGGTCATTCTGGATGTTGATGTCGAAGAACAGCCTACAGGCTCTCTGAGCCTTGGCGGCAGCTACTCGGTCACAGACGGCTTCGGGATTGCAATCGGCCTGAACGAGGCGAACTTCCTGGGACGCGGTCAGAATCTTGGTGTGTCCATCTCGACAGCACAGGATTCAGAACAGTACACGATTAACTTTACCGAGCCCTATTTGCTGGGCCGAAAGCTGCGTTTCGACCTTGGACTGGGTCTGTCGGCAACCAATTCCGGCTTTGCAAGTTACGACACGAGCTCGTTGTTTTTCACACCTCAACTGACCTATGCAATCGGCGAACTTTCTGCTCTTCGGTTGCGCTATGACTGGGACCGCAGCGAGATGACCCAGCAGAGCGATCAGGTCAACGGTGCGGTGATTGCGTCTGAGATTGCGCAGGGGAAACGGACATCCAGCTCGCTGGGACTGTCATACATCTATGACAGCCGGATCGGTGGTCTGGACCCGAATTCAGGCGTTCTGTTCGAGGTTGGCGTCGACGCGGCGGGTCTTGGTGGCGATAACAAATACTTCAAAACCACCGCTCGCGGGATCGCCCAAACACGGGTCTGGAACGAAGAAGTCGTTCTGCGTGCAACACTGGAACTGGGTGCGTTTAATTGGACTGGCGATGGTTTCAGCCGCGCTGTTGACCGCTTTGTTTTGGGGCCTCGTACCTTCCGCGGGTTTGAACCGGCCGGTATTGGCCCGCGTGATTTGTCCAATGGCCAGGATGATGCCATCGGTGGCAACTATTACTGGGTCGCGCGTTTTGAAACCGATTTCCCCTTGGGTCTGCCCGAGGAGCTGGGCCTGCGGGGCGGTCTGTTCTATGATGTTGGAAACCTATACAACATCAACGATGTGAACACCGCAGGGGCAAATATCGTTGGTGCAGACGGGTCCATTCGTCACGTAATCGGCATCTCGGTCCTGTGGGAAACACCGTTTGGACCTTTGCAGTTCAACTTCTCGAAGGCTCTGAAAAAGGAAACGTTCGACAAGGAACAGAACTTTGACCTGACCATTCAGGCACGGTTCTGATCTGCGATGACGAACAGGTTCTTTACCTTGATACAGGGCCCGCTTTGGGCCCTGTGTGCATTTTTGATGCTGTTTCAGGCCCCTTCGGCTGAAGCACAGCAACTGGGTGTTCCGCAAGCCAGCGTGGTCACATTGTCCGGCGAGCAGCTGTTCAAGAATTCGGCATTCGGGCAGCGTGTTTTGCGCGAGATCGAAAAAGAAAGCGCGATGCTTGCGGAAGAAAATGAACGGATCGTCGCGGAACTCAGCCGCGAGGAAAAAGACCTGACTGAAAAGCGTGCAACCATGCCAGCCGAAGAGTTTCGACCTCTGGCCGAAGCGTTCGATGTCAAGGTGCAGTCCCACCGTGATGGGCAAAGAGCAAAGCTTGACGCGTTGGCGCGTCGCAGCGAAGAGGCGCAACAGACGTTCTTTGAAATAGTTCGTCCGATCCTTGTTGATTTGCTGCGCGACTTTGGGGCCAGCGTGATCATCGAACGTTCCAATGTCGTTGTAAGCACGTCAGATATCACAGAAGCTGCGATAACCCGTGTAAACACGGCAATTGGCGATGGCAGCGGGCTGCAAAAAGACAAGAGCGAATAGGTTCGCTTGCCCTTACGAGGCTGTATTGCTAACCACGCTGAAAAAGAAACATTCAGAACGGGATACCTGCATCATGACAACGGAACCCAAAAGCGCCGATATTCAGTTGATCCAAAGGATCCTGCCGCATCGTTATCCGTTTTTGCTGGTCGATAAGGTGGTTGACATCTCTGGCTATCAATCGGCCCGCGGTATCAAGAACGTCACCATGAACGAGCCGCATTTCCAGGGGCATTTTCCGGGAACTCCGATCATGCCAGGTGTTACCATCGTTGAGGCGATGGCGCAGACCGCAGGCGTGATGCTGGGCGTGGGTATGGATGTCATCGACACCGAGTTGCTGATCTATTTCATGAGCATCGACAAGTGTAAATTCCGCCGGAAAGTTGTTCCTGGCGACGTGCTAGAAATGCATGTCGAAACGGTTCGCGGCAAGAAGGGTGGCAAGCTTTTCAAATTCAACGGCCGCGCAACTGTTGATGGTGAAGTAGCCGCCGAGGCAGAATTCTCGGCCTATGTCGATTGGGATATGGAAAAAACAACATGAGCGGTATCCATCCCAGCGCGATTATCGAAGATGGGGCGCAGATCGGGCAGGATTGCATCATCGGTCCTTTCAGCTATGTGGGCGCCAATGTAAAACTGGCTGATCGGGTCGAGTTGAAGTCTCATGTCGTTGTGACCGGTGATACATCGATTGGCGAAGACACCGTGATCTTTAATTTTTCGGTGATCGGTGAGATTCCTCAGGACCTGAAATTCGGCGGTGAAAATACGCGCCTTGAAATCGGTCAGCGCAACCGCATTCGCGAGCATGTAACGATCAACACCGGAACCGAAGGCGGCGGTGGCGTAACCCGGATCGGGAATGATTGCCTGCTTATGGCAGGTGTTCATGTGGCCCATGACGTACAGATCGGCAACCGGGTTATCATGGTGAACCACGCGGGCGCAGCTGGTCACTGTATCGTCGAGGATGATGTAATCGTCGGTGGCATTTCGGGCCTGCACCAATGGGTGCGCGTTGGACGTGGGGCTATCATCGGTGCGCTCACCATGGTGCCCAAAGACGTCATTCCCTACGGACTGGTACAAGCATCCAGGGGTGAGCTTGAAGGTCTGAACCTCGTGGGTCTCAAGCGTAAAGGTGTTTCGCGCGAAGACATCTCGGCATTGCGTGCCGCGTTCAAGGAGTTGTCTGAAGGCGAAGGAACGTTCATGGATCGCGCCAACCGTCTTGGTCAGGGTAACGACAGCGACTATGTGCAGCGGATCGTTGATTTTGTCACCGGACACAGCGATCGGTCGTTCCTGACACCGAGGAAATAGGAACATGCTTGCGTTGATTGCGGGAACCGGGGCGCTGCCGACCGAATTGGTTGCCCAATTGGCGGAACGTCCGCTGATCTGCGCGATGGAAGGTTTCCTGCCGGATGATCTGGTCGCAGATATCGTGTTTCCGCTTGAACAGCTTGGCAGTTTTATCGCCGGGCTTCAGGCGAAGGGCGTGACCGAGATCTGCATGGCCGGCGCAGTTCGGCGCCCGAAGGTTGATCCGAAACGTATTGACGCGGCAACGATGCCATTGGTTCCGGTGATCCAGCAGGCCATGCTGTCGGGTGATGACGGAGCATTGCGGGCTGTCATTGGCCTGTTGGAAGGCGCAGGATTGCGGGTGTCTGCCGCGCATGAAATCGCCCCTGGCCTGTTGCCGCCTTTGGGCTGTCTGACTGATGTGCACCCATCCGAGAGTGATATGGCAGATGCAGACCGCGCTGCCGGAATTCTGCGGGCCATGGGAACTGCGGATATAGGTCAGGCCTGTGCCGTTTTAAAAGGGCAGGTGTTGGCAATCGAAGGCATCTTTGGAACCGCCTGGATGCTTCAGTCCCTGACACAACGCCCGGATGCGGGGGGCGGCATACTGTTCAAAGGTCCAAAACCCGATCAGGACCGTCGTGCCGACCTGCCCGTCATAGGACCGGATACCATCACGGATGCGGTCGCGGCAGGCTTGTCTGGCATCGTTCTGGAAAAGGGCGGTGTGCTGGTTTTGGAAAAAGAACAGGTCATCGCCGAATGTAACCGTCTTGGGCTGTTCCTGTATATTCGCGAGCGAGCGGTCTGATGCGTGTTTTTCTGGTCGCCGGTGAACCTTCGGGCGACCGGCTGGGCGCCGCGTTGATGGAGGGGCTGAAGACCCTGATCCCCGATATTGAATTCGACGGGGTGGGCGGACCTTTGATGGCGGTTCAGGGGCTGACCAGCCGGTTTCCGATGTCGGAACTTTCGGTGATGGGTTTGATCGAGGTTCTGCCGAAGTTTTTCCACCTCAAGCGTCGAATCTCGGAGACCGCGCAAGCAGTGTTGGACACGCGGCCGGACGTTCTGATAACCATCGACAGCCCCGATTTCAGCCTGCGTGTCGCCAAAATCGTCAAAGCCGCCAGTGATATCCGCACCGTGCATTACGTCGCGCCCAGTGTCTGGGCCTGGCGTCCGGGGCGAGCTGATAAAATGGCAAAGGTCATCGACCATGTGCTGGCACTGCTTCCGTTCGAGCCGCCATACATGGAGCGGGCAGGGATGGAGTGTGACTTTGTTGGCCATCCAGTTGCCAGCGAACCGACGGCAACACAGGCTGAGATTGCAGCAATCCGGAGCAGGTACGACCTAGGGGATGCACCAGTCCTGCTGGCTCTGCCCGGATCGCGCCGGGGTGAGATCGAGCGTCTGGCAGACACGTTTGGTGAGGCATTGCGGCTGTTTTTGACGGATCATCCCAGTTATCGCGTCGTAGTTCCAACCGTAGGTGCAACAACTGATCTGGTCAACGATATGACGCAAAACTGGCCGGGCGCACCAATAGTGCTCGACCCGCGCCAAATCGGGGCCGGGCAAGCCACCATCGAAAAACGCGCGGCCTTTGGCACAGCACGTATTGCGCTGGCCGCTTCGGGTACGGTTTCTTTGGAACTGGCCGCGCAGAATACACCCATGGTGATCGCCTACAAGCTCAATTGGCTGACCCAGAAAATGGCTGAACGCATGGTCAAGCTGGACACTGTTACATTGGTCAACCTGGTATCTGAAACACGCGCCGTGCCTGAATGCCTGCTGAACGATTGCCAGCCAGAAAAGATCGCCAAGGCCCTGCATGATGTGACCAATGCCCCCGACGCTCAGCAACTTGCGATGAACCTGACAATGGAAAGGTTGGGGCGCGGAGGAGAAGCTCCGGGATTGCGGGCGGCACGAGCTGTGCTGGACAGAATGCAGATTGAGCATGCTTGATCACACGCTGTTCGCCGCTTCAGCCGGGATTGCCATGATTTCCACCAATCTGGACAATCTGGCCGTCTTGCTGGGTTTGATACTGGTGATCGAGCAGCGCCGCGCCATCATTGGCTTTGCCGTCGCGCAAACAATTGTTCTGACATTGGCCATGACCGTCGCTTTGGGCGTTGACCAGAGCGGCGCGCCGTTTTGGATCGGGTTTCTGGGTCTTGTGCCACTGGCCTTTGGTCTGCGCGGTATCTGGAGGCAGCTTTTCGGGGCCAATTCTGAAGGAACCGAGGCAAAAGGGGCCGTGACCTCGGTGGTTACCCTGTTCCTGAGCCTGTCGATTGACAGTTTCGCGGTCATGACACCGTTATTGGCGGATTCTACCCCCTCATACCGCGTTGCCGCCTTGATTGGCGCAGCACTGGCCGCTTCCGTGCTGGTCTTTACCGCCGCCTGGGGCGCCCCTCGGGCCAAAAGCCTGGGGCCACGCGTCGCCCGAATGGATAGGGTCGCCCCATATATCATGGTCTGCGTTGGGCTCTATATCCTCTTCAATTCGCCTACGGACGCCCTGTAAGAAATTTGTTCCGGCGTTCCGTCTCGGGTTTGTGATCCGCGACCGTCTGTTGCAGCGGTGCGGACTTAAAGTATCCTCTCTAAAAAAGGAGCTTTCATCATGACCCGCATTCCCCTTTTGTCAGACGCCGAGATGGCAGACGAGACACGCGCGTCTCATGCGGCTTTGGGCGCTTATGGTCCGTTCGACAATTGGGCCCGGGTCGCCGCACATTGTCCACCGGTTCTGGAACATGTCGCAGGGATGCTAACAGCGTTACGGGAACAGCAGACCTTGCCGCGTCGTGCGCTGGAACTGGCCATGGTGACGGTTTCCAAACTGAACGCCTGTGACTACTGCGTCTCGCATCATACTCCGCTGTTGACAGTTGCTGGTCTCAGCCCCGAAGGCGCGGCGCGTTTGCCAGATGTTGACAACCACCCCGAGCTGGACGCGTGCGACAAGGCCGTCGTGCGATACGCCGAGGCGGTAACGACACGATCAGGCCGCATGCGCGACGCCGAGGTTTCCAACTTGCGGGATTGGTTCAGCGATGCCCAGATTGTCGAGTTAACCTGGCGCATCGCTTTGTGCGGTGCATTCAACCGGTTCAACGATGCGCTTCAGATCCAGATCGAACCGGAGGTTGAACCGGTTTCAGCCTAGTACCCGCGCCAGATCCAACCGCCGCCAAAGATGCGGCTGCCTTCTGAGGCATAGAAGACGCAGGCCTGACCGGGCGAGATGCCTTCTTCGGGTGTCAGCAATTCAACCTCAGCAGTGGTGTCGGACAGCGGTCGAATAATGGCTTCACGCGGGGGGCGGGTCGAACGGACCTTGACTGACAGGTGCCATTCTTCGCGAGAAGTGAAGGGTTCATCGCCCAGCCAGTTGATCTCACGCACGGGGACGACACGCGTTGCCAGCATCTCTTTGGGGCCGACAACGACCTGTTTCTTGTCCACGTCCAGCTTGACCACATAAAGCGGTTCGCTCAGACCGCCGATGCCCAAGCCGCGCCTTTGGCCGATCGTGTAATGGATCACACCGTTATGCTGTGCCAGAACGCGGCCATCGGCATGAACAATCTCGCCCGGCTCTGCAGCACCGGGGCGCAGCTTTTCTATAACGCTGGCATAATTGCCATCGGGCACAAAGCAGATGTCCTGACTGTCAGGCTTGTCCGCCACAGACAACCCATATTGAGCCGCCATTTCGCGGGTCGCGTCTTTTGAGGGCAGGTGGCCAAGCGGGAAGCGCAGGAAATCAAGCTGTTCCGGCGTTGTCGAGAACAGGAAATAGGATTGATCCCGGTTGGCATCTTCCGCGCTGTGCAGTTCCGGGCCGTTTGGCCCCATCTTGCGCTGGATATAGTGCCCGGTGGCCATACAGTCAGCCTCAAGATCCTTGGCGGTTTCCAGCAGGTCCTTGAATTTTACCCGCTCGTTGCAGCGAATGCAGGGTACGGGTGTTGCGCCTGCCAGATAGCTTTCTGCAAACTCATCGATCACCGCGTCCTTGAAGATGTTTTCGTAGTCCAGAACATAGTGGGGAAACCCACGCTCTTCTGCCACGCGGCGCGCATCGTGGATATCGATCCCGGCACAGCACGCCCCTTTCTTGGCCAGAGCCGCTCCATGATCATAGAGTTGCAGTGTCACACCGACCACGTCATAGCCCTGATCGGCCAGATAGGCTGCGGCAACAGAGCTATCGACGCCCCCCGACATGGCCACAACCACCCGCGTTTCCGAGGGCGGTTTGGCAAAGCCAAGCGAGTTCAGCGGGGGCTCGGTGTCGAGGGCCATTGGCGGTTCCTGTCCGGGTTAAGAAAGACCGGCAGAATATAGGAAAATTCTACACACTCTCAAGAGGCGGTTTCATACGACCTTAAGTAGGCTGGTGCCAGCTTTGATGCAGCAAAGAGGGTAAAGCGATGTATTTGCACAAAGTGGAAGGGCCAAGGTCTGTTTCTCTGCCGGATGGGTCCATACTGACACGCGCCGATCTGCCGCCGTCAAGCACAAGGCGGTGGGTGGCCTCGCGCAAGATTCTGGTCGTGCGTGGGGTACTTTACGGGCTGATCAGCCTGTCTGAGGCAAAACAGAAATACGGGATCAGCGACGAAGAATTCAACGGCTGGGTTTCCCTGGTCGCAGAACACGGTGTCGAGGCTTTGAAAGCCACGGCCTTAAAAAAGTATAGACAACCTATAGGTGAGCGGGAATAAATGATTCAACGGTAACGTCAGATTAACCATTCTTGGTCAGGTTTAATTTTAATTGGAATTATTGACCCGAATTGGAGCAGTGAAAATGCGTATACTTCTTGTCGAGGATGATCCGACCACGTCCAAAAGCATCGAACTGATGCTGACGCATGCGAACCTTAACGTCTATGCAACGGATCTTGGAGAAGAAGGTATCGATCTGGCAAAGCTCTACGATTACGACCTGATCTTGCTGGACCTAAATCTGCCGGACATGAACGGGCATGAAGTGTTGCGCCAGTTGCGGATTGCCAGGGTGGAAACACCGATCCTGATCCTATCGGGTGCAGATGATACGGACAGCAAGATCAAAGGCTTCGGGTTTGGCGCGGATGACTACCTGACCAAGCCCTTCCACCGTGAAGAACTGGTGGCCCGTATCCATGCCATCATCCGCCGGTCGAAAGGGCATTCGCAGTCCATCATCCACACAGGTCGCGTGGCCGTTAACCTGGACGCCAAAACCGTCGAGGTGGACGGAAAAACCGTACACCTGACAGGAAAAGAGTACCAGATGCTGGAATTGCTCAGCTTGCGCAAGGGTACGACTCTGACCAAGGAAATGTTTCTGAACCACCTATATGGCGGCATGGACGAACCCGAGCTGAAGATCATCGACGTCTTCATCTGCAAACTGCGCAAAAAGCTCAGCAACGCAACCGGTGGTGAGAATTATATCGAAACCGTTTGGGGCCGGGGTTACGTGTTGCGCGACCCGCAAAGCAACACATTGGACGAGACGCGAATGGCGGTCGGCCTCTAAATTGAACCATTTGTGTCGCTGGTAGTCCAGGGCGGCACTTTGCACTCACGGCTCAGCACATCTGGACCTGGCCATGGCCTCGCCCTATCACTGAGGTCCAAGAACGCGTGACAGGGCGAGGCCATGAGCAATTCCATTCCCATATCAGACCTGACGGATGATGAGGCGCGTGCCGAACTGGCGCGGTTGGCGGACATCCTGTCGCGAGCCAACACTCTGTATCACGCAGAAGATGCGCCCGAGTTGTCGGATGCGGATTATGATGCCCTCAAACGCAGAAACGCCGAGATCGAGGCGCGTTTCCCCCACCTGAAACGTGCTGACAGCCCGACAGAGCAAGTCGGGGCCAAACCGGCGGACGGGTTTTCAAAAGTTACTCATGCCGTCCGAATGATGTCACTGGGAAATGCGTTCGACGATGGGGACATTGCCGATTTCGACATCTCGATTCGAAAATATCTGGGCTTTGATGCAGGCGCGCCACTGGCTTTCACAGCTGAACCCAAGATTGACGGCCTGTCTTTGTCCTTACGCTATGAGAACGGACAACTGGTTCAGGCCGCAACGCGGGGCGACGGTGAAGTTGGCGAGAACGTAACGGCCAACGCCTGCACAGTCTCTGATATTCCACAGCTGATCGAGAACGCGCCCCAAATTCTTGAGGTCCGGGGCGAGATTTACATGTCTCATTCCGATTTTGAAGCGTTGAATGAGCGGCAGGCTGAACGGGGGGGCAAACCCTTTGCCAACCCGCGCAATGCAGCGGCAGGGTCACTGCGCCAGCTGGATTCGGAAATTACCCGTTCCCGCCCATTGCGCTTCTTCGCCTATGCATGGGGTGAACTGTCAGAGCCTTTGGCAGATACTCAGATTGGAGCAATTGAGCGTCTTGCGACCCTTGGGTTCCCCACGAATCCCTTGACCCGCCTATGTGCCACGATTGAGGACATGATCGCTCATTACCGGGATATCGAAGCGCAGCGTGCGACTTTGGGGTATGACATCGATGGGGTCGTCTACAAGGTAAACGATCTGTCTTTGCAGGTACGTCTGGGTTTCCGCTCAACGACGCCAAGATGGGCAATTGCGCATAAGTTCCCAGCCGAACTGGCCTGGACCAGATTGGAGGCGATCGACATTCAGGTTGGTCGAACAGGGGCGCTTAGCCCCGTGGCACGGTTGCATCCTGTAACGGTTGGCGGAGTGGTAGTCTCCAATGCCACATTGCACAACGAAGATTACATCGCAGGGCGCGATGCCAAGGGCGGCGCGATCCGTGAAGGAAAAGATATCCGAGTGGGCGATTGGGTTCAGGTTTATCGCGCTGGCGATGTGATCCCCAAACTGTCGGATGTCGACTTGTCCAAACGCCCCGCCGATGCACACCCTTTTGCCTTTCCGACACATTGCCCCGAATGCGGGAGTGATGCGATCCGCGAAGAAGGCGACGCGGTTCGACGGTGCACCGGCGGCCTGATCTGTCCCGCGCAGGCCGTTGAAAAACTAAAACATTTCGTGTCGCGCAAAGCCTTTGATATAGAAGGGCTGGGTGCAAAACAGATTGAAATGTTCTATGGGGATCCAACCCTTCCGATCAATGCGCCAGCTGATATCTTCACGCTGGAACAACGGGACGCAGCCAGTCTGACGCGGTTAAAAAACCGGGACGGGTGGGGCGAAACATCCGCCAGGAACCTGTTCGAAGCCATTGATGAAAAGCGGGAAATTCCCTTTGCGCGCTTGTTGTTCGCACTGGGCATTCGGCATGTTGGCGAAGTGGGTGCGCGCGATCTGGCGCTTTTTTACCGCGATTGGGATGCGATGGCACTCGCGTTGGACACTGCGCGCCCGGCCGCGCTGGCCCAACGGCAGGCCGATGAGGCGGAAGATACAGAGCGTGCGGCTGCGCAGCTTGAAGGGCGTCGCGCGCGCGTGAAAGAAGTGCGGGACGCAGCCATCGCGGAGGCCAATGTCGCAGCCGATGCCAATGCCGCCTGGGCAGAGCTGATCGGCATCGACGGAATTGGCGCGACGCTTGGCCTTTCACTGTCGGACGCATTTGCCAATGAAGAGGAACGACGGGCTTTCGACACGCTGCGCAGCGAATTGACGGTTATCGCCCCCGACGCGCCAGCCTCGGACAGTCCGGTCGCGGGTAAAACCGTAGTGTTCACCGGAACGCTGGAAAAGATGACCCGCGCCGAAGCCAAAGCGCGAGCCGAGGCGTTGGGCGCTAAGGTTTCCGGCTCTGTCAGCAAGAAAACCGATATTCTGGTCGCGGGGCCCGGAGCCGGGTCAAAGGCGAAAATGGCGGCGGAACTTGGGATCGAAACTTTGGACGAGGATGGCTGGCTTCAGCTGATAGAAGGCGCATGAGCGGACGCCCCGAACAGCTTTTCCCGCTATTTGCGGGGCTGGAAACGTTGGATGGCGTCGGTCCCAAGACGGCACAGGCCATGGCGCAGACCGGGGTGGAATCCCCGCGCGATGTTCTGTTCAGCCTGCCTTATGCCGTGGTGGACCGGCGCAGGCGGGATACAATTCAGGGGGTGGACCTGCCAGCCACTCTGACCGTGGAAGTGACAGTCGGCCCGCACAGGCCGCCTCACAACAAGGGAGGGGCTTATCGCGTTCATGTCGAAGACAGTCAGGCCGATTTCCAGCTGGTCTTTTTCCACGCACGTGGTGAATATCTGAAAAAAGTTTTGCCGCAAGGATCTCGCCGCGTGGTTTCCGGCAAGTTGGAACTGTTCGACGGCATGGCGCAGATGGTGCACCCTGACCACATGCTGCCCGTTGAACAGGCCGGAGATATCCCGGAATTCGAACCGGTTTACCACCTTACGCAAGGGCTGACCCAGAAAACAGCGTTCAAGGCCAGCCGCAGCGCATTGGCACGCGCACCCAAGCTAGAGGAATGGATCGATCCGGCGCAAGTGTCACAGCAAAACTGGCCGAGCTGGTCTGCGGCCATTCACGCCGGTCACAATCCGCGTGGCGCTGATGATGTCGCGCCGTTTGCCCCTGCGCGTCAGAGATTGGCGTATGACGAATTGTTTGCGCATCAGCTGACGCTCGCTCTGGCCCGGCAGCGAGAGCGCAAGTCGCGGGGGATAGTCAGCGTGGGAACCGGGGCACTGCAATCGAAAGTGCTGGCAAGCCTTCCCTATCGCCCGACTGATGCACAAACGCGCGCTATTGGTGAGATTTCGGCTGATATGGCGTCTGACGCCCGAATGAACCGACTGTTACAGGGCGACGTCGGCGCCGGTAAGACGCTGGTGGCCTTCATGGCGCTTCTGATCGCGGTTGAGGCAGGCGGGCAGGGCGTGATGATGGCCCCGACCGAAATTCTGGCACGCCAGCATCTGGAAGGGTTGCGCCCACTGGCCGAGCAGGCCGGAGTGGTTCTGGAACTGCTGACCGGACGTGATAAGGGCGCGGAGCGGCGTGCCAAACTTGAGGCACTTAAACAAGGCGATATTCACATTCTGGTTGGCACACATGCAGTGTTTCAAAGTGATGTTGAATTCAAGGCGCTGAGATTGGCCATCGTCGACGAACAGCACCGGTTTGGCGTGCGGCAGAGAATGGAATTGTCGGAAAAAGGCAAGGGGGCCGATGTTCTGGTAATGACCGCCACTCCGATCCCACGCAGTCTTGCGCTGGCGCAATATGGCGACATGGATGTTTCGGTGCTGGATGAAAAGCCTCCGGGGCGAAAACCGATCAAAACGGCGATTGTCAACACACAGCGCATGGACGAAGTCATCGCCCACCTGCGGCGAGCGATTGATGAGGGGCGACAGTGTTACTGGGTGTGCCCTCTGGTCGACGAATCCGAAGTTTCGGACCTGACGGCGGCCGAGGAACGCTTCAAACGCCTGCGGGCCATTTTGGGTGAGGGCGTTGTGGGGCTGGTTCATGGTCAGATGCCACCCGCCGACAAAGACGCCGCGATGAGCGCATTTCAGAATGGGCAAACAAAGGTCCTTGTTGCCACGACGGTGATCGAGGTCGGCGTGAACGTACCCAACGCAACGATCATGGTCATTGAACGGGCCGAGATCTTTGGGCTGGCGCAATTGCACCAGTTGCGGGGGCGCGTCGGGCGCGGGGATGCGGAATCCACCTGTTTGCTGATGTATCAACCACCGCTCAGCGAGGGAGGGCGCAAGCGGCTGGAGGTTCTGCGCGAGACAGAGGATGGCTTCCGAATCTCGGAAACTGACCTTGAGATGCGAGGCGCGGGCGATCTGATCGGAACTGCGCAATCCGGGTTGCCAAAATTCCATATCGCGGATCTGGAACGTCAGGCAGGATTGATGGCCGTCGCCCAATCCGATGCGCGGGCGCTGCTAACGACCGATCCCAAACTGACTTCGGACAGGGGAAGGGCCGCACGTGTACTTTTGTGGCTGATGAAACAGGATCAGGCGATCCGTTTGATTTCAGTGGGTTAGCTGTAACGTTCCCTAAAGTTCACAAATGTTCTCAAAAAGTTCTTTACCTGTGCTTGGAAATATGAGAACAAAAGGTCAACAAAGGATTAAAACTCTGACCGGAGGTGACCCTATGCTGACCCAGATCAAGACCGCTTTCAGCCGCGCGCAATCGACCATCCTGCAGGATGCCGTTGGCGTGTTGTCTTTGGTCGTGATGCTGATGGTGGCCCTTCACCTGCCGGTTGGTTTCTAAGCCTTTCTGCCTGCGATCTCGTGCCGAAAAATCCGCGCTGTCATCCCCATTTCAGTCAAGGGTGACCTGCCTGTCCCAAACCCCTTGAGGGGCCATGCCTCGGCCCCGCGCGGTACACCGGACCCCACGCGAGACACGCAATACCTGCCGCCGCCCTTTCGCCCGGAAAGCGCGGCGGCTTTTTTTACAATTGGCCGGTTTTGAAGATCTCCAACAGCGCGGACAGGACTGAGTTAGCAGCTACCGAGGCCAAGATCATGCCCATGACACGGCTGATGATTGCCGCGCCTGAATGACCGATCAGCCGAATGATGGGCTCGGCCAAAAGCATCAGTACAAACGCAACCAGCAATACGGATAGCATGACAAGCGCAGTGATACCCTGATCGGCGATGCTGTAACGGTGGTTGTCAGTCAGGATAACGATTGCCAGCATTGCGCCGGGGGATGCCAGAGAAGGCACGGCAAGCGGGAAAATCGCCGGGTTCTGCTGGTGGTACGCGTCTTCACGATCTTCTTCGGCTTGCCGTTGTTCGACCTCTTGTTTGCTTTCACCAAAGATCATCGTCAGGGCAAACAGAAACAGGATAATGCCGCCAGCGACCTGAAAAGAATTCAACCCGATATCCAGCGCTTCGATCAGCACCTGACCAAATACAAGGAAGAACAGCAATACGGCAGCACTTATCACGGCTGCTAACATCGCTGTCCGCCGCCGGCCTGCCGCGTCCAATCCGGCAGTAACTGCAATGAAAACGGGAATTGTTCCAATCGGGTCGATAACGACCCAAAGCGTCACGAAATGCTCGAGCAAATTATTCAAACCCATCCCTCCTGAAATCTGGGCAGAGGGTAAACGGGTTTACGCCAAATAGCTATAATCAGGCGCAGTTTGCCTGTTCAGCCTGCGCCATGGCCTCAGCCGTGGCATCCAGAACCAGCAGGATCGACGCGTGGCGGTTTTTATAATCCCGTGCGGGCATAAGCACCTCAAGCCCATCAAACGGCGCATCAGGTGCAGGGCCGCCAGTCTTGAGCATGGCCGCCAACTGATCGCGCGCAGCTTCGACCTGCGCCCGCGACGCGCCAATTATTGCATCCCCAACGACCGAGGCAGACGCTTGCCCCAAAGCGCAGGCTTTGACGTCCTGACCAAAGGCACTGATCTGACCATCGCGAACCTTGATGTCCACAGTTACTGTCGATCCGCATAAAGGTGAGCGTTTCTTGACGGTTGCATCGGGATCTTCCAGTCGCTCAAGATGCGGAATATCCGCAGCCAGCGCCAGAATGCGCCCAGAGTACAGCTTAATCAGGTCGTTCTCGCCGCTCATGGCTTTCCCTCGTCGTGTGTTACCCATACATAGTGGCGAGCCCACCGGATGCAAAAGGTTTTTGAGATGTCTGACCCAGTCGTGTTTGATCCCTCTACTTTGAGATTTAATGAGGCGGGTCTGATCCCGGCGATTGCGCAGGATGAAACATCAGGCGAGGTCCTGATGATGGCCTGGATGAATGTACAGGCGGTTGAAAAGACCCTCGAAACCGGGCGGGTGACCTATTGGTCACGCTCGCGGCAGGCTTTCTGGATCAAGGGCGAAACCTCGGGCCATGTGCAGGAATTGGTGGATTTCCGGATCGATTGCGACCGGGACTGTCTATTGGTTCTCGTCCGTCAAACCGGAGCAGCCTGTCATACCAACCGACGAACCTGTTTTTTTACCGCCGTTCGGGATGGGGTCGAAACTGAACTGATGGCGCCAATGGAGTAGGGGTCAAAGCCCAACCATTCGGCGTATGTCGCCCGGGCTAGCCCCTTCGGCCCGGTATTTTGAGATCGCGCGGGCATCATCGCGTTTGGCCAGCCGTTTGCCTGCATCATCGCGGATCAGGTCGTGGTGGAAATACTCGGGTGTCGGCAGGTTCAGTAACACGTGCAACAGAACGTGGATGCGGGTCGCGTCAAACAAGTCCCGTCCCCGTACCACCTGTGTTATACCCTGAGCTGCGTCGTCAAGTACGACGGACAAATGATACGACGTCCCCATGTCACGGCGGGACAGAACAACATCACCTATGGTGGCAATCAACTCATCAGGCGAAAAGGTGACAATGCCGGTTTCGCCGTCCGGACCCGAACCCAGCTCAAGAAACTGATACCTGTCGGGGTTGCGGACCGTCTGACACGCCTTGACCACGTCCAATCGCAATGGGTCCTGAGTTGGACGAGGAAGTTCCGATAAATCTTTGCCAACAAACCTTTTTCGACAAGTCCCAGGGTAAACAAGCCCGTCGGGTCCAAGCATGGGTGCGCCTTCCTGCGGCGCACTGGTTGCAGCGGCGATATCTTTGCGATTACACGTGCATGGATACAAAAGACCCTGCGCCCATAGCTGATCCAGCGCCTTGTGGTAAAAGCCCAAACGATCCGATTGGCGCATCACGGGCTCCGGCCATGTCAGCCCCAACCATCTGAGGTCGTGGTAAATCTGATCCTCCCATAGCTGTCGCGAGCGGGATTGATCGATATCCTCAATTCGCAGCAGGAACCGGCCGCTTTCAGAAGCAGCCCGATCGCTGGCAACCAACGCAGAATATGCGTGCCCAAGGTGAAGGGGGCCTGTTGGGGATGGCGCAAAGCGCGTTACGAGAGTCACGCTTTTTCTAATACATACACGTCAGAGTTAAGGTTGATACCGGGCAGGTGGGGGCCGTGTTCACGAAATAACAAACGTGCGGCCCCCATGTCGACCCAATCCGTCAGACGGCAGGTGAATTTATGGTCCGCCAACGCATGATCGTTCAGCGAAAAGCCAAGCAAACCACCCTTGGGCAACGCGTGCATCAACAAATCCAGTGTCTCGGGTGGGGCAGCACCTTTTCCGATCACTCCTATGGCAGTAATCATCGTGTACTCCCCACGCTTCAACGGCGCGGGCTTGGCGATATCGAATCCGGTCAGTGTTCGATAAACGCCCTTGCTGGCGGCTTCCTGAAGCATGTTCTCTGTTGGGTCCATCCCATCGATGACTTCAAAGCCAACAGCGCGCAGGGCAAGCCCCGACAACCCGGTGCCGCAGCCGTAGTCCAGAATTGGGGTCTGCGGCTTCGGTGCGAAAGACCACAAAGCCGCTGCTACACGGCCCGGCGTGGCGTAACCGTGCTCACCGACTTCCTTTTCATAGGTTGCAGCCCAGTTCTGATAGTGCGCTTCAGTCGCTTCAGGCGTGCCGAGGTTGTATGTGCTGTTCAGAAACGTGTCGTTCATTCCAGCATGCTAGGCCGAGTCCGCATTACGCGTCCAGTCAGCAATGTTCCAACCAAGTACTCCATTCAGCTTTGGCCCGGTCGGTATAGGCCTTGTACCGGTCTTTACGACCCCGACGCCCGCCTTTCAGGCCATCCACGGGGCGAAACAGGCCGAAATTCACGTTCATCGGCTGAAAGGTCTTGGCCTCGGCACCACCCGTAATGTGGTGAATCAAAGCACCCATTGCGCTGTCTTGCGGAACAGCGGGCAGGTCACGCCCCAAAATCTGAGCAGCGGCAAACCGACCAGCCAGCAACCCCATCGCGGCGCTTTCTACATAGCCTTCCACACCCGTGATCTGTCCAGCAAACCGAATGTTGGGTTTGGATTTCAACCGCATTTGCGAATCCAGAAGCGTGGGAGAGTTGATGAACGTATTGCGGTGAATGCCGCCCAACCGGGCAAAGCTGGCATTTTCCAAGCCAGGGATCATACGGAACACGTCGGTCTGGGCGCCGTATTTCATCTTTGTCTGGAAACCCACGATGTTAAACAAGGTGCCCAATGCGTTATCGCGGCGCAACTGCACCACTGCATGTGGTTTCACGCCGGGCTCATGCGGGTTGGTCAGCCCGACCGGTTTCATCGGACCATGGCGCAGCGTTTCGCGACCGCGTTCGGCCATAACCTCGATGGGTAGACAGCCGTCGAAGTAACCTGCTGCCTCGCCTTCGTGAAATTCGGTTTTTTCTGCTGCCAGAAGCGCGTCTATGAAGGCCTCGTACTGATCCCGGTCCATCGGGCAGTTCAGATAGGCCGTCCGCTCTTCTTCGGTCTCGCCCTTGTCGTAGCGTGATTGCATCCACGCTTTGCTCATGTCGATGCTTTCGGCATAGACGATCGGTGCGATGGCGTCGAAAAAGGCAAGTGCGTCAGACCCTGTCTCGGCCTGGATGGACTGACCCAGCGCGGGCGACGTCAGGGGGCCGGTCGCAAATATCCACTGGCCATCGCTGGGCAGGGTCGTCACTTCTTCGTCGGTTACCGTCACGCGTGGGTGGGCGCGAAGTTTTGTGGTCACACTTTCTGCAAACGGGTCACGGTCCACAGCCAGCGCGCCACCGGCTGGCAGGCGGTGTTCATCGGCTGTTGTCATGATCAACCCATTGGCGGCACGCATTTCCCAATGCAGCAGACCCACTGCGTTCTGCTCATCATCATCCGAGCGGAACGAGTTCGAGCACACCATTTCCGCCAGATTGCCGGTCTGATGTGCAAAGGTGCCGATGGTCGGACGCATTTCGTGGATCACAACATCCACGCCCATTTCAGCAACTTGCCAGGCCGCCTCTGACCCGGCCATGCCGCCGCCTACAATATGCAAAACTTGTGTCATGCGATGCCACATAGGGCAGACCACAATCGGGCGCAACTGAGGCAAAGCGGTTTCACGAATTTTATAGAAGGGGTCTTGGGGTCGCCGTTGCGGGATTGTCAGCGCTGGTGAGAGAGACCAGCTGGAGGGACCTTCCGCCCACGGCGACCCAAAAGTGTCCTGAGGCCTTGGCCTCGACCCAGCTTTGCCACAGTGTCGCCCTTTTGGAAAGTGCAAAATTCAAAACAGTGGCGAAAAATGTGCAAAACAATTGCATTATTGGGACCAATTTGGGGGACGTTTTTCGATAAAGGCTGAAATGCCTTCTTCTGTATCCCGGTACAGCATGTTCTGCGCCATTACGTCACCGGCATAGGCATAAGCCTGATCCAGCGGCATAAGAAGCTGTTGATAAAACGCCTCTTTACCGATTTTGACAGCGGATCCCAGCTTGGAAGCAACCAGTTCTGCCAGCGCATTGGCTTCGTGTTCAAGACGCGTCTCGGGGACAACGCGGTTGACCAAACCCAAATTAGCCGCACGTTCGGCTGATATGAATTCACCAGTCGTCAGCATTTCAAATGCCTGCTTTCTGGGGATATTGCGGCTGAGGGCCACCATTGGTGTCGAGCAGAACAAACCGATATTGACGCCGTTCACCCCAAACCTTGTGCCTTCCGCGGCGACGGCCATGTCACAGGTGGCTACCAGCTGACACCCGGCGGCGGTTGCAATGCCGTGGACCTGTGCGATGACGGGCTGGGGTAGGGACTGGATCGACATCATCACTTTCGCGCAGCGCGAAAACAGGTCATTGAAATAAGCTTTGCCACCATCTTCGGACTGGCGTCCGGCCGTCATCTGTTTCAGGTCGTGCCCGGCGCAAAAAACCTTACCCTGACCCGCCAGGATCACAGCCCGGATCGACGTGTCTTCACGCAACGTGTCCAGTTTAGCCTGAAACGCCGACAGCATCTCGTCACTCAGCGCGTTCAGCCGCTCTGGGGCGTTCATTGTAAGCCGTGCAACAGCGCCGGTGTCGTTACGTTCCAGAATTGCCATCTTGCCCTCCGATCCCATGTTGGGCCAACTCTAGGTCGGTATGAGCAGGAGGGAAAGCATGGCTTTGGCAATGAACCGGGACGAACTGTCACAATACCTAAAGGAGGTTTTCCCGCAGGTGCATAAAGACTTTGTCGTCGAGGACCTGACCGAAGATACAATCACCATGCGCCTTGTTGTGAAGGATCAGCATCTGCGGCCGGGGGGTACGGTTTCGGGACCATCCATGTTTGGGCTGGCTGATGTTTGTGTATACGCGATGGTTCTGGCGCGAAAAGGGCGTCAATCCCTGGCGGTCACAACGAACAGTTCCCTGGATTTTCTACGCAAACCAGCAGGCAACACGGACATGATTGCTATATGTCGCCTGCTGAAACTGGGCCGGACTTTGGCCGTCGGTGACGTACTTATGTATTCCGATGGCGCGGAAGACCCTGTTGCCAGAGCGACGATGACCTATTCCCTGCCACCTGCAGGGTCCGCGGCCGCGAAATTCGGATAAAAAAGACCGGGGACAAGCCCCGGCCCAGGAAGAGGTCCCAATAATGGGACTGGGGATCAGTTAAATCTGCCAAAAATGGCGCTTTACCTCGCGGCGCGCATCATGGCGTGTCAGACCGACGTCTTTCAGCAAGCGGTCATCCAGATAACTAAGATTGACGCGGCTACGGCGACGACGCTCCCATTGAGTGACCGCTGCCGCAAACCGCACGGCCAGTGCAGCGGCCAGAGGCAGCCGGGGGCTGTCGGTCAGCAGCAGAAGGGCGGGGGTGTGCATTGTGCGTGTCATCTCGGAATTCCTTTCAATTGTATTGACACAAATCAGTTGTACTTGGTACACGTGACTGATACATTTGAAATTGTGTCAAAAGCAAAGGAAGAATTGTAATGGATACAATTTGGCCAGAGGCGCTACCGAAATCCAAAGGACCGAAATACACTCTGGTTGCTGACACAATTCGAAAAGCCATAGATAACAAATCTTTGGAAGTGGGCGTCAAACTTCCTCCGGTGCGCGAACTGGCGTATCGCCTGCAAATAACGCCTGGTACAGTCGCGCGCGCCTATACAATCCTGACAGATGAGGGGTTGTTACAAGCCGAAGTCGGGCGTGGTACATTTGTTGCGCTGCCAAAATCGCCCATTCTTGACGACGTTTGGGCGCGGCAACTGCATCTTCGGGACGACAAATACAATGCCAATGTAAGTCTGTTCAGCCCTAGGTTGGCAGATATGGGGCAGGTGTCCCTGATCCGTGAATGTCTGAAAAAAGTGTCGCAAGCCGATCCGGGTTTGTTTCTGAATTACCCGACGCGTGACGCGTACCAGCCCGTGCGACAGGCGGTTGTGGACTGGTTGTCAGACCTTCCGCTGGGCGCACTGACCCATGATGATATTGTGTTGACACATGGCGGCCAGAACGGGCTTTGCGTTGTGTTTCAGACGATCCTGCGCGGGCCCAAACCTGTCGTACTGGTCGAGGACCTGTCTTATGCCGGGTTCCGTCGCGCAGGCGAACTGATGCGCGCGGAAGTGGTCGGTGTGAAGATGGACAGATGGGGTGTCGATCCGGCAGCGTTAGAACATGTTCTGCGCCACACGACAGCGCAGGCCGTCTGCGTGTCGCCAGAAGTTCAAAACCCAACGGGCGCACACACACCGTTGGAGCGGAGGAAAGAGATCGTTGAGATTGCCCGTCGCTTTGATTTGCAGATCATTGAAGATGATTGCTATCGCATGGGCGATGCCCGAGAGCCCAGCTTTCGGGCACTGGCGCCTGAACGGGGATGGCATGTGTCATCAATCTCGAAGATTCTGACACCGGCATTGCGTGTGGGTTTTGCTATCGCCCCCAGAGAAAAAAGTGTGGATCTGCGCCGGTCCGCTGAATACGGATATTTCGGATTGGCCCAGCCCTTGGCGGAATTGACCCGCCTTCTGCTGTCCGATCCGCGTACGCGTCAGATCGCCAAGGATGTGCGCACGCGGATGGGGGATTATCTACGCGTTGCCGTCAATACCCTGGGTGGGTTTGATCTGAACTGGGCCCCGGACGTTCCCTTTGTCTGGCTGAGCCTTCCGTCTGGCTGGCGGTCGGCTGCATTCAGTCGCGCGGCCGAGCGGGAAGGTATACAACTCCGATCCGCCGACGAGTTCGCGCTGCGCGATGGACGCGCGCCGAACGCGGTACGTATTGCCATGAATGGTCATGTGTCACTGGAACGGTTCGAGGACGCGATGCAGCGCCTGCGTGTTCTATTGGACAATCCGCCTGAACAAATCAGCGTTTGAATATGGGGTAATATAATACCTATTTTCTAAGTATTTGGTTTTACATGCATAAATAAGACTAATGCCGCTTGACCTGCGTGCAGGCACCTCATAAAACCCGTCCATCGAATTCGGGCCGCTCCGCTGGGGCGGTCTTTCACATCAAACAGGACTATCCTGCCATGAAAACCTTTTCTGCAACACCTGCAGACATCGACAAGAAGTGGATCCTGATCGACGCTGAAGGCGTTGTTCTGGGCCGTCTTGCTTCGATCGTCGCCATGCGCCTGCGTGGCAAGCACAAAGCGTCGTTTACTCCGAACATGGACATGGGCGACAATGTCATCGTGATCAACGCTGACAAAATCCAGATGACCGGCAAGAAGCGCGAAGAAAACTTCTACTGGCACACTGGCCACCCGGGCGGCATCAAGTCGCGCACCAAACAGCAGATCCTGGATGGCGCACACCCCGAGCGTGTTGTCTTCCAGGCCGTCAAGCGTATGCTGCCAGGCAACCGCCTGTCGCGCCAGCAGATGACCAACCTGCGTATCTATGCCGGTGCCGAGCACCCGCACGAGGCCCAGGCCCCCGAAGTTCTGGACGTCAAGTCCATGAACAAGAAAAACACCCGGAGCTAATGACCGATGGTTGATCAGATCAATACTCTCGAAGAGCTGAGCGCCGTCGCAGGCGTTGAAACCGTGGCCGAAGAAGTCATCGTACGTGAACCCGTACGTGACGAGCTGGGCCGCTCCTATGCCACTGGCAAGCGTAAAGATGCTGTTGCCCGCGTTTGGATCAAGCCGGGTTCCGGCAAAGTCACCGTAAACGGCAAAGATCAGGACGTCTATTTTGCACGCCCCGTTCTGCAGCTGATCCTGCGCCAGCCGTTCCAGGTTGCCGGCGTAGAAGGTGAATTCGACGTTGTTGCAACCGTCAAAGGCGGTGGCCTGACCGGTCAGGCCGGTGCGGTTAAGCACGGCATCTCGAAAGCGCTGCAACTCTATGATCCGAACCTGCGTGGCGCACTGAAAGCCGCTGGCTTCCTGACCCGCGACAGCCGCGTTGTGGAACGTAAGAAATTCGGTAAGCGCAAAGCCCGCCGTTCGTTCCAGTTCTCGAAGCGTTAATTCGCCGGGAATACCCAAAAGAAAGGGCTCGCACTTGCGAGCCCTTTTGCTTTGCGCGGGTCAGGGATTCATTCTTCGTAAACGAGTTTCCACGCACCGTTTTCAACAACGTTGACGAACACAGTATCCGCGCCCTGATGGTCTTCAGGACCATAGGTTATGTGGTTGCCAACCAGATCGTCCTGATAATCCAGCGTTTCCATCGCTGCGATGAAACTGTCCTGCGTCAGATCAGGGCCTGCGGCCTCCAACGCCTTAACCATCATTTCAGCCGCCGAATAACCCAGCATGGCAAATCCGACCGGATCTTCGCCTGTGGCTGCCTTGTATTCCTCGATAAATGCGGCCGGGGCAGGTTGATCCGCGCGTGCCCAAAGGTCCTGCCATGAGGCTGCCGCGTAGAATCCATCGGTCACGCCACCAGGAACCTGCGCCACGACCGTCAGGAAACTGGCTGATGTGCCGAGAAATTTCATATCGGTCAGGCCCATTTTCTTAGCGGTGCCCACGACAGTGATCGCCTGCCGCACCCCAAGCGCCATGGTGACGATATCACAACCCTCTTCCTTGAGCTTGCTCAGCGATCCGACGAAATCTGTCTCATCCGGTTTATGGGTGGTTTCTGATCCAAAAGTGAGCCCGGCTTCTTCGGCTCCGGCCTTGCTGCCTTCTAGAATTTCCTCACCAAAATCTGTCGGCAGGTACATGGTGCAGACCGTCTTTGAGCCAAACTCGCCAGCCAGATAGTTCACACCGACACGCGCCTGATCGAAATAGGTCGAGAAGGAGGTGAACTTGTTCCGCATGGGTTCCTGCAACATCTGACGCGCAGCTGTAAGAGGCGCTACGTTGGGAATGCCTTTGGGATCCAACAGCTTGAACCCTGCCATGTTCATCGGCGTGCCAAGCGATTGCAGCATGGCAAATACCTTGTCGCGATTGAGCAGTTTGTTATAGCCCTGCATCGCACGTGGCATCTGATAGCCGTTGTCTTCGACCACGTAACGAATTTTTCGCCCGTGCACGCCACCGGCTGCATTCACCCGATCAAAGACGACATTTGCACCTTTGGTTGCCGGAACACCCACTGCGGCGAATATCCCGCTCAGGTCGTTGACAGAACCAATGACAATCTCATCATCGGTCACGCCCTGTGTTTGCGCCCAACCAAGTGTTGCCGATGCTGTCAGCAGTGAGGCAGCCGCCAGACTGTTGCGTAATTTCTTCATCTCTTTCCTCCCGTTAATCTTTTGGTCAAGTGTACATGTCTTCGATCAGATGCCCGTGTTTCTTTTCAACCAGTCCGCGTTTCAGCTTCATCGTCGCAGTCAGTTCGTCGTCTTCAGCGGTCAGCAGGACGTCGATCAGACGGAAATCCTTGATCTGTTCGACCCGCGCAAATTCTGCATTAACAGCGGCAATTTCCGAACTGATCAACTGCCTGATTTCCGGTGCCGCGCATAGCGAGGCAAAATTCGAGAAGGGGATTTTATGGCCCTGCGCGTATTTTTCGACATTTTCCTGATCAATCATGATCAGTGCCGTCAGAAATTTGCGCCTGTCCCCGATGATGATTGCGTCCGCGACATAATGACTGAACTTAAGGCGGCTTTCGATCTCGGCTGGGGTGATGTTCTTACCACCTGCGGTGATGATGATATCCTTCAGGCGGCCCGTGATGGTGACATAGCCATCCTTATCTATTGACCCCATATCCCCGGTACGCAGCCAGCCATCGGCGGTGAAGGTTTCTGCTGTCTTCGCGTTGTTGCGCCAGTATCCCTGAAAAATGTTCAGGCCCTTTAGTTGGATTTCGCCATCGTCCGAGATGCGAATGTCGCACCCTTCGACAGCTTTGCCTATGGTTCCGATCTTATTGCTGTCTATGGTGTTGAGCGTGGCGAGGCCCGAAGTTTCGGTCATCCCGAACCCTTCCACCAACGACACGCCGATGGACCAGTACCATTTCAGCAGATCGGTCGAGATTGGCGCGGCGCCTGTTCCGCCTCGTCGCAGTTTGTCCAGACCCAACATTCGGCGCAGGTTTTTCAAAACCAGCTGATCCCAGAACCAGAATCTGGTGGCGACGCCGTATGGAACTGGTTGGCCTGCGCTCAGATATCCGGCACGGCGCGCACCAGTTTTTAATGCCAGGCCGAATGCCAGCCGCCCCAAAGGCGTGGCTTCCTGTGTCAGGATCTGGACGTGTGAGTAGATCTTTTCCCAAACCCTTGGCACCGCTGTGAAGGTTGAGGGCGAAACCTCCTGAAGGTTTGCGAAAACAGTTTCAGGGCTTTCGGCAAAATTGACAGTGCAGCGGGCCGCCAAGGGGAAATAGACCGAAACATCGCGTTCCAGAATGTGACACAGAGGCAGGAAACACAGCTGTTCATCGCTGGGCAGCGCTGGCAGCACCCGTGCAGCGGATTCGATGGCGGCCAGGATGTTTTCATGGCTAAGCATTGCGCCTTTCGGCTGACCGGTTGTACCCGACGTATAGACCAGCAAGGCAATGTCCTGCGGTTTGGCCAATGCGATTTCCGCTTCGAAGCGCCCGGGCTCGGCCAGTTCCGCCTCTTGGCCCAAGGCGAACAGCTCGTCGATCATCATGCAGCGCGGATGGTTCAGGTCATGCAGCCCTTCGTCCTCAAGGATGATCACCTTGATCAGATCAGGAACCTCGGCCTCAATTCCCAGAAACTTGTCCAGATGCTCTTCATCCTCGACAATCAGAAACCTGGTGCCGCTGTCGTTGACCAGGTATTGCAACTGACTGGCGGAATCCGTGGTATAGACGCCGGAAGCGATACCGCCAACGCCCTGAATGCCCATGTCGAGCCATGCCCATTCCTTGCGGTCCTCGGACAGGATTGAGACCACGTCGCCGCGTTCCAGTCCCAGCTTGCGCAAGGCCAGCCCGATCCATTTGGCATGCTGCCAGTAATCGGCCCAGGAATAGGATTTCCAGATACCCAGGTCTTTTTCGCGATGCGCCGTTCGGCCGCCCAGTTCGGCACATCGGCGTTGGAACAACTCAGCAATGGTGATGCAGCCATCAACGCGTACCGGGCGCTGTCCTGCCGTTGCGTTGAACTGAACGCCGTTTATCACGACCTGAGGGGGGAGGGGCGTGGCGTCCATCCGTTTTACCTCCACGTCTTTTTCCGCTTCCAGCGGCGGCTTTCGCGCGCGCCTTCTTCTTGTTTTCCAAGATAGAAGCTTTGAATATCCTCGGATCGCAAAAGCGCATCCGCGGCACCGTCCATGACGATGCGACCCACCTCCATGACATAGCCGTGATGCGCCAGTTCCAACGCCGCATTGGCATTCTGTTCAACCAGCAACATCGTCATATTCTGCTCTTCGTTCAAGCGCTTGAGAATGCCGAAGATCTCTTGCACCAGCAGAGGGGACAGGCCCAAAGACGGCTCATCCAGCAACATGATACGAGGCCGGGCCATCAATCCGCGCCCTATGGCCAGCATCTGTTGCTGTCCGCCCGAAAGGGTTCCGGCCTCTTGCGACCGACGGTTTTTCAGAACCGGAAAATAACGGAAGACCAGCTCACGATCCTGTTCGATCTGGTCTTTGTCTTTGCGGGTGTAGGCGCCGAGGCTTAGGTTTTCATCAACCGTCAGCAGTGGAAAAACTTCGCGCCCTTCCGGGATGTGAACCAACCCGCGCTGGACAATCTTGTGCGGTTCCCAGCCCTGAATGTCGCCGCCATCAAAGGTGATTGTTCCCTTTTCCGGGTCCATCACGCCAGAGATGGTTTTCATCAATGTGGTCTTGCCCGCGCCGTTAGCGCCAAGGATCGACACGATTTTTCCTTCGTGAACATCCAGCGAAACGCCCCGAATGGCCATGATTGGGCCATAAAAACTTTCGATATTGCGGACTTGCAAGATCGGGGCGTTCATGAGGCTTTCCCCAGATATGCCTCGATCACGGCTGGATGCGATTGCACGTCTGCCGGAGACCCGAGGGCCAGCTTTGCCCCATCTGCCATGGCCAGGACCCGGTCGGACACGCCCGATACCAATCCCATGTCGTGTTCGACCATCAGTACGGTAATTCCCATTTGCCGCCGGATATCGTCGATCCACCAGCGCATATCGGTCGTCTCTTCCACCGACAGTCCCGAGGCTGGTTCATCCATCAACAGCAGCTTGGGATCGGTCGCCAGGGCACGTGCCACTTCGACCACTTTGCGTACGCCATAAGGCAGCCCTGAAATCATCTTGTCGCGATAGGCCTGCAGGTCGAGGAAATCGATGATCTGTTCGACTTTTTCCCGGCTCTCCAACTCTTGCCGTCGGACCGCAGGGGTGAACAAAAGTTCTGAAATCAAGTTCGTTGTCCGATGCCTGTGTCTTCCGACCAGTAGATTTTGCAGGACAGTTGCGTGTTCGAACAGCTCGATATTCTGGAAGGTTCGCGCCACCCCAAAGGCAGCCACGCCAGACGGTTTAACCTGAAGCAGATCGTGACCATCAAACCGGATCGACCCTGAAAACGGTTCGTAAAAGCGCGAGATCAGATTGAAGACCGTCGATTTGCCCGCGCCATTCGGCCCGACTATGGCAAAGACTTCGCCCTGCTGAACCTCGAAGGACAAGTTGTCCACGGCTGTCAGACCACCAAATTTCAGGGTAACGTTTTCAAATTCCAGCAAGTTCATCTCAGACGCTCCGTCTTGAGATAGGATTTCTGCCGTTTGAACATGTCCTTGCGATAGAAGGGAAACAGTTCGAACCAGGTGCGGATTTTCAGCCAACGGCCATAGATGCCCATGGGTTCGAAAAGGATGAAGCCGATCAGGATCATGCCAAAGATGCCGAACTCCAGCCCCGGAATGGCAACGGTGTTTCCGCCGATGATCGCGCCGACATATTCCTTTGAAATCGATAGAAACTGCGGCAAAAATCCGATAACAATCGCGCCCAGAAACGCGCCATGAATCGAGCCCAGCCCGCCTATAACGATCATCATCAGCAATTGGATCGAGATCAGGACGCTGAAGGTTTCATTGTTAAACGCACCAGCAAACAGCCCCATCAACGCGCCGGCCCAACCTGTAACCGCACAGGACAGGGCAAACGAAATCATCTTTGTTCGGGCGATATCGATACCCATTGCCTGCGCCGAAACCTCGGAGTCGCGCACGGCGATGAAGCTGCGTCCCAAAGGGGCACGCAGCAGGTTTACGTAACCCAACGTGACCAGAATGGTGACAGACAGAACCAGCCAGAAAAAAAGATCAGGCGTCCCCCAGCGGTCAACCGTAAGGCCAAAGACCTCGACCCCGCCGATATATTTACCCGCGACACCACCAGTGATCGGCTCGGACAGAACAATGATGTCATCCATCAGGATGGACAGCGCCATGGTAAAGATCGCCAGGTAGATACCATGAAGCCTCAGTGCAGGGACTGCGACGGTCACGCCCGCGATCCCGGTCAGAATTCCGGCCAGCGGAAAAGCGACCAGAAAAGGCGCGCCTGCCTCAATCAGGGCCATGTTGGCGTAACAGCCGAAGGCCAGAAAGGCCGCATGGCCCAGACTGACTTGCCCTGTATGTCCAGTCAGGATCATCAGACCCAGACCGGCAATGGTCCAGATCAGAACGTTTGTCAGTTCACCCAGATAGAAATCGTCCAGCACGAGAGGCGCAGCCGCGACGACAAACAGAAGAAGCAGATAAAGGCGCAACTGGAACCCGTCTTTCCACGGGCGGATATCCTGCATGTAGTCGGTTTTGAAAACGATACGCATGGCTCAGACTTTCTTGACCCGGACCTGACTGAACAGCCCGTTTGGTCGGAAGATCAGGACGGCAAGCAGCAAAGCGTATGGCGCGACCTGGCTATAACCTGCCGCAATGTACCGGCTGGCGAAGGGTTCGATAACACCGACAATCAGCCCTCCGGCCAATGCACCCGGCAAACTGCCGAACCCGCCGATAACGGCGGCGGCAAACGCCTTGATACCCAGCAATCCGGTTGTCGGATCCACAGCACCTTTTGCAGCAAAGAGAATTCCGGCAATTCCCGCAACGCCTCCGGCCAAAGCCCAGACCCATCCCTGAACACGCCTGACGGGAATGCCCATGTAATAAGCTGCCAGCTGGTTTTGCGAGGCGCCCTGCATCGCCAGCCCCAGTTTGGTGCGGCTGAAGAAAACATAGAGCGACCATGTCAGCAGCACCGTGACGACGATTATCGCGACATCTTCCATCCCCAGCACAAGACCGCCCATACGCACTTCTTTGCCCGCAAGCGGGTTTTGCAGTGTTTGCGGCTCGTGCCCCCAGATCAGACCGGCAATGAAACGGATCACAAAGCCCAAAGCAATGGTCAGTATGACAACGGCGGTCTGGCTTTCACCAAACAGGCGGCGAATGATCAGGCGATCCAGAAGATAACCGAGCGCGGCCATTATTCCCAATGATACCGGCAGAGCGAGCCAGAACGGCAACCCCATATATTCGGTATTTGTCAGGCCGATGGTCACAAATGCGCCCAGCATCATGAAATCGCCCTGCGCAAAGTTAACCGCTTCGGTAGCCTTGTAGATCAGAACAAAGCCAAGCGCGATCAGGCCGTAGACACACCCGTTCGCCAGCCCGCTAATCAGCAGCTGCGCGTTATCCACACTGTCCTCCCTCCACCGGTTTTCCAGCGTCTTGTTCCGCCCGCGTATATCCTCCGGTAACGCAGGTGAATTCTACTATGGGGTGATAATCACCTTTCCGTCACTCTTTTTCAGCGCGTCAGCCAGATTCGGCACAAGATTTTCAAGCGTAAGGTGTTCGGAAACATCCGTTTTCCAGCGACCATCGGCAAAGCGGGCCTGAACTTCGGCCACAACCCGCATCTGGTCAACGGGCGGCGTCGACATCATCCAGTGCGTCAGCCAGAAACCTTCGATCCGTTTGCCCATGAAGATCAGCTGACCTGTCTGAAAAAGCGTTGGCGCTTGGGTCGAAAGTTTGCCGTAGCTGACCCAGCGCGCCCGGTTTGGCATGGTGCAGAACAGTTTCTCGGACAGTTGATCCGTCACCGCATCAAGGAAGACCCGAGGTTTCAGCGTGGCGCTTATCGCGGCAAACTTCTCGACGACTTCAGGATCGGACGTCACAAGCACTTCGGCTGCTCCAAGACTTTTCAGCATTTCGACTGTCTCGGCCCGGCGCACCAGCGCGATGGGTTTCAACCCCAGATCACGCCCGAGGCTGCACATCAGTTTTCCCAACTGGCTGGACGCAGCGGATATCACAAATGCATCGCCGTCTTCCCTTGCCATGTCCACCATCGCCATCGAGGTAAGCGGGTTGACGATTTGCGCGGCCCCGTCATCATCTGAAATATCCGGACGCAAGGGGATGCACATTTGCATCTGCGTCACTATGTATTCCGCCCAGGCACCGGATCCAGCGGCCACGAAAGCGACACGCAGCCCCTTCAGCGCCTCGGCACCTTTTCCGGTTGCAACGACGTCGCCACAGCCTTCGAATCCGGCCGCGGCACCTTTGACACGCGGCTGGCCATATTCACCCTTGATAAAGTGGAGGTCGGACGGATTGACCGACGACGCGCGCAGGCGGATCAATACCTGACCGGAGCCGGGATTGGGAACGGGCAGTTCCGCTGCTTCAAGCCAATCAGCCGCATCCTCGATGACTGGTCCGGTCGAAGTGTCCGAGTACCCGCCGTGTTTCAGGATAGCAGCTTTCATTGTTTTGGGCAGGTCAGTCATGGGATCATCCTCTAGATGGCGTGTTCAAAGCGCACACCTGTCTAAACAGGAAACTGCCGACTGGTGACATTGAGCGCGGATATCGTGTCGGAGCAGCCAATCAAATGCCGCACACTGGGTCAATTCAGAGAAACGATAACGTAAGGGCACGCCCGAAAAATAGGCGTGAGGGGTAGGGGCCGGGAACGGGCTACCGGCCCCTTCTTTGTTATTGCTGCGTCAACAGCGCGGTCAGTTCCTGAATCTTCAAGGCGATGGTTTCAGGCGACTCTTTAATGTCATCTACGATCTTGATCGCCTGTTCTTTCAGATCCGTGGCCAATGTGCTGTCCTGAATCGAGGTCATGATGCCTTCATAGTCGAAATTGGTGGGATCCAGCTTGCCTTCCTGAATCCAGGAGTTCAGCAATTCCTGTCCCTGACCCGCCAGCGCCGCCACCTGATCACCGGCTTGCTGTGCTGCCTCGGATGCTTGTTCCGCGACAGAAGAAGCCGCCTCGCTGGCTTGATCGGCAACCGACGACGCGGCTTCCTGAGCCTGTTCGGTCAAGGATGAAGCTGCCTCGCTGGCCTGTTCTGTTGCGTCTTCAAGCGCGTCAGTCGCAGCTTCCTGAGCGGTTGCCGCGGCATCAGCCACTGCATCGCCCGCCTCCTGCGTTGCGGATTGCACTTGTTCAGCCGGGGTTTGTTCGGACTGGTTGAGATAGTAGTAACCACCAACACCGACAGCGGCGATGATGAGGAGGATGAGAATACGCGACATGTGTGTCTCCTTTGGAAAATGTGTCGCCGGGATGCGTTAAATGTAGCGGATATACAAAGGGGAATTCCTGTGAATTCTCAGCAGAATAGAGGTTTGAGCCGGGCTACGCTGATTGCACCCGATTTCACGGCAAGAACACGCCGGGTGACCTAAGCCACTACAGTTTCTGACAACGGACCACTTGCAATTTTGCTGAGAACCCAGATCCGACCGGAAGACGTTTTCTAACGGCTTTCGATATTGGAATTGTGGCGGAGAGACAGGGATTCGAACCCTGGGTGGGCTTGCACCCACAACGGTTTTCGAGACCGCCCCGTTCGACCACTCCGGCACCTCTCCGCGGGGGTCTGTGAGGGGGGGATTTAGTCAGGAACGAACGGGGGTGCAAGCAGAAAATTCCGGAAATCGTGAATGCCGGGATTTTCCGTTGCCTGCCAGCGTAAAACACCTACTCTGATTGCTATGACACAGTTTGCACACCGCATCGCCATTTGGTTTCTCGCCCCGTTTCTGGCACTTGTTCTGGTTCCTCTGGAGCTTTCCGCAGCGAACCGAGATCGGATCGAGGCCTTTCTGACCACAACCGGGTTTGACGTGGCTCTTGAAAGCATCGCCCTTAGCTCACGGTCCGCGCCGCAGATGTTGGGTGTTGACCCAGAGGGGTTCGGCTCGGACTGGACCCGTTTGACGGACGAGGTTTTTGAAGTCGATGCAATGCACGACACCGCTGTTTCCATTCTGGAGCAGACCCTAAGCGACGAGGCCCTGGCACACGCTGTCGAGTTTTACGCGTCTGATCTGGGGCAACGTCTCGTCGAGGCCGAGAATGCCTCACACATGCAAGAAGACGATGACGTCAAGCAATTGGCAGGTCAAAGGATTATCTCTGACCTGATCAAGAGCGGTTCGAAACGGGTCGAAAGTTTTAAACGCATGAACAACGCGATTGATTCCACAGGCACGGCACTGCGTGCCTTGCAGGAAATTCAGGTGCGTTTCCTTCTGGCGGCCAGCGCATCGGGGGTCATCGAGCTGCAGTTGGGCGGGGATGAACTGCGCGAATTGATGAAGCAAAATGAACCGGCAATGCGCCAGTCGCTGCAACTGTCTAATCTGGCCGGTGCGGCTTACACCTATCAAGGTTTTTCCGACGCTGATTTGGATACATATGTTGACGCGCTGGAACAGCCGCTGATGCAGGAAGTCTACGAGCTGTTGAACGCCATCCAATATGAGATCATGGCCATGAGGTTCGAGGTTCTTGCCGCACGGATGGCCGAATTGCACCCGGCACAGGACATTTGATGCAGCGCGTAGTTCTGGCATTTGTGGTCGCTCTGAGTTGGGCACTGCCGCTATATGCCGATGGAAAAGTCGACCGACTGGCAAAAGCCATGCGTCTGACGCAGGTGATGGAAATCCTTGTTCACGAGGGGCAGGGCCATCGCGAGACTCTTGATGATACCTTTTTGGACAACAAGGGAGGCGCTTATTTCGAGGCGCAGGTCAATCGTATCTACGATCCCCTTTGGATGCGGAAACATTTGACGGACGCCTTCGTGGCGGGCATGTCCGATGTTCAGCTTGATCAGGCCATCTTGTTTTTTGAAAGCGATCTTGGCCAGACCATCGTAACGCTGGAAAATTCGGCCCGGCGCGCCATGTCGGATCAGGCAATCGAAGACATGGCCCGAGAAGCCTATAAATCCGCAGAACGCAGCACCGCTCAGTTCGCTTTGGTCAAGGAATATATCGAGGCAAATAACCTGATTGAAAAGAATGTTCAGGGGGCATTGACGTCAGACTACAGCTTCTTTCGGGGTCTTGATGTTGATGCGAGGACCGACGATCAGGAACTGCTGGCCGAGCTTTTGTTGCAGAAGGACAGTCGGAGCGAGGACACCGAAGAGTGGCTTTTCTCGTTTCTTCTTATGGCCTACCGCCCGTTAGACGAGGCTCAGATGCGCGAAAATATCGCGTTTTCAAGAACCGAAACGGGACGGGCCCTGAATGACGCCGTGTTTGACGGCTTTGACCGCATGTTCAATGATATTTCCTATCGCCTGGGGCAGGCGGTTGCACAGGCGCTGAGGGCGTCCGATCTTTAACGCCGCTTTGGTGTTGACTTTTACCTGCATTCTATGGATAAGCGCGCATCCCGGCCGGTTTTCCGCGCCGGGTATCGTTATTATATGGCCTGCATGACATTGTCAGGGGTCATTCACACAGCCCGAAAAGGGCGCGCTGTTCGAGGTGGCTTTCAAGTTTCTTGGGGCCAAAACACCCGCAAAGGGGACCACAGAACGCGGGTTAGAAAAGGAAAGACGCATGTTTGCGGTCCTCAAGACTGGCGGCAAGCAGTACAAGGTTCAGGCGGGCGATATCCTCCGCGTTGAAAAGCTGGCTGCCGACGCAGGTGAAAAAGTTCAATTCAACGATGTTCTGATGCTGGGCGGTGACGCTCCGGTTGTTGGCGCACCATTCGTTGCAGGCGCAGGCGTTCAGGCCGAAGTGATCGAACAGATCAAAGGTGACAAGGTCATCAAGTTCGTCAAGCGCCGTCGTAAGCACAGCTCGAAGCGTACCGTTGGCCACCGTCAGAAACTGACACTGGTCAAAATCACCGACATTCTGGCGTCGGGCGCTGACAAATCGGGCATCAAAGCTGCAACCGGTTCAGCTCCGGCTGGCGAAGCGGCACCTGCTGCAAAGCCTGCCAAGAAAGCAGTAGCCAAGGCTGAAGCACCCGCTGCTGCCGCTGCTGACGATCTGACCCAACTGAACGGTGTCGGCCCTGCCGCCGCCAAGAAGCTGGTTGAGGCCGGTATCGCGAGCTTTGCCGCTCTGGCCGCCTTGTCGGATGAGCAGATTGCTGCTATCGAAACGGTCAAAGTGAAACCCGAATGGGTTGAGCAAGCCAAAGAATTGGCTAAAGGCTAAGGAGAGAGAGAATGGCACATAAAAAAGCTGGCGGTTCCTCCCGTAACGGTCGCGACTCAGCTGGTCGTCGCCTTGGCGTAAAACTGTATGGTGGCCAGGCCGCTATCGCAGGCAACATCATCGTGCGTCAGCGCGGCACCAAGTTCTGGCCGGGCGAAGGCGTAGGCATTGGCAAAGATCACACCATCTTTGCAACTGTCGATGGCGCCGTGAAGTTCCACAAGGGACTTAAAAACCGCACCTTTATTTCGGTCCTGCCAGTGGCGGAGGCCGCAGAGTAAGCCGAGACCCAGAAGGTTTAAGAAAATTCATGGGGGACCGGCACAAAGTGCCGGTCCCCTTTCTCGTTTTAACGCAGTCGTGATCGAAAGAACCAATGACAGTCGCAACCACCAGTTTCCTGATATTTGCCGCCTCTCAGGTCGGCACGCCAGGGCCGGCCAACATGGTCCTGCTGGGAACAGGTGCGCGCTATGGGTTTCGCGCCGCATTGCCTTTTGTGGCCGGTGTCGTGCTTGGCAAGCAGCTGATTATCTGGCCCGTAGGCTTTGGCCTGCTGCAACTGGCGGAACAGGTTCCGACAGTCTTCGCGGCGCTGAAATATGCTTCGGCTGCATATATTTGCTGGCTGGCGTGGAAGATCGCGAATTTGCGATTGTCGCGCGAAAATGCGGTCGGTGATGTTCCGGGATTCTGGGCGGGGTTGATCGTGCATCCGCTGAACCCAAAAGCCTGGGCCATGATTGTTGCGGGTTTTACCGGCTTTGTCGCGGCGGGGACGTCCAGCTTTGATGCAACGCTCACGATCGCTCTTAGTTTGTTGATCTGCCAGATCGTTTTGCACCCGATTTGGACTTTTGCCGGGGATAGAATCGCGCATGCGGTTGAAGGTCGCCCGGCGGAAAAATATCTGATGTGGACGTTGGCGGGTCTTACGGTCGCGTCCGTACTATTCGTGTTGTTCGGAGGAGGAACACACCAATGAAGCTTGAGACAATAATTAATCAGCCGGTCATTGAAACCGAGCGGTTCGATCTGCGCCCCCTGCGCCGGTCGGACATGGGCCTTATCGAGCATTATGCAGGTGATGAGCGCGTGGCGCGGATGACCACCAGTATTGCACATCCACTGGCCCCCGGATCGATCGAAGCCTTTGTAACCCGTTCGATGGCCGACAACCGGGATGAAGACGTCTGGGTCATGGATGCCACCAAGGACGGAGGTCCGGAACTGATCGGTGTGATTTCGCTGAAACGACTTGACCGGAATCAGTCCGAAGTCGGCTATTGGGTCGCGCCGATCTATTGGAACACGGGCATTGCCTCGATGGCTGTCGAAGCACTTGTTAACGCCAACCCGCTGGAGAACGCGACGATGTTCGCCAGTGTGTTTCAGGATAATCCGGCCTCGGCCCGGGTCCTGACCCATTGTGGGTTCCAGTATCTGGGCGATGCGGAAAGCTATTCGGTGGCACGCGATGCGAATGTGCCCACCTGGACATACAGTAAAAAACTCTGACTTGTGGCCGATGGGGCCTTTGCAGTAGGGGACACACATGAAATTTCTCGATCTCGCAAAGGTCTACATCCGGTCCGGGGCCGGCGGTAGCGGCTGCGTCAGCTTCAGACGCGAAAAGTTTATAGAATACGGCGGCCCCGATGGCGGGGACGGCGGCAAAGGCGGGTCTGTCTGGGCCGAAGTTGTGGATGGGCTGAACACCCTGATCGACTTCCGCTATCAGCAGCACTTCTTCGCCAAAAACGGGCAACCGGGCCGGGGGCAGCAACGCACCGGCAAGGATGGGGACGATATCGTTCTGCGTGTGCCGGTTGGCACTGAAATCCTGGACGAAGACGAAGAAACCGTCATCTGCGACCTGACCGAAGTCGGGCAACGTGTTCTGCTGGCCAAGGGCGGCAATGGCGGGTTTGGCAACCTGCATTTCAAATCTGCCACAAATCAGGCCCCGCGCCGCGCCAATTCGGGGCAGGCGGGGATTGACCGCACAATCTGGCTGCGGCTCAAGCTGATCGCCGATGTGGGTCTTTTGGGTATGCCGAATGCAGGCAAGTCGACCTTTCTGGCGGCCACGTCGAATGCGCGGCCCAAGATTGCCGACTATCCGTTTACCACGCTGCACCCCAATCTTGGCGTTGTCGGCGTGGACAACGTCGAATTTGTTGTGGCCGATATCCCGGGCCTGATCGAAGGTGCTCATGAAGGCCGTGGCATTGGTGACCGTTTTCTGGGTCACGTGGAACGCTGTGCCGTGTTGTTGCATCTGGTCGACGGCACCTCTGCGACGGTCACCGATGATTACCGCACGATCATTCACGAGTTGGAAGCCTATGGCGGCGAGCTGGCTGAAAAGCCCAGGATCACTGTTCTGAACAAGATCGACGCGCTGGATGACGAAGAACGTGCCCTTGCCGTCGCAGAGCTTGAGGAGGCCGTGGGCGGCCCCGTCATGACGATGTCCGGTGTGGCGCATCTGGGTGTAACCGAAGTTCTGCGGGCGCTGCGCAGCCAGATTGACGACAACCGTGTGCGTCAGAAACCCGCTGAGGAGGCACAGCCTTGGCAACCCTGACCTCGGCACGCCGTCTGGTGGTAAAAATCGGGTCGGCTTTGCTGGTTGATCGCGACACTGGCCTGCTGCGGTCTGACTGGCTGCTGTCGTTGGCGCAGGATGTTTCCTGGCTCAAGGGGCAGGGGAAAGATGTGATCCTTGTTTCGTCCGGTTCGATTGCACTTGGTCGCGGAGTATTGGGCCTGCCGATGGCGGCACTGCCTTTGGAACAGTCGCAGGCTGCTGCTGCGGTTGGGCAAATCCGGCTTGCACGCGCCTACGAAGAGGCGTTGGCACCCCATGGGATCACAACGGCGCAGGTTCTGGTGACGCTTGAAGACAGCGAAGATCGCCGCAGGTATCTGAACTCACGCGCGACCTTGGAAACTCTGCTGGGGTTAGGCGTCGTACCGATCGTCAATGAAAACGACACGGTCGCAACGGACGAAATCCGGTATGGCGACAATGACCGACTGGCCGCGCAAATCGCCGTGACAGTAGGCGCCGACCAACTGATTCTGCTGTCGGATGTGGATGGTTTCTATTCCGGTAATCCAAAAGAAGATTCCTCGGCGACGCGCTTCGAGACAATCGACAGGATCACACCTGAGATTGAAGCTATGGCTGGTGATGCGGGATCGGGCCTGTCCAAAGGCGGGATGAAGACAAAGCTGTTGGCGGCCAAGATGGCAACCGCTGGTGGTTGCGCCATGGCAATTACTGAAGGGTCGGTTCTGAACCCTCTGAAAACGCTCGAAAACGGTGCCAATTCCACATGGTTTACTGCGACATTGGATCCACATGCAGCCCGCAAACGCTGGATTTCGGCAATGAAACCTCGGGGTGAGATCACAGTGGACGAGGGGGCGGCCAAGGCACTGGCCAATGGCAAAAGCCTGCTACCTGCCGGGATTGTGGAAGTGACCGGAGATTTCGGTCGTGGCGATCCTGTCGCCATCCTTGATCTGGAGTCCCGTCGTCTGGCTCAGGGGATCAGCCGGTATACGGCGCAGGAAGCCGATGCGATCAAGGGGCGTAAGTCTTCTGAGATTGAATCGACGCTGGGCTATCCAGGCCGCGCAGCCCTCATCCACCGGGACGACCTGGCCCTTTAACTTTCAATAAGATGATCTGAAAGGCACGCGATATGAAAGACTTCGACAGCATTCCTGCTCTGATGGAAGATCTTGGGAAACGTGCCAAAGCCGCTTCGCGTGAACTGGCTTTCGCAACAGCTGAACGAAAGCACGCAGCGCTGATTGCAGCCGCAGATGCGGTTTGGGCCAATCGGGCACGGATCATCGAAGCCAATCAAAAAGATCTGGAATTCGGCCGCGACAAGGGTCTGAGCCCCGCAATGATGGATCGCCTGATGCTTGATGAGGCGCGTATTCAGGGCATGGTCGACGGGCTGAGAACCGTCGCAGATCAGGCCGACCCGGTGGGTGAGGTTCTGTCAGAATGGAATATGCCCACGGGCCTTAACATCCAACGCGTCCGGACACCGTTAGGGGTTATTGGCGTGATCTACGAAAGCCGACCCAACGTGACTGCGGATGCCGGGGCGCTGTGTCTGAAATCGGGCAATGCGGTAATCCTGCGCGGCGGATCCGAGAGCTTTCATTCCTCAGCCGCGATCCATGCCTGTCTGGTCGAAGGGCTGAAGGCCGCGAACCTGCCCGAAGACGCCATCCAACTGGTGCCCACACGCGACCGCGCTGCAGTGCAGGAGTTGCTGACGCTGACCGACTATGTCGACGTCATCGTTCCACGCGGTGGCAAGGGACTGGTGGGCCTTGTACAACGAGAAGCCCGTGTGCCGGTCTTTGCTCATCTCGAAGGCATCGTGCACATTTATGTCGACAAGGCTGCTGATCCGCAGAAAACGCTGGAAGTGGTACTGAATGCCAAGACCCGCCGCACTGGTATTTGCGGAGCCGCTGAATGCTTGCTGGTTCATCAGGATGTCGCCGACACACTGGGGCGTGACGTCGTTGCGGCACTGGTCCAGTCAGGTGTCGAGGTTCACGCCGACGGTGTTCTCGCTGGAGAGAGTACAGTTGCTGCTACGGCGGATGACTGGGGAAAAGAGTTCCTCGACAGCGTGATCGCGGCGAAGCCCGTTGCCGATATCGACGCTGCGATTGCTCATATTCAGCAATACGGCTCAAACCACACTGATTGCATCATGACCGAGGATGACGCAGCAGCAGCCCGTTTCTTTGAGCGTCTCGACAGCGCAATCCTGATGCATAATGCCTCGACCCAGTTTGCGGATGGCGGTGAATTTGGCATGGGGGCAGAAATCGGAATCGCGACGGGCAAGATGCACGCGCGCGGGCCGGTCGGGGCGGCGCAATTGACCAGTTTCAAATATCTCGTACGCGGGAACGGAACGATCCGGGCTTAAAACCGAAGTGACACGCGGGTTGCCGAGGTTTCAACGGCAATCCGCCGACCCATCGCAGCCGCCGTTTTAGGCAGCAACGCGAATTGAACGTGCGCGGGCGTGATTTTGGTGGGAAAACGACCTGTCACGACGTTCTTCCAAAGATCACCATCGACATTCAACCTGTCTGCAACCCCGGTCACGATCCAATTGTTGCCCTGATTAACGATCTCGACCGCGCCGCCAAGCGGCATGGCGCTTTCACAGCACATAAGCGCCAGAAAGGCCAGTTTGACCTGATTACGGGGCACTGGCCCGGTCAGGTTCCAATTGACCCGTATCCGCCCCGCACGCTCGATATCTTTCAGCAGTTCGGTTATTTCGGCCCGACCAAGCGGGTGATCACTGCTCGAGCCAAAGGCAACACGGAAAAAACGAATACGTGCCCCGGCACTTCCGACGCTGCCCGAGATCAGCTCCATCTCGGGGCCCTGTACGGCGCCCACCATATCCAACAGCTCAAGCCCGTTGGTGATCGCCCCGATCGGGCTGATCAGATCATGGCAAATCCGCGAACCGATCAATTCGGCCAGGTTGACGTTGCTCTCGCCCATGCGTACCTCCGACTGTATCTGCCGCACGTCCCGGAGGCCCCTATGACAGACATGAATGCTATACTTGCACCGGGCATGTTTGTCCGCCACCCGGATTTTCCCGAATGGGGCGTCGGACAGGTTCAGTCCAACATTGCAGGCAAGATCACCGTGAACTTTCGCGAGCAGGGGAAAGTGGTGATCGACGGTACGCGCATCGCCCTGATGCCGGTCTTTGATCCGTGAAAGTGGTTTAGGAAAGTTTAACAGCGCTGACCGAAGCGGGGCTTGTTGCCTTTGGCCGAATAACTGCGGTATCAGCAGCCAATAGAACACGGATCACCCCATATGCCGGATACTGGCCCTTCTTTCACCGTAAAACTGGCCGAGACCGAAGCCGACCTGCAAGCAGCTCAGCGTTTGCGCTATGACGTCTTCGTGCGCGAGTTGGGGGGCGGTGGAGAGATGGTTGATCATGATGCTGGCCTCGAGAAAGACCGTTTCGACCCGTATTTCGATCATATGTTGGCCTATGATGATCACACCGGCGAAATTATTGGCGTATACAGGATGTTACCGGGCGAACGTGCCGCGGAACTGGGGCAATTCTATTCCGAAGATGAATATGATCTGACCGTTCTCAAGAACAGTGGGCGCAAACTGCTGGAGTTGGGACGGTCGTGCCTGCACCCCGACTACCGTGGGGGTACGGCAATGTACCACCTGTGGAACGGTTTGGCCGCTTATGTGGCGGAACGTGAAATTGAAGTCTTGTTCGGCGTTGCGAGTTTTCACGGAACAGACGTGGCCACATTGGCGCAGCCCTTGTCGATGCTTCACCACAACCATCTGGCTCCGCCAGAGTTGCGCGTACGGGCGCAGCCCGATGTTTTTCAGTCGATGGACCTTGTGAAACCAGAGGCTTTGGACCGCCGCGCCGCCATGGTTCAGGTGCCAGCATTGATCAAAGCCTACCTGCGTTTGGGTGGTTTCGTGGGCGAGGGCGCCTTTATCGACCACACCTTCAACACAACGGATGTTTGCCTAGTCCTCGACACGACGCGCATGAATGAACGGCAGCGTCGAATTTATGGCGGGGCGTGACGCAGTGAACGACCCGCTCTGGAATAGTGAAGACGCACCCGACCCGATCGAGCTGGGCGTTACTGGATGGGTTCTGGTCATTCTGCGCGGAGTACCACTAGCGGCCCTTGTCTTTGGTGGCCTGATCATCCTTCTGACTGTTCGCTTGATAGAGTATCCGTTTTTCGGCGTCCGGCGACCTGTCACGCCGTTCATCACGCAGTTTGTCTGCCGCAACGCGTTTCGAATTCTTGGCATCGGGTTTCGCACATCAGGCGCGCTGATGAAAGAGAGGGGGGCAGTGGTGGCAAACCACACGTCTTGGCTGGATATCTTTGCTCTGAACGCGCGCAAGCGGGTCTATTTTGTCTCCAAGGCAGAAGTTGCCAAATGGCCCGGTATCGGCTGGCTGGCCCGTGCGACCGGAACCCTGTTCATCGAACGGGATCGCAAGAAAGCCAAGGAACAAACCAAACTTTTTGAAACCCGCCTGAAGGTGGGTCACAAACTGTTGTTCTTCCCCGAAGGCACCTCAACAGATGGACTTCGAATTTTACCCTTTAAAACAACGCTTTTCGCTGCGTTCTTCGCGGATGAATTGCGTGATTTCATGTATATCCAACCCGTTTCCGTGGTGTTTCACGCGCCCAAAGGCCAGCCAAAACGCTTTTATGGCTGGTGGGGGGATATGGAGTTCGGGCCGCATTTGCTGAAAACCCTTGGCGCACGTCGGCAAGGAACTGTTGAACTAATCTATCATGCGCCAGCGCGGGTCAGCGACTTTGAAAACCGCAAGGCTCTGGCCGCCCATTGTGAAGACGCTGTCAGGCATGCGCACGCATTGGCGCAGCTTGAAAAATAAGGGCGATTGGCCCTTGCTTAGCGCGCAAACCTGCCTTATACGCGCGCCATTCAAACCCGCAGGCGGGGTTTGGCCTTTTTGAGGGAGACATCCTCATCAAGACCGCCGGTTGGAGCGTCCGCTTCTTTCACCCCCGCCCAGGCGTAAACCGGAAAAGGAAAATAGCATGGCTCTTCCCGAGTTCACCATGCGTCAGCTGCTGGAAGCTGGCGTTCACTTTGGTCACCAGACACAGCGTTGGAACCCCCGCATGGGCCCGTTCATCTACGGCTCGCGCAATGGTATTCACATCATGGACCTGACCCAGACCGTTCCGATGCTGGATCAGGCTTTGCAGGCTGTTCGTGACACCGTCGCAAAGGGTGGCCGCATTCTGTTTGTTGGTACCAAGCGTCAGGCCGCTGGCCCGATCGCTGAAGCGGCTGAAAAGTCGGCTCAGTACTACATGAACCACCGTTGGCTGGGCGGCACGCTGACCAACTGGAAAACCGTTTCCCAGTCGATCAACCGTCTGAACCAGATCGACGAAGCCATGGAATCGGGCGCAGAAGGCCTGACCAAGAAAGAGCGTCTGGGCATGGAACGTGACCAGGGCAAACTTCAGGCGTCGCTAGGTGGTATCCGCGAAATGGGCGGCGTTCCGGACCTGCTGTTCGTCATCGACGTCAAGAAAGAAGCATTGGCCATCGCAGAAGCCAACAAACTGGGTATTCCGGTTGTGGCTGTTGTCGACACCAACTGCTCGCCCGACGGCGTTGACTACATCATCCCCGGCAACGACGACGCAGCACGCGCAATCGCTCTGTACTGCGATCTGGTCGCACGCGCCGCTCTGGACGGCATGACCGCACAGATGGGCGCAGCAGGCGTAGACCTAGGCGCATTCGAAGAAGCTCCGGTTGAAGAAGCTCTTGCGCAAGAAGCCGCAGAAGCCCCTGCCGAAGCGTAAGCTGCCCGTCACGTAAATGACATATGGGGCAGGGTATGACCTGCCCCAATTCCGTTTGAATTGAGGAGAGCCAAAAGATGGCAATCACAGCAGCAATGGTTAAAGAACTGCGCGACTCGACCGGCGCAGGCATGATGGACGCAAAAAAAGCGCTGACCGAAACCGGCGGCAACATGGACGACGCCGTTGACTGGCTGCGTACCAAAGGCCTGGCCAAAGCAGCCAAAAAATCTGGTCGTACCGCGGCAGAGGGTTTGGTTGCTGTTCACGTCAGCGGTGGCAACGGCGTTGCTGTCGAAGTGAATTCGGAAACCGACTTCGTTGCGAAAAACGCTGAGTTTCAGGAAATGGTCGGCAAGATCGCAAACGCGGCTGAAGGCGTGGACGGTATTGACACGCTGATGGCGGCTGATCTGGGCGGCAAAAGCGTTGCCGATACCCTGACCGACAAGATCGCCACCATTGGCGAAAACATGTCGGTGCGCCGAATGGCCAAACTGTCTGGCGACACTGTTGTGTCTTATGTGCACAACGCTGCGACCAACGGCATGGGCAAAATCGGTGTGCTGGTTGCACTGTCGGGTGGTGATGAGGCTATCGGCAAGCAGGTTGCGATGCACATCGCCGCTGTGAACCCGGCTGCCCTATCTGAGGCCGACATGGACCCGGCAATTGTCGAGAAGGAGAAGCAGGTTCAGATGGACATCGCCCGCGAATCCGGCAAGCCGGAGCAGGTGATCGAGAAGATGATCGAAGGCCGCATGAAGAAATTCGTCGCCGAATCGACATTGCTGAGCCAGCAATTCGTTGTGAACCCTGATCTGACCGTTGAAGCCGCTGCAAAAGAAGCAGGCGCAACCATCACCGGCTTCGTTCGCTTGGAGGTTGGCGAAGGCATCGTTGTGGAAAAAGAAGACTTCGCTGCCGAAGTCGCAAAAGCCGCTCAGGGCTAAAGAACGGCTCCGACTGGGGCCTTGCTGAACAAAATGAAAGGGTTACGCATTGCGTAGCCCTTTTTTGTTAGTGGCACATCATAGAATTCGCAAAGAAGTGAAGGATTGGAGGGCCCCGCATGATGGGGATGGTCGAGGCCCCCCAAAATTCCGACACAGGTACGCGGACGAATAGGCGCCCCCTTGTCAGAGTGATTGGAGAGCTTTGAAATCGCAAAGATCCAATCGAATGTTCCCTGGCTAAAGCCACCACTCACGGAACACTCTCACTTTGCAACTTTTAGGTTAGATTTGAAAAGTAGTGATTTCCTTACCTAGGGTAAACTGACGCTGGATGGCATCACAAAAACACTCCTAAACTTCCATAATGAACATCTGATTATGCAAAGATGCCTTTAAAACAGCCTGAGCCGTCGTTTCGACCGACAACGCCTCACGGGCGAGTCGAAGATGCTTTTCGACAGTTGCCGCTGTCAGGCCCATCAGCAGGGCTATGTCCTGCGTGGTTTTGCCGTCACCGACCCATTGCAAAGCCTCGCGCTGACGCTTTGTCAGGGCCCGGTTCGGAGGGTTGAAAGGCAACGTCAGGATCTTCAGATGCGCAACGTTGTTCATCAAAAGAATGTCTTCGCCGTGCTCCTGCCAGATTGCGTCAATGTCTTCCTGGCTCATCCCTTCCTTGGCGGACAAGGAAATCGCCCCTTTGGAGCGCACCGAGACTGAGTTGAAGCTGATGGTGTAACCAGAAACAACACCCATGGACTTGTTGAACTCGAAAACCTCGCGCTCTTTATCGGTCATCGACCCGCGAGAGTGCATGTCCAGCAACATTCTCCAGCTGGCGGCGCCTTCATTGTCCAGCGCCCATTTCAACATGGGGGCGTGAAAATACAAACCGTCCTTGATGAAACCGTCCACATAGGCGCGGTTATGATTGGTCAGGATGACAAAATCCTCTGGATCGCCCAATGAGGTTGCCGTCCTGTATTGCGTATGGCCGTAGATTAAACGATCAAGCCCGTATTCCGCCATTTGTCGGCAATGCGCATCCCACAGGTCTTCCAGGGTTTTGGCATAGCTGACAAATCGCAGATATTCCCTGAGGGTCATGCCGTATCACCTGCTTTCAGATGGGCGGCCAGTGCGTCCAGTGCAAGAACATAACCTTGGGCGCCAAATCCACAGATCTGCCCCAGAGCGACAGGCGCGATATAGGACTTGTGACGGAATGCTTCCCTTGCATGGATGTTGGATAGGTGAACTTCGACAACCGGCAGTTCAACTGACGCGATGGCATCCATCAGCGCAACCGACGTGTGTGTGAACGCCCCCGCATTGATCACAAGGCCATCCTGCACACCGCGTGCGCCGTGGATCGCATCAATTAACACACCCTCATGGTTGGATTGCAGATGCGAGACTTCTAGGCCAATGGACGCGCCATGTCGCTGGCACTCGTCCTCGATCATCTTCAGAGTGGTGCTGCCGTAAACCTCGGGCTGCCGTGTGCCAAGCAGGTTGAGGTTTGGGCCATTCAATACCAAAACGTTGTGCATGTCTTCACGATCCCCATTAATGGTACATAGACGCCTTGAGGTTGGGTTGTCTACCTGCCTTTGCCGGATCGAGTACAGTCGAAAAACCGGTGTGGGAATCGGGCCGCCATTTTGTTCCCGGCCTCAATTTTCCTCCATGGTGACAACGATTTTTCCCAGAACGGATCGTTGCGACAATTGTTCAAGCGCCTCGTGCGCGCGGGCAAGCGGGAACCGGGCGCTAATCCGCGGTTTGATTTTCCCGGCTGTGTTCAGATCGAACAGGTTCTTGACGTTGTCAGCATGGCCGATCGGGTCGCGGAATACTGACGCGCCCCAAAACACACCAACGATCTGACATCCTTTCAAAAGGGCCAGATTCAAGGGAATCCGCGGAATGCCCGCTGGGAAACCGACGACAAGGTAACGACCGTTCCAAGCCATGCTGCGCAGGGACGGTTCGGCCAGCGCACCCCCAACGGCGTCGTAGACGACGTCAACGCCGTCAGAACCTGCGAGTTTCTTAACTTCGGTTGAGAAGGCTCTTTGTGCATCCCTGTCCATGTCGCGCGGGTAAATCGCCACGTCATCGGCACCAATCTGGCTACAGAATTCGGCCTTTTCAGGTGATGAAACGGCTGCGATCACCCTGGCACCCATGGCTTTGCCCAGTTCAATGGCGGCTGACCCCACACCTCCGGCGGCACCCAGTACCAACAGGGTTTCACCGGGTTGAATCTCCGCCCGATCCTTCAACGCGTGGTAGGACGTGCCGTAGGTGAAAATGAAACAGGCGGCATCTTCATAGGGCATCGCATCAGGAATTCGGATTGCAGTGTCCGCCTTGAGTGTGACATGGGTCGAAAACCCACCATGCCCGGTTAGGGCCAAAACACGGTCGCCTGGCTTAAATCCATTGACGCCTTCGCCCACAGCCAGAACTTCACCCGCAATTTCACCGCCCGGAGCAAAGGGCCGTGGCGGCTTCATCTGGTACAGATCGCGGATAATCAACATGTCCGGAAAATTCACGCCCGCTGCTTTCACACCGATCAAAAGCTGACCTTTGCCCGGTTTCGGGTCGGGTAGGGTCGTAAGCTCCAGGGTTTCGGGACCACCTGGTGCGACGCTGAGTAATGCTTGCATACCGCCTCTGATCTGCCTGTACTTTGTGTCGAGGAAGTTTTGGTGCAGCATGGTTTTTTGTCAACGCTACGGTCCAACGCCTGCCGCAACGGCAAGAGGAACGCAATATGTATCACGATGAACTGGTGACAATGAAACTGAGGTACACAGAATGACACCCGACACGCTCTTTTCGCTTCACGGCAAAACCGCATTGGTAACAGGTGGAGCGACTGGTATAGGCCGCATGGCAGCCGAGGCGCTGGTTCGGGCGGGTGCGCGCGTGCTCATTGCCTCAAGAAAAGGAGACGCCTGTGCCGAGGTCGCCGCAGAACTGAACGCGCTGGACGTGCCGGGCAGCGCCGAAGGCTTTGCCGGTGACATTGGCAGCGCAGTCGGTATAGGCAAGCTGGTCTCTGACATTCAGGCGCGTACGGAAAAACTAGACATCCTGATGAACAATTCGGGGGTGTCCTGGGGTGCACCGATGGGGCAGTTTCCCTACGATGCATGGGAAAAGGTCATGTCTGTCAACGTGACAGGGATATTCGAACTGACCCAGCGGCTTTTGCCAATGCTAATGAAATCAGGCACCGCCAAAGACCCGGCGCGCATTGTCAATGTCGGGTCGGTCATGGGTGAAGTCCCAATGGGCGATGGGGCCTACAGCTATTCGGCCTCAAAGGCTGCGGTTTTGCATCTGACCAGGGTCTTGGCCAAGGAACTTTCACCGTACCACATCACGGTGAACGCACTCGCTCCGGGACCGTTTGTGTCGCGCATGACTGCCTTTGCGACAGCCGATGAGGATACCAGAGAACGGGTTGGCAAGTCTGTACCTCTGGGTCGCGTCGGACGGGACGAGGATATCGCAGGCTGTATGTTGTTCCTGTGCGGTCGCGGCGGCAGTTATGTGACAGGTGCGGTGATCCCGGTTTCGGGTGGGATCAACGTTGTGACCGCCGGAAACATCTTTGCCGAGGCCCTGTGACGGGAAGACAGCCAATGAAAACCGAAACCAATCTGGATCTGGCAGCAGTAGATACGTATCTGAGCGCGCATCTTTCCGGCTACAACGGGCCATTGGAGGCGAGGAAATTTGACGTAGGGCAATCCAACCCGACGTTTGAGTTACGCACGCCGGAGAAAGCCTATGTGCTGCGCCGAAAACCCGCCGGAATATTGCTGAAATCGGCACATGCCGTTGATCGCGAATTTCGGGTTCAAAGCGCCCTTGCCGGAAGCGAGGTTCCGGTGCCCAAGATGTATCTGCTGTGTGAAGACGACAGCGTCATCGGCTCGGCCTTTTATGTGATGGAGCGTTTGCAGGGCAGGGTGTTTCCAGACCCAACCCTGCCCAAAGAAAGCAACGAAACGCGCGCCGCCATCATTGACGAGATGAACAGGGTTCTTGCCCAGCTGCATATGATGGATATCGATGCCGTTGGCCTGTCTGACTATGGGCCGGTTGGCAACTATTACGAGCGTCAGATCGCTCGCTGGACCAGGCAATACCGCGCGTCCGAAACCTCGGCCATTGCGGAAATGGATGCACTGGCCACTGCGCTCGAAACCTCGGTACCGGCCGATGACGGGCAGCGCACGCTGGTGCACGGGGATTACCGCATCGACAACCTGATGTTCGCGCCAAACCGGGCGGATTGTATCGGGGTGCTGGATTGGGAACTGTCAACGATCGGTCACCCTTATTCGGATCTTGCCGCAGTAATCATGCAATGGCAGTTGCCGCCGGGAAAACAGGGCCGGGGGCTGGCGGGTGTGGATCGAAATAGTCTGGGCCTGCCCAGCGATGAGGCATTCATTGCCCAATACTGCAAACGTCGAGGCCTGGATGGCATAGACAATTTCGGCTTTTATCTGGGCTTCAATTTCTTTCGTATGGCGGGCATTCTACAGGGTGTCTACAAACGCGCGCTGGATGGGAATGCGTCAGACCCCGACCGCGCAAAGGCTTTTGGCGCATATGTTCCTATATTCGCCCAGCACGGCCTGAAAGCTCTTGAGTCCACATTAGAGTGACGACCTATCAAGCTGTTTTTATGTCACTATCTTGCCTTGAAAGCTCAACTTCAAGGTTTGGCAGACTGTTCTTTCCAAAAAACAATTCGGCCCCGGTGAACATGCTGGGAACCCCAAACACACCACGCCGAACCGACGATTTAGTTTTCTCTTTCAGTTTCAGTTTAACGTCGGGACTTGTCATGGCTTCGCGAATTTTGCGAACGGGCAAGTCGTTTTCGTTCAGAATATCCGTTAGGACACCGATCTCGTCCGCCTTCTGACCATGTACCCAAATAGCATCAAAAATCGCGTTTATATATTTGACTTCCCAAGGTTTTCCATTAGCAAAACACGCGCCTCGCATGGCAAGTTTGGTATTGATCGGAAAATGCGGGCTCATATGAAAGCTCAGCCCACGACGGCGGGCAAACCTATGCAGATCATGCGTCAAATAGGCCGTTTTCTGGCGGTTTTCGGAATATGCCTGAAACGGGCTTTGGTTATGCGTCGCTTTGAACACCGCAGGCAACAGGACGGGAACATAAGTAATGCTTACGTCATAGCGCTCGGCAAGATCGGGGAGCATTTTATGGGCGAGAAACGCGTTCGGGCTGCAAAAATCGTAAATAAAATCTATGGTCCGCGTCATAGGGTTCCTCCGTTTCGGTCCCTTGAAATCTTGTTCATTGAACTTCAGGCGAATCTGCGTCGAAATCAGTCTAACATTTCATTGTGAGGCACGCTGAGGAAGTCTGATCACGAATTTCTCTGCAACACGCAGCTTTTTGCTGTTATTTCAGGTCACAAGCTTAAACAGTCACTGCTTAACACCGAACGGAAATATCTAAATGTCCCACAGGCAATCCATGTTTGATCAAACCCGGCTGGATCGGCTTAGCCATTGGATGGAGAGCTATGTTGAGCAGCGCAAATATGCCGGATCATCCTTTTTGCTGCGCCACAAAGGGGACGAAGCCTTTTATCATGCCAGTGGTGTCAGCAGTCTGGAGACTGGCCGGCCATTCCAACGCGACACGCTGGTGCGCATTTATTCCATGACCAAACCGGTCACATCAGTCGCGTTGATGACATTGGTCGAACGTGGACTAGTTCACCTGAACGCGCCTGTTTCTGAATTTCTACCTGAATTCAAAGATATGCACGCGCTGGTACCGGGGGCGGAGAGACTGGATCAGACCGAGGCTGCACCGTCTCCCACTCTGCATCAGTTACTGACGCATACCAGTGGGTTAAGCTATCCGTTCAACCCCGGGCTTTTACCCCATGCGATGGATGAACGGGACCTTATTTTCAAACCCAATCAGGGACTTCTGGAACACCTTGTGCGCGATCTGGCAGGGCTGCCACTGGCGTTCCAACCCGGTGCACGCTGGGAATACTCGGTCGGTATTGACGTGCTGGGTCGTGTGATCGAGGTGGTCTCGGGCCAGTCCTTGGAGCAGTTCTTTCGAAGCGAAATCCTTAAGCCACTCAACATGCGAGAAACAGGTTTTTCCATACCCGCTGGGGCAGGGGATCGTTTCGCATCGCTCTACACCCCATTGGCTGGCGACGCGATGGCGCTGAATTCCGCGGATCACGGCAGCGAAAGCCTGAGACTATTCGATTCCCACCTAGAATCCCCGTTCGAAAACACGACGACCTTTTCCGGCGGTGGCGGTCTGATCTCGACGATTGATGATTATGCAAAATTCGCGGACATGCTTCGAAACCGGGGGGCCGGGAACGGGTGCTGTATACTTGGTCCGAAAACAGTTGATTTCATGATGCGCAATCACCTTCCCGGCGACATTGCATCAATGGGTCCGCAGAGTTTTGCAGAGCAACCGATGGAAGGAATGGGCTTTGGGCTGGCCGGTGCGGTTGTTCTGAATCCCGGTCTGGTAAGGGTTCCCGGCTCTATCGGGGATTTCAGTTGGGGTGGAATGGCGTCGACCTATTTCTGGATTGACTGGCAGAATGACCTGACGGCGATTTTCTTTACCCAACTGTCCCCCTCAAGTTCGTACCCATCCCGCGCCGAACTCAAGGCGCTGGTCCATGCCGCCATGATTGAATGATTTCTTCTGTACTGATACCCGGTGCCGGACGACACAACTTGCGAGCAGACGATGACCGAAGCGGAACGTATCTTACTGGATCTTCTGGATATTGAACGGCTTGAGGTCGATCTGTTTCGCGGGACGGGGTCGGGCGGTGAAACGCCAACACGCATATTTGGCGGGCAGGTCATTGCGCAAGCGCTGGCTGCGGCATATCGAACTGTTGAAGAACGGTTGTGTCATTCGCTGCACGCCTATTTCATTCGCCCGGGCGATCCTGAGAAACCCGTTATTTATCAAGTTGATCGAGCGCGAGACGGAGGTTCTTTCACAACTCGCCGCGTGGTTGCAATTCAGCATGGAAAACAAATCCTGAACATGTCGGCGTCCTTTCATGTTCGGGACGAAGGCTGGGACCATCAGCATCCGATGCCCGTCGTGAACGCACCAAAAACGTACCCGTCCCGATCTGAATTGCGTAAAACATACGTTGAACGTGTTCCCGAAAGGTTGAGGGGCGAATTGCTGCGCGAACGCCCGATCGAGGTTCGGGAAGTCGATCATCTGGACCCGTTCACACCGAAAGTCTCTGATGATCGAAACCAGACCTGGTTTCGTATGCCCGCTGCCGCTTCGGTCGACGCCAGAACGCAGCACTTACTGCTGGCTTATGCGTCTGACATGAACCTGATGTCCTCTGGATTGCGGCCTCACGGTCTGAGCTGGTTTAGCGGAGAGTTCAACGGCGCAAGTCTGGACCACGCGCTATGGTTTCACGCGCCGGTGAATTTTCAGAACTGGCATCTGTACGTGATGGATTCGCCGTGGACGGGGCAGGGACGCAGCTTTAACCGTGGATCGATCTATTCCGAGGACGGTTCCCTTGTTGCATCTGTTGCACAGGAAGGATTGATGCGCAGAGTTCGCGCGCAACCTTAAGTGTTGTCGCTAAATCTCTGATTTAACTTCTGCATTCCACTTAGCCACCGGTCATAGTCAGCCGCCTTGAACTGCAAATAGTCAGCGACTTGTGGATGAGGTAGAACTAAAAACTGTTCATTTCGAATAGCTTGTACGCAGGAGTCAGCCACATCGCTGGGCTCGAGCATTCCATCAATCGAAGCTACTGAAATTTCATGTCCTTCGGTCATTCTTGAACGCACAGCCTGCGGACACAAGACCGAGACTTTCAATCCTTCAGCGCCATATGTCAGCGAAAGCCATTCGGCAAGTCCTACAGCGGCGTGTTTAGTAACCCCATACGGGGCTGCACCAGGTTGGTTCAGCAAACCTGCCGCAGACGCAGTTATCATAATGTATCCGCCGCCGCGACGAACCATGCGTGGAACCAGATGGCGGGCAGTCCAGACATGGGACATTACATTGATCTTCCAGATCCGATCCCAATCTTCGTCCGCAACATCGAGACCACCAAGCGTCAGAATTCCGGCATTTGCGCAAAACAGGTCAATTGGACCGACAGTTTCTTCTACAAAATCAATGAGATCCTTGATCTGCGCTTCGCTGGAAACGTCGCAGGGATACACCTGACCACCGGTTTGTTCCGCAACCAATTTAGCACCAGCGATGTCAACATCCGAGCAAACAACAGTTGCTCCTTCATGGGAAAACCGTTCCGCAAGACCACGACCAATGCCTTGGGCAGCGCCGGTGATAACGACAGTTTTGTTCTCAAGCTCCATGCGTATTCCGGGCAGGTTCGTTACAGTGTTTTCAAAGTGTTGGCTTGCGTTCCGTATTACAAGTCCGACGATTTAACCATAATACCAATTATACGTTATATGGCACGGCGGAGAATTACTCAGATACAACCGCAATCAGTGATCAAACAAATTCGACCAAAACAAGTCTGATGCGTGTTATCCCAATGCGTAACCAGCACCGCGGACTGTGCGAACAGGATCAACCCCGCCATGTTGCGTCAAGGCTTTGCGCAAGCGTCCAATATGAACATCAACCGTACGCGTATCGACATAGATGTCGCGTCCCCAGACCCGATCCAGCAATTGTTCACGGCTCCAGACCCTGCCCGGCTTTTCCATGAACGTGCTGAGAAGCCGGAACTCGGTTGGGCCCAGTTTCAAGGGCTTGCTGTCGCGGCTGACCTTGTGGGTTTCCGAATCCAGAATGATGTCGTCATATTGCAGTCGCAAGCCAACAGTTGCCGGTCGAACGCGGCGCAGTTGTGTTCGAACACGCGCCATCAGTTCGACGATCGAATATGGCTTGACCACGTAATCGTCGGCACCGGTTTCAAGCCCGCGAACCTTGTCTACCTCTTCTGATCTGGCCGACAGCATGATTATCGGGATAGAACGTGTGTCCGGACGGCTTTTGAGTCGGCGGCAAACCTCAATCCCGCTGAGATTGGGCATCATCCAGTCCAGAACGATGATATCCGGGCAGTCTTCGTCGACCAGCAACATAGCTTCGTCACCGTTGGCCGCTTTTGAGACGCGAAAACCCTCGGCTTCAAGGTTGTAGGCCAGCACCTCGCGTTGGGCCAACTCATCCTCGACCACCAATACTGTCGGTTGATCTGCGGACATCTGAAGCGTCTCCTACGCTGTTTGCGACGTTATGTCGGCCTTGGGCCGAGCCTCGGTCGGGCGATCGCCTGTGACCAGATACACCACCTGCTCGGCAATCGAGGTTACATGGTCGCCCATACGTTCGATGTTCTTGGCGATGAAATGCAGGTGCATACAGGCGGAAATATTGCGCGGATCCTCGGCCATGAAGGTCAGGAGTTCGCGGAACAGGCCGTTATACATCTGGTCGACCTCTTCATCGCGGTTGATGACGTCGGTGGCCAATTCCGCGTCGCGCTGAATATATGCGTCCAGCGCGTCGCGCAGCATACGTTCGACCTCGCGCGCCATGCGGCGCAAGGCAGCGGCGCTGCCGCTGATCTCGCCCGCATTGGCAAGAACGGTCGTACGCTTGGCGATGTTCTTCGCATAATCACCAATCCGCTCGAGGTTGCCGGATACCTTCAAGACCGAAAGAACCAAACGCAGGTCACTGGCCGTGGGCGCGCGCAAGGCAATCAGACGCGCGGTTTCCTCATCAATCAGATCTTCCAATGCGTCGATGGCCTTGTCACCTTGCCGCACATCCTGGGCCAGCTCAACGTCACGGCTTTCTAGAGAGCGCGCCGCGCTCATGATAGCGGCCTCAACCAGACCGCCCATCTTCATGATATGCGCCTGGATTGTTTCGAGGTCGCGGTCAAAAGCAGATGCAATATGTTGTTCGCTCATTGTTTGATACCTGTGTTTAGCCGATACGGCCTGTAATGTAGCTTTCCGTGCGCGGATCGACCGGGTTAGTAAAAATCTGCCCGGTTTCACCGAATTCGACCAGATTTCCCAGGTGGAAGAAGGCCGTTTTCTGGCTGACGCGCGCGGCCTGCTGCATCGAATGGGTGACGATCACAACCGAATATCGGGAACGCAATTCGTCGATCAACTCTTCGACCTGTGCGGTTGCAATCGGGTCCAGCGCCGAGCACGGCTCGTCCATCAACAGGACTTCCGGTTCGGTTGCCACGGCTCGCGCGATACACAAACGCTGCTGCTGCCCCCCTGAAAGGCCCGTGCCAGGCGCATCCAGACGGTCCTTGACTTCATCCCAGATCGCGCCTCGGCGCAGGGATTTCTCAACGATTTCATCAAGTTCCGCCTTATTCTTCGCCAAGCCGTGGATGCGCGGACCGTAGGCCACGTTGTCGTAGATCGACTTGGGGAACGGGTTCGGTTTTTGAAACACCATACCCACTTTGGCGCGCAACTGTACGGGGTCGACCCGCTTGTCATAGATGTCTTCGCCGTCCAAAAGGATATCACCTTCGACACGGCAGATATCGATGGTGTCGTTCATCCGGTTCAGACACCGCAGGAAGGTCGATTTTCCACAACCCGAAGGGCCGATAAAGGCCGTGACGGTCTTGTCTTCGATCTCAACACTCACGTCCTTGATGGCGTGGGTATCACCGTAATAAACCTGAACCTTCTTCGCGTTGATCTTGATGTCTTTGGAGTCCACGGTTCTCTCCACTCGTGTCATGTCGTTCATTATTGCCCCCAATTACCAGCGGCGTTCAAAGCGGCGGCGCAGGATGATAGCGATGATATTCATGGTCAGCAGGAACATCAAAAGGATGATGATTCCGCCCCAGGCCTTTTCGTAGAACCCGACATCAGCGCGTGCGGCCCAAGTGTAAATCTGGGCGGGCATTGCCGAGTTCGGCTCGGTAAAGCCGGCAAGGAACCCGTCGGGATATCCCCGCGCCACAAAGCCTACCATGCCGATCAGCAACAACGGTGCAGTTTCACCCAAGGCTTGTGCCAGACCGATGATGGTGCCGGTCAGAATGCCCGGCGCGGCCAAAGGCAGCACGTGGTGGAACACAGCCTGCATTTTCGAGGCCCCTACCCCCAACGCTGCATCACGGATCGACGGTGGAACCGCTTTCAGCGAGGCGCGGGTCGAGATGATGATCGTCGGCAATGTCATGAGGGTCAGAACCAGACCACCTACCAGCGGTGCCGATTGTGGCAGGTGCATGAACTGGATGAACACGGCCAGACCCAGAATACCGAACACAATCGACGGCACGGCTGCAAGGTTCGAGATGTTCACTTCAATCAGGTCGGTGAACCTGTTCTGCGGGGCGAATTCTTCAAGATAGATCGACGCTGCCACACCAATGGGCAGTGACAGGCCCAAAACCACCAGCATCATGAAAAACGACCCAATGACCGAGGCGCCGATGCCAGCACCGCCCGGGTTGTCAACGCCAGAATCCGCGCCAGTGATGAACGGCCAGTTGAAAGCCTGCTTGATGATGCCCGCCTGTTCCAGCGCATCAACCAGATCCAGATCGCTTAGCTGTAGAAACCGGCTGTCCTGCAAGGTGTCACGGGACACGCGGCCTTTGAAATACCCGTCGACCCGGCTGGAGGCGGCCAGATCAAACTTGACCGGATCACCCAGCTTGCCGGGGTTGTCGGCATAGTAAGTTCGGATTGTACCGCCGATTTTACCAAGAAGACGTTCGATGGCCGCTTCGTCGAAATCAACGCTGATCCCTTGGTCCTCCAGTTCCTTGCTCAGCTGAGCGATGAACAGGTTGGAATAGGCCTTGGTCTTGAACAACGTACTTTCCGCCTCGTCTCGCTGCGCAGCGGACAAGGTGAAATCCACGCTGACAACAGTGCGCTGAAAGGCCGGAATACCTTGCGACAGGATCGAGGCGAACAGAACGATCAGGAAGAACAGGCCCGTTGCAATAGCGACAATCCCGTATGCCCGAAATCGTTTCTCTGCATTTGCACGTTTTTTGGTATGTGCATCCCCTACAGTCAGCGAGACTGAGCGATGACCTGTTTCTGGGCTTTGCATGCTGGCGTCGGTCATTCGTATTGCTCCCGATACTTGCGCACGATGTAGAGGGCAAAGATGTTCAGCCCAAGCGTGAGGGTGAAAAGGGTCATGCCCAGTGCAAAGGCTACAAGCGCTTCGGGCGATGCGAAATCCGCGTCTCCGGTCAGCTGGCTCACGATTTTTGCGGTGACGGTCGTCATGGCTTCAAACGGGTTCAGGCTCAGCCGCGCTGCGGCCCCTGCCCCAAGGACCACGATCATTGTCTCACCTATGGCGCGCGATGCGGCCAGCAGGATCGCCCCCACGATACCCGGAAGCGCCGCTGGCAGAACAACCTGACGGATGGTTTCGGACTGCGTTGCACCCAATCCGTAAGAACCGTCGCGCAGAGCCTGCGGCACCGCGTTGATGATGTCATCCGACAACGAGGACACAAACGGGATCAGCATGATGCCCATGACCAACCCAGCGGTCATGACTGCCGTGCCAGCCTTCATCCAGCCAAGCCCGTCATCCCCGAACAGTCCAAGCAAAAGCGGACCAACGGTAAGCAGCGCAAAAAGGCCGTAAACGATGGTCGGGATACCTGCCAGTATCTCGAGCAGCGGTTTTGCTACGGCGCGGACACGGGGTGACGCGTATTCGCTGAGGTAAATCGCGGCGAACAGCCCGATCGGGACAGCCACCAGAAGGGCAACGAGCGAGATATAGAATGTCCCCCACAGCAGGGGAAGAATGCCAAGTTCAGACGACCCGCCGCGCCCCGAAAAACTGGGGGCCCAAGTCGTGCCGAAAAAGAAATCGGTAGCAGGGTAGAGTTTGAAGAATTCCCAAGTGTTGAAAACCAGGGACAGGACGATCCCGACAGTAGTCAGAATTGCGATGGACGCGGCTGCCAGCAACAGGATTCGCACGCCCTGCTCGACCACATTGCGCGCGCGGTATTCCGCGTGGGTTTGAAGCCAGCTGACCGCAGCACCGGCGAGTGCCGTCAGTATGACGGCGACTGTCATGATCGAATAGCCGGTCGCATTCATGATCCGATAGCTTTGCGCCGCGCGCAGCACAGGTTGCGTGATATCCGACGTCACCACTTGCCCGGCATCCTTCAGACGCTGGGTCATGTCGATCACATCCGCGCGCTCGTTGCGCGCCAGTTCCTCGGGTATCTGCCCGGCGGCAACTGCGTTATCCAAGCCGTACGCGGTGCGACGGACCTCGGCCATGACCAGATTGAGGGACGCGCCGTCTTCGATGGCGGAACCCGAGATCATTTCGGATACCTGAGAGTTCACGTAAAGCGGCTGTACTAGCAACCAGAGGATCATAAGGCCAAATGCGGGAACGATCGTCTTGAGGGCGACATTTGCGCCATAATACGACGGAAGCGAGTGCAAAGCCCGGATATCTCCTGTGGCGCTTTGCAGGGCGCGTGTGCGCCCCAACAGGTAACCGACTGCAGCAATCGCTAGCACGATCAGAACAAGCCATACTATCGGCATGAAACCCCCAATTGGTCTTGGCCGGGAAAGCTAAAAAATGTGGGGGCGACAGGAATGCCGCCCCCCGGTATTGCGAACCAAAGGCGGGATTAGCTGCCCGAACCCATGGTAACTTCGTTGGCGATTGCATCCTGAGTCTGTGCCAGCTCAGGGTCCGCAACCAGACCATAATTTGCCAGAGGACCCGAAGCGCCTGCGATTTCGTCGTGGGTAAAGAACTGGGCGTATTCTTTAAGGCCGGGAATCACGCCGATATGGGCTTTCTTCACGTAGAAGAACAGCGGGCGCGAAACCGGATATTCACCGGTCGAGATGCTTTCGGTCGAAGGAGCGATACCCGACATGGTTGCCACTTTCAGCTTGTCGGTGTTGTTCTCGTAGAACGCCAGGCCGAAAATGCCGATGCCATTGGGGTTGGTGTCGATACGCGCCAGCGTTTCGGTGTAGTCACCATCGATGTCGACCGCCTTGCCGTCGGTACGAACAGCCAGACAAGCATCTTCTGCGTCGTCTTCGCTCATGCCGCCAGCAATCATGGCTTCCATCGCACCGGTCGCTTCACAACCGATCAGCAGAACTTTTTCTTCGAATACTTCACGGGTGCCGTGTTTGGTACCTGGAATGAAGCCAGCGATTTCTACATCAGGCAGTTCCGGGTTGAATTCGGCCCAGGTGGTGTAAGGGTTATCAACCACTTCACCGTCTTTCAGGACTTTTGCGCCCAGTGCGTTAAAGATGTCGGCAGGTTCAAAAGCGGTGAAGGCAGGACCGTTCTGCTGGCTTGCAAAGACGATGCCATCATAACCGATGCGGACTTCCATGATGTCAGTCACACCGTTTTCGGCGCAGGCCTTGATTTCTTTTTCACGGATCGCGCGCGATGCGTTTGCAATGTCGATGGTGTTTTCACCAACACCCTCACAGAAACGCTTCAGACCAGCTGACGAACCGCCCGATTCAACAACCGGGGTCGGGAAGTCGGTGTTCTCACCAAACAGTTCCGCGACGATCGACGCATATGGCAGAACGGTCGACGAACCGGCAACCTGAACGTTGTCACGGGCAGCAGCGGTGGTTGCCGAGACGGCGGTGATTGCCAGCGCAGAAGCCGACAGTTTTACAAAGGACATTTCAGTCTCCTTGAAAAGGTATGATTGATCACCCCCATGATGATCCTGCGTGCACCCCTAGGTGCCGTGCGTAAGCCTTTTGTGACAAGTGTGTAACGCTTTTATGACAACCCTCGTTTATCCGGAGATTTCAGGTCAAAAAAACGTAACGAGGCAGATTTTGAAGGGTGATAATGCGGGAAGGGCTACCGTGGTAAGATGACTGTAAAGACGGAACCTTTTCCCAACTCACTTTCCACGCGCAACCGTCCGCGGTGGCGATTGACGATGTGCTTGACGATGGCCAGCCCCAGCCCCGTTCCACCCAACTGCCGCGACCTGTGATTGTCGGCGCGATAGAAGCGCTCGGTCAGGCGTGGCAGATGCACAGAATCAATTCCTGGCCCCTTGTCGATGATCTTCACCCGCACCCCAGGCCCACGCATCGCCGCGTCACGCTCTGATGACAAAACGCTGACTGTGACGCTGCCACCGCTGGCACCGTATTTTATTCCGTTTTCGATCAGGTTGGTGAATACCTGCCGTAACTGATCGCTGTCTCCGGTTACTGCAAGCGGGCCGTCCTGTGCGTCAAGCGTCAGCGTCACACCCGCCTCTTCCGCTAGGGGGCGCAACGAGTTAAGGGTGGATTGCAGCAGCCCTGTCAGCTCCAGCTGTTGTTTTGGGCGAACTCTTTCTTCGCTTTCCACGCGGTTCAGGGACAAAAGATCGCCAACCAGCCGGTTCATCCTGTTGGCTTCATCGGCCATGATTTGCAGGAACCGGTCACGCGCAGCCGGATCGTTGCGCGCAGGGCCGCGCAAGGTTTCAATGAAGCCCATCAGTGCCGTCAACGGTGTCCGCAATTCGTGACTGACATTGGCAACAAAGTCCCGGCGCATCTGACTTGCCTGTTCCAGGTGCGTGACATCTTGAAAAGTGGCCAGAATGGCGCCACCCGACACGGCTCCGACCCCGTTCATATATCGGCATTGCACATCAAATGTTGTGTCCTGAGCGCCGTCACTGGAAAGATGACGCGCCGTCTTGGTTTCCTTCGACTGAAGGCTTTGCTCAATCGCTTCAAGAACCAGTGGCTGCCGCAGGATGGTCGCAAAATGCCGCCCTACAATATTCTGCCCCAGAAAGGTTTTTGCATCCGTATTGGCGGCAATGATCCGTTCGGTCTGATCCACCATCAGCGCGGGCATAGGGATGGCCTGAACAAATCCATCAAGAAGGTTATCTGACATGCTTCAAACCCCGATCAATCCGCGCGTCTTACTGGACAGGTCTTAAGGTGTCCCGAAACCTGCGCATGTTTTCCTGATAGTGCAGCGCGCTTAGGGTAATCCGTTTTGCTGCGGCCTCGTCCAGTTGGCGAACCACTTTGCCCGGAGCCCCCATCACAAGGGAGTTATCCGGAATCTCCTTGCCTTCCGTGATCAAGGCCCCTGCCCCGATCAGGCAATTCCGTCCGATCCGGGCACCATTCAGAACAATCGCGCCCATTCCGATCAGAGTATTTTGTCCGATCGTACATCCGTGCAGCATCACTTTGTGTCCGATGGTGCAATTCGGACCAATCCACAAAGGATACCCGGCATCGATGTGCATGACGCAGTTTTCCTGAACGTTGCTACCTGCACCAACGCGGATTTCCTCGTGATCTGCGCGTATCGTGCAGCCGAACCAAACCGAGGCACCCTTTTCCAGCACAACCTTGCCGATCAGGTTGGCATCGGGCGCAACCCATGTGTCCTCGTGAATATCCGGCATGTGCTCGCCTAACGCGAAGATCGTCATGACAGCCCCTCGAATTCGTTTTGAAGTTTGCGCACGTGTTGTTGCAGATTTGGCTGTTGAATACGGCGCATCCGTTCGGCGCTGACGATGGTCTTGAGCTTCTTTTCGGTCGCCTCAAGATCGTCATTGATCAGGACATAATCGTAATAGCCCCAGTGGCTGATCTCATCCCAGCTTTTGAGCATCCGCCTTGCGATAACTTCATCGCTATCTTGTCCACGCGATTCCAGACGGCGGCGCAGTTCAGGGATCGATGGCGGCAGGATGAAGATCGACAACGCATGCTTACCCAGATCCGAGTTGCGGATCTGAACCTCGCCTTGCCAGTCCACGTCGAACAGCACGTCCTTACCCGCGTGGATCGAACTACGCACCGGATCAGCGGGTGAGCCATAGAAATTACCGAAGACATGCGCATGTTCCAACATCTGGCCATCGGCGACCTTCTGCTTGAACTCGTCTTCAGAAAGAAAATAGTAATCCCGCCCATGTTCTTCCCCCGGACGCGGGGCACGGGTTGTGGCCGAGACCGAAAACTCAAGGTCCTTGTCCCAGTCCATCAGCCGCTTTGCCAGGGTGGATTTGCCTGCCCCGGACGGGGAAGACAGGATGATTAAAAGGCCTCGGCGATCCGCCATATCAGTCGTTCCCATCGTTATTCCACGTTTTGCACTTGTTCGCGCATCTGATCGATCACCGCCTTCAATTCCAGCCCGACAGCCGTCAGATCCGTACTCTGAGCCTTGGAACACAGCGTGTTGGTTTCGCGGTTGAACTCTTGCATCAGGAAATCAAGCTTGCGTCCGACAGCCCCTTCCTGCCCAAGCAACTCTCGCGCTGCGGCCACATGTGCAGACAGGCGGTCGATCTCTTCGGTAATGTCGGCTTTGACCGCGATCAAAGCCAGTTCCTGCGCGACGCGATCCGGGTCCGCGCCCTGCGCATTGTCCAGTACGTGCGCCAGATTGTCCCGAAGTGCCGCGGCCATCTTGTCCTTGCGTTGCACGGCCAGATCGGCTGCCTGCGCTGTCAGCGCCGCAACTTGTTCCAGCTGAGTGTTCAGCACGGCCGCCAACGCTTCGCCTTCGGCCTGGCGCATTCCGACAAAAGCGGCCAACAGGTCGTTGAAATCTTCGGTCAGGCGCGCCACCAGCGGAGCGGGATCATCCGCATCTGCGGTTGCATCCAACATGCCTTTCAGTGCCAAAAGGTCCGAGGCGCGCGCCGGTTCCAGAGCGATGCCGCGCGCAGCTGCCATCTTGTGTGTTTGCTCCAACGCACTCAGAGCAGCGGCCATAGCGACCTCGTTCAATGCCAGTTCCGAGGCAGAGTTCTCACGATTCAGACGCATTGAAAGGGTCACATTCCCACGGCTCAGGGATTTTGACAGCGTGGCCCGAAGGGCCACCTCAAGCCCGGTCAGCCATTCAGGGACGCGCAGGCGCATATCAAGGCCTTTACCGTTGACACTGCGCAACTCCCACGTCCAGCTATGCGGTCCGTATTCACCCTTCCCCGAGGCAAACCCGGTCATGGATCTGATCATGACTGTCCTTTCCTGTGGCCTCACCCTTTTGGATGTTTGCCGCACCTAATGCGATTGACCGGTACAGAGCAAGAGTTGGCTGAGGCCGCCTTTGTTTGGGGTAAGTTAACCATTCGTTAAAGAATTGCTCCAAAATTGAATAAACCCGAGTCAAACTACCCCTGGTAATGGCTTGCAGGCCACAAATGCTCCGGTTGTGTTGCATTTTATGAAAATGGCGGCCAATTGACGTAAGGGTGAAAAAATGAAAACCTTTTTCGGGACTGGTTCCGGGTCAGATTTTGGAAAGATCGTCGCAATGGATCGCTTTGACAGTGGGCGCAGCCTTACGCCGATCCGCCAGGCCGAAGCGTATTGGACTGCATTGCTGAGAGGTGACGGTGTTCCGATGCGGTCCCAGGTTGACCCGCGCGGGCTGGAAAACATACTCGAATATACTTTCATTCTTGAACGGATCGCCCCTGGACTGGCTCGGTTTCGCCTTGCCGGAAGTCACCTGAACGGGCTTGCGGGGATGGAGGTTCGTGGCATGCCTGTGACGTCCTTTTTTCAGCCCGATGACCGCGCCAGGATTAAGGATGTTCTGGAGCAGGTATTTGCAACACCCGCCGTTGCCGAACTGGGTCTGGATTCGAGCGGGATACTTGGGCGTACCCGGATGCAGGCCTGCATGATCCTTTTGCCGCTCAAAAGTGATCTGGGCGACGTCAGCCGGGTTCTGGGGGTCATGGTCGCGGAAGGAGCGATTGGTAAAACCCCACGCAGATTTTCGATTACGGATACGCGGATCAAATCGTTTTCGGAAATTCAGGCACCGGTTCCTGCTGCGCCTAAAACCGTTGACGGTTTTGCCGAAGACCAAACGGATTTCAAACGCGCGGCCAAACACCTTCGTCTGGTCGTGTCGCGGGATGACTGAACCAGTCTGAACACCCGGAACAAAAAACAGCGGACCGATGGCCCGCTGTTTTTCTTTCTTTTCGAACGCTTAACTTGCGGCGCGTTTTGACCCGTTACGGCGCAGGTTGGTCAGTTCTTCCGCCACAAGGAACGCCAGTTCCAGCGACTGAGACGCGTTCAGGCGCGGGTCGCAAGCGGTGTGGTAGCGATCCGACAGATCCTCTTCGGTTACAGCACGCACACCACCGGTGCATTCGGTAACGTCGAGACCGGTCATCTCGAAATGGACACCGCCGGGGATCGTGCCCTCAGACTGATGCACGCCAAAGAAATCGTGTACCTCACGCAGGACAGAATCGAACGGACGGGTTTTGTAGCCCGTGGCCGACTTGATGGTGTTGCCGTGCATCGGGTCGCAGACCCAAGTGACCTTGGCGCCTTCTTCCTTCACGGCCTTGACCAGACGCGGAAGGTGTTCACCCGCCTTGCCCGCGCCAAAGCGCGCGATCAGAGTCAGGCGGCCCTCTTCATTTTCAGGGTTCAGCTTCGACATGAGAACCTTGAGGTCTTCTGCCGTCGTCGTCGGACCACATTTCAACCCAATCGGGTTCAGAACGCCACGACAGAACTCGACATGTGCACCATCAGGCTGTCGCGTACGGTCACCGATCCAGATCATGTGACCAGACCCGGCCAGCCAGTTGCCCGAGGTCGAATCCAGACGGGTCAGCGCCTCTTCGTACTCCAGCAACAGACCTTCGTGACTGGTGTAGAATTCAACAGTCGAGAATTCGTGTGTCGTGTCTGCCGTGATACCGGCCGCTTCCATGAAGTCGATGGTGTCCTGAATGCGATCTGCCACCTCAGAGTACTTCTGAACATCCTGTTCGTCGGTAAAGCCCAGAGTCCACGAATGGACGCGGCTCATGTCGGCGAAGCCACCAGTTGAGAAGGCACGCAGCAGGTTCAACGTGGCCGCCGCCTGCGTGTAGGCCTGCAACATCTTTTCGGGATTCGGAATCCGCGCTTCGGGCGTGAACGCCAGTTCGTTGATGATGTCACCGCGGTAGCTGGGCAGCTCGACACCATCCACAACCTCGGTCGGGGCGCTGCGTGGCTTTGCAAATTGGCCGGCCATACGACCGACTTTAACCACCGGCACCTTGGCACCATAGGTAAGAACCATCGCCATTTGCAGCATCACCTTGAAGGTGTCACGGATCGCATCGGCGCTGAATTGTTCAAAGCTTTCAGCGCAATCCCCGCCTTGCAGAAGGAAGGCCTCGCCGCGACCGGCGGCACCAAGATGTTGCTTGAGGCGCCGCGCCTCACCGGCGAAGACTAGCGGGGGATACTGCGAAAGCTGGGCCTCGACCTTGGCCAATGCGGCCGCGTCGGTATAGTCTGGCATCTGAACCCGGGGCTTGTTGCGCCAGTTCGATTTTTGCCATTCGGTCATAGCTTTGATCTCCGCTGAAGTGTTCAGGTCGCCTCTATACAAAAAGCAATGAAGAGTGACCATATCCCATTTGCGCCTCTTGACGCCGCAAACAAGCTTTGATCATGGTGACTGCCAAATACGCTGCGGGATACCAGGTTTTCCTGCGCAGAATTAAGGACATTTTGTCATGCAAGTGCAACGCCAAGCAGTCACGGTCGAAAATGCTGGGGCCACGCCCCGCCATTTCGTTTTTGTCCTGTTGGACAATTTTTCGCTGCTGTCTTTTGCGTCAGCGCTCGACAGTCTGCGCATCGCAAATCGCATGGCGGACAAACAGCTTTATACATGGACACTTTCCGGTGAAGGCGGAAACTCGATTTCATGTTCGGCCGGGACCGAATTCAAGCTGGACCGTGATCTTGAGGAGTTGCAGCGCGACGATGTCGTTCTGATTTGCGGAGGCGTTGACGTACAGGCAGCCACCACCAAACGCATTCTGAACTGGTTACGACGCGAGGCACGGCGCGGATTGCGCATCGGCGGTTTGTGCACGGCTGCTTATACCCTGGCCAAGGCCGGGTTACTGGACAACAAGCGGGCGACGATACATTGGGAAAACTCAGACAGTTTCATCGAAGAATTCGATGAGGTCGAGTTGACGAAAGCTGTCTTTCAGATTGATGGCGGTCGGATGACAACGGCTGGGGGGACCTCGTCTATCGATCTGATGCTCAAGTTGATTGCAGACGATTTTGGCGAAGACTTGGCAAATGCGGTGGCGGACCAGATGATTTATTCGTCAATCCGGACAGATCAGGATACGCAACGTCTGTCGACACCGACGCGGATTGGGGTCCGGCACCCCAAGCTGAGTCAGGTCATTCTCATGATGGAAAAGAACATCGAAGAGCCGATCTCTCCTTCGATTCTGGCCAAGGAAGTCGGTATGTCGACTCGCCAGCTTGAGCGTCTGTTCCGGCGCTATCTCAGCCGCTCGCCCAAGCGGTACTATATGGAACTTCGCTTGCACAAAGCGCGGAACCTGCTGATGCAAACGGATATGAGCGTCATCAACGTAGCCCTGGCATGCGGCTTTGCCTCGCCCAGCCATTTCTCGAAATGCTACCGCGCACATTACAACACCACGCCGTATCGCGAGCGTGGCGCGCAGAGCGGGCGGCTATCGGTGTAAGGTCACTCCGCCGGAGCCATTCTGTAAACTGCCCCCCGCCCAACCGAGATAAACCAGATCGACCCATCTGGCGCTTCGACGATATCGCGGACGCGCTCGGTTTCAGGGCTTCTGATCTGTTCGGCCTCGTGCATCGGCTGACCGTGAAGCCGTGCGATATAGTCAAATTTCAACGACCCTACGAAGATATCACCCTTCCATTGCGGCCATAGCTTGCCGGAATAAACCAGCAGACCGGACGGCGCTATGGAAGGATCCCAGTAGTAAACTGGCTGTTCCAGCCCTTCTTTAGCTGTACCGTCGCCGATTTTTTCACCCGAATAATGCGTGCCATATGAAATAACCGGCCAACCATAATTCCGCCCTGCACGGGGTTGGTTGATTTAATCGCCACCCCGCGCCCCGTGTTCCGAGATCCAAAGTCGGCCAAACGCGTCCAAATCCGCGCCCTGCGGATTTCGATGGCCGTAAGACCATATTTCGGGTTCGATATTCGATTGCACGACAAAGGGGTTATCCGCAGGAACTGTCCCATCGCGATTGATGCGAATGACCGAGCCCATGGGATTGGACCGATCCTGTGCATTCTCCGCCTGTCCCCGTTCGCCCAAGGTCACGAATAATGTCCCGTCCGGCGTTTCGACCACACGGCTGCCAAAATGGCGACCACCTGTACCACCTGGCGATGCCTCGAAAATTACTCGAAGGTTCTGAAGGTTCTGAAGGTTTTTGCCAGTCTCGGACAGGCGCGCAACCGCAACAGCAGTTCCTGCACCGTCGCCTTGCGGTTTTGCAAAAGTCAGAAAGACCTCTCGACTTTGATTGAAATCGCGTGAGATCGTGACGTCCAACAATCCTCCCTGCCCCAAAGTCGCGACCTTTGGAACGCCTGAAACAGCTACCGGCTGTCCATTTCGCACATACAGCAATCTTCCATCCCGTTCCGTGACGAGGAAACTCTCATCAGGCAAAATGCCAACCGCCCATGGGGTCTCTAGCCCGCCAACCATTTCTTCCAGTTGGACAATCCCGGCTGAAACCAACAGCGTCTGGGCCGCGGCACTCAAGGCGCACAGTGAGAAAGAGAGAATCATCGCCGTTCTGAGCATTCTGGTCCCTTTCGGTGACAATCAGGGGTGAGTCCCAACAAAACAGATAGAATTTCAAACGAAAAAAACACGTTTGCGTTAGGACTTTTCTTTTCCGAACAGCTTGCCTAGGGTCGTCGCCAGAACGAATACGTTCACAACTGGGAGTAACCATATGAAAAAGCTGCTTACTGCAACTGCAGCAACTGCATTGCTGGCCGGCGCAGCCATGGCCGAAGATGTCAAACTGGGGATTTTGATCGGCTTTACCGGCCCGATTGAATCGCTTGCCCCCGCCATGGGATCGGGTGCCGAGCTGGCAATCGCCGAAGTCAACGAATCCGGAAAGTTCATGAACGGTGCCAGCGTGGCTGGCGTACGTGCCGATACCGGCTGTATCGACAACGGTCTGTCCACCTCGAACGGCGAGCGTATGATCGCTGACGGTGTTGCAGGCATCATCGGCGGCGACTGTTCGGGTGTAACCGGCGCGATTCTGCAAAACGTTGCCATTCCTAACGGCATGGTCATGATCTCGCCTTCGGCGACCTCGCCCGGCCTGTCAACCATGGAGGACAATGGCCTGTTCTTCCGCACCGCGCCGTCGGATGCGCGCGAAGGTCAAGTTATGGCTGATATCCTTAAGGATCGCGGCATCAACTCGATCGCGCTGACCTATACCAACAACGACTATGGCAAAGGTCTGGCCGATGCGATCCAGACGTCCTTCGAGGCGGTTGGCGGTGAAGTGACCATTGTTACGGCGCATGAAGACGGCAAGGCCGACTATTCGGCTGAAGTTGGCGCGCTGGCCTCGGCCGGTGGCGACATTCTGGTTGTCGCGGGATATCTGGACCAGGGTGGTCTGGGCATCATCCAGTCGTCGCTGGACAGCGGTGCGTTCGACACCTTTGGTCTGCCCGGCGGCATGATCGGCGACTCGCTGCCCGCAAATGTCGGCCCCGACCTGAACGGCTCGTTCGGTCAGATCGCCGGGTCCGGTGGTGAAGGTGCAGAAAAGTACTTTGCACTGGCCGAAGCAGCCGGGTTTGACGGTTCTTCGCCCTATTCGCCCGAATCCTATGACGCGGCAGCGCTTTTCATGTTCGCCATGCAAGCCGCCGGTTCGACCAACCCCGCAGATTACGCGGGCAAAGTAATGGACGTCGCCAATGCGCCGGGTGAAAAGATTTATCCCGGTGAACTGGCGAAAGGTCTGGAACTGCTGGCCGCCGGTCAGGACATCGACTATGTCGGCGCGTCCGGTGTCGAGTTGATCGGCCCAGGCGAAAGCGCAGGGTCGTACCGCGAGATCGAAGTGACCGACGGCGAAAACAAGACCGTCAACTTCCGTTGATCCCGCATATCAAGCTATAAAATCAGACAGCCCGGGCCTTGTGCCCGGGCTGTTTCAATGACAAAAGGCTGCACCTCGTTTCACGGGGACAAGGCAAGGGGATACCATGATCGTCGTCGAGGACGTGCATAAGCATTTCGGCGGGTTTCACGCGGTGGACGGGGCGTCGCTGGAAATCCAAAAAGGGTCGATCACCGGCCTGATCGGGCCCAACGGGGCCGGAAAAACCACTCTGTTTAACGTGATCGCCGGTGTTCTGCCTCCGACCAGCGGCAAGGTGGTCATGGACGGTGAAGACATCACCGGCCTGCCCCCGCATGAGTTGTTTCACAAGGGGTTGCTGCGCACGTTCCAGATCGCACATGAGTTTTCGTCGATGACCTGCCGCGAAAACCTGATGATGGTGCCCGGTTCGCAATCGGGTGAGGCGCTGTGGAATACCTGGTTCGGACGCAAGCGCATCGCTGATGAAGAGCGCGCGCTGAAAGCCAAGGCAGACGAGGTGCTGGAATTTCTGACCATCGAACATCTGGCCGATCACAAGGCCGGTCAGGTTTCGGGCGGTCAAAAGAAACTGCTGGAACTTGGACGTACCATGATGGTGGACGCCAAGATCGTATTTCTGGACGAGGTCGGAGCAGGCGTTAACCGCACCCTGCTGATGACCATCGCCGATACGATCCTGCGCCTGAACAAAGAGCGTGGTTATACGTTCGTCGTTATCGAACACGACATGGATTTCATCGGCAAGATCTGCGACCCGGTCATCTGCATGGCCGAGGGCAAGGTTCTGGCCGAGGGTACTCTGGATGAGATCAAGGCAAACGAGCACGTGATCGAAGCCTATCTTGGCACCGGCCTCAAAAACAAAGACAAGCTGGAGGCCCAGACATGACCGCTGGCATGAGCGATAACCCCTATCAGGACGACAAGGGCAACAAGGACGCATCGATTACCAACACGCAAGGTATCGGTACAATGACGCCTGCCCATCGTAAAAGCGGTGCAACACACCGCGTTGAAGGCGGCCCGTTTCTGATCGGCGACACCATGACCGGCGGTTATGGCAAAGGCCCGGATATCCTGCACGACTGTACCATTGCCGTGGATAAGGGTGAGATCGCCGTTATCGTCGGCCCCAACGGTGCGGGCAAGTCAACGGCGATGAAAGCCGTGTTTGGGATGCTGGATGTGCGCGCCGGCTCAGTGCGTCTGGATGGCGAGGATATCACCAGCCTCACCCCACAAGACCGCGTGATCCGCGGTATGGGCTTTGTTCCTCAGACGTCGAACATTTTCACCTCGATGACTGTCGAGGAAAATCTGGAAATGGGTGCCTTCATTCGGCGCGACGATTTCTCGGACACGATGGAGCAGGTCTATGACCTGTTCCCGATCCTGCGCGACAAACGCAACCAGCCCGCCGGTGAGCTTTCTGGCGGTCAGCGCCAGCAGGTTGCCGTGGGTCGCGCGCTGATGACGCAACCCAAGGTCCTGATGCTGGACGAGCCCACCGCAGGTGTCTCACCCATCGTGATGGATGAGCTTTTTGACCGCATCATCGAGGTCGCACGCACTGGCCTGCCGATCCTGATGGTTGAACAAAACGCCCGCCAAGCACTTGAAATCGCTGACAAAGGATATGTTCTGGTTCAAGGTCGAAATGCCTATACCGGGACAGGTAAGGAATTGCTGGCTGATCCGGAAGTGCGGAAGAGTTTCTTGGGCGGGTGAGAATGAAGTACCTTGCCAAATTCCTTGCGGTTTCCACCTTCTTTTTTGTGCCCGGAAACGGGTTCGCAGAAATTCTGCGTTTGAAGGCGAACGGTGTCGAGATGCACTGTATCGCAAAACACGATTGCAACCCACCTCTTGATTGCGGTGGCGATGATTTCAATGACTGCAAACAACGCAAGGGGTATTGCAAAGACTCCTGAGCTTCGCATTTCAGCCTCTTAAGGCGGAAGATACTAACGATCAAAAACCGTATGGCATGTTCGCGTTTGCTGGTCATGAAAAGTTCGTTTTAACGGGCGCAAAGATTGCTCTGGAAAACCAACAGAACGTAGTTTTGGTTTTGCTGAAGGGTCAACCGCCTTTGGATGAATTTGAGAACTGGAACGTCATGTTGTCAGATAACGGACGAATTAGTGTTCACGTGAAACTTACGAGCGGCATACCGTCTGTGGCTTCTTATCGTGGCGCTTGTCAGGTGCCCAATTAATGGACTTCCTCAATATTCCCGTTGTTTTTTGAGCCAACGGGCTAAGACTGAGCATGTGTTTCGCCCACGCTCAAATTATTCCGCCATCCCAAGATTTCCACGCGTCGGCTGCAATCCGGTCACATTGTGCGTTTAGCGCCGGGCGCTGTGAAGGAAACGGTTTCCCGGACAAACAAATCTGATTCCGAGAAATCAAGCGAACCTTCTGAATGAAAAACTCTATTCAGGACCCAAAAATGAAAAAATGGATATGGGTGGCCGTCGCCACTTTGTGCACGAACGCTGCAATTGCGGAAGAACGCCACTTTGTCTGCGTCTCAGACCGCGACGGCAGTGAAGTGCGCCTCAAACGGGCGACGGAAGGAGACAAGGGCATCATCGAAACCGCAAGTGTTTCTGGCGACGCGATGGTCTTCAAAGGCGTTGGCAACATGACGTTTGTCTATATCCAGGGCGATGAGGTCATGACCTTTGTTGTGAACTATGACGACATGACCTTTGATCTTTCGGTCAAAGGCCCCAACGCGGGGACTGATCGCGGCGCTTGTACTGAAACAAACGCCTGAGCCCCTTCCGACCATCTCGACCACGCACCGGAATTGACCGGTGCGTGACTGAGCCGGGCTTGATGTGGAAAGTCCGTCCTTCTTGAAAGCTTTTCTAGGGTTTTTTCGCTACCAGCAGGAAAATATAACGATAAACCGCGTGCAAAACATTGTGCCCGCGCAGACCGTTATGCCATAAGGTCGCACCCGGACAGTGAGAAGAAATAATGGACTTACTCAACGCGCTTGTTGCGCTTGCCAACTTTGTCATCGTGCCTGCGATTGCCTATGGCAGTCAGTTGGCATTGGGGGCGCTTGGCGTGACCCTTATCTACGGCATCCTGCGGTTTTCGAACTTTGCCCATGGTGACACCATGGCCTTTGGCGCGATGATCGCTGTGCTTGTCACCTGGGGCTTACAGGCCGCTGGTGTCAGCTTTGGGCCGTTGCCGACTGCCCTGCTCGCCCTGCCCTTTGCCATCCTTGGCTGCATCATGCTGGTGTTGGTTACAGACAGACTGGTCTACCGCTTTTACCGCGAACAAAAGGCCAAGCCGGTTATCCTTGTGATCGTTTCAATGGGTGTAATGTTCATCATGAACGGTCTGGTGCGCTTTATCATCGGGCCGGATGACCAAAAGTTCTCGGACGGTGCAAGATTCTTGATATCCGCGCGGGACTTCAAGTCCATGACGGGCCTTCAGGAGGGTCTGGCCATCAAGACCTCGCAAGGGATCACCCTGATAGTGGCCGTTATTGCCGTGGCCTTGTTGTTCTGGTTCCTCAACAAAACACGAACCGGAAAATCGATGCGCGCCTATTCCGACAACGAGGATCTGGCACTTTTGTCCGGTATCAACCCTGAACGTGTTGTGATGATCACCTGGATCATCGTAGCCGCCTTGGCGACCACAGCGGGTGTTCTTTACGGGTTGGACAAAAGCTTTAAACCCTTCGTCTATTTCCAGCTTCTGCTGCCGATTTTCGCTTCAGCAATCGTGGGGGGGCTGGGCAACCCGCTGGGCGCGATTGCCGGCGGGTTCATCATCGCGTTTTCCGAGGTGACGATCACCTATGCCTGGAAAAAAGTACTGACCTATGTGGCCCCCGAAAACCTGGAGCCGTCCGGATTGGTTCAGCTCCTGTCCACCGATTACAAGTTCGCTGTCAGCTTTGTCATCCTGCTGATCGTGCTTCTGTTTAAGCCCACGGGCCTGTTCAAGGGAAAAGCAGTATGACCGAATCTGTCAAAAACACTCTGCTTTTCATAGCTGTTGGCAGCCTCATTCTGCTGACCGGTTTCACGCAAAGCTGGAACACCGCCGTTCTGATTCTGAACATGGGGCTGATCTCGGCCATCATGGCGATCGGTGTGAACCTGCAATGGGGCTTTGCGGGCCTGTTCAACGTGGGGGTCATGGGCTTCGTCGCGCTGGGCGGTCTGGCCGTGGTGCTAGTATCAACAGCGCCTACCCCGGGTGCCTGGGGCGCAGGCGGTTATGGTATCGTTCTGTCTTTGCTACTGGGGGCTGCCACTGTTGTTGCAGCCGTACTGGTGGCAACGAGAATGCCCAAAGGCCGGGTGCAGACGCTGACAATAATCACTGTCCTTATCGTCGGCTTTTTCCTCTACCGGGCCGTGTTCGACCCCAATGTTGCCGCAGTTGAAGCCATTGACCCGGCGATTGCCGGTAACATCGGTGGACTGAACCTGCCCGTTCTGCTGGCCTGGCCTGCCGGAGGTCTGCTGGCTGCCGGGGCGGCATGGCTGATTGGCAAAACCGCGCTTGGGCTGCGGTCAGATTATCTGGCGATTGCCACGCTGGGTATCGCCGAGATTATCATCGCCGTCATGAAGAACGAGGACTGGCTGGCCCGCGGCGTGAAGAACGTCTATGGCATCCCGCGCCCCTCGCCGGTTGTCGGGTATGAAGTTGACTTGCAGCAAGATCCGGCTTTTCTTGCCCGCGCCGAATGGCTGGGGCTGGATCCGGTCACTGCATCCACCCTTTCGGTGAAACTTGGGTATTCGCTGCTGTTCATGCTGGTTCTTCTGGCGCTGCTGTGGATGGCGCAGATGGCGCTGAAAAGCCCGTGGGGCCGCATGATGCGCGCAATCCGCGACAATGAAGTTGCAGCCGAAGCGATGGGCAAGGACGTCACCCGTCGCCACTTGCAGATTTTCGTATTAGGGTCGGCCATTTGCGGCATCGCTGGCGCGATGATGACCACCCTGGACGGACAGCTGACACCGGGCACCTACAATCCGTTGCGCTTTACCTTCCTGGTTTGGGTCATGGTGATCGTTGGCGGTTCGGGCAACAACTTCGGAGCCGTTCTGGGCGCGTTCCTGATTTGGTTCTTGTGGGTTCAGGTCGAGCCGATTGGCTTGTGGTTGATGAGTGTGATCACCGCAGGCTTGCCGGATGGCAGCGCGCTGAAATCACATCTTATTGATAGTGCCGCACATATGCGCCTTTTCACGATGGGCCTGATCCTGTTGATTGTTCTCAGATTCAGCCCAAGGGGTCTGATCCCCGAGAAATAGACCGACGCCACGTTCCAATACACAAAACCGCGCCACTAATCTGGCGCGGTTTCTTGATTCTTAAGGTTTTTCTGAATAAACGAACCCACCACAGTGTTTTTGATTTGCGGCAGGTTGCTGGCACTCACCCTCGCCTACGCCGTTTCAATCGATCAACAAGACGAGTAGACAAGAGTAGAAAATGAAATCACCACATCTAAAATCTCTCATTCTGTTTCCGGCTATTGCGGTTGTAGTATCCGCCTGCGTTCCCAGCCCCGAAGATCTTGAGACGACGCCCGTCAAGGTACAGACTCCTAAAGGTGTTGTGACCTGCCAGCTCTATCGTCAGGATCGTGTGACCTGGGACCGCGCAATCGACTTCCCAGCCACAAAGATGTCTGTCCCCGAGGCTGACGCCTATTGCCGTCAGGAAGGCCAACGCCGACTGAAGTAAACGCGACAGCGCCCCCAACGGGCGCTGCGTTCTTACCTGTTGCGGAACAAACCGCCAAGGATACCCCGCACGATCCGGCGCCCGGTAGTGCCTTTAAGCTCTTTGATCACCGCTTCGGTCATCGCTGTGGCAAAGGTGTCCTGCTTGCGCTCAACCCGGGACGAGGACCGGTCAACCCGGCTGCCCGAATATCTGCGGGCCGAAGAGTATTCGCGTTCGATCGGCGATTGCGCTTCAAAAACTTCGTCGGATTCGGCCAGTTCTGCGGCATTGGCCGCAGCTTGGGCCCGCGCCTGAAGAATCTCGAAGGCAGATTTTCGATCTATGTTCTTGTCGTATTTCCCCGCCATTGGTGAAACTGCTAGAATGTCCCGGCGTTCGGCATCTGAAATTGGCCCCAGCTGAGATCCCGGCGGGCGAATAAGCGTGCGCTCGACCACGCCCGGAACACCTTTCTTTTGCAGCATGGAAGTAACGGCTTCCCCCACGCCGACTTCGCGAATTGCCGTTTCCGTGTCAAAAGTCGGATTCTCGCGATAGGTTTCAGCGGCCAGCCTCAGGTTCTTTCGGTCCCGCGCCGTGAATGCCCTTAATGCGTGCTGAATACGGTTACCCAGCTGACCCAGAATATCTTCCGGGATATCGGCGGGACTCTGAGTAATGAAGTATACCCCCACCCCCTTTGAACGGATCAGGCGGGCGACCTGTTCGACCTTGTCCACCAGTACCTTTGGCGCATCGTCAAACAGCAGATGGGCCTCATCAAAAAAGAACACCAGCTTTGGTTTTTCAGGGTCTCCGACCTCTGGCAGCTCTTCGAACAGTTCACTCAACAGCCATAACAGAAACGTTGCATAAAGTCTTGGGGCGGCCATCAGTTGGTCTGACGCCAGAATGTTCACCATCCCCTGCCCGTTTTCGTCTGTTCGCATCAGATCGGCCAGATCCAGCGCCGGTTCTCCAAACAGCTTTGTACCGCCCTGATTCTCGAGGACCAGCAGACGTCGCTGAATCGCACCGATCGAGGATGTAGATACATTGCCGTATCGCAATGACAGTTGCGCCCGATTCTCTCCGATCCAGACCAGCAGCGCCTGTAGGTCCTTAAGGTCCAGCAACGGCATCCCTTCTTCGTCGGCCACGCGGAATGCGATATTCAGGATACCTTCCTGCGCCTCACTCAACTCCAGTAACCGCGATAGTAACAGCGGGCCCATTTCCGTCACTGTCGTGCGCACGGGATGGCCCTGTTGGCCAAACAGATCCCAGAATGTCACTGGGCAGGCAGAATAGGCAAAATCATCGAACCCGATCCGACCAGCCCGGTCTTGGAACGCCTGATGCAGTTTGTGCGTCTCGCTGCCCGGAAGGGCCAGCCCAGACAGGTCCCCTTTCACATCCGAGAGGAAAACTGGGACACCCGCCTGAGAAAACCCTTCTGCAAGAATCTGCAATGTCACAGTCTTGCCGGTACCAGTTGCCCCGGCAATCAACCCATGGCGGTTCGCATATTTCAACGCCAGTTCCTGCGGCTGGCCATAGTTTTCACCGCCACCGCCCAAAAAGATATTCGTGCCCATTAACATTGCCTTATTGTTCACCGATCCGCCGCCAGCATACAAAGTTAACCTTTGACTGCGATAGTCTATTTGCCTTGCATTGCGGGGCAGACTTCCTCCCTGTCGACTGGCCGTGCCTGCTGGCACGGCCCTTTTGGTTCGGCCACTGGATTATTATTCTGGCGCATAGATTAAAAATTGAGGATAGCTGTTGACCCGTGTGCGCCCCTTACGTAGGGTTTGCGCATAAATAAGTCGGCCAGTCCGACGGGGAGAAACTTATGGGGAAGGGAGCTGGTCGAACAGCTCCCTTTTTCTAATCTCCGAAGGTGCGGTTCCAGCCCTCAGGCAAGAATCCGTTCACCTTCGCAAAGGCTGTTCTGTTAGTGCCTGACACTGGTTCAGAAGAGTGTTAAACGAAGCAAAAAGATCAATCATCAACCCGAGGCATTCATGTTCAAGAAAATCCTTTCGTTCAACACGGTCGCCGCCGTTCTGCTGTCCGGAGCAGCGTATGCACAAGACACAACCACAACCGCGCCAGACGCTGGTCTGGACCTAGGTCAGGAAGGACCCCGGGTCGGAGAACAGTTCGTAAAGGAAGAATTCGGCGATTGGGACGTATCCTGTATCAAGGCACAGGAAGGCGAGGATCCTTGTGCCATCGTTCAGGTTCTGGAAGGCAACAATGGTGATCCGATCGCAGAAGTATCGATCGGGAAACTGCCGGAAGGTGGTGCCGCCGTTGCTTGGGCAAACGTCATCGTACCCCTGGAAACACTGCTGCAAGCGCAACTGGCCCTGTCAATCGATGGCGCTCCGCGTAAATTGTACAACTATCACCAATGCGTTCCCGTGGGCTGCATCGCGCAATTAGGTCTTAGCCAAGGGGATATCGATGCGATGAAAGCTGGCACTAAAGCGACGTTTTCGCTGGTTCCAGCCCGTTTCCCGGATCAGGTTCTTGAAATGGACATGTCGCTCTCCGGCTTCACATCGGGCTTTGACGCTCTGAACGTCAACACAAACTAAGAAAAAAACATCCGTGGAAGCCGCCGTATTAGTAACGGCGGCTTTTTCACTAAACCCGCTTCAGGGCCAGTACGGCATTTAACCCACCAAAGGCGAATGCGTTGCTGAGAGCGACGTCGACCTTTGCCTCGCGCGCTTCGTTCGGTACGACGTCCAACGCGCATTCCGGGTCCGGTTCCTCATATCCGATCGTCGGTGCAATGACACCGTCCCGCAGCGCCATGATACAGGCCAGCAGCTCAACCGCGCCGGTCCCGCCAATCAGATGACCGTGCATGGATTTCGTGGACGAGATCATCAGATCGTCGGCGTGTGGGCCAAATACGTCGGCCACAGCTGCGCATTCGGTTTTGTCATTTGCAGCCGTTCCGGTGCCATGAGCGTTGATATAGCCCACATCTTTTGCGTTCAGCTTCGCATCGGCCAAAGCACCAGCCATGGCACGCGCGGCCCCTTGTTTGCTGGGCATCACAATGTCCGAGGCATCCGATGACATGGCAAAGCCGACAACTTCGCACAGAATTTCGGCACCTCGGGCCCGGGCGTGTTCGTATTCTTCAAAAACAAAGACACCTGCCCCTTCACCCTGCACCATTCCGTTGCGGTTGGCACTGAAAGGGCGACATGCGTCTTTCGACATCACGCGCAACCCTTCCCAGGCTTTGACACCGCCGAAACACAGCATGGATTCCGAGCCCCCCGTTACCATGACCGGAGCCGCGCCACTACGCACCATCTGAAAAGCCTGAGCCATCGCATGATTTGACGACGCACATGCTGTCGAGACCGTGAAACTTGGGCCCTTCAGGTTGTGTTCCATGGAAACGTGGCTTGCGGCAGCATTGTTCATGAGTTTTGGAACGACAAAGGGATGTACCCTGTTTTTTCCATCCTCATAAACCGAACGGTAATTGTCATCCCAAGTCGAAACACCACCGCCCGCAGTCCCCAGAACAACACCTGATCTGGCTGCAAGTTCGCCATGAAACTCGATACCCGACTGCTCAATCGCCTCTTTGGCTGCCGTCAGGGTGAATTGGGTGAAGCGGTCGTACAGCGACATCTGCTGTCGGTTGAACCGCCCTTCTGCCTCGAACCCCCGGACCTGTCCGCCGATCTTGATGGCCAACCGGTCGACATCCCGAAATTCCAGATCGGAAATACCACAACGACCTTCGCGCATGGCTTCCAGCGTGTCAGGGACCGAATGGCCCAGCGAATTGATCGTACCCGCTCCGGTTATGACAACGCGTTTCATGAGCGTTTGTCAGACCTTTTCCGACACAAGCTTTTCGATCCCAGAGATGATCGCAGCTACATTCGAGATATCAAAATCACTGGCCTCGGGTTCGTTGGCATTGAAAGGAATCGAAATGTCGAACTCTTCCTCGATGGCAAATATGCTTTCGACCAGTCCAAGGCTGTCGATACCCAGATCTTCCAGCGTGCTTTCGGGCGTTACATCCGATGGCTCCAGAACGGCCTGCTCTGCAATGATCGCGATGACGCGGTCGCTGATGCTCATGTCGATCCCCTGATTATCAGTTTGAGGTTGATTTAATCGCTCGGGGTCTGTTTGAAAACAGCCTTTTTGAGTGCCTCGACGTCGCGGGCCATGCGGGGCAAGCGTCGTTGCGCCTTGTAGATATCCGTATGCGTTTCCATTTTGACGCCGGGATACCCCATGATCACGCGGCCGGCGGGAACATTGGACAGTATCTTGGTGCCGCCTCCGGCAATAACCCCGTCCCCGATGAATATGTTGTCGACAACGCCGGTCTGACCACCCAGAACCACGTTGTTTCCGATCTCAACCGATCCCGACACACCAGTCTGACCGCACAGCAGGCAGTCCTGACCGACGCGAGTGTTGTGCCCGACATGGACCAGATTATCCAACTTGGATCCGTTGCCGATACAAGTGTTTCGGATCGTGCCATTATCGATTGTACAATTCGCGCCGACTTCGACGTCATCACCGATTTCCACCGCACCCAACGAATGAATGCGCAGCCAGCTCTGTGCTTTGGCCTCACCCTGATCGCCCATTGTCTTGCGTACATTTTCGACGCCCGAGACTTCGGGTGTTACGAAGCTAAACCCGTCCCCTCCGATCCGGGCACCGGGTTGCGCGATAAAGCGATCTCCGATCCGCGCCCGTGCGCCAATGCTGACCATTTCGCGCAACACCGCCTGGTCGCCCAATATGGCGTCCATTCCCACCACGCACTGTGCCCCTATGACAGAGCCTGCGCCGATCCGGGCGCGCGCGCCCACAACAACCAACGGACCAATCGCCACATCCCGACCGATTTCAGCGGTCGGGTCGATCACGGCCGAGGGGTGAATCCCGGGTTCAACTCCCTGCCCCCGATCCAGCATGGCCGTGATGCCAGCCATGGCCATGCGGGGACGTTTGACAAAGATCGCGGCACGCAGTCCCATCGCCTGCCAGTCGGCCCCTTCCCAAAGGACAGCCGCACGTGCGGCTCCGTTGGCAAGCGCCTCGGCATATTTCGGAGACATAGCCATCGCCAAATCTGTCGGACCTGCGTCGCCCGGTTCGGCGGCGCGCACGATCGTCAGGCCGCCATCGCCCTGACATTCTGCCCCCAGAGACTCGGCGATCTGTTGTATGGTAAACTGCATGGCGGGCTTCCTTTTGGCAGGATTTGCCCTGTGCTTACCCCTGAACGTCCGGCAGGGCCACCCCTGCCTTTTGCAAGGCTTCCCAAATCTTGCCGTCCCGCCCATAAACATCGCGGCGATACTGCACTTCGCCTTTGGGCCCGATATAGGCCGTGCGATAAATCAGATGCACCGGAACTTTCTGCTCCAGATTGACTTTGGTTTCTTTTCCGGTGTTCAGAACGCGATGGAAGAATGCCTTTGGATCTTCCTCCTGTTTGGCCAGCAAGGCGTAAGCAAATTCAAAGGGCTGGGCCAAGCGGATACACCCATGTGAAAAGGCCCGAACCTCACGCGAGAACAGGTTTTTCTGTGGAGTATCATGCAGATAGATGTTGTGCTTATTGGGGAACATGAACTTCACCAGACCCAGCGCATTGCTTTGGCTGGGCGGTTGGCGCATTGCGAAAGGAAAATTTCTGGTCGTAAACTGGGTAAAATCCACCGCACTCCGATCGACTTGCCTGCCGCTTCTGTCAGTTATCAGAATATGGCCCACGGCATTCGGGTTTGATTGCAGCTTCGGCAGGTATTCCTTGGTCACGATCGAGCGGGGAACATGCCAACTTGGGTTAATCACCATATGCTCCATCTCATCCGAAAACTCCGGACTTCTGCGATCATGAGCATTTTTACCGATGACTGCGCGGGTTTCAAAAGTGACTTGCCCGTCGTCCACGATCTTGGCTGAGAAATCGGCTTGGTTCACAAGGATATGACGCGTACCTCGTTCCCGAGGCAGCCAGCGTTCGCGTTCCAACGCAACGTAAACGGCTTTCAACCGGTCTGTGGCTGGACGGTTAATCTCGGCAATCGTCCCCTTGCCCGCCACGCCATCGGGTTCAAGCCCATGCGCTGTTTGAAAGGTGCGTACACCTTCCAACAACGCGTTGTCGAAAGACGGGCTGGCGGATGGTTTCATGTAACCCATCACCACCAGACGGTCGCGCAGCTTGACAACATTCGGTCCGGTATCACCGTATTCCAGCTTGTTTTCGGGCGCTGTTGGCCCCCATCCGCCCTGGAACACCAGTTTTTCCAGAACCAGCTTCTGCTTCATCAGCGCGCGGTATTGATGTGTTTGCGGTGACAGGGCTGCAAAGTAGGCCGCGCCCTGAGTGTTTATTCCCTGCAAATGCTCGGCCGCGCTGCGACGATCTACGGATCGAACCAGCCCCTCATCGACACTGCTGGGCCGGATTATGCCTGCGTAAAGCGCGTCGGCGTATTCGACAAAGATACGGCTCAGCTCTGCTTCAACAGCACCGAGATCGCGCACCGAACGGGCCTTTTCCATCTTCTCCATCACGGCGGCAACAGTCGGCTCGGCCTGTGGCAGGCCATGCAGATGCGCATTCGTAAGCGCATTGATCAGCGCCGCCCGGCGCCGTGTGTGTTCGGGCGTATCACCCACCCAAACTGGCGAAAACCCGTTCGCCCGGTAGAATTCGACCAATTGCGGCGCCTGCGGCGTATGTTCAGCAATCGCCATCTGAAACGCAGTCCCTGGCACCGCTTCAGGCGACGTATTGGCGACAGATGCAGTAGCCACGAAACACGCGGCAAACAGGATGCTGGTACTGGTGCGGAGAACGGAAAGCATAGGATGGCCTTGAAATTCAATAGCTTGAACTGGTGATTGATACGTCGCACGATTATGCAGTCGCGTCAGAACGCTTGTCCACTCACGAAATCCTTACCAATTCGCTTCTTCGTGGGCCTGATGCGCGTTTGCATCGGCAGGGTGACCCAAAGCCCACAACTGCGAAATTTTCGTGATTCGCTGTGACATATGCGCAAAAAACTGCCGAAATTTCCCCCTTGAAAAGGTGCAATTGAAACACTTCTTGGCCGTCGATTCCGATTGTGCCATACATTCCGCATCTGGGATGGGAATAATTAAGACAGTGCACGTAACATCGTGTGCAGGCAGGAACAGTACGGGACGAAACTAAAATGACAGAGAGCAGTTCCTCGGGCTTGACCCGGCGTGCCCTATTGGGAGCGTTTGCAGCAACGGCAGTCGTAGCAGCACCCACCTACTCCAACGCAGCAGGCTTTTTACGCGGTGGCGGCGATATTCGTCGCATTCGTATGTATTCCGGTCGCACTGGCGAACGGTTGGATATGATCTATTGGGTCGATGGTAAGTATATCAAGGACGCTGTCAAAGAAGTGAACAACTTCATGCGTGATTGGCGCACAGATCAGGTAAAATCCATCGATTTGCGCACGATTGATATCATGGCGGCATCACACAACCTGCTGGATGTCAACGAACCCTATATGCTGTTGTCAGGCTATCGCTCTCCTCAGACCAACGCAATGCTGCGCTCCCGGTCGCGCCGTGTGGCGCGCAATTCGCTTCATATGGAAGGGCAAGCAGCTGATCTGCGCCTTGCCTCCCGCTCGGTTTCACAGATGGCCAAGGCAGCGATGTCGTGCCGCGCAGGCGGAGTTGGTCAGTATTATGGATCGAACTTCGTACACATGGATTGTGGCGTGGTTCGCACCTGGCGCGGGTAACACCCGGACGCTTTTGGTCTGTTCAGAACCTATTCTGACTGTATCTTCCGGTCGGTTTTCTCGTAGTCGTAGCGATTGGCGGCAGAGCCGCCAAGTCTGCTAATTTGCTATTCTCGGCACCTGACAGAATATCTCTCCCTCAAGCACTGCAACTCAGCTATGATTATTAGCTTGCGAGCCGTTGCAATGACTGCCCAATCAATGCGCTAAGCGAGCCAAATGACAAGCCCACTGTTCAGGGCTTCCGAATTCAATCCGACGTTGAATACAGGGTGGCGCACCTGAGAGGATTCGAACCTCTGGCCTCTGCCTTCGGAGGGCAGCGCTCTATCCAGCTGAGCTACAGGTGCCTTGGCCGTTAGCTAACCTTGTTCCAATCCGGGTGCAACTGCAAATCGCGATTGCCGCACTCTTATCAAAACCAAAATCAGGCAAACAGATCATGCGCCAATTCAAGCGCTTCGATCAGTGTATCAACTTCATCGGTAGTGTTATAGAGACCAAAGCTGGCGCGGCATGTTGCAGTCACCCCCAGATGGTCCATCAGCGGCCCGGCACAGTGGTGACCGGCGCGAACCGCTACACCTTTCTTGTCGAGAATGGTTGAGACGTCGTGAGCATGGCCAGCACCGTCCAGCGTAAAGCTGAAAATCGCGGCCTTGTCCGGGCGAGTGCCTTGAACCTGCAACCAGTTCAGCCCAGTCAGACGTTGCATCGCGTAATCGCGCAAGCTGGATTCATGAGCTGCGATGTTTTCCATCCCCAGGTCCATCATATACTCCAGCGCCACGCCAAGACCGATGGTCTGTACGATCCCCGGCGTGCCGGCCTCGAACTTCATTGGCGGGTCATTATAGATGATCTGATCCTTGCTGACCTCTTTGATCATGTCGCCGCCACCGATAAAGGGGCGCATTTCGGCCATGCGTTTGGATTTGATGTAAATCGCACCTGACCCTGACGGCCCATAAAGCTTGTGGCCTGTGATCGCGTAGAAATCGCACCCTATTTCTTCGACATTTACCGGCATGTGAACGGCACCCTGACTGCCATCAACCAGAACCGGGACGCCCTTGGCGTGGGCACCATCAGTTATGGCTTTCACATCTACAACCGTACCCAGCACGTTCGAGCAGTGTGTCACTGCAACCAGCTTGGTTTTCGGTCCGATTGCATCGATTACCGCCTGCGGGTCAAGCCCGCCCTCTGCGTCGACGTCGACCCATTTCAGCACGACGCCCTGTCGTTCGCGCAGGAAATGCCAGGGTACGATGTTTGCATGGTGCTCCATCACACTCAGAACAATCTCATCGCCCGCTTCAAGTCGCGGCATAGCCCAGCCATAAGCGACCAGGTTGATCCCTTCGGTCGTACCAGAGTTCAGGACGATCTCATTCTCGTTCGATGCCCCCAGAAACCGCGCGATCGTGCCACGAACGGCCTCGTATTTCTCTGTCGCAAGATTGGACAGGAAATGCAGGCCACGATGGACATTCGAATACTCCTCGGCATAGGCCCGCGTCACCGCGTCAATGACCACCTGAGGTTTCTGAGCCGAAGCACCATTGTCGAGATACGTCAAAGGCTTGCCATTCACCTGACGCGACAAGATCGGAAAGTCAGAGCGGATTTTCTGCACATCATACATAAGAGAGGTATTCCTAGACGGGCCCGGTTGGGCTTAGAAACAGAACGAAGGGGATGGCGACAAGGGCTGACAACACAATTACCGCAAAGGATTTCCAGAGCGACCCGAGTTGATGCGCTTCGTTCAGAAAATGAAGCGTGACGTAAAGGCTCAGGATTGCTGTCGCCAACAATGACATCATCATCAGGAACGGTAGGGTCAGGCTCAAGATCAGCGTCACGACCAAGGCGGCTATTTGCAGGAATTGCAGCCAGATCGTCAAAACCATCAGATCATCGAACTTCGCCAGACCTCCAAGCATTCGCCCGACCAGCAGGAATGCGACGATGCTCAGCATCATGGCCCCGGCCGAGTGCACCAAAACCATGGGAATGCTTTCGAGCGCCGGAGAGGGTTGGCCTGCCGCCATTGTTATTGACAAACCTATTCCCAATTGGACAACGCAGTTCAAAACGACCGCCAGTGCAAATGCCAGCCAAAGCACTTCTCGCCCCAGCTTGAGCGCCATCAGCCGTCGCGCCGCTTCGGCCGGGTTCCTGATCGTCAGGACAGCCATATTTCCCAGAAAACTCGAATTCATGCGACGGACCTTTGCACTTGTCTGAGACCGGATACCCAGAACCAGACAAAAACAGCAACCCAGACAAGACCCACAATCGTCAATGTAGGCCCTGGTCCGATAAACCCGGCGACAAGGCCGTTCAGCAGAACCAGCGGTGCAGACGACAACAGCGCCCAGAACAACGCCAGGCGCGCACCATAAGCGCTTCCCTGACCGCCAAACAAGCGCGCCGCCCAATGAGACACCAGTGCCAGCGTGTAAAAGACCAAGGGCAGAATGAACACGGATCCGAGCAGAGCACCACCCAAAAGCATGTTCAGCTCAACGCCTTCCAGATGCGCTTTGCGCGCAAGGCCAGGCATCTGGGCGATTAATGCCACCACACAAAACGCCATAACAAAGATCAGCGCCCGGTCTTCTCGTTGACCCATATCCAGAAGCCTGCGCACCACCCGCCCCGGCCCCTTGTACGTTGCTAGGATATCCGACGACAGGGCCATCAGCTTCGGCGCGCCAGCCACCCTTCCAGACGGCTTACGATTTCATCTGCCAAAGTGCTGTCTTCGATCTCATCCACTGCTTCGGCCAGGAATGCCAGCGTCAACATGTTGGTCGCGTCCTTGACCGGAACACCCCGTGACCGAAGATAGAACAACGCCGTATCGTCAATCGCACCCGAGGTTGAGCCATGGGAACATGCCACGTCATCGGCGTAGATCTCAAGTTCCGGTTTAGCGAGGAACTGGCTGTCATCATCTAAAAGCAGCGATTGACTGATTTGGTAACCATCGGTTTTCTGGGCCCCTTGCTTTACAAGGATCTTGCCCTGAAACACTCCGGTCGCACCGTTGCGAAGCACTTTCTTAAAGACCTGACGGCTTTCGCAATTCACCGCGTCATGGGTGATGAACACCGTGTCATCATGGTGGAAATCACCATCCCCAACACAGGCCCCGGCCACATGCGCCACCGCATTGTCGCCGGTCAGTTCAACGACCTGTTCGTTACGGGTCAGCACCCCATTCGCAGTCAAGGTGAAGGACTTGTAGACCGACTCTGCCCCCAAACGCGTGAACATATGGGTCGCGGCGCGACGTTCGTGGTCCCTGCCCTGCGCCCGCACATGATGCAGCGTCCCCTTGTCGGCAATTTCAATCTCTGTACATTTGTTGAAACGCGACGCCGCCGGGCCGGATTCAAGAATAGTCACCTCGGCCCCGCTTTCCACGCGAATAACGTGATGCAGGATCGCGTCGGATGTCGGCGAGGCATGACGATAGATCAGGTTGATCGGTTTGGAGGGTTTGCCCGTAACGTGAATGGCAACGCCGTCCGACGCAAAAGCCGTGTTCAATGCAGCCAACGGGCGTTGAACCGGGGACTGGCCGCGCGCTTCCAGAACGCCATACAGGTCTTTTGCCCAATGAATGTCTTTGCAGCAGATGTCTTCAATCCGGTCGATCTTGACACCGTCCAGCGACAGGTCATCGGATTCCTCGGCGCTGAAGACCCCGTCGACAAAAACAATTTTCAAACGGTCAAGGTCGTTGAAAAGCACCGGTTCATCATTGATAAACACCGCCGCAGGCAAAGCCTCGGCAGAAATCAGACTATCGGGTTGAGTGTATTTCCAATACTCATCCCGGCGCCCCGGCAGGCCGGATTCCAGAACACGCGCCAAAGCGTCTTCGCGTGCACCACGGGTGCAGCCCGCATCGGGCATGATCAACGTAGCCAGACGCGCCTCGGTTGCGGATTGTTTCGCTTGCGGCAAAGCCATCAGTTCACCTCGGCCAGAATGTCGGCATAACCGTTGTTTTCAACCTCAAGCGCCAGTTCAGGTCCGCCCGTCTTAACGATGCGACCATTGGCCATGATATGCACAACATCCGGTTTGATGTGATCCAGCAGGCGCTGATAATGCGTGATCACCAGGAACCCACGGCCTTCGTCCCGCAGGGCATTCACACCTTCGGCCACCAGTTTCATCGCGTCCACATCAAGGCCCGAGTCGGTTTCGTCCATGATGCACATCTTGGGTTCAAGCATGGCCATCTGCAGGATTTCGTTACGCTTTTTCTCACCGCCCGAAAAACCAACATTGACCGGGCGCTTGAGCATATCCGCGTCGATCTTTAGCGTCTTTGCTTTGGCACGCACCTCTTTCAGAAAGTCTGCGGCAGACAGTTCCTCTTCGCCACGGGCCTTGCGCTGCGCGTTTACCGCGGTGCGCAGGAACGTCATGTTGCCAACGCCGGGGATTTCAACCGGGTATTGGAAGGCCAGGAAAACACCTGCTGCCGCGCGCTCTTCCGGTTCCATCTCCAGCAGGTTCTGACCGTCCAGAGTGGCCGAACCTTCGGTCACTTCGTACCCGTCGCGCCCCGACAGAACATAGCTAAGGGTCGATTTGCCCGACCCGTTCGGACCCATGATCGCGTGTACCTTGCCAGCCTCGACCGTCAGGTCCACACCTTTGAGGATCTGCTTGTCTTCTTCTTCAAGCTGTACGTGCAGGTTTTTGATTTCCAGCATTTTTTGTCCTTTTGCGTATCGCAAGGGGCGTCTTGGCCCCGCATTGTTCTAGCCCAGTAATCTGCGGATCAGTCTGGCGAGGATCCAACCTAGGATCGCCCCGCCACCTACCGCCCAAACCGGGTTGATGAATTCCATGTAATGGGTGTTGACGTAGGCCACGCCAAGCAGCCCCCCCAGAACCGGCAATGCGTACCCAAGCCAGGTCAACACATCATCCTTACGGATGCGGGTTCTGGGTGACTGCGTCATCACCCAACCGACCCTTCAAGTGAGATGGCCACCAACTGCTGTGCTTCCATCGCAAACTCCATCGGAAGCGCCTGAAGCACGTCCTTGCAGAACCCGTTGACCACCAGGGCCACGGCTTCTTCCTCGTCCATGCCGCGCTGACGGCAGTAGAACAGCTGATCGTCATCCACTTTTGACGTCGTCGCCTCGTGCTCAACGCGGCTCGAGTTGTTCTTGACCTCGATATAGGGAACCGTATGTGCACCGCATTTGTCGCCGATCAGCAGACTGTCACACTGCGTGTAGTTCCGGCTGTCCTTGGCTTTCGGGTGCATCGACACAAGCCCACGATAGGTGTTCTGGGCCTTGCCCGCGCTGATGCCCTTGGACACGATGCGCGACTTGGTGTTCCTGCCCAGATGAATCATCTTGGTGCCGGTGTCGGCCTGTTGATAATTGTTGGCAATCGCGATCGAATAGAACTCACCCTGGCTTTCATTGCCGCGCAGGATGCAGGACGGGTATTTCCATGTCACGGCCGATCCGGTTTCCACCTGCGTCCACATCACCTTCGACCGGTCACCCCGGCAGTCGGCGCGTTTGGTCACGAAGTTATAGATACCGCCCTTGCCGTTTTCATCCCCCGGAAACCAGTTCTGAACAGTCGAGTATTTCACCTCGGCATCTTCTTCGACGATGATCTCGACCACGGCAGCATGCAGTTGTGCCGTGTCACGTTGGGGTGCGGTACAGCCTTCCAGATATGAGACGTACGAGCCCTTGTCAGCAATGATCAGGGTGCGTTCGAACTGACCGGTGTTCTCGGCGTTGATGCGGAAATACGTGCTTAGTTCCATCGGGCAGCGAACGCCCGGCGGGATGTAGACGAATGAGCCATCCGAGAATACAGCTGAATTCAACGTTGCATAGAAGTTGTCCGATACGGGAACCACGGTTCCCAGGTACTTCTTGACCAGCTCAGGATGCTCTTTGATTGCCTCAGAGATCGAGCAAAAGATCACGCCTGCCTTTTTCAGTTCGGCCTGAAAGGTGGTACCCACGGAAACCGAGTCAAACACTGCATCGACCGCAACCTTGCGGCCCTCGGCGGGAGCATCCTCAGCACCTTCGACACCAGCCAGAATCATCTGTTCTTTCAGAGGGATACCAAGCTTTTCGTAAGTGGCGAGCAGCTTTGGATCAACCTCATCCAGAGATTTGGGTTTCTCTTCCATCGATTTGGGGCGGGCATAGTAATACTGGTTCTGAAAATCGATTGGCGGATAGTGAACCATCGCCCATTTGGGCTCTTCCATTTTGGTCCAACGCTCGAACGCGGCCAAACGCCATTCGGTCATCCACTCAGGCTCATCGTTTTTCCCCGAGATCAGACGGACGATATCAGGGTTCACGCCTTTGGGGGCGTATTCCATCTCGATATTGGTATTCCAGCCATATTTATATGTGCCGACCTCACGAACCGCATCCACGGTTTCCTGATCGACACCTTCTTTCACCTGGGTCTGGTCCAAAGTGGCCATGACTTACCCTCCGTCAGATCACGCAGCCCGCGCGCGATGCTTTTTCTCTTTTTCAAGCCACGTTTCGGCGAAACGCAGCACATCTTCTTCCGTCGTCTCTGGCCCCAACGAAACGCGGATTGCGCATGAGGCCACCGTCTCATCAAATCCCATTGCCGTCAGAACCCGACTGGTTTTGACTTTGCCGCTGGAACAGGCGGATCCCGCACTGATGGCAAAGCCAGACAAGTCCATCTGCATCACCTGCGTTTCGCCTTTCCAGCCGGGCGTCGCGAAACACAGGGTATTCGGGAGTCGCTCCTGATTTTTCCCGACAAAAATAGTAGATATTGCACCAGCCTCAAGGGCGTTTTCTAGAATATTTCTAAGTTCTCTGACTTTTTCCCATACTCCATCAGCCAGATCGCGTTGAGCTGCCTCGGCAGCCGCGCCAAAACCGGCAATACCCACCACATTTTCAGTGCCGGATCTTCGCCCCATCTCCTGACCGCCACCGCTGGCCAAAGGTTCGATATCGATACCTTGCCGCAGGATCAAAGCGCCAACACCTTTTGGCCCGCCAATCTTATGCGCCGACAGGATCGCCATATCTGCGCCACTCCAGGCAAAGGAAAACGGAATGCGTCCAACAACCTGCGTAATATCCAGCAACAGCCAATCAGCGCGCCGCGCGCCATAGGGCCACTGGTTCTCAACTTTCTGAGGCGGATGCGTGATGACTCCGGTCTCAGAGTTCGCTAGCCCCATCGCCAATATGTGCCCGGGGCCAAAAGGATGCTCGCTGCAATGGGTCAAGTCGAAATGCGACCACAGCGCATCGTGGGCGGTGCTGTCGACAAAGACGTCGCAGCCTTCGGGGCGGTTTTGCAGAACCCGCGCTGCTTCGGTCGCGCCAGAGGTAAATATGACCTCTTGCGGACGGCAACCGACGGACTCGGCGACCTGCGCCCGCGCGCGTTCGACCAACGCTTTTGCGGCACGCCCTTCTGCATGAACAGATGACGGGTTCCCGACCACATCCATCGCCGCGATCATCGCCTCGCGTGCTTCGGGTCGCAGCGGTGCGGTCGCATTATGATCCAGATAAACACGTTTCATGGATACATCTTTTCTCGCACAGTAGTCATATGCATGTTCGACCTGCTCAGCTCATTCATCGACGACGGAAAACAGGCTTGGAACTGCCGGGCAAGGCGCAAGGTCATTCCTGATCACATCCGACAGACGCGTCTGGTGCAAAAAGACATAAACATGCGCGCTCAGGCTTTCCCACAAACGGTTCGTCAGGGATTGCGCCCTGCTGCCCGATGACGCACCGGATGCTCCGGCCCCTTTTTGCAGGGCATCAACCGTCTCATCCACGGCCGCAAGAACCTCGACCACGCGAATCTCGGAGGCGGGACGTGCAAGACGATACCCCCCTCCGGGCCCACGGACAGACGCAACCAGTTCCGCGCGACGCAGCTTGACGAAGAGCTGTTCAAGATACGGCAGAGAAATGTCCTGCCGTTCCGAGATTTCGCCCAAGGTTACCAGCCGATCTGTCGGCTGAAGTGCAATATCCGCCAAAGCGACCATTGCGTAACGCCCTTTGGTCGAAAGCTTCATTCTCTGCCCCCTTTTAGACGGATCTGCGCGAAATCATTGACGCCGACGCTGCCAGTGCGTATCTCCGACTGGCAGCGCGATTGCGCCAAGCAATGTAATTAGAACCGTTCTAAGGTGTCCGACGATTATAGTCAAGTATATCCGGATGCCCGCACGAAAATGACAGGACCAAAGCACACATGCCCGAGGTGATTTTTCCCGGACCCGAAGGCCGCCTGGAAGGCCGCTACCACCCGCAAAAGGAAAAAGACGCACCGATCGCCATCGTGCTTCACCCGCATCCTCAGTTCGGCGGGACCATGAACAACAAGGTGGTCTATAACCTGCACTATGCCTTTTACAACATGGGCTTCACAGTGCTGCGTTTTAACTTCCGCGGCGTCGGTCGCAGTCAGGGCGAATATGATCAAGGTGTTGGCGAGCTGAGCGATGCGGCATCTGCGCTGGATTACCTGCAATCCATGAACAACAATTCGAAACACTGTTGGGTTGCGGGCTTTTCGTTTGGGGCGTGGATCGGAATGCAGTTGCTGATGCGCCGCCCCGAAATCACGGGTTTCATCAGCGTATCGCCGCCTGCCAACATGTATGACTTTTCCTTCCTTGCGCCCTGCCCGTCTTCGGGCCTGATCATCAACGGATCGGCTGACCGTGTGGCACCACCAGCGGACACCACTGCGCTGGTCAACAAACTGCACGAGCAAAAAGGGATCACGATCACCCATAACGAGGTTGAGGGCGCGGATCATTTCTTCCAGGATCGCCACATGGACACGCTGATCACAGATGTCAGCGACTATGTGAAACGTCGGCTGACCGAGAACACCCGCTAATGTCCGACACCATCACATCGCTTGCGGCCAAACTGGCCGAAGATACGATGAAGGTTATGGACGAAACCGGCGAAGACCGGTTCTTTGTAGAAGTGGGTCAGGTTCTTGGTGCGGCGTCTCAATCTTTGGAAGAGGCATTCCTGACGGAAATTCGCGTGCGTCTGGCCGAACGCAAGGCACGACAATTCGTGATCAAGCGCCTCGCCGCGCATCGCGCGAAACTCAAGGCGATCGAAAAGCAATGACCGACCGCCTTGTTGCGCAGGTCGCGTTTCTGAAACGGGCCGACAGTCTGAAACTGGTCGAGCGGGCAAATGTCCTGCTTGACCAATCGAGGCCCGAAAACTCCGCCGAACACAGCTGGCACTTGGCATTGTGGGCAATGGTCATGGCACCACTGGCCGGGCCGGACATCTCGGTCGACCGGGTCATCCGCATGTTGCTGCTGCATGATCTGGTTGAGATCGTGACAGGTGATCACCCGATTCACCTCGACACGGATTGGGGCAACGTGGCTGAGGCTGAACAGGCCGCCGCACAGGAATTGTTTGGCCTGTTGCCCGACGAACAAGCACAGGAATTTCTTTCGCTCTGGCATGAGTTTGAGGCGGATCAGACCCCGGATGCCCGGTTTGCCAAGATTCTGGATCGCTGCCAACCGCTGTTTCAGGTTCTGTGCGCCACCGACCCGCGGCAGGATCATGTAGAAATTGCGCGTTCGAACCTAGCGGACGGACGCGCATCGTATCTGGCCCTTGCGTTTCCACTGGCCCACCAACATGCCACAAACCTCTTGAATAACTCGACCCCTCAGGATGACGCATTCACGAGAAGATTGGCGTTTCTTACAGAAGCGGACCAGTTGAAATCCGTTCTGCGCGCGTCACGCCTGATGGCCAGCGACCGGTTCGAAAACTCGGCGGAACATTCTTGGCATGTCATGCTCTATGCCTGGGTATTGGCGGAATACGCGCATTCGGATGTTCAGTTGGACCGAATACTACAGATGTTGCTTTTGCACGATGTTGTCGAAATCGACGCGGGCGACCACCCGATCCACGGTCATGTCGACCACGCGGAACAGGAAGCCAAGGAACAGGCCGCCGCCAAACGATTGTTTGGCCTTCTGCCTGACTGTCAACACCGGTCATTTACTGAACTATGGCACGAGTTTGAGGCGGCTGAGACCACAGAAGCCAGATTTGCAAAGGCTGTTGATCGTTTTCAGACACCCATAGCAAATCTGGAAACAGGTGGCGGGTCATGGGTCGAATACAGCGTTAAATTCGATCAGATTGTTACGCGTGTCCGACCCGCAATTGCAGCGGGAGCGCCTCAGCTGTGGGACTGGCTGCAACCCCAACTGGTTGCGCATTTTGAATACTGTGAAACACGCGACCCTCAGGCATAAAAAAAGGAGCCTGAAGGCTCCTTTTTTCTTGCTTGGTTTCTAGCGGCGTTCAAAAAACACTACTACCATCAAACTGTTGAACCAAGTTGGCTGCATTCACTTCGACGGACCCCCCGTCAGCAAGCCACCCAATCGCCACTATCAGAGCCGAAGCAAATATGATTGATTTCGCAAATAACGTCATCGCTCAAAACTCGTTAACAAAATTAAAAAATATGGGGCAAATATTACATTCATTCGATTGAAAAAACAGTCAGGTATACCTGACCCAAGGTAATCTTGTAGACTGCAAGGCGGTCGACGTATTTCACTCACGCAAATCGCCATCTAGCCACCCGACCCACCCTTTTCGAGGTACTCAAATGCCCCAAGCCTATCTGTATTTGTTGCTGGCTGTGCTGGCGGAAACCATTGGCACGACGGCCTTGCAAGCCAGCCAGCAGTTTTCGCGGTTCTGGCCATCCGTGATTGTTGTCGTTGGGTATGCGTTTGCATTTTACCTCATGGCGCTGACGCTGAAGGTCATGCCTGTCGGTATCGTTTATGCAATCTGGTCCGGTCTCGGTATATTCCTGATCGCCGTAATCGGATTCATCGTGTTCGGCCAAAGGCTGGATTGGCCTGCGATCCTGGGGTTGACGTTGATCTTGTCCGGAATCCTGATCATTCACCTCTTTTCAAAGACTGCCGGACACTGAACCACGGTTAGGGCTGGTATATTTTGCCGCGCCACGTTATGCGCGCGGCAACTTCCCGTTCAAAGGCTGACCTCTCATGGACCTGCGCAACATCGCAATCATCGCTCACGTGGACCACGGCAAAACGACCTTGGTCGACGAGCTGCTCAAACAATCCGGTGCTTTCCGGGAAAATCAGGCCGTCGCGGAACGTGCCATGGACAGTAACGACCTGGAGCGTGAACGCGGCATCACCATCCTGGCAAAGGCCACGTCGGTCGAGTGGAAAGACACACGCATCAATATCGTCGACACCCCTGGTCACGCCGATTTCGGAGGCGAGGTCGAGCGCATCCTCAGCATGGTCGACGGTGTTGTTCTGTTGGTGGACGCCGCAGAAGGCCCGATGCCCCAGACCAAGTTTGTAACGTCCAAGGCACTGGCGCTGGGCTTGCGTCCGATCGTGGTCCTGAACAAGGTCGACAAGCCGGACGCCGAACCTGACCGCGCACTGGACGAATGCTTTGACCTGTTCGCCAATCTCGGTGCGGATGACGACCAGTTGGATTTCCCTTCAATGTACGCCTCGGGCCGTTCTGGCTGGGCGGATATGGAGCTGGACGGCCCCCGCAAGGACTTGAGCGCACTATTCGACTTGATCGTCGATCATGTCCCTGCCCCGAAACAGATCGAACACAAAAATGAACCCTTCCGGATGCTGGCCACGACGCTGGGAAGCGATCCCTTCATCGGCCGTATCCTGACTGGCCGCGTCGAAAGCGGAACGCTGAAGGCTGGCGACAGCCTCAAGGCGCTTAGCCGCGATGGTTCGGTCATCGAAAACTTCCGTGCCACGAAAATCCTGGCGTTCCGGGGCCTGGGTCAACAGCCCATTGACGTGGCCGAAGCAGGCGACATCGTGACCATCGCTGGCATGAGCAAAGCCACCGTAGCGGATTCGCTGGTAGCCCCTCAGGTCACAGAGGCCCTGCCCGCGCAGCCCATCGATCCGCCGACCATCACCGTGACCTTCGGTATCAATGATTCTCCGTTGGCGGGCCGTGATGGCAAAAAAGTTCAATCACGCGTCATTCGAGACCGCCTGATGAAGGAAGCCGAATCGAACGTCGCCATCCGTGTCACCGACACCCCGGGCGGTGAGGCGTTCGAGGTTGCGGGCCGCGGCGAGCTGCAAATGGGCGTTCTGATCGAGAACATGCGCCGAGAAGGCTTTGAACTCAGCATCTCGCGCCCTCAGGTTCTGTTCCGTGAGGAAGACGGGCAGCGGCTTGAGCCCATCGAAGAAGTCACCATTGACGTGGATGACGAATATTCTGGTTCCGTTATTGAGAAGGTTACCGGCGCGCGTAAGGGTGAACTGGTCGAGATGCGCCCGGCCGGTACGGGCAAGACGCGGATCATCGCCCATGTCCCGTCCCGTGGTCTGATTGGTTACCACGGAGAATTCCTGACCGACACGCGCGGTACCGGTGTACTGAACCGTGTGTTCCATGACTGGGCGCCACATAAAGGGCAAATTCCGGGCCGTCGCGCAGGCGTTCTGATCTCGATGGAGAAGGGTCAGGCTGTGGCTTATGCGCTGTGGAACCTGGAAGAGCGTGGCCGCATGTTTGTTGGTCCGCAAACAGACGTGTATCAGGGTATGGTGATCGGCGAACACTCACGCGACAACGATCTGGAAGTGAACCCTCTTAAAGGCAAGAAGCTGACAAACGTGCGCGCCAGTGGAACCGACGACGCGGTCCGCTTGACGCCGCATATCCAGTTCTCACTGGAGGAGGCAATTGCCTATATCGACGATGATGAACTGGTGGAAGTCACACCAAACGCGGTGCGGCTGCGGAAGCGTTTTCTTGACCCGCACGAGCGTAAGCGAATGGCCAAATCTGCCTAGAACACCCTCAGGTTGCAAACTGACCAAACGGAAACAATGGCATTAGTGTGGCAAATTTGCTTCCAATTCGACAAAAGACGAAATCAGAAAAACCGGGCCCACTGCCCGGTTTTTATTTGAAAAATAACAGTTTTCTCCATATGGTTGAAGGCTTCTGACACAAGCCTCATCAACAAGATATTGTAGGTGCCCTCAAATTATGGTCAAAACACGTCAGAAGTGTGACGTCCTTCACAAACACCGATACGAGAATGGTGCATAGAAGGACATAGTTTAGTTATCGAGTTCCAAGGAGTTCAAAATGGGTAATAGAGCTCGCAAGTTTCCACTGTTTTTTATTGCGACAACTTTTCTGCTTTCACCTGCCGGTGAAACCTTTGCCGCTGGGACATGTACGGTTGCAACAGCACGGCAATCCGCTGCGTCCGCTCAGGTTTTGTGCGAATGCGATGCTGTGACATCCGGCATGATCCGCTACATTCAACGTCGGCATGACTTCGATCAGATCCTGGCGCGCGTCGGTGCAGAATGCGCCCCGCTGGCAGGCCTGCTAAGTGACTTCCCGACCGCATCAATCGGTGTCTCAGACCAGAGATCCGGGGACGGACCTTCCCAGGAAAACGGCACGCCCCCCAATGGCGGCGGCGGTAATCCAACCGGTGGTGAAGAACCCGGTGGCGAAGAGCCCGGTGGTGAAGAGCCCGGTGGTGAAGAGCCCGGTGGCGAAGAGCCCGGTGGCGAAGAGCCCGGTGGTGAAGAGCCCGGTGGCGAAGAGCCCGGTGGCGAAGAGCCCGGTGGCGAAGAGCCCGGTGGCGAAGAGCCCGGTGGCGAAGAGCCCGGTGGCGAAGAGCCCGGTGGCGAAGAGCACGGTGGCGAAGAGCACGAAGAAGACCGATAGAGACGAAATCGAGTATCAGCGAACCGGGCCTAGGAAAGCGGAGCGTATTCGACAGCAAAAGCTTTGCTGGTCAAGGCTTCGGGGCTAGAATACGTCGATACGCAAAACGTTCGGATTAATCCGTCCAAACGTCAGGTCAAAGACTACACTCTTGGGCGCAGATCAAATCTGCGTCTAAGGGCAGGAATTTGTGTATGTCGAAGATTCCGCTGAGATCAGCTGCGCCCGTAAACGCCAACCCATTGACTGGGCCGCTTCGGGTCTTGCATGCGCAGGAACAGATAGCGCGTAGCTGTCCAGGGCTTGATCCGGTTTGTGAGATTGTCCAAGATCAGGTCGCCCTGCGCCGAGCGGTAAACCAGAACCGCATGAGGTGTCCGGCGTGTGTCCAGTACGGTTGCAATCAAAAGCTTACTTGGATCAACCCCCGCATGGATCAGATCTCTTTTCTTCAACAATGCAAAGTCTTCACAATCACCGCCTCTGGGTGTTGGCAATGCCCATCGCTCACGCGTTTTGTACTGAGACTGATCCGTAACTTCCCGGGTCGACGCATTAACGCGACGATTCACTTGATTTACCACCGTCAGCTCTTGGTGGCTGGACAACGTCACCGAACGTTTCGCAGTGCAAGCCCAGTTATATTGGTTGCATAGGTTGATTGCACCTGAAGGCGGAGGCGAAGACGCAACGGTAGGGATAAAAACGCCGTCGGATGCCTGCGCGACAGGTGCGGTCGCTATGACGCCGATACACACGGTGCAGATGCCCAATGCGCGCGACGCAACCGATGCAAGCACGGCAACACACCTCTTGGGTAAATTCGTTAATGAAATCATGCGAGGTCCCCGATCCGATGTTCTTAGAGCGATTGCATGTCCAACTGCACCACATTCTGTTTCTTGAAACTATCTGTGATCAGGTGTTACGCGCAATCTTTTGAGAACCTGCAAGCGAAACAGGGCGAAAATTCGTCCGAGAATCTGACAATTTTACGTAAGAATTTTGTTGGCGCGGCCACAATTTGGTCAGGAACCATTCGGTAGAACGTGAGAACCGGAAGATAAGATATTGAAACCTAACAATTATATAAAAAACAGCCCGCTATCGCGGGCTGATCGGCATCAACCAAACATGACATAAGCCGAATCTTGCTTATCCACTGCCGGTTTTCTTGAAATTATCAGTGCCTTGGAAGCAAGGCCCAAATGTCACTCGGTGATTTCTACCACAATCAGTTCACGCTCGCTTGCGCCGCGCGCGTGATTCAGGGCTTGCTGGTACTCATCCGAGTGATAGCATTCAACCGCAACCTCCAGCGACGGGAAGCGCGCCACTACGTTTCGTGGACGTTCCTTGCCTTCCAGCTGAACGTATCGCGCAGCACGGGCGATAAACTCGCCCCCGTGCTTGGCGATGGCCGGTCCGGCCAGTTCGGCGTATTTGCCGTAAGCCTCGGCGTCTGTCACCGTGACATGCGCAATCCAAAGAGCAGGCATATTATCCTCCCAAAACCTGTTGTGCGGCCTTGATTGCCGCATCTGCATTTGATGCATCCTTGCCACCGCCCTGGGCCATGTCAGGACGGCCGCCGCCGCCTTTTCCGCCCAACTCGATCACGGCCGCTATTACAAGATCCACCGCCGAAATCCGTCCGGTCAGGTCTTCTGTCACACCTGCCGCAACGGCCGCCTTGCCGCCCGTATCCGCAATCAGCAGAACCGCACCCGATCCAAGTCGGCTTTTGTGTTCGTCAATCAACGCAGGAAGGTCCTTGCCTGAAACACCGCTGAGGGCTTGCGCCAGGAATTTCACGCCATTCACATCCCGCGCCTCGGCACCACCGCCCTGACCGGCCCCGCCAGCCATAGCCAGATCCCGGCGCAACTGAGCCACTTCGTTCTGCAAGGCCTTGCGTTCGTCCAGAAGGCTTTTCACGCGCGCCACCACGTCGTCCGGTTGCGCTTTCAGTTCCGATGCGACCTGAGCCAGACGTTGATCTTGCGCCGAAAGATAGCGGAAGGCTTCATCGCCGGTCAGCGCTTCGATCCGGCGCACACCAGCACTGCTGGCGCTGTCACCCAACACAACAAAGGTGCCGATATCACCTGTCTGGCGCACATGTGTGCCGCCACAGAGTTCTATCGACCACGTATCTCCGTCATGACCTTTTCCTGTTGGCGCCTTGCCCATAGAGACAACACGAACCTCGTCACCATATTTCTCGCCGAACAGGGCCTGGGCACCCAATGCGCGCGCGTCGTCGGGTGTCATGACCCGGGTTTCAACAGTCGAATTCTGGCGGATGAAATCGTTCACCTCACATTCGACTTTTTGGATTTCCTTCAGGCTCAGCGCTTTGGAATGACTGAAGTCGAACCGCAGGCGATCCGCCGCGTTCAGCGAACCGCGCTGCGCCACGTGATCACCCAGCGTTTCGCGCAATGCTTCATGCAGCAGGTGCGTGGCCGAGTGATTGGCGCGAATGGCGGAACGGCGGGCATGATCAACCTCAAGCTCTACCGCGTCGCCTTTGCGAACAACTCCGCTTTGTACCGCCACCTTATGTGCATAAACCTTGCCGTCGGCAAACTTCCTTGTGTCCTCCACGCGGCTCAGGTGATCGCGATCCTCCAGCCTACGCAACGCGCCAGTATCGCCGACCTGACCGCCGGCCTCTCCGTAGAACGGGGTCTGGTTCACGACGACCCAACCGCTGTTGCCCGCGTCGATCTTGTCGACCAGTGCACCATCAACAACCAGGGCGACAACCTGCGCTTCGGCTTTCTCGGTATCATAGCCCAGGAAATCCGTCGCACCGGCGGTATCCAGCACATCGAACCATACGACCTGATCCGCCGCTTCACCTGACCCGGCCCATGCGGCACGTGCCTTGGCCTTTTGTTCGGCCATCGCGGTATCAAAACCGTCCGTGTCGACGCTCAGGCCCTTTTCACGCAGCGCATCCTGCGTAAGATCCAGTGGGAAGCCATAAGTGTCGTAAAGCTTAAAGGCCGCTTCACCTGACAGGGGTGCCCCCTCGGAAAGCCCCGAAACCTCATCATCCAGCAACTTCAGACCACGGTCCAGTGTCTGCTTGAACCGGGTTTCTTCCAGCAGCAGCGTCTCTTCGATAAGCGGTTGCGCCTGTTTCAGTTCAGAATAATGCCCGCCCATCTGCTGCACCAGCGTAGGCACCAGGCGATGCATGACAGGATCCTTGGCGCCCAGCAGGTGCGCATGGCGCATGGCGCGGCGCATGATCCGGCGCAGAACGTATCCGCGACCGTCATTGCTGGGCATCACACCGTCTGCAATCAGGAACGAGGTCGAACGCAGGTGATCCGCGATCACCCTGTGATGCACGTTCTGGTCGCCATAGGGATCGACACCGGTCGCATCCGCCGAAGCCTCGATCAGGGTCTTGAACAGGTCGGTGTCATAATTGTCATGGCTGCCCTGCAACAGCGCCCCAATCCGTTCGAGCCCCATACCGGTGTCGATGGACTGCATGTCAAGCTCGACCATCGAGCCATCTTCGAACTGCTCGTTTTGCATGAAAACGACGTTCCAGATTTCGATGAACCGGTCGCCATCTTCCTCGGGTGATCCCGGAGGGCCACCCCAGATGTGATCGCCGTGATCATAGAAAATCTCAGTGCACGGACCGCAAGGTCCGGTCGGACCCATCTGCCAGAAATTGTCATTGGTGGCGATGCGGATGATCCGGTCCTCGGGCACACCGACCTTCTTCCAGATTTCAAAGGCTTCATCGTCGGTATGGTAGACCGTGGTCAACAGGCGGGTCTTGTCGATACCGAATTCCCTGGTGATCAGCTCCCATGCAAAAGGGATCGCTTCATGTTTGAAGTAATCCCCGAATGAGAAGTTCCCCAGCATCTCAAAAAACGTGTGGTGACGCGCCGTATAGCCAACATTGTCGAGGTCGTTGTGCTTGCCGCCCGCCCGCACACATTTCTGGGCCGTGGTGGCGCGTTTGTAATCGCGGGTTTCCAGACCGGTAAACAAGTTCTTGAACTGCACCATGCCTGAGTTCACGAACATCAACGTCGGGTCATTGCGCGGCACCAGCGGGCTGGACGCGACGACCTCATGCCCTTGTTTTTCAAAGTAGTTCAGAAAAGTCGATCGGATGTCGTTCAGGGTTGGCATAGGGATCTCTCGGCGCACATATATCTTGGTCTCCGTTGGTTTAGCCCCCCGTCAAGTGAGTGTCCACAGCAGAGGCACTCTGGAACGAAACAAGGCGACCCGATCAGGCCGCCTTGTTACAACTGTTGCAGTCTTTACGCAGAGGCTACGGATCACCCGCCTCAGGGCATCAGGCCTCCAGAATATCGTCATCCTCGGCAAACCCTGGCGACAAGTCGAATTCCAGCCCATGCGCCGCGCGGATCTTGTCTTCGATATCCAACGCCACCCGGCTGTTTTCCCGCAGGTATTGTTTGGCGTTCTCACGCCCCTGCCCGATCCGCTCATCACCATAGCTGAACCAAGACCCGGACTTTTCGACAACACCGGCTTTGACACCCAAATCCAGCAATTCGCCCATCTTCGAGATGCCTTCGCCATACATGATGTCGAACTCGACCTGCTTGAACGGCGGGGCCACCTTGTTCTTCACAACTTTTACGCGGGTCTGGTTCCCGACCACCTCATCCCGGTCCTTGATCGCGCCAATCCGGCGGATATCCAGCCGAACCGAGCTATAGAATTTCAGCGCGTTGCCACCGGTTGTGGTTTCCGGACTGCCGAACATTACGCCGATCTTCATCCGGATCTGGTTGATGAAGATGACCATGCAGTTCGAGCGGCTGATCGAGCCTGTCAGTTTGCGCATCGCCTGGCTCATCAGTCGGGCCTGCACACCGACACTGCTGTCGCCCATGTCCCCTTCGAGTTCCGATTTCGGCGTCAGGGCAGCGACCGAGTCGACAACAACCATATTGACCGCGCCCGAGCGCACCAGAGTATCCGTGATTTCAAGCGCCTGCTCACCGGTATCGGGCTGCGAGATCAGAAGCTCATCCAGATCAACACCCAGCTTGCGGGCATATTGCGGGTCCAGAGCGTGTTCCGCATCCACGAACGCGCAAACTCCACCCCGCTTTTGCTGCTCAGCTATACAATGAAGGGTCAAAGTGGTTTTGCCCGAGCTCTCAGGCCCGTAAATCTCAACAATACGCCCCATCGGCAGTCCGCCGATACCCAGCGCGATATCCAGACCCAGCGACCCGGTCGAGCTCGCCTCGATGTCCTGCCGGGCATCTTCGCCCAGCTTCATGATCGATCCCTTGCCGAACTGCCGTTCGATCTGGGCCAGCGCACTGTCGAGCGCCTTTTGCTTGTCTGCGTTTTTCTTGTCGCTCATAGTCAGAAGATCCGCCATTGTCCTGTCGCCTTCCCTTTTGTCACACCCTTAATCGGGCGGCAATCGCTGCTTTGTTCGCCTCTTGTTCCTTATGAGATCAAAAAGAGAACATTTCAACCAAAACTTACAGAAATCAGTCTTCTGCAATTGTGTTAAAGAGTCGTTTACGACAATCTGCACAAGTAACATGGCAATTTTTCGGATCGGTAAATGCTTGTTTTTTATAAAGAACGACTGGCTTTTCTTTCTGTCCCCAAGACCGGAAGCACGGCTTATCATACGGCGTTGCGTGACCGGGCAGATCTCATCGTTTCACATCCACCAGAGCTGAAACACGCCCCGGTGCGTCGGTATGACCGGTTTTTCCAGACCATGTTTCGAAAACTGTTTGATACCGAGATGGAAATTATGGCCGTTGTGCGCGAGCCGTTGGATTGGCTGGGCAGCTGGTACCGGTTCCGCAGTCGCGAAGACTTGATAGGTCAACTACGCTCGACACGTGACATGAGTTTTGACGCGTTCGTGCAAGCCTATTTGCAGGACACACGTCCAGAGTTTGCCAATGTCGGCAGCCAGGCGCAATTCTTCCGTACCCGCAACGACAGCGCTGGCGCTCATCATATCTTCAAATACGAACATCAGGACAAGGTGTTGGGTTTTCTGCAATCACGGCTGGACATGCAGATCGATCTGAAGCGCGAAAACGTTTCGCCTCAGGGAGATTTACATCTGTCACCAGCCACCGAGCAGAAGTTTCGTAGTGCCTTCCCGGAAGAATTTGCGCTGCACAAAGCCGCATTGTGATTCATCAGTTGAGTTGTTGAAACACGGCCTCAGTCAGTTGGTTGAGGGAAAACGGCTTGGGCAGAAAGGTTGAGTTGGCAATATCCGGACCCGTATCGCCGAAAACGCCTTCGGTATACCCGGACACGAAGATCACACGCGCGTCCGGGCGCGTCTCCCTGGCCTTGCGCACCCAGGTCGGCCCGTCCATTCCCGGCATGACTACATCAGTGACGAATACATCAACACTTAACGCGGGATCTTCAAGCAGTCGAAGCGCCTCTTCCGCCGAGTCCGCCTCGAGCACGGTGTAACCCTTCAGCCGCAGGGCGCGCGTTGCAAAAGCACGAACAGGCGCCTCATCCTCGACCAGCAGCACCACGCCCTCACCCTGCCTGGCACTCTGAGATTCGGGCTGGGCTGGCAACTCGGCTTCGACTTCGGTCGCTGTCTCACAAACCGGAAGGAAAACCGTGAACTCGGTACCCCGTCCAATAGCACTGTCGACAAAGATGAAGCCGCCGGTCTGCTTGACGATCCCGTATGCCGTTGACAACCCCAACCCGGTGCCTTCACCAGTTCGTTTCGTCGTGTAGAAGGGTTCGAAAATCTTCTGCAGCTTGTCTGTCGGTATACCAACGCCGCCATCTACAACCTTGACTGTCACATAGTCGCCCGGTTGCACGGTTGCCCTGTCCCGCATCAGAGGTTGCGAAAGGGTCAACACGCTGGTTTCGATGCGAATTTCGCCCCCGTCCGGCATGGCATCCCGCGCATTAACGACAAGATTCATCAGCACCTGCTCGAGTTGGCGCTTGTCCGCCCGCACGGGTTTGAGCACCGGATCGTGGCTCAGCGTTAATTGCACCTTTTCGCCAACCAAACGGTTCAGCAGGTGAATAAGGTCCGAGATCGTGTCACGCAGATCCAACACTTCGGGCCTGAGGGTCTGTTTCCGCGAAAACGCCAAAAGCTGACTGACCAACGCGGCGGCCCGGTTGGCATTCTGATTGATCTGCACCAAATCCCCGTAATCCGGGTCATTCTGGTCATGGCGCAGCAGCAGCAGATCGCAGTGACCCGAAATGGCTGTCAGCAGGTTGTTGAAATCATGTGCTACACCTCCGGCCAATTGCCCTACGGCCTGCATCTTCTGGCCCTGAACGAATTGAGCTTCCAGCGTCTTCAGTTCAGTCGCATCGTTCAGAACCGCGATCAGGTATATCTTTCCGTCGACAAACACGCGGCTCAGGGTGACTTGAACAAAGATTTCCTTGTCGTCTCTGATGAACTGCAAGAACTCTGATCGCTGCGTTTCTTCTTGCGCTTCGGTCCGTTTCAACCATTCCAGCACAGGGCCACTCATGCCCCGCATGATGTCGCTGATATTACAGCCTTCAAGCTGCTTCTTTCCCAACAGTTTCGCCGCCAGCCGATTACTGTCCAGGATGATGCCGTCCACGGAAAGCCTGAGAATTGGAACCGGAAGGTCGGAGAAAGACATGACCGCATCCTGTGCGGGCATCTGCGTAACCGGTAACAAACAAAGGCTTCGTTCCGACCCGGATTGAGAAAGTTCGGACACGGCTGCCAGAATATGACCATCGCGGGTCCTGACCGCGTTGACAGCTCCAATCCGCGGTTCTGCTTCGCTGAAAATATCCTGCACTCCGGCAGGGTGCGCACCAAACAAACGCTCGGCCGTGCCATTGACGCGCAATACATCGCCTGCGCGTCCAATGGTTACAACCGGCAAACCAAGGGTTTGCCAACTATCCTGTTGAACGTAGTTAAAGCTCCAGCAGAACAGCCCCGGCCTCATTCGATGCACGGAAACTGAAATGGACCGGCCGCCACCGGGAAACTCGCTCTGGGCGCGTCCCACAGCTTGCGCACGTGATTGCAGGCTTAGTAAAATCGCCGATGGATTGGCAAACTTGGAGCGTAAACAGCGGGCCAGGGTTTCGCCCCGTACGGCCCCCAACTTTTTCTCCGCCAGGACGTTCGCGGCCAATATGTCACCATACCTGTTCGAGATCACAACCGGAGCATCCTCGCGCTCTGCGAAAGCGGCCAAAAGGGCCGATATCTGATGCAAATGCCTGTTTGTAATCGCCCCCTTGATCCCAAACAAAAGCGCCACACCCAACAGGGAGATGCCTGTTGCCAGCAATCCTTTTGTCCAGTCCGACGGCATAAATCCAACCGCAGGTGCCAGGCTGATCAACAGCGCTAGAAACACCAACGACCCGATCCGAAACACCGATGGAGTATTGGCGGCTGAAGGGGCTGGAAAGAACTCAGTGGTGTCAGGCATAAACGGCTCGGGCACAGGTTTTGCGGTAATAACAGGTAGAATTGGTTAACACTCGCCTAACGGCGCTAAAAAACAATTCAGCTACCCAAGGTTGTATTTACTGAAAGATCAGCGCGTCAAGTGTGACGTAAAGAATCCGTCGGACCCGCGCGTTACCTGCCATGCGTGCCGGAAGGTTTCGCGCCAGCCCGCATGTTGCGCCAGAAACCTGTCGACAACCGCATCGTTCTCGTCCGCAAGAACCGAGCACGTTGCATAAGCCAGCACTCCACCTGCTTGGACCAGCGGCGTGATCTCGGCAAGAATGTCGCCCTGACTGGCTGTAAGATCTTGCAAACGTTGTTCGGTCAGCACCCATTTGCCTGCTGGTGCGCGCCGCCACGAACCGCTGCCAGAACACGGGGCGTCGGCCAAAACGACGTCAAAAGGCCCGTGACCAGCTAGTTCCGCGCTGTTCAGGATGGTTATTCTGGCCCCTGCCCGTTCTGCCCGAGCCGGAACATCCTTCATTCGGCGCGCATTCACATCATGAGCGTAAACCTCGACACCCTTGTAGGCCGCAATCGCAAGCGACTTGCCACCGCCTCCGGCGCAGTAGTCCAAAACGCGCATTCCAGGGCGCAGATCCAAGGCAGCAACGACAGCCTGACTTGCCGCATCCTGAAGCTCGACCAAACCCTGAGCGTAAGCCTGACTTAGCGCGATCTGACGCGCCCCTTCTGTCACCTCCAGAGCAGTCTCGCATAACGGTGTTGGACGGGCTGAAATACCGTCGGTCGCCAAAGCATCAATCGCCCGGGTTACATCCGTTTTCAATATATTGACCCGCAGAAAAACCGGGGCGCGCTCTTGCAATGCCAATGCGCAAGGCACGGCGCCATCGTTCAAGGATGCAACGAACCGTGGCCACAGCCAGTCGGGAAGATCATATCTCTCGGCGTCGGATGCAAAATCCCTTGATACTTCGTCATTTTGAAGGGCTTCTGGCGCGTGGCGGTCACCGGTAAACAACTCAACCGGATCTTCACCCGATGCGCGAATTGCGCCGATCATCAGGCCACGGCCAGTTCCGGAACCGCCCAACGCAGCAAACGAGCGTTTGCAACGCAAAGCATCAAACACATGATCGCGAATAGCTGCCCGATCCTTGGAGCCCGCAAACCTGCTGCGCCGTGCCCAACCGGTCAGCGCCTTTTCAACCGGGGCCCCGGCCAGAATGTCGTCCAGAATTTCAATCGAGGCCTGAACGCGGGCAGCAGGTGTCATCACGGATTACCTTGGCTGAAACAGGCCGTGACAGGCCAATCCAAAATCACTACGGCACCCCGTGCATGGGTGCCGTATGTCATGCGCAACGGCTTACATCAGCCGGTAGTTCGGGCTTTCACGTGTGATCTGAACATCGTGTACGTGGCTCTCTTTCAGACCTGCGCCCGTGATCTTCACGAATTGGCAGTTTCTGCGCATCTCTTCGACAGTCGCGCAGCCGGTGTATCCCATCGCAGCGCGCAAACCACCAACAAGCTGGTGGATCACTGCGCTGGCTGATCCTTTGTAAGGAACCTGCCCTTCGATCCCTTCGGGTACCAGCTTGTCATTTGCCGCGTCCTTCTGGAAATACCGATCCGCCGATCCGCGCGCCATCGCACCAAGACTGCCCATACCGCGATAGGATTTGAACGACCGGCCCTGATACAAAATGACCTCACCCGGGCTTTCATCTGTGCCCGCGATCATCGAACCGACCATGGCGCAAGACGCGCCGGCCGCAATTGCCTTGGCAAAATCGCCCGAGAACTTAATGCCACCATCCGCAATGACCGGAACATCCCCCGCCGCAGCCGCACAATCACTGATCGCGGTCAGCTGAGGGACACCAACGCCCGCCACCATGCGAGTTGTACAGATCGAGCCGGGGCCAATGCCCACCTTGATGGCGTCAGCACCCGCGTCGATCAGCGCCTTGGTCGCCTCGCCTGTAGCCACGTTTCCGGCAATGATCTGAACCTCGTTCGACAGAGTCTTGACCCGTCTGACCGCATCCAGCACCCCCTGAGAGTGACCATGCGCCGTATCGACGACGATGATATCCACGCCCGAAGCCACCAGCTGCTCGGACCGCTCAAAACCCGCGTCCCCAACCGAAGTCGCGGCAGCCACTCGCAGGCGGCCAAGCCGGTCTTTGCACGCAGTTGGGTTCAGAACCGCCTGTTCGGTGTCTTTCAGCGTTAGCAGACCTGTCAGTTTTCCCGTGCCGTCGACCACCAGCAGCTTTTCGATACGACGGGCCCGCATCAGGCTTTTGGCTTCTTCCAGATCGGCGGGTTCTTTCAGCATTGCCAGGTTTTCCGAGGTCATCATCGCCTTGATCGGCGTGTCGTCGGAATTGGCAAAGCGCATATCCCGGTTGGTTACGATACCAACCACGCGGCCATCCGCGTCAACTACCGGGAAACCGGTGAAATTATAGCGCTCGACCAGAGCCTTCGCATCGGCCAGGGTTTGATCCGCGCGCAAGGTAACAGGGCTATAGACGATACCCGACTCGAACCGTTTGACGCGGCGAACCTCGCGAGACTGCTCTTCTACGGAAAGGTTCTTGTGGATGACCCCAATACCGCCTGCCTGTGCCATGGCAATGGCCATGCGCGCCTCGGTTACCGTGTCCATGGCCGAGCTCAGCAGCGGGATGTTCATGGTAATCTCACGCGTGACACGCGTGGTTGTGTCCGCTGTTGCCGGCAGCACTGAAGATGCGGCCGGAACCAGAAGAACGTCGTCAAAGGTGAGTGCCTCACGAATCTGCATCTGAATACCCCATGCAAAAGCCCGTTTGGCGGTGACCCTATTGCATGGATTGAACCAAAGGAAAAGCCCTTGGGGGCAACTCTGTGGCTCCAGTTGCCTATACAGCCAAAGAAAACGACGCATGCCGCGCAAATCGTGCCGCTGTTGGCCCTTTCCCTTTGCGCTCAAACCCATATCTTGCCGGGAAAACGCGCGAACACAAAAAGGCATGTCACTCATGACCACCGACCCACTTGTCGTCTTTACCCCGTCCGGCAAACGCGGGCATTTTCCTGTCGGCACGCCAATTCTGACCGCAGCCCGCCAATTGGGAGTGGATCTGGATTCGGTCTGCGGGGGCCGTGGTATCTGTTCAAAGTGTCAGATCACCCCAAGCTATGGCGAGTTTCCCAAGCACGGCGTCACGGTGGCCCAGGATGCGCTGAGCGAATGGAACGCGGTCGAGCAGCGATATGACGACAAGCGTGGCCTGAAACCCGGTCGTCGTCTGGGCTGTCAGGCCTCGGTTCAGGGCGATGTCGTGATCGACGTGCCGCCGGAAAGCCAGGTACATCGTCAGGTCGTTCGCAAAGCCGCCACCGCACGCGCCATCACCATGGATCCGGCAACTCGTCTGTATTTCGTGGTGGTCGAAGAACCCGACATGCATTCGCCAACCGGTGATCTGGAGCGCCTTGAACGCGCGCTGCGCGAACAGTGGAATATTGACGCGGTCACGGCGGACCTGTCACTTTTGTCCAAGTTGCAACCGGTTCTGCGCAAAGGCAAATGGGAAGTCACTGTGGCCGTTCACAAAGGTCACAAGGACAGCGTCGCACGCATTGTCGAAATCTGGCCCGGCTTGCACGAAGGCGGGCTGTATGGGCTGGCCATCGACCTTGGCTCAACTACGATTGCGGCTCACCTGACCGACTTGGAAACCGGCGAGGTCAAGGCCTCATCGGGCCTGATGAACCCGCAAATCCGCTTTGGCGAAGACCTGATGAGCCGTGTTTCATATTCCATGATGAACCCCGGCGGGGATCAGGAAATGACAAAAGCCGTGCGCGAGGCGATCAATGATCTGACCACCTCAATCGCTGAAGAAGCCGGCATTGACACCGCGCTGATCGTGGAAACGGTGTTTGTCTGCAACCCGGTCATGCACCATCTGCTTCTGGGTCTGGACCCGGTGGAGCTGGGTCAGGCGCCTTTTGCCTTGGCATCGTCCGAGTCGATGTCCCTGCCCGCACGCGAGATGGAACTGACCAACATGAACCCTCGCGCGCAGGTCTATATCCTACCTTGCATCGCGGGCCATGTAGGCGCGGATTGTGCGGCGGTTGCCCTGTCCGAGGAACCCGGTATTTCCGAGGATTTGGTTCTGATCGTCGATGTGGGCACCAATGCCGAAATCCTGCTGGGCAACACCAGCCGAGTTCTGGCCTGTTCCTCACCCACCGGGCCTGCGTTTGAAGGCGCTCAGATCAGTTCTGGCCAGCGCGCAGCACCCGGCGCGATCGAGCGGATCGAAATCGATCCCCTCACCAAGGAACCCCGCTTTCGCATCATTGGGTCCGAGAAATGGTCGGACGAAGACGGCTTTGACCTTGATGTCGCCACCACTGGTATCACCGGTATCTGCGGCTCGGGCATTATCGAAGCTGTGGCCGAGATGCGTATGGCCGGCCTTCTGGATGAAAGCGGCCTGATCGGATCGGCCGAGCAGACTGGAACGGCCCGCTGCATCCCCGAAGGCCGCACTCACGCTTACCTGATTCACGATGCCAGCGCCGAAGGTGGCCCCCGCATCACTGTCACGCAAGGCGACATCCGCGCCATCCAACTGGCCAAATCCGCGCTTTATGCCGGTGCGCGTCTGCTGATGGACGAGATGGAAGTCGACAAGGTGGATCGAGTGGTTCTGGCCGGTGCCTTTGGCGCCCATATTTCAACCAAGCACGCAATGGTTCTGGGCATGATCCCTGATGCTCCGCTGGACAAGGTCACCAGCGCGGGTAACGCCGCTGGTACAGGCGCGCGGATTGCGCTGTGCAATATCGGATCACGCGCTGAAATCGAACGCGTCGTGCGCGAGATCACCAAGATCGAAACCGCAATTGAGCCGAAGTTCCAAGATCATTTCGTGGCCGCCAACGCGATCCCGCACAAGACCGATCCGTTCCCGGAACTGGCGCAGGTTGTCACGTTGCCCAATCCAAGCTTCAACACAGGCGGAGAAAGCGAAACAGGCGGTGGACGCCGCCGCAGACGCCGCGGTTAAACCAGCATAGGAACGACTCGAAGGTACGCCTCGGGTCGTTCTCCATATTTGGTTCAGGTTGCGCGTCGCACCTCGTCCAGCGACGAAACGCCCATCTGCGCCATGGCAATACTCATTTCATCACTCAGCACAGACCACAGCTGCTCAAGCCCTTCTTCCCCTTCTGCCGCGATTGCAAATTGCAGGATGCGGCCGAAGAAGGCAAAATCTGCCCCGTTTGCCAAGGCTTTCAAAACATCCTCGCCCGAGCGCAAACCGCTGTCGTAAAACAGCGGATAATCCGGACCGACGGCGTTCCGAATTTCCGGCAATACGGCAATCGGCGCTGGCGCACTGTCCAACTGGCGCCCTCCGTGGCTTGAGACCTGAATGGCATCGACACCTGCCGACTTGAGGCGCAACGCGTCTTCAGCATCCAGAACGCCTTTGACCACCAGCTTCCCGGCCCACTGTTCGCGCAGACGGGCCAAAGTCTCCCAAGTCGCCTTGGCCCGGCTTTCCCGACGATCAAAATCATATCCGCCCATCAGGAAATTCGCCATACCGGGCTTGCCCCGCAGCAGCGTGGACAGCGACCACCGCGGATGAAGCGCAAAATCAAGCACCTGTTTCGGGCCCATTTTGAACGGCATCCTGAACCCATGGCGCAATTCACGCGGGCGACGCCCCACTTCGGGCACGTCCACCGTCAGCACCAGCGTTTCGTACCCCGCAGACTTTGCGCGCTCGACCAGCTTGAATGTACCACTGCCATCACCGCTGAAATACAGTTGAAACCAGGCATGTCCTTCTGCCTCGAGAATCAGGTCTTCCATCGGAGTCGATGCGACGGTTGATACCCCAAGCGGCACCTCGTACCGCGCCGCAAGACGTGCCAGCATCAGGTCTGCACCGGGGGCCGACAGGTTGCACATACCCATCGGTGCGATGCCAAACGGGCGCTGGGTCGACCTGCCAAAGACGGAACAAGCAAGCGACCTTTCACTGACGTCTTTCAGAATCCGTGGACGAAGGATCTGCGCATCCAGTGCAGCCCTGTTTCGGGTTGCGCCAACCTCGGCCCCGGCAGACCCATCGATATAGTCAAACACCATCCACGGCAGGCGCCGCCGGGCCAGGCGGCGCGCGTCTTCGGAACTGTGGATAGCGCTGGATAGCATCAGGCCTGTACGGCCTTCATGAACCGGTCGCGGATCACCACCGGATCCATCGTGATAACCGGCATCTTGGCATTTCCGCTTTCACACTTGGCCACAATGATGGTCATCTGTTTCGAATCCAGCGCTTCTTGCAGCACGCGGCCGGTATCTTCGGCCTGACATTCGATTACGCGCTCGCATCCTGCGGCTTCCGCCATTTTCGCCAGAGAGGTCTTCTGCCCCGCATATGTCGGCTGATCCCCAGTGGACCCGTACGACCCATTGTCGACGATCAACAGGATATAGTTGTCCGCCACGTTATTGGCGATGGTCGGCAAGGTACCCAGATTGGTCAGGACCGACCCATCCCCATCGATCACGATAACAGGCTTGGGCTGCGACAAGGCCAGACCCAGACCGATGGATGAGGCCAGCCCCATCGTGCCCAGCATGTAGAAATTGGTGGGCTGGTCGTCGATGGCATGCAGTTCCTGACTTGGAATGCCGATGTTACAAACAACAAGCTGATCGCGCAGGATCGGAGCGATTTCTTTCAGAATTTCAGAACGGATCATTGGTCGCCATAGCCTCCCCAGAAACTGGCATCGGTCAAAATGGCGACCGGTTTGTTGCACATAAAGGTGTATTTGAGGATCGCGTCGAGTTCCTCAACATCTGACTGATGGTGGAAGTGATAAGTCGGGATATTCAACTGAGCCAACAGCGCTTTTGTATGCACAGCCATTTCAACCTGGCAGGCAACCGGTTCGCGCAGCTCTCCGCGATAGGAAATCAGCATGGGCAAAGGCATGCGATAATACTGGATCAGTGTCGCCAGCGTGTTGATCGTCACACCGATTGCGGTGTTTTGCATGATGATCGCGGGACGCTTGCCGCCCATCCATGCTCCGGCGCACAGGCCCATCCCCTCGTCTTCCTTGTTGGACGGGATGTGATGGATGTCCTCTCGCTGGTCGATTTCAGCGATGACGCCTGCCAGTTGCTTGCAGGGGACGGTGGTGACGAACGAGATATCGTTGGCCACCAGATCGTCGGTTATCTTCTTGTCTATGTTCATGGTCGGGCTGTTGGTCCTGTTGGGGCGCATGGCGCGATGAAGGAAATCAGGTTCTGCGGTGTACGTGTACAGCGCAGGGGGCATGACGAACGACGCGTGACGCTGTCGATCCCAAAAAATAGTCGCTCAGGTCCGGTTTGTGGGAACCTATAACAATGCAGTCCACATTGTTGCTGGTCGCGTAGTCAATAATGGTGCGGGCGGTGTGCCCTTTAATGATTTCGGCTTTCACACCGTCGAGCCCGTCAACCTTTTGCAACAATGCCCCCCTCGCACGTTCGAACCCTTCGGCCACTGCGGACTTGTCCAGATAGGCGCTGACCGATCCCTGTGGCATTTCGTAGACATGTAAGCCTATGATCTCGGCCCCGTTTTCCGATAAGGCATGCGCGACTTCCAGCGTATGTTGTGAAATGCCGTGATCCAAAGCCATCGGGACCAGAATTTTCTTGTACATGGTGGCCTCCAGTTCTGTCGGGTTTATCCCCAGGGTCTCAGGATAATCTTCGGTGCGGCTACGGAGCCAGAGCGGATATCGCGAAACGCCTGGGCGCCATCGGCCAATGCACGCTCTTCAACCCAATTCAGGGCGCCAAGACGGCCGTCAAAGATCGCTTGAGCGGTGTCGCGGAAATCCTGCGCGGAGTAGGTGTAGGATCCGATAAAGGTAATTTCCTGCAAGGTCATGCGACGCACGTCCAGACCTCCGGCATCTTCACCCAATCCGACATGCACGATCACGCCGCCCGGCGCGGCCATGGCCGAAGCGACCGACCGTGTCGCGGCATATCCGACAGCATCAATGACCAACGGGAAAGACCCATTGGGCGCATCCACGAGTGCAAAACTTTCGATTTCCGCCAGAAAAGCCCGGCGCAACGCGTTTGGTTCCGCGATTGTAACGTCTTCAATGCCCTGTGCCCGCAGGGCCAAGGCCGCCGCAAGGCCAATGGCCCCACCGCCAATCACCAAGGCGCGGCGGTCCATCGCAGAATGCAGAGCCTCGATCCCCAATCTGACTGCGTGCCAGCTTACCGCCAGAGGTTCGGCCAGCGCAGCTTTGGCGAAAGAGACATCCTCGGGCACGTCGACAAGATTTCTGCCGGGCATCGAGACATATTGCGCGAACGCCCCTTCGCGCGGCGGCATCGAGATGATCTGTCGGTTCGGGCACAGATTCTCGCGACCCGTCCGACATGCATCGCATTGACCACAGCTTACCAGCGGGTTGATCGTCACCCGATCACCAGCGCGGATACCATCAGCGATGACACCGGCTGCCTCGTGCCCGAGGATCAGAGGCGCTGGGCGACGTGTATCATGGCCCAGATAAGCGTGCATGTCCGATCCGCAGATGCCAACCGCCTCGACCCGGATCAGGTGTTCCGATGCGCCCGGTTCGGCATTCGGCACATCGTCGAACACCATTTGTTCAACACCTTTGTAAACCAGAGCCTTCATTTGGCTGTAAACCCTCCGTCAACCATCAAAACCTGCCCCGTGACATAGTCAGACGCCCGAGAGCATAAGAACAAGATCGGCCCGTCAATATCCTGCATCCGCCCATTGCGTCCGATACAGGTTTGCTCGGCGTTCCGTTCTGCGCGCTTGGAGTCGTCGAACACGGCCTGCGTCAGTTCGGTGGGGAAGAACCCCGGCCCGATGGCGTTGGCGGTTATGCCAAAGGGCGACCAGGCCTCGGCCATGGCGCGTGTCAACTGCCCGATCCCCGCCTTGGATGCGCCATAGGCGATACCACCAGGAAAAGCGCGCGTTGTTTGCAGCGAGGCGAAATTGACAATACGCCCCCACCCCTTTTCCTTCATCGCCGGAACCATCGCCTGGCTGAGGAAGAACGGTGCGCTGAGGTTTAGGGCAAGCGTGGCATCCCACCCCTCAGGAGTAACATCATCCGCAGCCTCACGCGTGTTCACCCCAGCCGCATGGACTAGAATATCGGGGGGGTCAAACTTGGAAGCGACGGCCTGCGTCAGCGCATTCACCCCATCGCGATCTGCAACGTCTGCAACAACCGCTGCAGCGCGCGTGCCAATCTCGGCCTGCATCTGCGCCAATGCCTCGCTGCGCCGGGCTACGCCGACAACACGCGCACCGGCAGCGGCAAGAGTCCGAGCCACTTGCCGCCCAAGCCCCGAGCTGGCACCGGTGATACACGCCACCCGGCCTGTCAGGTCGAATAAAGTGCGCGGGTCATCCATCGGCGGTCAAGTCGAACTGCTCGTCCGGGAAATACTTCGCAAGACGCACATCTGCGGCGCGGGCGTGACCTTCCATTCCTTCCAACCGCGATATCCGCGCGGTCGCTTCGGCAATGGGCTTCGACCCTTCGCGCGTGGCCCGCTGCCAAGTAACTATCTTCATGTACTTATGGACACTCAACCCGCCAGTATAGCTGGCCGCGCCCGATGTTGGCAGAACATGGTTCGTACCGGTCGCCTTATCACCGTATGACACGGTGGTTTCCTCGCCCAGAAACAACGATCCATAACAGGTCAGCCGTTCCAGCCACCAGTCCAGATCCTCAGCCTGAACCGTCAGATGCTCAGGTGCATATTCGTCGGAACAGGCGGCCATCTCTTCGCGGTTGGAACAGACGATAACCTCGGCATAGTCGCGCCATGCGGCCGAGGCGTTTTCGCGGTTCAATTCTGGCAGATCGGCGATTAGCGCAGGCACCAGTTCCATCACTTTTTGCGCAAGGCCACGATCATCAGTGACCAGCCAGACCGGTGAGTTGTATCCGTGCTCCGCCTGACTGACCAAATCGGTGGCGACGACATGCGCATCGGCAGACTGATCGGCAAGGATCAAACTGTCGGTCGGACCTGCGATCATGTCGATACCAACCTTGCCGTATAGGATGCGCTTGGCTTCGGCCACGAATTGATTGCCGGGGCCCACAAGGATGTTGGCGCGTGGCAAACCAAACAGACCGTAGGTCATGGCGGCAACGCCCTGCACGCCCCCCATAGCCAGAATGCTGTCGGCCCCACTGATATGGGCCGCATAAACGATGGCAGGCGCAACCCCTTCGCCAGGGCGCGGAGGCGAGCAGGCCGTGATGTGGCGACATCCCGCAACCTTGGCGGTGGTCACTGTCATAATTGCGCTGGCGATGTGGCTGTATCGCCCACCCGGCACGTAACACCCCGCAGCATCCACTGGAATCGCCTTCTGCCCAGCAACGAAGCCCGGCACGATCTCAGTCTGGACGTCAGAAACGGTGGCTTTTTGCGTCTCGGCAAAGCGCCGAACGTTGTCGTGGGCGAAACGGATGTCGGCCTTCAGCTTTTCAGAAACTTTTGCACAGGCGGCCTCAATCTCAGCCGGGGTCAGCAAGACATTCCCTTCGTACTTGTCGAACTTGGCGGCATATTCTCTTGCCTTTGCATCACCGCCCGCCTCGATATCGGTCAGAATGGTCTTCACCGTATCATGCACCTCTGAGGCGTGTGATTGAGCCGTTAAAGTTGCCTTTTTCAGATATTCACGAGGCATGTTCAGCAGGTCCTATTGGTAGATTTCAGGTAACAATGTTGTCGACACGGCTGGCACGTAGGCGATCAGGATCACCACGATCAGCATGGTCAATACGAAAGGCACAGCTCGGGCGGCAATCTTCAGAATGGATTCACCGGTAATGCCAGACACGACGAACAGGTTCAGCCCAAGCGGCGGGGTGATAAAGCCCACTCCCAGTGCGGTGATCATCATGATGCAGAACTGGATCTCGTTCATGCCGATATTGTCAGCCAATGGTTTCAGGATCGGTGCCAGGATCACGATATTCGGTGTCGTCTCCATGACGCAGCCCGCTGCGATCAGGATGCCGATCATCAGCAGGATCAGCAGATACGGATCGTCTGTCAGCGAGGTCACCGAAGTGACAAACCCTTGCGGAACGCCCATGATCGCCAGCGCCTCGGCCAGCGGTGCCGAAAAGGCGATGATCGGCAGGATCACCCCGTTCACCTTTGCAGAGCTGACCAGCATCGACGGAAAATCTGCCAATGTCAGCGTACGCAGGATGAAGCCCATGATGATGGTGACGACAACAGCCGTGGCACCAGCCTCAGTCGGTGTCAGGCGCCCCGAGAAGATGCCATAAAAGATAATCCCCGGTACGATAAAGGCATACCAGCCGGACCTGAGCGCCTTGCCCAGATTGGCGAACCACTCCCCCATGGTCATCATTCCGCCGCCTTCGTAAGCATAAAGGCGGTTCATGATGATGTTGGTGATCAGGATCGACACCAGGATAGCCAGACCCGGGATCAGAGCGGCCAGAAAAAGCGTCGATGCAGAGATACCCAGCACAAGGCCAATGATGATATAGGCGATTGAGGGCGGTATCAGGATACCGGTGCAGGCACCGGCGGCGACCAGAGCACAGGCGTAGGGGCGCGGATACCCGCTTTCCACCAACCGGTTGATTGTCATCCGGCCGACCGCAGCAGCCCCGGCGGCATCCGACCCCGAAATCGCCGCAAACATTCCGCAGACCAGCACCGTGGCCGATCCGAAACCACCCTTGGCGAAGCATGTCAAAGCCTCGGCAACATCCAGAAACTTGCGTGACAACCCCGTCCGTACCAGAACATCCCCGGTCAGGATAAACAAGGGCACGGCAGTCAGGGCAAAAGCGTCGATGCCGGTAAACAGGCTCTCTCCGACAAGGCTGAGAGGAAGGTCACCGGACATGATCAGCATTACGATCGCAGCCGTTCCAATGGCCGCCCAAACCGGTACGGCCAAGGCGATCAGGGCAACAAACAGGATCACCGGCAGATAAAAATCCCAGCCCAGTTCAACGGTTTGATTGAGGGAGTTCCAAAGCATCCGGTTTCTCCTCAGTCAAACAGTTTGTCGCCTTCGAAGACGGGCGTGCCGTCGCGAAGGCATTTCAGATCGCGCAACAGGGATTGGATCAGTCGCCAGATCATCAGGGCAAACCCGGTCGGCACAGCCATCAGGAACCAAACCTTGGAAATCCGCAAACCGTCCGTAACGGAACCAAACTTGGCCGAAACGTGAACCGCCTCATATGACCAGTAGAGTGCGATGATCGCCACCATGAACATCACCAGATCGCCGAAGATATAAAGCAGCGCTTTGGGGCGCGGCCCGACATAGTGCATGATCACATCGATCCGGATATGGGCCCGCTCTTTCACCGCGGCAGCCGCACCTATCCAAGCCAGGTAGATAAAGGAATACCGTACGATTTCCTCGCCCCAGATCGAGGAATAGGCGAATATCTCGCGCCGCAGCACCTCGATGGCCATAGTGATCACCAGCATCACGTAGAACACCAGCAGCAACCAGCGTTCGGCGTTTCGGTCAATTTTCTGAAGAACGGTCATCTGATCCTCCGGCGATGGAACAGCCAGGTCCGCACCTGCCTTGTCGGGCCGCTGTTGGCCGCGCGGTACAAGAATCGTGGACGCCAGCAGGCGCCCACGGGTTTCACCTTAGGCGTCGTGGACGTAATATTTACCCTGCGTACCAGCCGCTTCGACCAGCTTCTCAAAGTTGTCCATCGAACCAGCCAGTTCCGTCTTGAACGGATCCCATTCCGAACGCTGATACCCACCGGCATCCTGCCATTCCGCCAGCTGATCATCGCTGAGCGAATGGAATTCAACACCAGCCTTGTTCAACTCGGCCATGGCATAGGCGCGGGCCGACGGAACCTTGGACAGGTTCTGATGACCAGTCATCTCGGCACCCCACATGATGCCTTCCTGCACGTCAGCAGGCATCGAGTTGAACCACTCCAGATTACAGGAATAAACCTGACTGTCCGGAACGGCCTGCGTGAAGGTCACATGGCTGAGGATGTCCTTGAAACCGAAAACATACAGCGCCCCTACCGACGGGTCGAGCGCGTCGGCAACACCCTGCTTGATCGCCGAAGGCGTTTCACCCCATGCGACAGGCGTCGGGTTGGCACCGACCATGCGATAGTATTGTTGCAGCATCTTCGATCCGGGAACGCGGAACTTGATCCCGCCCATATCTCCCGGGGTTATGACCGCATTGCCGCCCTGCCGGACTGCGACAACACGCGGATCGATATTCACGTAGAACAAGGCTTTGAAGCCTGCCGCCTCGACCTTGGGATGGACTTCGCTTTTCCACGTGTCTGAATGGACAAGGTTGGTGAAGCGCTGGTTCGACCCGCACAGATACGGCATGTTGATCAGGTCGACCGTGGACGCAAAAGGTGCAAAATTCGACAGAGAATGCTGCGCGGCCTGAATCGTTCCACCCTGTACTTTCTGCACCAGCGCGCCGCCCGCGCCTAGCTGGCCACCGGGGGCCAATTTGACATAGACCTTGCCGTTGGTGGCATTCTGGATGTTTTCCTTCAGGTCCAACTGCATGATGGGATAGCTGCGCGACGCGCCCAGCACATAGGCTGTTGCCACCGTCATAACATGGTCAGCGGCCTTCTCACGCTCACTCTCTTCTTTTGCGGTTTGCGCGGCGGCCTCTGAAGACCACAAAACACCCCCAGCCCCGGCAACCAATGCGGCTGTGAACGCGCCACTTGCGCTCAGCTTCAGAAAGTTGCGACGCTCTGCTGACGCCAGTTCAATCTTGTCGTTGTTCATGAATTGCCCTCCCAAGCAAAAGTTCAGCTGCCGTTCGTTGCGTTTCGGTCAGCTTCCTTTTTCAGAATTGCGACAACGAACAAAATCGACGCCGCGAACAGAACCAACATCTCTCCTACGTCGCCAAGAAACGCGCGGCCTGCGAAAGCACCCAAAGCAACGTTGGCGAAATAGATCGCGAAAACGACGGTAGATGCAGCAAGGACCATTTCCGGGACTCCCTTTCAGAATCGGCTCAACACCTTTGTAAGCGCTTACATAATTATTGCAAGCGCTTACATTGACCCTTTCATCATCTGAAAAATGCGATTAACTTAAGCCAACCAGAATTGAGAGTTCGAGAATGTCAAAACATCGGTCTGCTCCGACACTGGATGACGTTGCCAAGGCCGCGGGCGTTTCGACCGCGACAGTGTCCCGGTGTCTGAACAACCCGCAGCAAGTTGTTGAAGCAACGCGCAAGCGTGTCCTGTCGACGGTCGAAGAATTGGGGTACACGCCAAATTTCGCGGCCCGCGTGATGGCGGCCAAGCGGTCATTTACCATTGGCGCCATCATCCCAACCATGGAAAACGCTATATTCGCAAGGGGGTTGCAGGCGTTCCAGGAAGAGATACATCAGCGTGGTTACACATTGCTGGTCTCCAGTTCAGCCTATGAGCCCGAAGCGGAAAAGGATCAGATCCGAACCCTGGTCGCACGGGGTGCAGATGGGCTGTTATTGATCGGTCATGACAGGGACGCAGATATTTATGATTACCTGGACAGACGGAAAGTGCCCGCGCTGGTTGCCTGGTCCTTTCTGCCGGACAAACCTGTGCCGTCAGTTGGGTTCGACAACTGCAAAGCCATGAAAGCGCTGGCAGACCAGATCATCAGACAGGGACATTCACGTCTTGCGACAATATCGGGTATCAGTTCGGGCAATGACCGGGCGCGGCTCAGGATCGCAGGGATAAAAAGCGCCATGGCTGACCACGGCCTGCAGCCGGATGACCTAATGGTGATCGAAACCACGTATGAATTCGAAAATGGCGCGACGGCGTTCAGGGATCTCATGGCGACTGACACGCCGCCGACCGCCGTTTTGTGCGGAAACGATGTTCTGGCTGTCGGCGCATTGAGACAGGCGCAAAAAATGGGGCTCCGAGTGCCCGAAGACGTGTCGATTACCGGCTTTGACGACATCGAAATCGCGCGCATTGTCAGCCCTGCCCTGACAACGGTTCACGTGCCCCACCGTGAAATGGGTCAAAAAGCTGCGCAGGAGTTGATACGGATGATCGAAACGAACTCTGCGGGCCAGTCTTTGGAGCTTTCGACCTGTTTGGTCACCCGAGACTCCCTGCTTGACCGCATTCCTTAAGGCTCAGAAAGTTCGGCGGTTCATTGCGTGTAAAAGGCGCACCGGTCTACGATTCAGTGTGACGATCCGCTTTCATTGACCTGAATCAAAGCACGCAAAGTGACCACATAGTGAAGTACGAATATATCAACGGGCCCGACGCTCACCTGCCTGACCCCAAGCAAATTTACCGGTGATCAGTATTTCAACGGCGCGAAGGTTTCACTCCACGGGCGCGGCAAATGCGAGGCGCGCTCTTCTGCCGACTACGCTCTGGCTTCTCGGGACAAAACGCACGTCAGTCACTCATATGATCGAGGCAACGGGACCAAGCAGAGAAACTTTAATGCCAACCCAAGACACGCAACGCATTCCAATTGGCGGATAGATGATGTCCATCGTTGAACAAAATACACCAAAGCTGCGACGGGCGCTGACGACCCCGCTGCTCACGCTCTATGGGCTTGGGGTAACCGTCGGCGCTGGAATATACGTGCTTGTTGGTGCGACGGCCGGGATTGCGGGCCCATTTGCCGCTGTTTCGTTCCTGATTGCCGCGCTTGTTGTTGCGCTGACTGCCCTGTCCTACGCAGAACTGGCAACCCGATATCCTGTGAGTGCGGGTGAAGCCGCTTATGTCGAAGCAGGGTTTCAGAAAAGCTGGATGGCCGTGCTGGTCGGTCTCGCCGTGGCCGCCTCGGGCATCATCTCGGCCTCGGCCGTGGCTATCGGGGCCGCGTCGTACCTTCAAACGCTTACAGGTTTAGGCATTTCAAGTCTGACAATCGGTGTAGTTCTGGTCATGGGGCTGATCGCCCTATGGGGGATCACGCAGTCGGTAATGGTGGCGGCAGTCATTACCATCATAGAAATCAGCGGGCTACTCGTCGTTATTGGTTGGGGCCTGTCCCTTCCTGAGCCTCAGGGCTATGCGCTCACCCAGATGGTTCCCGGGCTGGACCCAAACGCCTGGAGAGGGATATTGGCCGCTTCGCTTCTGGCGTTTTTCGCCTTTGTGGGTTTCGAGGACATGGCGAATGTCGCTGAAGAAGTTAAAGACCCCGCCGGAACAATCCCGAAAGCGATCCTGTTGACGCTTATTCTGGCCACGGTCTTGTATCTTGGTACGTCCATGACTGTTCTGTATGTGGTGCCGATCGATGTCCTTTCGACGTCCGCCGCGCCGCTGGCCCTGATTTTTACGGACGCGCCCGATGTTATCCAGCAGGGGTTTTCAGCCATTGCCATCGTTGCGACGATCAATGGTGTTCTGATCCAGATGATCATGGCATCCCGCGTGATTTACGGGCTCGCGGATCGGGATCATTTGCCAAAGTTTCTGGCTAAGGTGTCTCAGGTCACTCAGACGCCAACGGTAGCGACAATCATGGTCACGGCGATAATCCTGTTGCTGACACAAACGCTTCCAATCGCCATTCTGGCCGAGCGGACGTCGCAAATTGTTCTGGGAGTCTTTGTGCTGGTCAATCTGTCACTGATCCTTTTGAAGACCCGGGCTGAAGCCGATGAACCGCAGTTCCGCGTGCCTCTTGTTGTTCCTCTCTTTGGGGTGGTGACCAGTTTGTTGCTTTTTGCATCCGCATTTCTGTAACCCTGTGTCATTAGGTCAAGGAAATCCTGCGATGCGATTTACGTGAACATGACCACTGACCAGCCTTCTACAAGAGTGCGGCTTTCTGCATGGTGGCATAGAACCTTTGTTGATCTGGCCCGACAGATGCAATGGTCCTACCTGCCACCGCTCATGGTCTATTTTGCCGCCGGTGTTTCTGGTCTGACATCGGTCGTCGGTGCCTTCTTTCTTAAGGACTACCTTAACCTATCCGCATCCTTTGTTGCCGGGCTGGCGTTTTGGGCCGGGCTTCCCTGGATCCTGAAAATGCCGCTGGGTCATATTGTTGATCTGTTTTGGCGGTGGAAGTCATTGCTGATCCTATTGGGGGCAACCCTGATCACCTTGTCCCTGCTCACCATGTACGGGCTTGTAGCCTTTCCCGGACATATGGCTGATGTCATGCCGCTGGAACATTGGTACATCATTGCCCTGCTCTTGGCGCCTTCCGGCTATGCCATTCAGGATGTTGTCGCCGACGCGATGACAGTCGAAGCCGTTCCAAAGATCAATCCCTACGGGCAGCCGTTTTCGCCCGAGGAAACCCGTGCACAGCATACAACAATGCAAACCCTGGGCAGGATCGCCATTTTCTCCGGTTTTGCAGCCGTTGCCGCGGTCAATATCTGGGTGTTCTCGGGAACCGAGGGCATGCAGAAATCAGACCGCCTTGCATTGTATGGCAACGTCTACCTGATCGCGCTTGTCATTCCACTGCTGTCCGTCAGCGGTGTGGTTTTGCACAGCTTGATACAGCGTCAACGTCTTCGCCAAGGTCATCCCCCTCATACCCATGACGAAACCACCGAGGTCAAATGGCCGATCCTGCTGGGCGGTCTCGCCTTTGTTGTATTGAGTATCGTGTTAGGAACATCGAATTTCCAACTCGCCCAGGAAACTATTTTTGCAGTCTCTCTGAGTGTGATCTTGTACCTGATGTCACGCTTAGTGAAGGAACTGAACCCAAATCAGGCAAAGGCCCTGATTGGTACGGCGATAATCATTTTCGTGTTTCGTGCGGTTCCTCTGCCCGGGTCGGGGTTGACCTGGTTCGAAATCGACGAGTTGGGGTTTGACGAGCAGTTCCTGGCAATCCTGGCGCTTCTGACGTCCCTGCTTGCATTGGTGGGGCTCATCGTCCTGAGACCGTTTATGGCCAACCGCTCGATTGCGCAGGTCGTCATCATTCTGACCATCGCGTCGGGGGTCCTCGCCCTGCCCAACCTAGCGCTGTATTACGGCGTGCATGAATGGACATCTGCGCATACCGGCGGGATCGTAGACGCAAGGTTCATCGCAGTCCTCGACACCGCAGTTGAATCTCCGCTGGGTCAAATCGCGATGGTTCCGATGCTGGCCTGGATCGCACGTAATGCTCCTGTGCATCTGAAGGCAACTTTCTTTGCCGTCATGGCATCATTCACCAACATGGCATTGTCGGCCAGCAGTTTGGCAACGAAATACCTGAACCAGATTTTCGTGGTGTCGCGCGCGGTAACCGACCCGGAAACCGGTGTCGTCACATCGATTGCCGATTACGGCCAACTTGGGCACCTGTTGATCGCCGTGGGCCTGATTTCTGTGATCGTTCCGTTGGTGGTCGTATTCCTTGTTCAAAAATCGCCGTTCCAGACCAACGACTGATTACTGGCTGACAGTTTCTCTCAGCAAGGTTTTCAGGTGCAAAACCGGAACCCCGATGTTCGAGCCCCCGAACTCTGGCAGGATCGCGGCGTTAATCGCGACCACCTCTCCCTTGCGGTTCAGGGCCGGCCCTCCGCTTCCTCCTGACGTTGTTTCCGCGTCATAAACGACTGCACCCGGGCTTGTCTGCGCCACAATTCCTCGGCTGGCGAGAGGTTGAACCTGGTTTTGCGCAGATAACCGTGCGGCGATCGTCCAGAAATTGACGGACCCGTCTTTTTCGAGCGTATTCAGAAACTCCGGCCCCGCCTGCGCAATTAATGATTTCAGGCCAGTAGGATACCCCAGCAGAAAGACTTCGTCACCGCTTCGTGGAAGATCTTCCGCCAGTGGCAATCCCAGCCCCTCGATACGGTTTGGATCAACCGACAAAAGTGCCAGATCAGCGGTTTCACTGAACCGGTCCAAAGTAGCCTCGATCGGATCGGTCTGACCTGGCAGATAGGCCAGCAACCGAAGCATCTCGGCCTCAAGACCTGCGTTTTTCAGTGCCTGAGCTTGGTCGCCGGATGTCCAGGGCAAGGCAACGTGGCGGTTGGTGGCCATCAGCGGCGTACCCTCCAGCAGAAATCCGGTGCCAGTGAACTGGAACTCCGCGGGCTCGCCTGTTGCGTCCGGTTCGATCCAGGGTTGTCCGAAGGGTGTTTGCAACTTCTCTCCGTTCGGCCCCAACACGTGGCGCAGCAGTTTACCGCTTTCGATATGACGCAATCCGTAGGCGCCCTGAATGAAAGCCACGGATTGAGTAGAGGCGGTGATGACCCGCGTAGACGCCCCCGCGCGTTGTTCAAGTGTACCCAACCGCTGCTCGGTTGATATCAGCTGGTTCTGAAAGGCTTCCCTCAACGCCACAAGGTCTTCGGGGGTTAGAACATCTTCCCGCGTCTGGCTAAGCATGGTCGCCACAGCTTCAATCTTGCGAGCTTCCTGTTGCAGGCTGTCGGCCAGTCTCCGGTCGTTTTGATAAAGCAGGAACAGCAGACCTGCGATCAGCGCAATCGCGGCTACTACCGTAATCCTGAAGAACATAGTGGTTTGAGAAACAAGCCTTCGCCCACTCTCACGCAGCGCACCCGACATTCTTTGGGCAAAGGGTCGGCGACTTGACCGCGCATAGGCATAGGCGTCGCTCAGGATATCCTCGACCGTATGACGGATGGGAAACCTCTGAGTACATATGCGGTATCGGGAGATCGGGCCCAATTCGCCAAACTCGATCATGTCGCCGTGTTTCAGCGTTGCCGACACAATCTTGTGGCCATTGACCCAGATGTCTTGCCCTGCCAGCGCGTTGAGCACATAGCCCCCCTCGGTCCACTGAAGCGTTGCGATATCTTCGTCATGGGGCGGTGTGTTGTCTTTCAGGCGTAGGCCTAGCGCACGGCCTTCGCCAACTGAAACAGTCAATGCGCTGTCGACAAGCCAGGAAACCGTTCCACGGGACGGGCCGGTCAGGCTCTCCAGAAAGGCATGAACATCACCTGCGCAAGGCTCTTGGGGGGTTCTCGTGCCGGTCTGATCAATTTCCCGCATAGTTGGGCTCTGCTCAACAGTGATGGGGTCACTCTATCATAAGACGCCCGGAATCCTACTAATCGCAAGGGGGATGCCCCAAACCGGAACTATCTACAGGCATAAATCAATTTGGTGGAACGTCCCGAAACGACCCCCATGCCTGCCAGAGCAGGCCTTCACCGGAAATCGCCGTCTTACCTGAGAGTTCTGGAGCGGGTAGCGGGAATCGAACCCGCGCGTTCAGCTTGGGAAGCTGACAGGCTACCATTACATCATACCCGCCGCACCTCTGAGATATAACCAGAGTTCCCTGACGCGCAAGCCAGATCGTTTCAGCTCGCCCGGAAAATGTCACTCAGTCCGCGCACGAAGACTGTCGATCAGCGAGTCTTCAACATCCAAAGCCTGGATGGCCGCCTCAAGCGTACGGCTGTCCAGATGTTGCGGGTTCAGATCGACCCCTGCTGAAAACGCTTTGACAATGGCCTTCATGGCGCTGATGCGCGCGTATCTTTTGTTATTGGCCGGTATTACGTGCCACGGCGCCAGATCGGTTGACGTCCGGGCCAACATTTCATCCACGGCGACCTCGGTAACATCCCATTTCTCGCGATTCCGGAAATCCTCGTACGTCAACTTCCAGCGCTTCAACGGGTTTCTTAGCCGTTCTGTAAACCGCTGCATCTGTTCATCTTCAGAGATGTGGAAGAACAGCTTGACGATCCGGGCACCATCGTCGACCAGCATGCGTTCGAAATCATTGATTTCCTGATAGGCAGCGCGCCAGCGCGTTTCCGGGGTCAGGTTCTCGATCCGCTCAACCAACACGCGCCCGTACCAGCTGCGGTCAAATGCGGATATCGCTCCGGACGGTGGCAAACGTTCCCAAAACCGCAGCAGGTAATGCCGGTTGAGGTAGTAGTTCCTGGGTGCCCCAATTGGCCAGACCTTAAAGCTGCGCGGGTCCAGAGCCTGGCTGATCCTGCGAATGGTTCCCCCCTTGCCTGCCGCATCCCATCCCTCGAACACCAGCACACCCTTGAGCCCGTGAAACAGATACGCTTGCTGAATCCTGGCCAGTTTGGCCTGAAGATCAATCAGTTGCTCGAAATACTCCTTTTTGCCCAACCGCTTGGTCAGATCCGCTTCTGAGAGTTTCGGGGGGTGATGTTTGCTCATCGTGCCACCTGATCGTTGCGTCCCGGTTCAGGATATCCTGAACCCTTGCGCAAAATCGACATTGATCAGGGTCAAACGAAAAGGCCGGGCACAGTGCCCGGCCTTAGCTGTCTTTGTTGATGCAATCAGGCGCGGCGACGACGGCCACCGCCGCGACGACCACCGGCTGCGCCACCGGCCTCGTCAGGTGATTTGTTGAACCTGATCCACTCCCCACCATGCGGGTCGTTGTTGGTCAGCAGGTTGGCGGCGCGGATGGCCTCCATCTCCTTACCGGCGCGCGGCTTGGTGGAGCCCAGGCCGAACATCTGAACAAACGCCTCGTCATCCATACCTTCTGGCAGAATGATGCCAGCTGCGGCAAGGGCTTCTTTTTTCTCGGTAATTTTTGCCTGCGTCACTGGCAGAGCCACCGGGTTCATAATCGCCGAGGTCATGCCGGCACCCATTGCCATCGGCAGGAAGGCATTGTTGATGCCGTGGCGGTTCGGCAAGCCGAACGAGATGTTGGATGCGCCACAGGTGGTGTTCACACCCAGTTCCTCGCGCAGGCGGCGAACCAGAGCAAACACCTGCTGACCAGCTGTTGCCATCGCGCCAATCGGCATGACCAGCGGGTCAACAACGATGTCATGCGCGGGGATTCCAAAATCGGCAGCACGCTGAACGATCTTTTTGGCCACTTCGAAACGGACATCGGGGTCTTCCGAAATACCTGTGTCGTCGTTCGAGATTGCCACAACAGGAACATTGTATTTTTTGACCAGCGGCAGAACCAGTTCCAGGCGCTCTTCCTCACCGGTGACCGAGTTCAGCAGCGGGCGACCTTCCGCCGCCTCAAGACCCGCCTCCAGAGCACCGGGTACCGACGAGTCGATACACAGCGGAACTTCGACCAGACCCTGTACCAGCTCAACGATCTTGCGCATCAGTGGCGGTTCGGTCTCGTTCGGGTTGGGGTTCGAGTTGTAGACGACGCCCGCGTTGATATCCAGAACGGTCGCGCCCGCCATCACCTGCGCCAGCGCATCCTTCTCGACGGTCGAGAAATCGCCTGCTTCCAGTTCGGCCGCCAGCTTTTTCCGACCGGTCGGGTTGATCCGCTCTCCGATCACGCAGAACGGTTCATCAAAGCCCAGAACGGCAGTTTTTGTTTTTGATTCTAAGACTGTACGGGTCATGTCCGTTCCTTAGGAGTTTGCAGGCTGCGCCGAGGCACCGCCATTATTGATCGCCCAGTTGGCGTTGGTTTTGATCCCGCCCAGCGGGAAGAAGTGCACGTTGGTGATGTTGAAATCCGGGTTGGCCGCTTTGTAGTTGGCCAATTCAGTCACAACATCGTTCGGTTCATAGGGCAACAGAAGCTTCGACACATCCATGGCGCGCTTTTGCAGAACTTTCAGCGACGGGCCGACGCCGCAAGCAATTGCGAACTTGATCAGGGTCTGCAGTTTGGCCGGACCGGCGATACCAATGTGGATGGGCAGGTCGATACCTGCCTCTTTCAGACCATCCGCCCAGGCGATGATCGGCTTGGCATCGAAGGCAAACTGAGTTGCCAGGGCCATCTCGGCATCCGTGGTTTCGTTGAATTTCTGTTTCCAGCGCAGGGCGTCATCGACGTTCTTGGTGGACCCATCGGGATCGATGTCCTTGTTACCCTCGGGGTGACCGGCAACATGAAGACGCTTGAACCCTGCCTTGTCGAACAGACCGGTTTCCATCAGCTGCATGGAACTGTCGAAATCGCCATGCGGTTTTGTCACACCACCGGCCAGCAACAGCGCCTGCTCGACGCCCGCCTCGCCCTGGTACATCGAGATCCAGTTTTCCAACGTCGCCGCATCTTTGATGATCCGCGCCGGGAAGTGGGGCATGATAGGATAGCCTTCGGCCGCAATCCGCTTGGCTGTCTTGACCATGTCTTCAATCGGGGTGCCTTCGATATGGGCAATGTAGACGCGTGTGCCTTCGGGCAGCAGCGCGCGGAAATCCTCGACCTTTTCGGCGGTCCGCGGCATGACCTCGATCGAATAGCCTTGCAGGAAGGCTTCGACAGTCGGGTTCACAGGGCTGTTTTCGACCACATCACGTTTCTTGAAGTTCAGCAAAGCCATTGAGGCCTCCCATTAAGATCCGGGCTTATGCCCAACCGTCATTTGCGATCAGCGCTTTAATGCGGTCCTGATCGTATTCCTTTTCCAGACGCAGGGCCTCGGCCTCGGCTACTTCTGCCGGGTCGCCATCAACCACAAAAGGCTCGGCCTTGCGCCATTCAGCCAGATAGGCATCACTGTCCTTTGCGTTTACCTTCATGGCGGCGCGGTCGATGGCTTGCTCGAACCGTTCTTCCAGTTGCCGCTTCGCGCCGCGACGGCCTTTGCCGACGATGACCTGAGCGGGAATGTCGCGCCAGTACACGATGGTGACGTCAGGCATTACTGTGATTCCTCCTAACCCGATGGGCCGGTTCTAAACTTCAATGTGGGGATTGGTCGGTCGGTTTTCGACACCCGGCGCTTTTCAAGCGACGTTTTCGCCCACGGTGGCGTGGCGGGGTTTTAACCCGTCTCGCGGCAAAAACGCATACCAAAATTCTCATTGTCACTATGAGAGCATTGCATAATGAACAAAAAACCCCGGACGGCATGACCCGCCCGAGGCTTGTTTCAACGCGTCTTGCCAAGGTTAACCGACCAACCCACCGTCTTCACGAGTAACCGCAATGATGGCTGAACGTGGAACCGAGTTACCACCGTCGGGCCAGTGGCTATTACCGTCTTCACCGGGGTGTTGAATACCAACAAACATGGTGCGGCGATCCGGCGACCAGCTGAGCCCAGTGATCTCACACTCGTTCGGGCCAACCAGAAAACGACGGATTTCACCGGTAACCGGGTCGCCTGCCAGCATCTGGTTGTTCCCCTGCCCTTCGAAGTCGCCCTCGTTGCTGTATTTGCCGTCGGTCTGGATCCACAGCAGGCCGTTGCTGTCAAACTTCAGACCGTCGGGCGAGTTGAACATGTTGTCGGCGTTGACATTGTCCGAACCGCCATACGCATCCTGATGCACGGTCGGGTTTCCGGCCAGTACATACAGGTCCCATTCGAAACCCGATGCGCCATGGTCTCCGCCTTCAGGGCGCCAGCGCACGATCTGACCGTATTTGTTCGCCTCGCGCGGATTCGGCCCGTTGACCGAAGTGTCGTCGCCACCGGCATTCGGTTTCACACTGCGGTTCTTGTTGTTGGTCAGGCAGCAATAGACCTCGGGCGCGTTCGGGTTGGCCGCAACCCATTCCGGGCGGTCCATGGTGGTCGCGCCAACAGCCGATGCTGCTTGCCGCGTATGGATGCAGATTTCGGCCTGCGACGTCATACCAGTTGTTTCGGGGGTCAGGTCCAGCCACTCACCAGTCCCGTCGTCGTTGAACTTTGCAACCGACAACGTACCGTTCTCAAGCAGCGCATGCGTGTCCACCCCAGCGGCATAAAAACCTTCCGAGACAAAGCGGTACAGGAACTCGCCCCGTTCATCATCACCCATGTAGACAACGACACGACCGTCATTGTTCACAATGGCCTCGGCGTTTTCGTGCTTGAACCGACCGAGCGCGGTCAGCTTACGAGGGGTCGAGGTTGGCTCGGTCGGATTGATTTCGACAACATAGCCTGCGCGGTTCGGCTCGTTAGGGTTTTTCGAGACGTCGAAACGCTCGTCAATTCCGGCCCATCCGTATCCCCAGTCCTTGGACGAAACGCCGTAGCGCTGAAGTTCGGCGCTGACCTCATGGTTTTCGTCCTCAGTCGAGAAGTAACCATTGAAATTCTCTTCACAGGCCAAATACGTCCCCCATGGGGTCATGCCATTACCACAGTTGTTCCAGGTGCCTTTACAGATGGTGCCTGTCGGATCGGCGGCAGTTTTCAGCAGATCATGGCCAGCGGCAGGCCCCGTCAATGACATGTCTGTCTGCGGCGTGATGCGGCGGTTATACGAGCTATCCTTGACGATGCCCCATTTGCCGTCGGTAACCGCAATCTCGACCACCGTCACACCATGCGCCATCATGCCTTTGGCGACATCGTCATCCGAGGCGGCTTTGGCGTCCGGGTTGTTGCCCCAAAGGATATCGCGATTGGTGTATTCGTTGTTCACGACCAGTAGAACGTGACCCTCGTGCAAAAACACATCCTGACCGTCGGTGTTATCACCAAATGCGCGCTCTTGGCTGGCAGCGGTTCCACGGGTGGCCGGATCAAATTCGGGCACATCAGACCAAAGCGGGTCGCCCCAGCGCACCATCACCTCGGCCTTGTAGCCCGGCGGCACGATGACGTCATCGGCAGTTGACGCCGGAATCGCCTCGAACGCAAAACGATCGGAGGCTGCGCGCGCACCAGTCGGAAGCAGCGACCCGCCCAAAGCCGTGAAACTTCCCACCGCCAATACGCCGCCCAGAAATCCACGACGTGACAGGGCACGTTCAACGACGCGGTCAAACTCACATTCCTCTGGGCGCGGGTTCACCATTTCATCGAATTCGTCAAAGGTCAGGACACGTTTATCTTTCATGGCAGGCTCCGTCTGCGGCTGATTGCGATCAAGAATCCCTCAACCGGGATCAAAGATCAAATCGCACCTCAGTATGAACGGCGTGTGACATCCAAGCCAAATTTGAAATGGAAATCGCTTGCACGTCGACGACGCCCCGCCTAGGGTCAAATCAACTCGAAAATCGGAGGGCGTTACGATGGCGCCCAAGCGTCCCAAAGGTGCGGGCGCGTTCCCGAAAGCGGTAGAAAGCCCCGCGCCGGCAAGACCCGATCCGGATGCCCTGTATGCGGCTCTGGATTTGGGAACAAATAGTTGCCGCATGTTGATAGCCCAGCCCAAGGGCAGCGGGTTTCATGTGGTTGACAGCTTCTCCAAGTCCGTGCAGCTGGGCGCGGGTCTGGAACGCACCGGACGTCTGTCGCGGGCGTCGATGGCACGCACCGTTCAGGCGCTGCGAATCTGTCAACAAAAGCTGAAGCGGAACAAAGTAAAACGGATGCGTCTGATCGCAACCGAGGCCTGCCGCCGCGCCAAGAATTCCCGCGAATTCATCCGACAGGTCAAACGCGAAACCGGGCTGACGCTTGAAATCATCCAACCCGAAGAAGAAGCACGTTTGGCGGTGATTTCCTGCGCCCCGCTGGTGTCCACCAAGACCGAACAGCTGTTGGTTGTCGATATTGGCGGCGGTTCGACCGAGCTGGTCTGGATCGACATCTCGTCCGTCCCACGCCGTGACCGCCCGGCTGCGATTATGCGTTTGCATAACGGATTTCACACGGCCGACAGCCCTTTTCCGGCTGCAAAAGTTGTAGACTGGATCAGCGTACCGCTGGGTGTTGCCACGTTGCGGGATCAGTTCAATGACGTCGAAAACGACGCCGCTCGCTTTGCATTGATGAGCTGGTTTTTCGAAGAAAACCTGGCCGATTTCGCACCTTACAAAGATGAACAGACCCGCGAAGGTTTTCAGATCGTCGGCACCAGCGGAACTGTCACAACGGTTGCTGCATCGCATCTTGGCCTGAAGCGCTATGACCGGACCAAGGTTGACGGGCTGCGTATGACCAGTGATCAGATTGACAAAGTGATACGCGGGTATTTAGAACTCGGCCCTCATGGGCGCCGCCGGGATCCTCGGATTGGTGAAGACCGGCAGGCCCTGATCATGTCCGGCTCAGCCATTTTGCAGGCATTGTTGCGCTGCTGGCCCACTGATCGCCTTTCCGTGGCAGATCGGGGGCTACGCGAGGGCCTGCTTTATGCACAGATGAGCGCGGACGGGGTACTGGAAGACGGACCGTTCTGATGGCGAAGACACCAACTGGCAAAAACAACTCGGGTCGCGGTCAGCGTGACCTGAAGGTAAAGGTAAAAACCGCACGTGGTCGCAAGCTGAGTTCGACCCGCTGGCTCGAACGACAGCTGAACGATCCCTATGTGAAGCGCGCCCAGACCGAAGGATACCGGGGGCGGGCCGCGTATAAGATCATGGAGCTAGACGACAAGTTCCGCTTTCTCGTACCCGGAGCACGGGTTGTTGATCTGGGGTGCGCGCCCGGTGGCTGGTGCCAGGTTGCAGTCAAACGCGTAAACGCGCTTGGCGAAAAGTCAGGGAAACGGATCGGAACTGTGCTGGGCATCGACTTGCAGGAAATCGAACCGGTTGCGGGTGCCGATACTCATGTGCTGGACTTCATGGAGGATGACGCCGACCAAAAGGTCAAGGACTGGCTGGGTGGCAAAGCGGATGTGGTGATGTCGGACATGGCAGCGGCGTCCTCGGGTCACAAGCAGACCGACCATCTTCGGATCATCGCACTGTGTGAAACTGCGGCCCATTTCGCGTTTGACGTGCTGGAAGAAGGTGGCACATTCGTAGCCAAGGTTCTTGCCGGCGGTGCCGAGGGCGAATTGCAAAAACTTCTGAAGCAGAAATTTCAGAAAGTGGCGCATGTGAAACCGCCCGCATCCCGTTCCGACAGTTCGGAAAAATTCGTTGTTGCAACCGGGTTTCGCGGCTGAACTTAATCTTCCAATCGGATACGGTTCCCGGTCAGCCGTTGTTCGCGCAGCGACGTCGCGGCCATACCCTGCAACATCAGTGTATCCCCGTGCGAAACATATACAGGCTCGCGATTGCGCAGCTCTTCAATGCGCTGCGCCAGCGTAGCGGGGTTCGTCCCGGTTGCTTTCTGTCTTGTTGAATCAGCGGACATACATCACCTCAAAACAGCAAATCTGAAATGCTGTTAGCGTGAAATTTTGCCGTGAAGTTGGAACAAATCGGGCAAACCTGTGCCGGATCAGGGCCCCAGTTGTTGCAGCAATTGCAGCAAGGCCGGGTCATCGGGCAACCTGCCCAAGGCTTCTCGCAGGGCGATACGTGCGGCTTCCGGGCCGCGATTGATCTGTGCCAGCTGCACCACCATGGGCCACGCTTCGGCGCGCTGAGGATCCAGCGCTACAACCTCACGAAATGCCCGTTCGGCAGCCGGGGCGTTGCGCAGCGTCAAGGCCATCCCCCCCAGAACCAGATGTGTTTCCGGGGCATCCAGCCTGTTCGAGATCGCCGCCTGCCATTCGGCCATCCCCTGCTCGGTCAGATCCTGTTGCTGAGGTGTCAGGGCTTGAGGAGGGATACTCAGATACTCCTTGGCGGCGGCAATGCGAACGTTGCGAAACGGATCAGACAAAAGGGGTTCTAACCTTTGAGCACGATCCGTAGCGCTCGCCTGACGCTGCAAGGCTGCTGCATTTGCGCGTATCAGCGGATCGCCTTCCTGCAACAGTGGCGCTGTATACGCGGCAACCTCAAGCGAGCCAAAAGGTTGCAGCAGATACGCTGCTGTTGCCCGCACGATAGCGGGTTGCGAGGGGTCCGTTGCGACAGCAATCAAACCCTCTGGCGTGTTCAAATGGCCATCGGCAGCAGCTTTGAACACCGTGCCATAATGCGGGGCCCGATTGGCTGTGTCAGGAAACCAGCCTTTTATCCGGCTGGCAGCCCAGACCTGATCCTTATTCTGGTGGCAATCAGTGCAGGCATCAGACCCCAATCCCAAATCCGGTCGCGGCACGCGAAAGCTGTGATCCCGGCGACCGTCCACGCCCATATATGTACGTTCGATCATGTGGCAGCTTTTGCACTGGGCACCCGCGCTATCCGTAACGTGATGATGGTGATTGGGTGTATCGTATTCCTGTTTCGCCAGCGTCGGGAAATCAGGGTTTCCGGCCGTGGAATGACATTGGGTACAAATACCGTTGCCTTCGGCCTTCAACTGCGCACTGTGTGGCTCGTGGCAGTTCATGCACCCGACCCCTCGGGCATACATTTTGGATTGCAGGAATGAGCCGTAAACGTAGACCTCATCCAGTATCTGCCCGTCTGGATGATACGAACCGGGCCGCAACACAGCCAGGTTATAGGCATCATGATACGAGGTTCCCGGCAAAGGGTTTCCGTTGCCATGTGCCTCGCGCCGCGAATGACACCCGGCGCATTGCTGGATCTCAGCCTCGGTCTGGCCTTTGCCCCAGCTCATCGAAAAGCCTGTATCACTCAGCCCCTCAGTAACGCTCTGCCCTTTGGTCCAATCGATATGAGCTGACCCCGGTCCATGGCAGGCCTCGCAGCCAACACCAATCTCGGCCTGTCGAGAAGAGTATGTTCTGGATTGCGCGTCGTAGTTCTTTTCAAACCCTGTGGCGTGACATTCGGCGCAGCGCGCGTTCCAGTTCTTGTAAGGGCCCGTCCAGTGCAGCCCGTCTTCTGGTGGCAGATCCTGATCGGGGTATAAGTGATACCAGCGCTTCTGCTCGGTATCCCAAACCACATCAAAGCTTTGCAACCGCCCCGGTTCGGTTTCAAACAGATATTGTTGCAGAGGTGCGAGTCCAACGACGGAATGCACATCATATGCCGTCGTCGCTCCGTCTTTTTCCGTTACACGAGCTGTGAACCTGTCTGCCTGTTTAGTAAATTCAACCGTCATCCCGTTCTGCACGAACCGGGTTCCATCGAAATCGGCGACCAGATGGCCGTCGCCAACTTCCGTCCAGGCCAAGGCATGATGAGACGAAGCCCATGCCTCGGCCTCGTGCTGATGGCAGTCTGAACACCGATCTGAGCCCACATATTCCAGTGACTGCGCCTGCCCTTCACTTGCGAGGGTTAAACAAGCCGCCAGAATGGCAAATCTCATGCCATATCTCCTTCAGCGGCGTTCCGAAGGTCGATCAATGCGCCGTTGTATTCAGCGCCAAGGATCAGCATCGCAGAACACAGATACAGGAAAATCAGCGCAGCCATTGCCCCGGCCAAACCCGCATATGTGGCACTGTAGGTGGCGAACTGACTGATATAGACTGAAAATGCCCATCCGCCAGCTGCCCACAAAACCAATGTCAGTATGACGCCGGGCAGGATCTGGGTCAGGCTGTGCCTGCGGGTTGGCAGAATTAGATGTGCCAGCAGGACAGTGCCTGCCGGAACGGCCACGGTAAACGTCCACCGCAGGCGATCTACGGACAGCCAGTCCGCTACCGGAGCTTCGGTATGCTCTGCCACCAGTTTCGTGTAGACTGGCAAGACCACCTCGACCGTTGCAATAACAAGGATTGCCGAACCGCCAAGGATAACCAGAACCAGACACAAAAGCCGGGTTTTCCAAAAAGGCCAACTGTCCTGATCGTGATAGGCCTGATTCATGGCAGCGCGTACTGCGGCAACCCCGTTGGACGCAAAGTAGATTGCAAGCAGACCACCCAGCGTAATCACACCCGACCCCGCCCCGGCCAGAACCGCACGCAGCTCGGCCACGATCGGGTCGGCAACATCCCTGGGCCATGCCCCGAACAGCAGATCAATCAGCTCATCGGTAACATAGTCCTGCGACAATGCCCCTGCCAGCGCCACGGTGAACAACACAAAGGGAAACAGGGCCATCATCAGCGACATGGCGACATGGCTGCTCATGACAGGTCCGTTTTTCCTGACGAACCGGCGAAGTGCCAGCCATAACGCCTGAAGCGGGCGGCCAAATGGGGGAATCGTGGGTTTTGTCATCCTGCAACCCTAACCCGCCGAAATAAAACACAGAACCCGTCATCGGTATCAAAGTGACAAAAGCCGGTCTGCAAACCGCTGACTGCATTGCTAAAACCGGAATGCAGGTGCAGGATTGGGCAAAGCGGGACGATCACTAGCCTGCTTAAGAACAGATAAACAGGATACTGAATGATCCCGGATCAGGAAGATTTCACGGCTCGCCCCAGGCTAAAACTGTCTGTTGTCCGCGACACCTGCATTATCGCGGCGCTGATGGTGCTGGGGCTTTATGCGGGAGCGAACTTCCTGATCCCGCTTGCCATGGCACTGCTGGTCAACGTTCTGATCATTGCGCTGAGCGACCGCGTCGTCGCGCTAACCCGCGCTCCAGTCTGGCTGGCAAATATCGCTGGTGTGACCATCGTTCTGGCGGGTTTGTTCATGATCATGTACGTGCTGGGCAGTCAGGCAACGCAGTTTGCACGGTCCGTCAGCACGTACGAAAACCAGTTCGACGGGGCGGTTGAGCGCATAACCGGTCTTGTCGGCAACGACGTCACCACTTTCATCCGCGACAATCTGGTCAGCATCGACATGACCTATGTCGCACGCCTGTTGCTGGGCAGCGCTACGTCTCTACTGAACCAGTTCTTTCTGATCAGCCTCTATGTCGCGTTCCTGATGGCCGAGCGTCTGGCCTTTCGCAAGAAAATTCAACTTGCGGCTGGCGACCCCCAAACTGGCGCTGATTTTGCGACCATGCTTGATGCCATATCGATCAGCCTGCAACGATATGTTGGGGTTAAGACCCTGATCAGCCTGATCACAGCGGGCATCAGTTATTTTGTATTCAGGGCCCTTGGTTTGGAATATGCGGAAACCTGGGCCGTTTTGACCTTTGCTTTGAACTTCATTCCTTCGATCGGGTCGATCATAGCGGTGTTTTTTCCGGCCATGATCGCGCTTGTTCAGTTTGATACGATCGTTCCGTTTCTGATCATCTTATTTGGGTGCGGCACCCTTCAATTCCTGATCGGTAACTTCCTTGATCCGGCCATGCTGGGCCGCTCGCTGAACATGTCGACATTCCTTGTCATTCTGGCGCTGACATTCTGGACAACTGTCTGGGGCCTGATCGGCGCTTTCCTGAGCGTGCCACTGACGGTCTGTATTCTGATCGTGTTCAGCCACATCCCTGCTTTACGCCCGGTCGCGATCCTGATGTCTCTGGACGGCCAATTGGGCGAGGAGGACGGTCAGGCGCGTGCTAATAACTGAACTGCGGCGTGGCGTAGGCTTAAGTTCGTCGGGTGCCGTACACAGCCGCCAGCCTGTCCGCGTATGTTGGACCGCATACCGGTGTCACGACCCGAAACCTCAGGTCTGACAACTGGCTATCAATGCGCCCCGATCCAGCAGTCGAACCCGGCCATACCCCAGTTCGATTAACCCCAAATCCACAAGCCGGTGAAGGTTCCTGTGCAAAGTCGGTTGCGATACAGCAATCATCGCCGCCAGATCGTCCTGGGAAACATCAATCCATCCATCGGTTTTCGAGGTCCCTTCGTCCAAGTGAAGCAACCTCAAGACCAGCCGCTTTTCCGTTCCCGTCACAGCCAGATTTGCCATGATGCGCAAAGCGGTCCGCATATTCTCATACGTCAACGCATAGAAATCCCGGATGTAGTCAGGATTGTTCTGAATCAACCGCGAGATGCTTAAATTTGGGAAAAACAAGGCTTGAGTGGCTTGCGTCGTGATAACACTGACCAGACGCAGCGCACCTGCAAACAAAGCCAGATCGCCGATCCAGAACCCAGCGCCGTCGCGGTGAAGCACAAACTCCTGACCATCATCCGCTGGGGCCGTTATCTGCACACCACCGCTGAGAATCGCGTAGATACCATTTGCCGGATCACCATAGTGATACAGCGTCTCTCCCGCCTCTACCGATTTCGGTATGCCAAGGGCTGCCAAATCGGCCTGAAACTCTGACGAGCGTTCACTGAACCATCCGGTGTTTCGTAATAGCTTCAGATTATTCATTTTGTCTCACATTTGTACTTTGCGATATAATCATATGATGAGTTTCCGACGCAAGAAGTAACCTATGCTAATGGTGTTCGATTCCTGCTACCAAAGATTTTCAATATGGGAATCAACACTTTGCTGCCGCGTTGTTCATGCATTTGAACGCCGGGTGATTTATTTCCTTTGGGGTCGCCAAGATCCTCTCAGATCAGGAGCAAACCATGTTACCTCCACGTTCGCTATCCGGCACCTGGCGCAGTAACTTGCGCCGACTTGCCGTGGTAACCGCCACGTTGACACTGGCCATACCCGCCTGGGCGCAGAACCAGAAACCGAATATCCTTGTGATCTGGGGCGACGATGTTGGTCAGTCCAACATCTCGGCCTACACGCGGGGGTTGATGGGGTATCAGACACCCAATATCGACCGTATCGCCGAAGAAGGTATGATGTTCACGGATTACTACGGTGAACAGTCGTGCACGGCTGGGCGATCATCTTTCATCATGGGGCAATCCGTTTTCCGCACGGGCCTGTCCAAAGTTGGCCTGCCGGGCGCTGAGGAAGGCATGCAGATCGAAGACCCGACCATTGCGGGCCTTCTGAAAGCGGAAGGCTACGCCACGGGTCAGTTCGGAAAAAACCACCTGGGCGACCGGGATGAACATCTGCCGACAAACCACGGTTTTGACGAATTTTTTGGCAACCTCTACCATCTCAACGCCGAGGAAGAGCCGGAAAACATCGACTATCCCAATGATGCTGTTCTGCCCGATGGCAGAACCTTCCGACAAGCTTTTGGCCCGCGCGGTGTAATTAAGTCGACAGCGGGTGGTGAGATCGAGGATACCGGCCCGCTGACCAAGAAGCGTATGGAAACGGTCGACGATGAAACCACGGCGGCTGCGATTGAATTCATCCGCAAACAAGAGGAAAGCGGCACGCCGTGGTTCGTCTGGTGGTCAGGCACCCGGATGCATTTCCGCACGCATGTTTCCGAAGAGAAATGGGCAAAGGCCAATGAAATCGTCGGCAAGCAGGTAGATGAGTATACGGCTGGCATGATCGAACATGATATGCATATTGGCGACTTCCTGACTGCGCTGGATGAGCTGGGCATCGCCGACAAGACCATCGTGTTTTACTCGACCGACAATGGTCCGCACATGAATACCTGGCCAGATGCCGCGATGACCCCGTTCTGGGGTGAAAAGAATACCCAATGGGAGGGCGCATGGCGCGTACCTGCCATGGTTCGGTGGCCCGGCAAGATTACCGAAGGTGCTGTGTCGAACGAGATCGTGCATCATATGGATTGGTTACCGACATTTCTGGCTGCAGCTGGCAACGAAACCGTGAAAGAAGATCTTCTGGAAGGTGTCACCGTGGCCGAAGTTGGCGGCGGGCGCGACTATCGCGTGCATCTGGATGGCTACAACATCTTGCCGTTGCTGACCGGCGAAACAGACAAGAGTCCGCGCAGGGAAATCTTCTATTTCACGGACGATGGTGACCTTGCGGCACTGCGCTTCGGTGATTGGAAAATCACCTTCCTGGAACAGAAGGCATGGGCAACTTTGCGCGCCTGGATGGAGCCACTGACCCCTCTGCGCGTGCCATTGATCACCAACCTGCGACGCGACCCGTACGAGCGTGGCTACCGCACATCGAACACCTACTATGACTGGATGCTCGACCGTGCCTACATGCTGGTACCTGCGCAGGCCTATGTCGCGCAGTTCCTTGAAACCTTCAAGGAATACCCACCCCGACAGGAAGCGGCGAGCTTCAGCCTCGACAAGGTGATGGAGAAGTTGACGTCACCTCCGGGCGCACCGTGAACCTGACTGTTTGATCCAAGACACAGCAAAGCCGGAGTCCCGATACCGGGGCCCCGGCCCTTCTCATTAGCGGTTGAAAATTGAGGAATAATCCGTGCGTCTATTTTTGATATTGTGCAGTGTGCTAGGAGCGACGGTCGCCATCGCTGACCCCTTGCCCTCATGGAACAATCTAGAATCCAAAGCGAAAATCGTTTCGTTTGTTGACGATGTAACCGACCCTGCCTCAATGCGTTACGTGACGCCGGATAACCGGATCGCCGTATTCGACAATGACGGAACGCTTTGGGCCGAACAGCCGGTGTATTTCCAGTTCCTTTTCGCCATGGATCGTCTGGCCGATCTGGCCAAGCGGGACCCGTCGATCCTGACAACTCCTGCTCTGGAAGCTGCTGCAAAGGGTGATCTAGCGACCGTTCTTGAAGGCGGGCATGAGGCGCTGATCGAAGTTGTCAACGCATCGCATTCTGGCACCAGCGTCGAAGACTTTCAGGCAGCTGTTGCGCAGTGGCTGGAAACCGAACGCCACCCGGGCACCGGCCTTCGTTATGACCAGATGACCTATCAGCCGATGGTCGAGTTGCTGCGTTATTTACGTGACGAAGGTTTCAAGACCTACATCGTATCCGGCGGCGGCATACATTTCATGCGCGTCTTTGCCGAGGATGCATATGGTATCCCGCCGGAACAGATATTGGGGAGCTATGCAGACAGCACCTATAAGGTGATCGACGGCAACCCGACGATCATCAAGGCACCGGGGCTAGCCTTCATCGACGACAAGGAAGGCAAGCCGATCAATATCGAACGCACGATTGGCAGACGCCCTATTCTGGCCACAGGCAACTCGGACGGAGATTTCGCTATGCTGGATTGGACAACGTCGGGTGATGGTCCGCGTTTGGGAATTCTGATCCACCACACGGACGCCGAACGCGAATGGGCTTATGACCGCGAAAGCCCGATCGGAAAGCTTGCGGGTGGGCTGGATCAGGGTTCCGACAAGGGATGGATCATTGTCGATATGGCGCAAGACTGGTCACGCATCTACACTGGGGCAAACTAAACGGCCCGAAAGACGTAAGACCCCATGTGGACAGCGCTGGTATCTATCTTTGTATTCACTTTGTACGTGGCTGCATTTGTGTTTTCGATCCGAGCGGCACAAACCGCGCGGACACCGCAAGGTGCCGTTGGTTGGGTGGTCTTTTTGGTTTCAGCACCTTTCCTAGCGGTGCCGTTGTATCTTTTTCTGGGACACCATCGCTTTCACGGATATCGCATCGCGCGCCAGAAAAGTGAGCGGGTTGTTGAAGGGATCAAAACCTTTGCCGATTACTCAAGGCCCGATCCCTCCTCAATGTCCATCAATCCGCGCCCGTTCGAGTTTCTGGCGCATCTTCCTGTGTCCAGCGGAAACGGTGCCCGGCTACTGGTTGACGGGCAAGCCACATTCGACGCCATTTTCGACGCCATCGACAAGGCCAAGAACTATATCCTCATTCAGTTCTACATCATCAGAGACGACGCACTGGGCCGCAAACTGCAATCCAAGCTGATCGAGGCGACGAAACGTGGGGTTCACGTCCGTTTCATGACCGATGCAGTCGGCAGTTACGGATTGCCGCGCGCGTATCTGGATACCATGCGTGAAGCCGGAATTGATGTAGCCGACCCGCGTCAGCAACGCGGCCCGAATTTCCGGTTTCAGCTGAATTACCGAAACCATCGTAAAACTGTCATTATCGATGGCGAGACAGGCTTTATCGGTGGCCACAATGTTGGCGAGGAATATCTGGGCAAACATCCGCATTTCGGTCATTGGCGCGACACTCACATAATGATGTCCGGTCATGTCGTCCGGCAATTGCAGCTTATCTTCACTGAAGATTGGCATTGGGCGCATAACGAAGACCTGATTGATGAACTTGACTGGGCGGGCAGTGAATCCGAACAGAACATGAATGCCCTGCTGGTCGCGACCGGACCCGGAGACGAAACCGAAACTGGCGCCATGATGTTTTTTGCAGCAATCGCCGAGGCAAAAGAACGGTTGTGGATTGCGTCGCCTTACTTCGTACCCGACATCGATGTCATGACAGCGCTGCAACATGCCGCGATGCGCGGTGTGGATGTGCGCATCCTTGTTCCTGACATGATCGACCATCGCCTGCCATGGCTGGCCGCGTTTGCCTATTTCGATGAAATCCGCGACTGTGGCGTGCGCGTATTCCGCTATACCGGCGGGTTCATGCATCAAAAGGCGTTCGTTGTCGACGATACGCTGGCCGCTGTTGGAACAACAAACCTCGACAACCGATCCTTCCGCCTCAACTTCGAAGCAATGGCGCTGTTCTTTGATGCCCGGGCGGCACAGGCCGTCGACCAGATGCTACAAGAAGATTTCGAAACCAGTTTCGAATTGACCCGTAGATTGCGTCAACAACCGGCCCACATCCGCTTTGGTGCGCCGCTGGCACGGTTGTTTGCACCGATCCTTTAGGAAAAGAACTTCTCCTGAAAAACGCGGGTCATCAATGCGACCAGATACGCGGTCGACAATCCAAACGCCAACAGCCCGGTGACCGAAGCAAACGAGCCGAAAATGCGCAGCCCTTCACCCAAAACGATGTCGCCGTATCCGAGCGTCGTAAACGTCACCAACGAGAAATAGATGGCCGAGTTCCAGTCCGGCAGAACATTTAGCAACACCCAGACGATAGCCCAGATCCAGACCTGAATGGTGTGCGTTGCGATAATGAAGCCCAAGGCAACGGCAATCGGCCCCGCGGTTGCCACAAACACCCCGCGTGTGACCCATTTTTTGTCCATCTTGATTATGGACATCGTGCACCAGGTCAGAAAGAGAATCTCGATCAGGATGCAAATACCCAGAAAGGTACTGCCCCAAACGATCTGATGCAGCAACGTCATGTATTTACACCCTGATTTTCGGCCACGAACTGTCAGGGCACAATGACCTTTCAAAACGCAAGGCACAACCCCGCCACCGGATAAGGTAGCCTGCGGCGAAAGGAACCGGTGAAAGGTCTGCACTGGACAGTTGGGAAGTCCGGCGCACATCCTGTGCAAAAAGGGCGCTTCATGCTGTTGATCATCGACCGAGTTCAAAAGACTTATCCCGGCGGGCGGCCCGTTTTGCGCGACGTGTCTCTGACACTGGATCAGGGACAAACGCTTGCTCTGACCGGTGAAAGCGGCAGCGGTAAGAGCACCTTGCTGAATCTGGCCGCCGCCCTGGACAGTTTCGACAGAGGCGAGATTACGCTGGATGGCACGCCCCTGTCCCCTTTGGATGATGCGGGCCGGGCCGGGTTGCGGCGCACAAAGGTTTCGCTTGTGTTCCAGCAGTTCAACCTGATCCCATCGCTGACCGTGGGGCAAAACCTGTCCTTTCATGCCCGCCTTGCAGGTACCGAAAATGCCCAATGGTCCGGGCAATTGGCAGACCGGCTTGGGCTTTCGGATCTGCTGGACCGCTACCCCGAAAGCTTGTCGGGCGGCCAGCAGCAGCGGGTGGCCATAGGACGGGCCATGGCCGCGCGCCCGAAACTGTTGCTGGCGGACGAGCCGACAGGCAATCTTGACGAAACCGCCAGCGCCAAAGTGCTGGACCTGATGCTGTCACTTGTGGCTGATACTGGCGCAGCTTTGCTGCTGGTGACGCATTCCCCGCAAATCGCGGCCCGTCTGGACACGCACCTACGCCTGAGCGGCGGGCGCATCCAATGACATTGGCCGTCGTCCAGGCCCTGCTGTCCCATTGGCGGGTGCATTGGTTGCAACTGGCAACGCTGCTGATCGGTATCGCCCTGGCAACTGGTTTGTGGTCCGCTGTACAGGCCATCAATGCCGAGGCCCGCGCCAGCTATTCCCGTGCCAACGCCCAACTGGCACTTGGGCAGTTTGACGAATTGCACGATCCAGCCGGTTTCATCGCCATGTCCCGTTATGTCGACCTGCGTCGCGCGGGGTGGCAGGTGGCCGCCGTACTGGAAGGCCCTTATCGGGTCGCCGGACGTACGTTGCGTTTGATGGGCGTGGATATGGTGGCCTATCCCGCCCTGCCCGCAATTACCGAGGCCCAGCAAAGCGGTGCGCCGCCCGAACCGGCGGACATATTGACTGCTCCGGGTCGCCTGCTGGTTTCGACAGAATTGGAGCCCTTGTTGCGCGATCAGGACACTCTGCCCCCGGTTCTCAGTACTTCTGCGCTGCCGCCGGATGTGATCCTGACGGATATCGGCGTTGCCGAACGTCTTCTGAATCAGCCCGGTGCAATCTCGCGGCTCATTATTCTGCCCGATCAGCCGCGCGGGCTTCAGTCCCTAACCACGATCACGCCTGAGCTGGAACGTATCAGCCCTTCACAAAAGATCGACACTGCTCGGCTGACCGACAGTTTTCATTTGAACCTGTCAGCCTTTGGATTGCTGTCCTTTGCGGTCGGCCTTTTTATCGTGAACGGCACGGTCGGGCTGGCCTTTGCACAACGCAGAGGCATCATCCGTTCGCTGCGGGCACTGGGTGTCTCGATGCGATTACTGGTCTGGCTGATCCTTGCTGAACTGACTTTTCTGGCCCTGATCGGTGGGCTCGTCGGGTTGCTTTTGGGCTTCTTTCTGGCCGGAGCACTTCTACCCGATGTCGCGGCCACGTTGCGTGGCCTTTACGACGCACCAGTAACAGGGCAACTGACGCTGCAATTGCAGTGGGTTTTGGCAGGGATCGCCATGGCAGTCTTCGGCACATTGCTGGCCAGCGGCCACGCATTATGGCGCCTGTCGCGCATGCCCCTGCTGGCAAGTCCGGGCGTTCAAGCGTGGCGGGGCGACCCCCGCGCGCGCCATCTTGCAGCGGCATTGGGATTGGTCATGATCCTGGGTGGCGTTTTGGCTTATGTCAGTTTCGGGGGGCTGATCGCCGGGTTTGCCCTGTTGGCTGGCTTGCTGACCGGTGCAGCGCTGCTGCTGCCTGCGCTTTTGTCTGTAATGCTTTCACTCTGCGCCCGAGCGGCGCGGGGCCCTGTTACGCAATGGGTCTGGGCAGATATGCGGGCACAACTGCCCGGGTTGTCACTTGCCCTGATGGCCCTGTTGCTGGCTTTGGCGGCGAATGTCGGCGTAGGCACAATGGTGTCCAGCTTCCGGCTGACATTCGTCGGGTGGCTGGACCAGCGCCTGACGTCAGAACTCTACCTGACTGCCAGCGACGACGATCAGGGGCAGGAGATTACCGACTGGCTGCGCCCTCAGGTCGAAGCTATTCTGCCAATCCGAAATGTGGAATTGTCGCACGAGACGGGGCCTTTGTTTCTTTACGGTGTGGTAGATGATCCGGTCTATCGGCAGAACTGGCCAGTGATCACCTCAAGCCCGAATGCATGGGATGACGTCATGGCCGGGCGTGCGGTTCTGATCAACGAGCAACTGGCGCGACGTGCCGATCTCTGGCCCGGCGGTGCTTTGGCCTTATCGCCGGACCACATCCTGACCATCGCCGGGGTCTATTCGGATTATGGGAATCCGACCGGGCAAGCCATCGTCTCGATGGACCAACTGAACCGGATCGCTCCGGGTACGGAGGCCCGCCGCTTTGGCATTCGTCTAAACCCCGAAAACGCAACCGAAATGGCGCAAACCTTAAGGGAACGGTTCAACCTTCCACGTCAGGCTGTCGTACAGCAAGCTGCAATGAAGGCGCAGTCGCTTGCGATATTTGAGAAGACTTTTGTCGTGACCTCGGCGTTGAATGTACTGACCCTCGGCGTGGCGGGATTTGCCATTCTCACCAGTCTGCTGACCCTGTGGACCCAGCGCCTGCCACAGATCGCACCGGTCTGGGCGCTGGGGCTGAACAGGGCGCAACTTGCAGGGCTGGAACTGTTGCGCAGCCTATTGCTGGCGGCATTGACCGCCTGTCTGGCGTTGCCACTTGGGCTTGTTCTGGCATGGGTTCTGCTGACGGTGATCAACGTTCAGGCTTTTGGTTGGCGCCTGCCGATGTTCGTCTTCCCCTGGGATTGGCTGTGGCTGTTTCTACTGACCCTTCTTGCTGCCCTGCTTGCCGCCGCCCTGCCCGCGCTACGGATGCTGCGCCTGCCACCCGCCGATCTGCTGAAAGTGTTCGCCAATGAACGTTAGGACCCTACTAATCCTGCTTATGTGGCTCTACCCGATACCGCTTTGGGCGCAGGGCTATGCAGGTCTAGGCGGAACCGCTGAAGGTTTTGAAGTGCCGGCAGCCGGGTATGAGTTTGATTTCCCAAAGGATCACGGCCCCCACCCGGCCTACCGCATCGAATGGTGGTATCTGACCGCCAATCTCCAAGGGGACGACGGCCTGGACTATGGCATTCAATGGACCCTGTTCCGGTCAGCCCTGAAACCCTATGACAGCGACGGGTGGCAAAGCCCGCAACTTTGGATGGGTCATGCTGCTGTTACGACCCCCAAGGATCATTTTTTTACCGAGCGATTGTCACGCGGGGGGATTGGCCAGGCCGGTGTAACCGCACAACCGATTGAGGCCTGGATTGATGAATGGCGCATGGCCGGATCGGATTTGGACAGCCTGTCACTGACGGCCAATGGTGATGAATTCGGCTATGATCTTTCACTGACTGCGCAAGGGCCATTGGTATTTCACGGCGACGCGGGCTATTCGGTCAAATCCGCCGATGGACAGGCAAGTTACTATTACTCGCAGCCCTTTTACACAGTCGAAGGCGTGCTGCATTTGCCGGATGGCGAGGTGCTGGTAACCGGTCAGGGGTGGCTGGATCGGGAATGGTCCTCACAACCCTTGGCGGCGGATCAGAGGGGCTGGGATTGGTTCTCGCTCAGTTTTGAGGGAGGCGATAAGCTGATGGCTTTTCGCCTGCGCGGGGATCGAGGCGATTTCACCTCGGCCACCTGGATCAATTCTGACGGCAGTACTGAGGCCATCCCCAACGGTACAATCGGCCTTTTGCCGCTGAGTACCGACGAGGTTGCCGGACGCAATATCCCGACACACTGGCAAGTCGACCTAGCGGATCGGGGCATAGATATTCAGGTCTCAGCCCTGACACCTGATGCGTGGATGGGTACCGGTTTCGAATACTGGGAAGGCCCTGTCACCGTAAACGGCAGCCATAAAGGGGTTGGCTATCTTGAGATGACAGGTTACTGAACCAACCCGACTTTTCTTTACGACCGGCGACGCGATCTTTTGCGCGCTGGAAAATCAGTCAGCGAACCACATAAACTGAGACGTTGGAATGCCGCACCACACGCGCTGCATTCGGACCAAGCAGATAGTCTTTGAAATCCGGCCTATGCGCGCCGATCACAATCAGGTCGGAACCGGCACTTTCGGCGGTTTTCAGGATCTCCTGATAGGCTGTGCCTGTCGCGACTACATGGCGGATGCTTTCATTGCGCTCTGCCCCCAATGCCGAAATGCACAGCGCCGTCAGTTTGGCTCGCGCCTCGGCCAACGCCTTGTCGTGAAAACCTGATTCAAAAAACCCGGACACCCAGCTTTCCCCGAAATCGGGCAGCACAGTCACGACATCCAACTGTGCCCCTTCCAGATCCGCCAAAGCAGCGGCTTTTTGCAGGACCGGAGCATCAATCTCGCCATTGCTGATATCAATGGCACACAGAACAGAACGTGTCATGCGGGCACCCCTTGTCTGGCGGCACGGCCGCGTTGCAGGAACGCGATAAGACCCAAGAGGATCATCGCTGGGATATACACCAGCTGCTTGGGCAGCTGGTCGGACGGCAAGCTGACCGACGTCAGGCGTACGGGTTCATCGCCATAGTAGTCAAAGATGGCCAGATCGTCGGCCACCGGCGCGCCGAACAGCGGCTCGTCAAGCTTGACCAGCCCGTCCTCGGGAAACAGCAGCAGGCCCATCGCCTCGACCCGTGCGGCCCCCCCTTCCTCGTCGCCCACAGTGACAACAACGGTTGTGTCCACCATTTCAAGCGTATCGTAATCGGGGCCTGCGACCACTAGGCGGACATCCGTTCCCGGCGGTGTCTGACCAATGGTCTCTTCAAATGCAGCGGGTTCAACCGATTCGAACGGAGGCGAGATACGATCCATGAAAAAGTCTGGTCGGAACAGGGCAAACGCCACCAGAACCAGGGCAACACTTTCATATATACGGCTGCGGGCCAGGAAATACCCCATCGTGCCCGCCGTGAAGACCAGAATCGCTATGGTCGCGAAAATTGCCACCGTAATTCCTTCGAACCATGTTACGTCAATCAACAGAAGATCGGTGTTGAAGATGAACACAAAAGGCAGTGCCACGGTGCGCAGGCTGTAGAAGAATGCTGTGAAGCCGGTTTTGATTGCATCACCGCCTGATACAGCGGCAGCGGCGAAACTGGCCAGACCCACCGGTGGCGTCACATCCGCCATGATCCCGAAGTAGAAGACGAACAGGTGCACGGCAATCAACGGCACGATAAGTCCGCTCTGCGCCCCCAGTTCAACGACCACTCCGGCCATCAACGAGCTGACAACGATATAATTCGCCGTGGTCGGCAGGCCCATGCCCAGAATCAGGCTCAGCAGGCCAACCATGATCAGCATCAGGATAAGATTGCCGCCCGACAGGAACTCGACCAGATCAGCCATAACCTGACCAACACCCGTCAAGGTCACGGTACCCACGATCACGCCCGCAGTTGCAGTTGCCAGTGCGATACCGATCATGTTCCGCGCGCCGTCAATCAGACCTTGCCACAGGTCAGCGACACCGTCGACGAAGGTACTGATTAAATTGCTCTGCCCCCGGAAAAGCGCCTTGAGCGGTTTCTGCGTCAGCAGGATTACGAACAGCAATGCGGTTGCCCAGAAGGCCGACAGCCCCGGTGATTTTTGTTCGATCATCAGGAAGTAAACCAGAACGACGATCGGCAGCAGGTGGTGCAAACCTGCCTTGTAGATATCTGCGACAACCGGCAGCGTGACTTCCTTTGCATTCGGATCGTCAGGCTCAAGGTCCGGCACTTGTGCCGCCAGAAAAAGCAATCCGACGTAAACCGCGCAGACGATCAGGCTCAGCACAAAGCCCGCCGCGGACGGAATCCAGCTTGTTACAGCATCAACCGGGAATTGCGAGCCATAGCAAAGCCCAGCAAACACCAGGAAGAAGGCCAGCATACCCACAACGGTTCGCGCCAGATGCACGTCTCGGTCACCCAAGGTTGGCATGTTCCGCTTCACCGCTTCCAAATGCACAATATAGACCAGTGCGATGTAAGAAATCGCCGCTGGCAGGAAGGCGTGGGTGATCACCTCGACATATGAGATGCCCACATATTCCACCATCAGGAACGCCGCAGCACCCATTACAGGCGGCATGATCTGACCGTTCACGGAACTTGCAACTTCGACCGACCCCGCCTGTTCGCTGGAAAAGCCAACGCGCTTCATCAACGGAATGGTGAACGTACCGGTGGTAACAACGTTGGCAATCGACGAACCCGAGATCAGGCCAGTTGCCGCAGACCCCACAACGGCCGCCTTGGCAGGGCCGCCCCGCAGGTGACCCAGAGCGCCAAAGGCCATTTTTATGAAGTAGTTCCCTGCCCCAGCCTTATCGAGTAGCGCGCCAAACAGCACGAACAGGAATACGAATTTCGTAGAAACACCCAGCGCGATGCCAAACACGCCTTCGGACGTGATCCACATATGGCTCATGGCCTTTTTCAGGCTCGCACCTTTCCACTGGATCACTTCGGGGACCCAGGAAGACGATCCAAAGAACACATAGGCCAGGAAAACCGTGGCTATGATCGCCATTGCCGGACCAAGTGCGCGGCGCGCGGCCTCAAACAGCAACAGCAGCCCCAACAAAGCCACCCATTTGTCGATGTCATCGGCCAGCAGGCCATTATTGACCAGTTTCTCATAGAAGATGTAGCCGTACAGCGCGATACCCGCGCCCAAAACGCCCATGACCCAGTCCTGAACAGGGACATAATTGCGCGGGCTGGATTTCAGCGCCGGATAGGCCGCAAACGCCAGAAAGATCGCAAAGGCCAGATGGATCTGGCGTGAATTATTCACCACGCTTCCGGGCAGCAGGTAATTCGACAAGGGAGAGGCCAGAACGATCTGATATACCGACCACAAAACGGCAACAATCGCCAGAAACAGCCCCACGTTTCCAGCGGGATTTCGCGCCCCTGCATCGGATGAGGCGACAAGGTCCTGAAGCTCTTCCTCCGAGAGTGGGCGATTGCCCTGTGTATCGGAACTCATGTGAAATCTCCCCGTCCTGCGGCCTTGGATTCTTTGGCCCTCTTGTCCCCGGTTTATCCCGGATGTGAACCGGGGCGCCGCAAAAGGACGCCCCGTGTAAAGTCTGGCTTACTGAATCCAGCCTTTTTCTTTGTAGTACTTTTCGGCGCCCGGATGCAGCGGAGCGGACAGGCCGTCCGAAATCATCTCCTCGGGCTTGAGATTTGCAAATGCCGGGTGCAGCTTTTTGAAGTCTTCGAAGTTCTCAAAGACCGAGCTTACAACCGCATAGACAGCATCGTCCGACACATCCGCCGAAGTCACGAAGGTCGCGCCCACGCCAAAGGTGGTGGTGTCATTGTCCGAACCCCGGTACATGCCACCCGGGATAGTCGCAGTGCGGTAGTATGAGTTGTTGTCGATCAGACCCTGAATCGCATCACCGGTGACGTTCACTAGAACAGAATCGCAGGCTGTCGTAGCTTCCTGAATCGAACCCGACGGGTGACCCACGGTGTAAATCATCGCATCCAGTTGGTTGTCACAAAGCGCAGCCGACTGCTCAGCCGCTTTCAGCTCGGACGCCAATTCGAAATCATCGACGGTCCAGCCCAACGCTTCCAGAACCACATCCATGGTGCCACGTTGGCCAGAACCCGGGTTACCGATGTTCACGCGCTTGCCCTTGAGGTCTTCAAAGCTGGAAATACCGGCATCCGCGCGGGCCACAACGGTGAATGGCTCGGGGTGGACCGAGAACACCGCACGTAGCTTTTCGAAGGGACCTGCCTCTTCAAATTTCGAGGTGCCGTTATACGCGTGATACTGCCAGTCGGACTGGGCAACACCGAATTCCAGCTCGCCTTCGCGAATGGTGTTGATGTTGTAGACCGAGCCACCGGTCGATTCGACCGAGCAGCGCACACCGTGTTCTTTCCGACCCTTGTTCACCAGACGGCAGATCGCGCCACCTGTCGGATAATAAACACCGGTCACGCCGCCGGTACCAATTGTAATGAACTCTTCGGCATAGGCCGCCGGAGCCAACATGGCTGCGGTTACAAACGCGCCGAGGCTCAATTTGCTGCTGTTTTTCATTTCAGAACTCCCACATTTTTTGTCTGGCAGTTGGAATTCAAATCAATCACCCTGCTCATGAATCCGTGCCGATAAAAAAATCGGCCCGCTTCACAGCAGATGCAACCTGTTGAATTTTCCAGTTTCTCCCAACCCCCTTGAGGGTTCATCCAGATACATTCAATGTCAAGGCCAGCGCCAGCCTGACTTGCTCCATTCCGCATATATGAGCGTAAGTTTTGAATTTTCCCCTCTGGCACACAGGAAAACCCGCCCGATCAGTCTTCCGGAACTTTACTGTCCTTTTCTGTTCAGGTCGGTTCGACAGCAGGACGTATACGGTGCCCCTGTATTAGCATGAGACTGATAACAGAGGACTGAAAAGAACGAGACCAGATCGAAAAGTGAGAGTTAAGTGCGCGAGCACGCAATAAGCCCGAAAAGAAAAAACAGGAAGCAGGTTCCCCTAACCCCCTGTTTTTACTTTGGTACCCAAGGCCGGACTCGAACCGGCACGGTATCACTACCGGGGGATTTTGAATCCCCTGCGTCTACCATTCCGCCACTTGGGCCACGGACACTGGATTAGCGCCCATCCGAGGGAAGGTCCAGAGGCAAAAATCATCCAATAATCCATTTGTTTCGACCGCGATGGTTGACGGGCCGTCAGGTGCGTGGTTTGGCTTTCCGGGGCCGAGAACGGGATTTGAGTGCTTAATGTTGCGATCACTTTATGACTGGACAATTCGTCTGGCGGAACACCCTCATGCGCTGTGGGCGCTGGCTGTTGTGGCCTTTGTCGAAAGTTCGTTCTTTCCGATTCCCCCCGACGTTCTGATGATTCCGATGATCCTGGCGCGCCCGTCGCGCGCCTGGCTGATTGCAACTGTTGCTCTGGTGGCTTCGGTTCTGGGCGGGATGCTGGGCTATGCGATTGGTGCGTTTTTCTATGAAAGTCTGGGGCAGCCCATTCTTGAATCCATGGGCAAGGCCCATGCGATGGAAGAATTCAACACACGCTTCAACGATTTCGGGTTCTGGGCGGTCCTGGCCGCCGGAGTGACGCCTTTCCCGTACAAGGTCATCACCATCATGTCCGGCTGGACAGGAATGCCGCTTGGGACATTCATCGCAACGTCGATACTGGCACGTGCGCTCAGATTCTTCCTTGTTGCGGCGCTGCTTTGGGGCTTTGGCGAGCCGATCCGTGAATTTATTGAAAAACGCTTGGGGCTGATGTTCACCTTGTTCATCGTCCTCCTGTTCGGCGGCTTCCTGGTGGTGAAATACCTATGACGAGACGTTCACAACTTATCGCACTGGCAAGTCTCGGGTCCCTGGCCCTTCTGCTGGCAGCTTTTGGCTTTCAATATCTGGGCGGCCTTGCCCCCTGTAAAATGTGTATCTGGCAGCGCTACCCGCATGGGGTCGCAATCGCGATTGGCGTTTTGGCGCTGGCCTTGCCAAGACTGAGCATCCTGCCGCTATGTGGCGCGATGGCAGCGGCTGTCACTTCGGGTATTGGGTTTTACCACGCCGGCGTTGAACAAGGATGGTGGGAAGGTCCGACCAGTTGCACATCCGGCAGCATCAGTGGGATGTCGAATGACGACCTGTTCGACCAGATTATGTCAGCGCCTTTGGTTCGCTGCGACGATATCCCGTGGGAAATGTTCAACATCTCGATGGCCGGATGGAATGCCATTGCCTCGGCTGTTCTGGTACTGATCTGGCTCGCGGCGTGGCGGGCAAGCAAGGCCTAGAATTCGTCCAGCTCAGCATCCCAATACAGAAAATCGATCCAGCTTTCGTGTAAGTGATTGGGCGGAAACTTCCGACCAACATTGCGCAGTGCTTCGGCGTCAGGCTGACGGGGCGGCTTTCGCAGGCTCATTCCTGCCTGACGCAGCGATTTCGACCCTTTGCGCAGGTTGCACGGGCTGCACGCCGCCACAACGTTCTGCCAACTGGTCACCCCACCGGCGGCGCGTGGCACCACATGATCAAAGGTCAAATCACCGCGGCTGCCACAGTACTGGCACCGGAACTCGTCCCTCAGAAATAAATTAAAGCGCGTGAAGGCCACGCGCTTTCTGGGTTTTACATAGTCTTTCAGAACAACGACCGAAGGTATTCGGATCTGAGTACTTGGGCTGCGAACCACTTCGTCGTATTCGGCCACGATGTCGACGCGATCCAGCCAGGCGGCCTTGATCGCTTCCTGCCAGGGCCACAGGGACAACGGGTAATAAGACAGGGGGCGATAATCGGCGTTCAAAACCAATGCCGGATGATGCTTCAGCGCACCAGGCTCCCTGACAAATTCGGTCCTGAAGTCTCCGTCCATATCAGAATCGCTCCTCGCTCTGCTCTGCCCGTTTTTGACATCAGAGCGGGGAACACCCGCCCCGGCCTTAGTATAACTATATATCGTGTTAATACTCTGACAAGCCCTGATTTTCCACAATATGTCGCAAACTGGGTAATGCGAATCCGTAACAGGCGCATGACAGTTATCCACAGCTTGCGCGGGACGCACTCTTCGGGGTATGCGCGGGTCATGTCCTGGTTCATTCGCTTCAACAAACCTTATGATGTGCTGCCGCAGTTCACCGACCGCGACAATGGGGATACTCCGCGCAGTACACTGTCCGATTTCATCGATCTGCCCGGGGTTTATCCCGCCGGTCGGTTGGATCGTGACAGCGAAGGTTTGATGCTGCTGACTGACCACGGCAAGTTGCAGGCGCAGATATCGGATCCCAAGCACAAGATGGCAAAAACCTATTGGGTTCAGGTCGAAGGCATCCCGGACGAAACCGCCCTGAAAGCGCTGCGAAACGGCGTCGAGTTGAAAGACGGCCTGACCCGTCCGGCGAAGGTGCGCCAGATCGACGAGCCAGACGACCTGTGGCCCCGCACCCCACCAATCCGCGAACGCGAGACAGTTCCAGACAGTTGGATAGAACTGTCCATACGCGAGGGCAAAAACCGTCAGGTGCGTCGAATGACGGCCGCCGTGGGCCTGCCGACCCTGCGCCTGATCCGTTATCGAATCGGAGACTGGACTCTGGACGATCTGGAACCGGGCCAGTGGGACAGCCTGCCCATGCCATCCCTGAACACCACACCGCAACGAAAACGCGACCGTCGACCGCGCCGGTGACATACCCTGCCCTGATCTGCTAAACTTGAGTCATGAAACTAACTCCCGGAATACCGGCCCCTTCGGCGATTCTGGAAGCGTCGCTTTATGTCGATGATCTGGACGCAGCAGAACAGTTTTACGGCGAAGTACTGGGCCTGAAACGCATTCAGCGTGTCGCCGACCGCCACGTGTTTTACCGAATTGGCGGATCGGTCCTGCTGATCTTTAACCCGGAACAGACGGAACAGCCGCCCCTCGACCCGGACATGCCCGTTCCGCCACATGGCGCCCGTGGTGCCGGGCATGTGTGTCTTGTACTGACCCGTGATGAAATCGCGGTAATGCGCAAGCACCTTCTGGACTGGAATGTCCCCGTAGACGCAGAATTTGACTGGCCCGGAGGCGCACGATCTTTGTACGTGCGCGACCCGGCCGGAAACTCAGTCGAGTTTGCGGAAGCGCATCTTTGGTCTTAATCCGATGCGAAACGACAGTGTTCTGCTGATTTAATCTTACCGGCTAAAGGCTCAGCTTGTCGCGCATGAAGGCCAGGGCCACACTCAGCCCGTCCGGGGCGATGCCGTGCCCGGTGCCCTTCATGACATGAGCGTAGACCTCTTTGAAACCGGCGGATTGCAGGGCCTCTGCCGCTTCGGGCAAGGATTGCGGCGGGACGACGTCGTCGGCGTCGCCATGCACCAGCAATACCGGCATCCGGCTGACAGTTTCGTCTGCCAGAAGGTCCGCCTCTAGCAAACGGCCTGAGAAAGCGACAATTCCGGCCACGGGGTCTTCGCGGCGGGGCGCGACATACAAGCTCATCATCGTGCCCTGACTGAAACCAAACAGGACTACCTGTTCGGGCAGAACATCTTCATCCACCATCAGCGCATCCAGAAAGGCATTAAAGTCCTCGACCGCCATTTCCATGCCCCTGCGCGCTTCTTCCTCAGACGACCCGTCAATCCAGGGAATCGGAAACCACTGAAAGCCATTCGGCATTCCGGGGATCTGCTCGGGCGCGTCCGGGGCCACGAACAATGTGTCGGGCAGATGTTCACCCAGCGGGTCGGCCAAACCCAGCAGATCGGCACCGTTTGCGCCATAGCCATGCACGAACACCACAACCGAGCGCGTGTCGGCCGAAACAGGCTCTTTCCGGAGCGCATTCAAAACCCGTGTCATCTGATCCCTTCTCTTTGCTTTGCAACCCGGTAATAGGCCCACAGCACCCGCGCCGCAACCGAGCGCCAGGGCGACCAGGCCTCGGCCATCTTGCGCAGTTCTTTATCCGTTGGGCGATTGGGCAGGTCATAGAGGATGCGCGCGGCCTCTTGCAGCGCCAGGTCGCCGGGGGCGATCACGTCAGCGCGACCAAGTGAGAACATTGCGTATATTTCCGCAGTCCATACGCCGATGCCTGGCACTTGCGTCAGCGTGGTCACAACCTCCGCATCAGGAACATCACGTAACGCTTTGTAATCTAAACGCGCTTCTGCCAACGCCTTTGCATATCGGATCTTCTGACGGCTTAGCCCTACGGCCCGCAGATCGTCATCCGTTGCCCACATGATCTTACGCGGACCTGTCAGTTTGGCGTCTTGCAGGCGTTGCCATATTGCATTGGCCGAAGCCACGCTGACCTGTTGGCTGACAATGGCACTCAGCAGCTGCGCGAACCCGTCAGGACGGCGACGTAGCGGCAATGGGCCAATCTGTTCCATTGCATAGGCCATGCGTGGGCAGCTCCGGGCCAGCCATTCAGCCCCTTCCGCCACACAACCCGGCGTTTCGATGATGCGGCCAACGGGCATGTAGTCCCCCTGCTCGGTTGTTACTGGCACGTTAGGCGCAAGTGCCGCAGATGCAACCGGGTTGTGCCGCAAACACTTAGCCGATACCCATTCCGCCATGACCATGATCTCGACCCTTCCTAATGACCGTCAGGCCAAACGCAACGTTGCTGTCTTAGTGGCGGCGCAGGCCATTCTGGGCGCGCAGATGCCAATGATGTTCATCGTCGGAGGGCTGGCCGGTCAGTCGCTGGCGACCAATCCCTGCCTGGCGACATTGCCCATTTCACTGATTGTTCTGGGATCGATGCTGGCGGCCACGCCAATTTCGGCCATCATGCAAAAATGGGGGCGTCGCGTCGGGTTCTTTGTTGGCGCGACATCCGGTGCGTTGGGCGGGTTGATCGGGGCCTATGGCCTGTTTCTTGGCTCTTTCCCCGTCTTCCTTGTCGGCAGCCTGTTGACGGGCCTCTACATGAGCGCCCACGGATTCTACCGGTTCGCCGCAGCGGACATCGCGTCGGACGAGTTCCGCCCCAAAGCGATTTCCTATGTCATGGCTGGTGGACTGGCGGCTGCCATCATTGGCCCGCAAATCGTAAAACTCACATCCGAAGCCTATGTCATCCCTTTTCTGGGCACCTATCTGGCTGTCATTGGGATCAATGTTCTGGGGTCCGCCCTGTTCTTCTTCCTTGATATTCCAACACCTGCAAAACCCACCGGCTCCGAGCCCAAGGGGCGGTCGCGACTGGAGTTGTTGAAAACACCTCACATCGCCGTGGCCATCATATGTGCCATGGTATCTTACGCGCTGATGAACCTTGTGATGACGTCAACGCCGTTGGCCGTGGTTGGTTGTGGTTACTCGGCCAATGACGCGGCGGACATCGTTACCAGCCACGTGCTTGCCATGTATGTGCCCAGTTTCTTCACCGGTCACCTGATCGCCCGGTTTGGTATCGAAAGGATTGTTGCGCTGGGTCTGGCGATTCTTGCAACCGCTGGCCTGGTCGCCTTGCAGGGCGTTGAATTGGGGAACTTTTTCGTTGCCCTCATTCTTCTGGGTGTTGGATGGAACTTTGGCTTTATCGGCGCGACCACGATGCTGGCCGCATCGCATGAGCCGCAGGAACGCGGCCGGATGCAGGGCCTTAACGACTTGCTGGTGTTTGGCGGAGTGACTATGGCCTCGCTGGCTTCGGGTGGATTGATGAACTGCTCGGGTGGGTCCCCGGTCGAAGGGTGGACAGCAGTCAACCTTGCAATGATCCCATTGCTGACACTGGCAGGCGGGGCCCTGTTGTGGCTGGTTCTGCGACCGGCCGACCCGGAACGGGCCTGATCACCAGCGCCCGCTGCCCACAGCCCACATCAAGGACAATCGCTGCTGTATTTCTCCCGGTACCAGAGCACCGGAGGCAACACGTTCGGGTCGGGCTATGGCTTGCTTCAATATCCGTTCGGCCAACCACCCGGAATATAATGCCGACCTTGCCTCAACCGAAATATCAGCCCGAAGCGATCTGGCTTTGTACAGACGATTCAATGCGGCCCCGGCCAAGGCACGCACCCCTTCAGAGGTGCCGTCCAGCAACGGTATCCGCCCGCGTCTTTCCAGTTCAGGAATAGCCCTCAGCCAGTTCGCCACCCCGACCGCATATCCAAAGTCACGCAACGCTGGTTCATCCGCTGCCCCCAGCGCCTGAGCGGATGCAACAAACAATGAACCCGTACTGTGATCGATATAGGCGTCAAAGTGTTCCTGATCTTCGAACGGGTCACGGTATATATCCCAACGCCTTACGGCCACATATTCATCCAAAACGCCAGCCAGATGGGGCGAAAGAACCCTTGACAAGGGTGTTACCACCTCGTGCCGCCGTACGGTTGCCCCTTCAGCAATTTCCTGTAGCGCGTCACGCCACCATTGCAGCCGCATCTCGGCGATCATCGGTTCTTGCGTCACCCAGGGTGCGCGGGCAACTTCGACGTTCAGCGCGTAAATTGGGAACAGGACTGCACGGTCTGCAACCGGTGCAGCCATCGCTGCGCGGAAACGATCTGGATCAGCCCGTTGCACAAGTGCCGCGCAGGCTTTGACGTCTTGGTCAAAGATCACGCTCACTCGGCTGCTGCCTTTTTCGGATCACAATCGCGCACCAATTTCCACTGAATCGCATCCAGAAGCGCCTCGAAAGACGCATCGACTATGTTCGCGCTGACGCCCACGGTAGACCAGCGCCGCCCCTGCCCGTCTTCGCTGTCGATGATGACACGCGTGACCGCTTCGGTGCCGCCTTGCGTAATCCGCACCTTGAAGTCGACCAGACGCATATCTGACAGTACCTGCGAATACTGGCCCAGGTCCTTGGCCAAGGCTTTGGCCAGCGCGTTCACCGGCCCCCTGTCGCTGCCTGACTCGTCCATGGATTCGCTGACAGACAGCTTCTTTTCGCCATCCACTCTTACGACAACAACGGCCTCGGACAGGCTGACCATCTTGTTGTATTTGTTCTTACGCCGTTCAACGGTGACTTTGTAACGCTTAACCTCGAAGAACTCGGGCAATTGACCCAGCTCTTCCCGCGCCAGCAGTTCAAAACTGGCCTGAGCGGTGTCATAGGAATATCCGTCAGCCTCGCGGGCTTTTATCTGGTCAAGGATGCGGCCAAGTGCCGGGTCACCTGCCTCAACACGCAAACCGGCCTCGGTCAAACGCTTACGCAGGTTTGACTGGCCAGCTTGGTTCGACATCGGAATGATACGCGAGTTCCCGACGCTTGCGGGTTCCACATGCTCATATGTCGATGGATCCTTGAGGATCGCGCTGGCGTGCAGCCCGGCCTTATGCGCAAAAGCCGACGCCCCGACATAAGCCGCCTGCTTGCTGGGCACCCGATTCAGAACATCATCCAGCATCCGGCTGATCCGGGTCAAACCAGCCAAAGCCTCACGGCTGACACCAATATCAAACTGCGACGCATAGGGTTCCTTCAGCAACAGCGTCGGGATCAAAGCGGTCAGATTTGCATTGCCGCAACGCTCGCCCAAACCATTCAATGTGCCCTGAATTTGCCGTGCACCGGCCTCAACAGCAGCCAGAGAACAGGCAACGGCGTTTTCGGTATCGTTATGGGTGTGAATGCCCAGCCGATCACCGGGCAGCCCGGCTGCGATCACCTCGGATACAATCCGCCCGACCTCGGACGGCAAAGCGCCACCATTTGTGTCGCACAGGACAACCCACCGCGCGCCAGCCTCAAGCGCTGCGCGACATACATCCACGGCATATTCCGGATTGTCCTTGTAGCCATCAAAGAAATGTTCCGCATCAAACAGCGCTTCACGCCCCTGCGCGACGATATGCGCGACCGAGGCGCGCACGTTTTCCGTGTTTTCTTCCAGTGAAATGCCAAGCGCGTGGGTGACGTGATAATCATGCGACTTGCCGACCAGACAAACAGCCTGCGTTCCCGCATTCATCACCGCAGCCAGCACATCGTCATTCTCGGCTGATCGTCCTGCGCGTTTGGTCATGCCAAATGCCGTCAACCGGGCCGCGGTTTTCGGAGCCACCTCGAAAAACGCGCTATCGGTCGGGTTGGCGCCGGGCCAACCGCCTTCGATGTAATCCACGCCCAATGCGTCCAGCGCCTGCGCGATCTGCACTTTTTCTGCGGTCGAGAACTGCACGCCCTGCGTTTGCTGCCCATCGCGCAGGGTTGTGTCGTAAAGGTAGAGGCGTTCCTTGGTCATCAGACCTCCTCCAGCTTGGCAGCATCAAAACCGGCGCCCGGCACCAGTTCGACACCTTCCTTGCTCATTCGAACCTCAAGCCCCGCCGCTACATATGCTGCCTTCAAGCGATCAACTTCCGAGAAGTCCTTGCTTTGCATCGCGGTGGCTCGTGCTTTCGCCAAACGGTCCGCATGGGCGGTCAGGTCGAAAGATGCGGTATCGGCCCAGTCGCCCATCTCAGACAAAAGCAAACCCAGCTGTTGCGAACTTGCCAACAGGCCTGCGGCGTCACCATCTGAAGCCAGGCGGTAAAGCTCGCTCATGGCACCTGCCGTATTCAGATCGTCACTTAGTGCTGCGATGACTTCAGGTGCCGCACTGGCGGCAGGTTCGATACCTGCTGTCAGCGCCCGCCATTTGCGCAGCGTCGCCTCGGCCTCATGGGCCTTTTTCTCGGTCCAGTCCATCGGCTTGCGATAATGCGTCTGAAGAAAGACGAAGCGGATCACTTCACCCGGCACGCCCTGCTCCAACAGATCGTGCACGGTAAAGAAATTGCCCAGCGATTTGGACATTTTCTTTCCTTCAACCTGCAGCATCTCGTTATGCAGCCAGACCCGCGCGAATTCGCCATGCGGGTGCGCGCATTTGCTTTGGGCGATCTCGTTCTCATGATGCGGGAACATCAGGTCGTTGCCACCACCATGGATATCAAAGCTCTCACCCAGCAGTTCATAGCTCATGGCTGAGCATTCGATGTGCCAGCCCGGACGTCCCCTGCCCCATGGGCTGTCCCAGCCCGGCAGTTCATCGGTCGAAGGCTTCCACAACACGAAATCCATCGGGTTTTTCTTGTATGGTGCCACCTCGACCCGCGCACCTGCGATCATGTCATCGACCGACCGGCCAGACAGCTTGCCATAGCTTTCTTTCCAGCTGTCGACCGCGAACAGAACATGGCCTTCGGCGGCATAGGCGTGGCCCTTGGCGATCAGGTCTTCGATCATCGCGATCATCTGGGCGATATACTGGGTCGCGCGCGGCATCTGGTTGGGTTCCAACGCTCCCAACGCCCCCATGTCGTGCAAGTACCAGTCGATGGTCTCGTCCGACCGCTCCTGCACCAATTGTTCCAGCGTGCCTTCTGCACCAGCCTGCTTGCGCGCCAGCGCCGTCGCATTGATCTTGTCGTCCACATCGGTGAAGTTGCGCACATAGGTCACATGCTTTGCGCCATAGACGTAGCGCAAAAGGCGATAGAGCACATCGAACACAACCACCGGACGGGCATTACCCAAATGGGCGCGGTCATAGACCGTTGGGCCACAGACATACATCCGCACGTTTTCAGGATCGATCGGTACGAAGTCTTCCTTCGTCCGCGTCCGTGTGTTGTGCAGCTTGATCGTCGTCATCGGTCGGGCTCCTAAGAAACAGCAAAAGCTTGCGCGTTGGCGCGGGCTTAGCAACTTGTCTCAGGGATGAAAACGAAAGAAACCGGCCCGCTTGATAAATCAGCAGGTAATGCAGCAGATAATGATGCAGGTCACCGGGTTCATGGGACATCGGTTAGCATGGGATCATTCGCAAGCCAAGTGTTGAGTTTGCCACCCCCGTTGGGCACAGTGCCAAACATGGACCGAAATTTCGTCACTTCCATCTGCAAAACGCTTCCCGGCGCTGAACTGTCCGATCCCTGGGGCGGTGGCCATGACGCCTGGAAAATTGGTGGCAAGATGTTCGCCTGTATCGGAATCGCAAATGATGGTGTTTCCGTCAAAACGCCCGATATCGAGACGGCGCAGATGCTGATTGACGCCGGGATCGGCGTAAAAGCCCCCTATTTCCACCGCAGCTGGGTGCGTCTTCCGTTTGAAACCGGCGCTGACGAAATGCGCCATCGTTTGACTGTGTCCTATGACCTTGTCCGCGCATCATTGACCAAAAAACTTCAGGCCTCGATAGCGCCGCGAAGCTGATTGACAAACGCCTGCCGCTCTGTCCCATTCAGCGCAGAGTAACCGGGGCCCTTGTCATGGAATTGTCCAAGCGCATCACGCAGATCACCGGCGGCAGCGACGGGTGGGAGGTGTTCAACCGCGCCCGACGGATGCTGAATGATGGGCATGCCGTGACAGAATTGACAATCGGCGAGCATGACGTTCGTACCGACCCGTCGATCCTGCACGCTATGGGCCTGTCGGCCCGCAACGGTCACACCGGTTATGCCACTGTGCCCGGAACAGATTTGCTGCGTGATACGGTTGCTGCCCGGGTTCAGTCCCGCACAGGTATTCCAACGACGCGCAACAATGTACTGGTCACGCCCGGTGGGCAGTCCGCCCTGTTCGCGGCGCATATGGCTGTGTGCGATCCCGGCGACACCGGGCTGTTTCTTGACCCGTATTATGCCACCTATCCCGGGACGATTCGCGGTGCCGGGGCCATTGCCCGCGCTGTTCGGACCGCTGCAGAGGATGCATTTCAACCGCGCGCCGAATTGATTGATGCAGCCGCGGAAGGCGCGGTTTCGCTGTTGATCAACACACCGAACAACCCGACCGGAGTGGTGTATTCCCGTCAGTCACTTGAAGCCATTGCCGATGTTTGCCAACGCCGTGACCTGTGGCTGATATCAGACGAAGTCTATGACACCCAGATCTGGGAGGGCGAGCACCTGTCCGCCCGCGTGCTGCCCGGAATGGCCGACCGTACCTTGGTTGTTGGATCAATGTCCAAATCTCATGCCATGACCGGGTCCCGATGCGGGTGGATCGTTGGTCCTGAATACGTGATCCGTCACCTGATAGATCTGGCTACTCATACAACCTATGGCGTACCGGGGTTCATTCAGGACGCGGCCAGCTTTGCACTGACCGCAGGACACGAACTTGAAAACAAGATCGCCGCGCCATTCCGTCGCCGCCGTTCATTGGCGATGGACGTATTAGCGGCACAGAACACAGTGGGGCTCGTCCCGGCGCAGGGTTCTATGTATCTGATGCTGGATGTACGGGCGACCGGGTTGACGGGTGAAGGGTTTGCGAACGCCCTTTTGGACACTCATGCGATTGCGGTCATGCCGGGCGAAAGCTTTGGCAAAGCCGCAGCGGGGCACATTCGGGTTGCCATGACCGTGGATGATGAGAAATTTGTCAGTGCCTTGAGAACCCTGTGCATGTTTTCAGCGCAGCTCGCCAAGCGACACGCGGCTGAATAGCCGCATTCAAAACCGAAACGTCGTACGCAGGTTGAAAACATTGGTGTCCAGACTGCCGCTGGACCGGGTGACATCGTCGAAATTCTGCCGCAGTGCTTCACCGCTGATGACGAAATTCTCGCCAATCGGATAGGCCAATCCGATTCCGTAAACCGCGGCTGTGTCACTGTCGACCGATGTATCAGCCCGCGCTGCGCCTACGACCACGTACCCCAGAGCGTTACCGAAATCATATCCACCACGCAATTTCAAGCTGGTCATGCTGTCGAGACTGCCCTGAGACTGTCCGAGGTTCAGGGACAGCCGATTATACTCCAACTCACCGCCCAGAACGAAATTCCCAAAGTCCCGGTCATAGCCCAGATGCGCACCAAAGGCCGTATCATCGCCATTCGCACCACCCGGACCATCGGCATCTGCAAATCCAAAACTGAAACCGGCATACCCGCCAGTCCAATCCTCCGCCGCAACAGGGTTAGCGCCGGCGATAAATATCGCAACAACAAGGACGGAAATAAGGTTCATAGTCGGGTTCAATGCAACACCGCTCTGGTTTCGATCAGAGGCATGACTTCAATTCAATCTGTGACCTGCTGCTCATAATTCAACTCCGCGCAGCAGACCTTGGAAGTAAGTGAATGCAGTATAACAGATTTCTTCCAAAACGGGCGAAAATCTCGGCGTTTGGTTCTCTGACCCCATAAGCCGTGAGAATTGTCCATATGAATAATCATCAAAGGTCGCAAATAGAACAGATTGTGTCGCCGCGTTTTGGAATTGTCGCGCAAGACGTTGAGGGGCAAAATGGCAGACGATGACTGGAAAATCAGCCTGATCAGCCGCACCATTGGGGCGGATCGTGGCCGTGCCGCACGAGGACGGCCGTAAAGGTGTGCTTGCAGACACCTTAAGACATCACTCAACGACCGGATTCTTGAAATGAACGACCAACCCCGCAATTCTTCGCGCAGTGGCGGCCGCGCCGCGCGCCGTGCTGCCCGTGCAACCGCACTGCCTGAGCACCTGCGACCTGTCCGCCCCGGAATGGAAGGCGGCGTCCTGAATGTACTGACACAGGCGCAGATCGAACGCATCCACGAAGCAGCACTTACCGCGCTTGAAACCATTGGCTTGGCGGATGCCCCGCAAAGTGGCATTGACTATCTGGTCGGTGCGGGCTGCACCTTGGGTGACGATGGCCGTATCCGTTTCCCTCGTGCCCTTGTCGAGGACACGATTGCTAAGGCGAACCGCTCAGTCACTTTGTACAGCCGGGATGGAAACACCGATCTGGAATTGTCGGGCACCAAAGTGCACTACGGTACGGCCGGGGCCGCCGTGTCCATGGTCGACGTCCACGGTCGGGAATATCGCCATTCCACCGTGCAAGATCTGCACGATGCCGCGCGAATCTGCCAACATCTTGATAACATTCACTTTGTGCAGCGGCCAATGGTCTGTCGTGACATCGCGGACAACCTCGAAATGGACCTCAACACAATTTACGCCTGTTGTTCTGGGTCTTTCAAACATGTCGGGACATCCTTCACCGAACCAAGCCACGTCGCACCGGCGATGGAGATGATCTATATGATTGCGGGCGGTGAAAACAAATTTCGCGAGCGCCCCTTCGTTTCGAACTCGAACTGCTTTGTTGTTCCTCCAATGAAATTCGCAACCGAAAGCTGCGAAGTGATGGAAGCATGCATCAAGGCCGGTATGCCTGTCTTGTTGCTATCTGCCGGTATGGCCGGTGCCACAGCGCCGTCGACCATCGCCGGTGCGATCACGCAAGCAACTGCGGAATGCCTGGCGGGATTGGTTTATGTTAATGCCGTAAGTCCCGGTGCCCCGGCGATTTTCGGCACCTGGCCCTTTGGTCTGGACCTGCGGACCGGTGCCATGTCGATCGGTTCAGGGGAACAAGCCCTTCTAACTGCCGGATGTGCCCAGATGCACCGGTTCTATGACCTGCCGGGCGGTGCTGCCGCTGGCGCATCGGATTCGAAACTGCCCGATATGCAGGCCGGCTGGGAACAGATGTGTTCGAACGTCATGGCAGGTCTGTCCGGTCTGAACATGGTGTATGAGGCGGCCGGGATGCATGCCTCGTTGCTGGGGTTCTGCCTGGAAAGCCTTATACTCAGCGATGATCTGATCGGACAGGCGCAACGCTGTGTACGCGGGATCGAAGTGACGGATGACACGCTGGCACTGGATCAAATGGCGGCGGTATGCATGGGCGGCCCAGGCCACTATCTGGGAACTGACGCAACGCTGAGCCGGATGCAGTCAGATTACGTCTATCCAACATTCGGAGATCGCTCCTCGCCGAAAGAGTGGGTGGAGCTTGGCAAGCCCGATCTGGTGGAAAAAGCCGTAGCCCGGAAAGAGGAAATCCTTTCCACCCCTTCCCCTGCAAGGTTCGACCCGGTTCTGGACGCCGAGATTCGGAAAAAATTCAAAATCCATCTTCCCGCCTAAGGTGATGGAAAAGGCGGCCCGAAATGGATCGGGCCGCCTGTTCATTCGATGCCTACCCGTCGCTGGGCGGCAGCAATCCTGCCTCCTGCGCGATCGCGACCTCGTCTGCATCCAACGCTCCGTCACCATTGGCATCCATGGCCGAGAAAGTGTCAGCGTTGATTTCCGGTACGACTGCCTGAATTTCCTCGATGGTCAAAAGACCATCACCGTTGGTATCGGCTGAGGATTGGGCCGAAGCAACGCCGGGCAAGCCCAGAACGGCCACGGAAAGCCCGATCAAATAATGCGATTTCATTTCAGTGCCTCCTGAAAGGTGTGTTTGTGTTTACGTCCGGACAGCGCCCAGAAGCACATGGACACCCCGGCGCGTCACGCGCTTTGGTAGAACTTCGTGATTTCACGCCAATCTTCGCGTGTTTGCCCGAGTCGGGTTTGCGGCCCTCCGCCTGAAGAAGGCGGCAAAACCTGTATCGGCGGCTCTTGCCCGACAGGACCACCTCAATCCGGCAATGTGGCGCTTATCCGGGACGACTCGGCGGGTAAAAAGAAAGGGGGCCGAAGCCCCCTGTCAGTTTCGCCTTCCAGGCTCATTTCGTTGACCGCCCGGTGTTTTTTTGCCTGCGGCCTGGACTGCGCATGGGGCGAGCGCACCCGCCCCGTGAAAGAGTGGGAAGGAGCAAATATTCCGCCCCACCCTGTTCCCGGCCAACACGGGCATGTCGGCCGAGTGGAGAATGGTCAGTCGGTAACAGACCTGTTCTCCGTATTCGTCGGGGTCGGTTACTTAGGGCAGCGTCCGACCCCTACGCCCCGGGGTGCCAGGGCGTTAAATTCAGCTACACCCGCTTGTCGCGCCGCAGGTGTTGCACTTCATGCAAGTTCCGTTTCGTACCAGCGTGTAGTTTCCGCACTCGCCGCAGGGGTCGCCCTCATAGCCCTGCATCTTGGCTTTGGTGCGGGCGTCCATCCCTGTTGCCACTGCCGTTTCGGTGGCAGGCGCTTCAAAGACAGTTGCTGTTTCTGCTAAACCGGCCACGTCACCATAACTGCCGTTGAACACCATCAGATCCTGCGGCAGACGCTTGCGCAGATACCCGGTTGAACTGATTTGTTTTAACACTTCCAACGACTTGGACGCCGCAGTTTCACTGATTTCCGAGACGTTGGAAACGCCTTCCTCTTCACCGCGTCCCAGATCATCAAAGGTAGCACCCTCGGGTTTCACATGGGCCAGATCGGTACGGTCCAGATAAGACACGGCCAGTTCGCGGAAGATGTAATCCAGGATCGACGTCGCGTTCTTGATCGAGTCGTTGCCCTGCACCATCCCTGCCGGTTCGAACTTGGTAAAGGTGAAGGCGTCGACAAATTCCTCCAGCGGCACGCCATATTGCAGACCGACCGACACGGCGATGGCAAAGTTGTTCATCATCGCCCGGAAGCCAGCACCTTCCTTGTGCATGTCGATGAAAATCTCGCCCAGTTGACCGTCTTCGAACTCACCCGTGCGCAGATAAACCTTGTGGCCGCCAACGATGGCCTTCTGTGTATACCCCTTTCGGCGATGCGGCAGTTTCTCGCGATGACTGCGGATAATTTCCTTGACCACAACCTTCTCGATCACCTTTTCGGCCAGAACGACGGCTTTTTCCTGAGCAGAGCCGCTTTCCAGCACCTCGGCCGCCTCGTCATCATCCTCGACCAGCGCAGCCGCAAGGGGCTGAGACAGTTTCGAGCCGTCACGGTACAGCGCGTTGGCTTTCACACCCAGCGACCAGCTAAGTTCATAGGCCTTCTGGCAGTCTTCGATTGTTGCATCATTCGGCATGTTGATCGTTTTGCTGATCGCACCCGAGATAAAGCTTTGTGCCGCTGCCATCATGGTGATGTGGCTGTCAACCCCAAGGAAACGCTTGCCTTTCTTGCCGCACGGGTTGGCGCAGTCGAAGATCGCGTAGTGTTCTTCCTTCAGATGCGGTGCACCTTCCAGAGTCATGGTTCCGCAGACGTGGTCGTTGGCCGCGTCGATATCCGCGCGGGTGAACCCCAGATGGCGCAACAAATCAAAGGTCGGGTCATTCAGCTTGGTCGCCGGAATGCCCAGAACACCGGTGCAGAAATCTTCGCCCAATGTCCATTGGTTGAAGACGAACCGGATGTCAAAGGCGCTTTCCAGCGCGGCGTCCACCTTGGCCAGTTCATTGGCACCAAAGCCGTGGCCAGTCAGTGAGGTGTGGTTGATCCCCGGCGCATTGCCGATTGTGCCGTGACCGACCGCGTAGGATACGATCTCTTCGATCTGCGACGAGGAATAGCCCAGCTTTTCCAGCGCAGATGGTACCGAGCGGTTGATGATCTTGAAGTAACCGCCGCCTGCCAGTTTCTTGAACTTGACCAGCGCAAAATCGGGCTCGATCCCCGTTGTATCGCAATCCATCACCAGACCGATGGTGCCTGTGGGGGCAATCACCGTGGCCTGTGCATTGCGGTAACCGTTCTGCTCGCCAAGGCTCAGCGCCTCATCCCAAGCGGACATGGCCAGATCGACCAAACGCTTGTCGGGGCAGTTGCCATGGTCCAGAGGCACCGGCTTGACGGCCAGTTTCTCGTACCCCTCAGTCACACCCTGCGCCGCGCGGCGGTGGTTGCGGATGACGCGCAGCATATGCTCGGCATTGCGCTTGTAGCCCTTGAACGGGCCAAGCTCACCGGCAATTTCAGCTGAAGTGGCATATGCCACACCGGTCATGATCGCGGTCAGCGCACCGCAGATCGCCCGCCCCTCGTCCGAGTCATAGCTGTAGCCCATGTTCATCAACAGGCCGCCAATGTTGGCATAACCAAGGCCCAGCGTGCGGAAGTCGTACGACAGCTGCGCGATTTCCTTTGACGGGAATTGCGCCATGGTCACCGAGATTTCCAGCGTCAGCGTCCATAGGCGCGAGGCGTGCATGTAATCGGCGGCCTGGAACTCACCGTCCTTGAGGAAGGTCAGCAGGTTCATCGAGGCCAGGTTACAGGCCGTGTCATCCAGGAACATGTATTCCGAACACGGATTCGATCCGCGAATTTCACCATCTTCAGGGCACGTGTGCCATTCGTTGACCGTGTCGTGGAACTGGATGCCAGGATCAGCACAAGCCCATGCGGCGTGACCAACCTTTTCCCAAAGATCGCGCGCCTTGACGGTCTTTGCGACTTTGCCATCGGTGCGGTTGATCAGCTGCCAGTCCGCGTCTTTCTCGACAGCAGTCAGAAACCCGTTGGTCACGCGGATCGAGTTATTCGAATTCTGCCCCGAGACCGAGCTATAGGCTTCCGAATCCCAGTCTGTATCATAGGTCGGGAACTCGATGCTGTCGTGGCCCTGCTTGGCGTAATCCAGAACGCGTTTGATATAAGTTTCCGGGATCGCGACCTTTTTTGCCTCTCGAACCGCCGTTTTCAACGCGTCGTTCTTTTTCGGATCGTAGGCATCTTCCTGCGCGCCGTCCCACGTGCGGATAGCCTCGAAAAGGCCGTTCAGCATCTTCTCGTGCATCTTCGATCCGGCAACGATCGAGGCTACCTTCTGCTCTTCAATCACCTTCCATTCGATGAATTTCTCGATGTCAGGGTGATCTGCATCGACGATCACCATCTTTGCTGCCCGACGGGTTGTCCCGCCTGATTTGATCGCGCCAGCGGCGCGGTCGCCGATCTTGAGAAAGCCCATCAGCCCCGAAGACTTACCGCCACCTGACAGCGCCTCGCCTTCTGCACGCAGATGGCTGAAGTTGGTCCCGGTGCCCGAGCCGTATTTGAACAACCGTGCCTCGCGCACCCATAGATCCATGATGCCGCCTTCGTTCACCAGATCATCATCAACGGACTGGATGAAGCAGGCATGTGGCTGCGGATGTTCGTAGGCGGATTTGGATTTGGTCAGCTTGCCGGTCTTATAGTCGACGTAGTGGTGCCCTTGCGCCGGACCGTCGATTCCATAGGCCCAGTGCAGGCCAGTATTGAACCATTGCGGGCTATTTGGCGCGGCGCGCTGAGTCGCCAGCATGTACCGCATCTCGTCGAAATAGGCGCGCGCATCCTCCTCGGTCGAAAAGTAGCCACCTTTCCACCCCCAGTATGCCCACGCACCGGCCAGCCGATCAAAGACCTGCTTGGAGGAAATTTCGCCCTCGAACTCAGCATCTTCAGCGGGAACCGACCGCCAGAGGAACTCGGGAACATCTTTTTCCTTAACTTTGGTCAATTTGGACGGGACGCCAGCCTTGCGAAAGTACTTCTGGGCGATCACGTCGCTTGCCACCTGCGACCAGGTTGACGGAACTTCGATCCCTTCCAGACGGAATACAATGGTTCCGTCGGGATTGCGGATTTCAGATGTCGCAGACACAAAATCCAGTTCCGAATAGGCATCCTGATCTGGTTTGGTGAATTTTCTTTCAATCTTCATGTCCGCAGCCCTAGTTAAATTCCGCCTAATTCTCGGTTCACGGCACTACATTTTGAGTTGCGGAGCACCACCCGCAACGCCTACAGAAGCGCGCAAAGGTACTGGACGCTGCTTTGGACAGCGAAAAAGCCGTTACAACGGCTGCACGTTAATAGACTGTGCTTATCCGACCCTCGCCTGTTGCCGTCCCGGCTTGAACACCAGATATTGTGGCAATCTCTTCGGCTCATACAATTTGACGTATATTGCCATAGAAGGTCAACGCCCTTTTTCAGCCAAATTTGAAATCTTTTTTGTTGACCAGACCCAGACATGAGAGGAGTCAAACTCTGGGTACGATTCCTCCACAGGCTCGCCTGCGGTAAATTTTCGGTCACGACTCGAAGTCTCAATTCGAATTACCGTTTTTACCAGCATAGTTATCTGTATTTGATCAACCAACACCTCGCTGGTTAGGCTGCAAAGGAATCAGCTTCGCCGGGTCTGTCAAACCCACACTGAACGACCAAAGGTTCACTTCGAAATGAGAAAGGCCAAACGAATGAAGTTGCTTCGCTTTATCCCCGCGTTGGCCTGTATCGTGGCCTGCACGCCACAAGAAACGCCCACCCCGTCACGTAGCGCGCTGTTCGAAACCCATCCCAAAAGGTTATTTGAGGCATTCGAAACCAGTTGTTCTGGTCCCGGCAAGGTCTTTGAGAAAATCGGCGAACAGGCTTTTGAATGCAGCGAGTATCTGCCCCCAAAAGCGGCTGCCTATTTGATTCTGAACTATGACGGATTTCCGCAGGACCTGCCCCAGAGCGTCATGCGCCTGACATCGTCAAAAACAGGGTCCGGCTATCGCGTTGACGCACGATCGTACTTTAAAGTGCCGCAGAAAACCGGCGCAATCGTTGAGGTTCCACTGGAAAGTGACGTGCTGGATCAGGCGATCAGCTCGTTGTATCTGGCGATGGGCGGCACGCCCACATGAGAATGTGAAGGAAGTGGTCGGGGCGGCAGGATTCGAACCTACGACCCCCTGTACCCAAAACAGGTGCGCTACCAGACTGCGCCACGCCCCGGACCGTGCGCCTTCCTAACGATGACAATCTGATTTGAAAAGCCCTAACAGGGCCAAATCGCAGGACCTTGCGAAAAAATTTCATGCTGCATCTGAGTGCCGACGCCGATAGAGTAACGTGCAGACAATCCGGCATTGATTTCCAGCACCGCAAAAACGGCATCCCCACCTTCAATCGGTGTCAGATCGCCGGGAATCGCCCTCTCATGCACATGTGTCACTGTGCCCGTACGGTCCAGAAATATCATGTCGAGCGGAATCAGTGTGTTCTTCATCCAGAACGCGACGGGTTGCGGTGGGTCGAAGACAAACAGCATACCGGATCGATTCGGCAACGTCTCGCGAAACATCAGACCCCTTGACCGTTCCTGTGGCGTAACTGCCATTTCCACGTCAAATCGGATTGTCGCGCTGTCGTTTCGGAGTGTGACATGGTCGGCGCTGCACGCAGCAAATGCCCCCCCCGTCCACAGCGTGATCAGAAGCGTCCAGAATACCAGAAAACGAGTCATGGAACGGTCAGCCGTCCAGCGCGGCTTCCCAGGCGAGAACCTGCGCCGCCATTCGGCCACGTTTGCCGTCAATTACGCGCATCGCAAGCGCCTCTCCGGGCTGAAGGTCAGCAAGCCCCGAGCGCCGCAACACTTCGATATGCAAGAACACGTCTTCGCCGCGCCCGAAAACATTTGCGAACCCGAAGCCCTTGCCTTTGTCGAACCACTTCACCCGCGCGGCCTCCAGAGGGGCTTCTGCGATAGCGTCCGGATCCAACTCGGCGAAATCGGCCAACATCATCGACTCGGCGCGCGCCGGCGGGTCGATTGCAACAACCTCAACCGCCTGAACACCTCTGTCCGTGCGGTGTGTCATGATCTCGATACCTGCTCCGTCCGCGACGGAACTTTGGCCGAAATTGCGCAATACGTTCACATGCAACAGAATATCCGGTCCGCCTTCGTCAGAAACAACAAAGCCGTATCCCTTGGCGGGATCGAACCATTTTACGTGTCCACGGACGCGATACATGTTGTTCAGGTCTTCAGGCACGGTTTTCCCATCGCGAATTTTAGCAGTTCGTTAAGGGTCTGTTGTTTATGGGATTGGCAGACAATTTCAAGCCGAAAAAGTTGTTTACTTTCTGCTTGTTGCATTTCACGACACGTGAACGTCATGGATTCAACCTTTCAACATGCCATGCCGATCCCGGCTCAATTCGTTGCCATCTGAACCGATCATGCAAGCGGAACGCTCCATCGGCCCAGAATTCTATCTCTGTCGGCGTCAATCGGTACCCACCCCAGAATGGAGGACGAGGTGGATTCGGCCCAAGTTTAGCAGTCACTTTCGCGACCTCTGCCATCAAAGCTGTCCGACTTGAAAGCGGTTGTGACTGCTTTGAAGCCCAGGCACCCAGTCGGCTTTTCAGTGACCTCGATGCATAATACGCATCAGCCTTGGGCCCGTTTTCACGACATACTGTACCACGAACACGAAGTTGACGCCGCAAAGATTTCCAATGCATTACAAATGCGGCTTTTTCGGACGTATCCAGCTCGTTCGCTTTGGCGCTTTCGTAGTTTGTATAGAAAACAAATGAATCCGCTTCGATTTCCTTCAGCAGAACCATGCGTGCATTTGGCAAACCGTCCGGGTCAACGGTTGCAAGCGCAATCGCATTCGGATCGTTCAATTCGGTTTCCTGGGCCTCAGCCAGCCACCGGGCCGCGATTGCAAACGGATCGGAGCCAGCAAAGATGCCATCACGCTCGGTCATTTCCATCCCCTGGAAAGTATTAATGACGAGCCTAAGGCGAGAACCCGCTGCGAGCAAGAGCGCACGGCCTTGATGCAGCGCTACCAATGGCATAAACCATGCCAATCTAACGCGAAGACAGGCGGAGAACCAAACATGTCAAATCAGTTGATGGCCGGCAAACGTGGCCTCATCATGGGACTGGCCAATGACAAATCTATCGCATGGGGAATCGCCCGCGCCTTGTCCGAAGCCGGAGCTGAACTTGCCTTTTCCTATCAGGGTGACGCCCTAAAGAAACGTGTGGACCCACTGGCTGCGCAACTGGGCAGCGAAATCGTTCTGCCCTGCGACGTGAGCGATGAGGCTTCAATTGATGGGCTTTTCTCGGCACTGGAAGAGAAATGGGGCAAGCTGGACTTTGTCGTTCACGCCATCGGTTTTTCTGACAAGAACGAACTGCGTGGGCGCTACGTGGATACCAGCCGGGCCAATTTTACGCTGACGATGGATGTATCCGTCTATTCGTTCACCGCAGTTATGCAGCGCGCGGAAAAGATGATGTCTGAAGGCGGCAGCGCCATAACGCTGACCTATTACGGAGCCGAGCAGGTGATGCCCCACTATAACGTGATGGGTGTTGCCAAGGCCGCTTTGGAAGCGTCGGTCAAGTATTTGGCGGAGGACCTGGGCAAGGACGGCATTCGCGTGAACGCGATTTCGGCCGGTCCGATCAAAACGCTGGCCGCCAGCGGCATTGGCGATTTCCGCTACATCATGAAATGGAACGAGTACAACTCTCCGCTGCGCCGCAACGTGACCATCGACGATGTCGGCAAGTCGGCCCTGTACCTGTTGTCAGACCTCAGCAGCGGCGTCACCGGTGAGAATCTGCACGTGGATTCGGGCTACCATATTGTCGGAATGAAGGCCGTTGACGCCCCAGACGTGGAAAAAGGTTAAGAACATGAGCGCTAAGGACCGCCTGCCGCACGAAAAAGGATTTCACATCAGCTGGGACCAGATCCACCGCGACTCGCGCGCATTGGCGTGGCGTCTGGATGGGCAAGGCCCCGATGACGGCAGCTGGCGTGCTGTTGTGGCGATCACCCGTGGCGGCATGGCCCCTGCGATGATCGTCAGCCGGGAACTGGATATTCGTACTGTCGATACGGTCAGCGTGAAATCCTACCATCATCAAGCTCAGGGTGAGGCGGAAGTTCTGAAAGCACCCGATACCAACCTTATGGGTGACGGAACCGGAATTCTGATCATCGACGATCTGGTAGACAGCGGAAAAACATTGGAGCTGGTTCGGGAGATGTATCCAAAAGCGCATTTTGCGACGGTTTATGCCAAACCCAAGGGACGCCCAATGGTGGATACGTTCATCACCGAAGTCAGTCAGGACACGTGGATCTTTTTCCCGTGGGATATGGCCCTTCAATATGTCGAGCCCTATCGGGGCACCGATTGAAATCAGATCAGTAGGCAGCACATGACGCTCAGCCGTACCGCCGCAACATTCGCGCCGCCAGTGATGGAAGCGCGCCGATGGGTCGAGGGCGTTTCGTTCCCACCCGAACGTCCGTTGATCAACGTAAGCCAGGCGGCGCCGGTTGACCCGCCGCCACTGGCCTTGCGCAAGGCTATGGCCGAATTTACCGTGCGCGAAGACCATGCGCACCTATACGGCCCTGTGCTGGGAAATGACGACCTTCGCACGGAACTGGCTGCGCAGATAAGCGCGCATTATGGGGCAAAGGTCGAGGCACCTCAGGTTGCTATCACCTCAGGATGCAATCAGGCGTTTTCAGCAGTGATATCGGCCATCACCGGTGAAGGGGATGAGGTTATTCTACCAACCCCATGGTATTTCAATCATAAAATGTGGCTGGATATGTCGGGTGTTCAGGCGGCGGACCTGAAGACCGGCGACGATTTGCTGCCCGGTCCGGAGCGCGCGCGGGCGCTGATAACGGACAAAACACGCGCAATTGCTCTGGTCACGCCCAACAATCCCGGCGGCGTTGAATACCCGGCAGACCTTGTCCGCGCCTTCTTTGAGCTGGCGCGCGAAACCGGGATTTACCTGATCGTCGACGAAACCTATCGTGACTTCGACAGTCGCAGCGGGCCGCCACATGATTTGTTCCAGCAACCAGACTGGGATCAGACGCTGATCCACCTGTATTCCTTCTCCAAGGCATACAGGCTGACGGGTCATAGGGTCGGTGCCATTGCAACGGGCCCCGCACTTCTGGCTGAGGTCGAGAAGTTTCTCGACACCGTTGCCATTTGCCCCGGTCAGATCGGACAGTTCGCCGCGCTTTGGGGTATGCAAAACTTGTCGCAATGGCTGGCAGGCGAACGCGACGAAATACTCGACCGTCGCGCTGCCATCCTTGAGGGTATGCCCGCGCTGGAAGCCGAAGGTTGGCGCCTTTTGGGACTTGGGGCGTATTTCGCCTATCTGGAGCACCCGTTTGACATTCCGTCCGACGAACTTGCCAGGCGTTTGGTGCGTGAAGCCGGTGTTCTGTTATTGCCCGGTACCATGTTTATGCCCGATCACCACCCGGACGGGAAACGGCAAGTGCGCATTGCCTTCGCCAACCTCGACCGCACAGGTTTGGGCCAATTGTTCGAACGGTTGCAGGGCCTGTCCTTCTAAGCTTGCCCCCCGGCGGTGTGCGTCGTATTCAAGGCGGCAACCGACAGGGCAGAACGCTGCCGTAATAACAAGAGGGCACCATGGCCGCAGGCGCTAAAAGTCTTTCGAAAACCTTTGTCTGGATTCTGATGGGCATGCTGATGCTGGGGCTCGCGGGGTTCGGCGCCGTCAACCTGAGCGGCACAGTCCGTACAGTGGCGCAAGTTGGTGATGAAAGCATCTCGATCGATGACTTTGTCCGCGAGTTGCAGCGCGAGATCCGCGCGGTTGAGGCGCAATCGGGTCAGCCCCTGCAAATGTCGCAGGCGCGCGATCTGGGGCTGGATCGAAACGCGCTTGCCCGCCTGACAGCCTTGGCGGCACTGGACAATGAGGTGAGCCAGCTCGGGATCTCCATTGGGGATGAGAACCTGCAAAAAGAGATCGTGTCTGTCCCGGCCTTTCAAGGCGTAGACGGCAATTTCGACCGTGAGGCATACCGCTTTCAGCTTGAACAGGTCGGCATGACGGATTCCGAGTTCGAGTCGGACCTGCGCAAAGAATCCGCCCGTACGATCGTTCAAGGTGCGATCATGGGGGGTGTGGAAATGCCTGCCACCGTGACAGACACAATGGCCAACTATATTGGTGCCCGTCGCAGCTTTACCGTTGCGACGGCAGGGGCCGAGGCTTTGGAAACCCCCGTGGCCGAACCGACTGACGCGCAGATTCAGACCTACTATGACGAAAACGCTGAACAGTTCACCCTGCCCCGCACGAAACAGCTGACGTATGCGATTCTGTCTCCGGCCATGTTGGTGGACACGGTTGAGGTTGACGAAGAGGCTCTGCGAAAACTTTTTGAAGAGCGGTCGGCAGAGTATAATCAGCCAGAACGCCGTCTGGTCGAGCGCCTGAATTTCCCGGATGAACAAGCGGCCAACGACGCCAAGGCGCAGCTTGAGGTCGGGGGCACGACTTTTGAACAACTGGTTCGGGACCGTGATCTGGAGCTTTCGGATATCGACCTGGGCGACCTCACGCGTGAGGATCTGGGCGAAGCCGCCGACGCCGTGTTCGCGGCAGAACTTGACGCCGTTGTCGGCCCTCTGCCATCGGTATTTGGCCCCGCCCTGTTCCGTATCAACGGATCCCTGGCTGCAAACAGCGTTCCCTTTGAGGAGGCCGAACCGGCCCTGCGCGAAGAACTGGCGACAGAACGCGCCCGCCGCCTGATCGAGGCGCAGTCCGAAGATGTCAACGACATGCTGGCTGGTGGAGCGACTCTGGAAGAATTGGCAAATGAAACTGAAATGGAGCTGGGTCAGATTGACTGGACCCGCGACAGCGCCGAGGACATAGCGGCCTATGACGGGTTCCGCGCGGCCGCCGAAGCCGTGCAAGAGGGAGATTTCCCTGAAATCGCATTTCTCGAAGACGGATCGATCTTTGCCTTGCGCCTGAACGACGTTCTGCCGCGTCGCCCCGAACCGCTGGAAAGCGCACGCGACAGTGTCGCTGCGGCTTGGGTACAGGCAGAGACCAATAAAGCCCTGTTGGACAAAGCAAACGCCGCATTGAGCCTACTGGCCACTGATGGTGACTTCGCAGCGACTGGCCTGCCCTTCCGCGTTGAAAACGCACTGACGCGTACCGCGTTTCTTGATGACGTCCCCGCCAGTTTCATGAATGAAGTGTTTCAGATGGAACTCGGTGAGTTGCGTGTCATTGGTGGAAATGGTGCAGCCTTGCTGGTGCGTCTGGACGAGGTTCTGCCCCCCGAGGATTCCGACGAACTGCGCCGGTTGCGCGACGCGCTGGCAACGCAGATGGATCAGGCGCTGTCGCAGAATATTTTTGACGCATACGTACGGGACGCTCAGACCCGCGCCCGCCCGGTCGTGGATCAGCAGGCGCTGAACGCCGTGCAGGCGAGCTTTTAAGCGAGACCAAGATGGCCCTGACACCCGATTTCGATACCTTCGCACGCGCCTATGAAGCGGGCGAAAACCAAGTGGTTTACACACGTCTCGCCGCCGACCTGGACACACCCGTGTCGCTAATGCTCAAACTGACGGGAGCGCAGAAAGATGCGTTCATGCTGGAGTCGGTTACGGGCGGTGAGGTGCGTGGCCGCTATTCGATCATCGGCATGAAACCGGACCTGATCTGGCGCTGCCACGGTGAAACGTCCGAGTTGAACCGTTCGGCGCGGTTCGATGCCGACGCCTTTGCCGCGCAGGACGGCAATCCGATGGACAATCTGCGTGCCTTGCTAGCCGAAAGCCGTATTGAACTGCCAGACGACCTGCCTCAGGCTGCCGCCGGGCTGTTTGGATATCTGGGCTATGACATGGTCCGGCTGGTCGAATGCTTGCCGGGCGTGAACCCCGATCCGCTGGGACTGCCAGATGCGATCATGTTGCGCCCGTCTGTTGTCGCAGTATTGGATGGCGTCAAAGGCGAGGTGACGGTGGTTTCACCCGCCTGGGCCAGCGACGGTCAATCTGCCAAAGCTGCCTATGCGCAGGCGGCCGAGCGTGTGATGGATGCGGTCCGCGATCTGGAACGTGCGATGCCCGCCGAAACCCGTGATCTGGGCGACGCGCGCGAAATTGCGGCGCCGGTGTCGAACTTCACCAAATCCGGCTATATGGAAGCGGTTGAAAAGGCCAAGGAATACATCCGTGCTGGCGATATCTTCCAGGTAGTTCCAGCGCAGCGTTGGACGCAGGATTTTCCGCTGCCGCCTTTCGCGCTTTATCGTTCGCTGCGGCGCACCAACCCCTCGCCGTTTATGTTCTACTTCAACTTCGGCGGTTTTCAGGTCGTTGGGGCCAGCCCCGAGATTTTGGTGCGGGTGTTCGGCAGCGAAGTCACCATTCGCCCGATTGCAGGCACACGTCCCCGTGGCGCGACCCCCGAGGAAGACAAAGCGAACGAGCTTGACCTGCTGGCCGATAAGAAAGAGCTGGCCGAACACCTTATGCTTCTGGACCTCGGGCGCAATGATACCGGCCGCGTGTCAAAAATCGGTACGGTCCGCCCGACCGAAGAGTTCATCATCGAACGCTACAGCCATGTGATGCACATCGTGTCGAACGTGGTGGGTGAGTTGGCGGAAGACAAAGATGCGCTGGACGCCTTCTTTGCCGGGATGCCTGCGGGCACCGTCTCGGGTGCGCCGAAAGTGCGGGCGATGGAGATCATTGACGAGCTTGAGCCGGAAAAACGCGGCGTCTATGGCGGTGGTGTTGGCTATTTCAGCGCAGGCGGTGACATGGACATGTGCATTGCCCTGCGCACGGCCATCGTGAAGGATCAGAAACTCTATATTCAGGCTGGTGGCGGTGTTGTCTATGACAGCGACCCCGAGGCCGAGTTCATGGAGACTGTTCATAAGTCAAACGCCATACGGCGCGCGGCGGAAGATGCCGCTCGGTTCACCGGAAACGGCAACAGTTAAAAAAACAAGGGCGGCTGATCAATTGATCACCGCCCTGTTTCAAGCTGTCACTGTACCTGTTTCATCAAGACGGCCGAGATCGGCGCCATCGCCACCCGGTTCCCGCGATCTTCAAGACCCCACAGCAAAAGGGCTGAGATTGTCTCTGGCCGTACCCGCCCCAGCATGACAACGGTTCCTTCCTGACCCGCCCGGAACGCGGCCTGATCCAGGAACCGGCGCATGATTCTGGGATCCTGTCGCGCCCCATCGATATCGCGGAACACAACGCTGGACGGAATGCCATTGCGAACCGCAAGCTTCTGGACAGTGTTCAGCCCATTGTCCTGTGTGATCAACCCGCGTCCGGTTCCGGCAGCAATTGCCGCGACCTGATCGGCCAGCTTGCGGTTTCCCTGAATGCCGCTGTTCACGCCTTCCAGAATACCCACTGTTTCAGGCAATGTATCCAGCCACACGGACAGGGAAACTTCGGCATCCTGCGCGCTTGCTGCCTCGGGCAAGTCCGCAAGGGCCAGAACTTCGAACCCAGCCGCGCGGTGCCGTGCCATCTTTTCCGCCGCATCCGGATCAGACGGGTTCACGGCAAAGCTGATCGGGTAAGGGAAATCCTGCAACGCTTCGGCCCCGAACGCGCCTTCGTCATCAATCAGAATGATCGACATCAGCGGCTTAGATTCCGGGTTCTCGAACTTGGCGGCAAAACGTTCAATCGGTTTTTCCGCAGATGGCTGTTCGGAAATCGCCTGTTCTGCAACAGGCTCATCATCGCGTTCCGTCAACGGCAGGATACGTTTTCCGACAATCGAACTGGCACTTTCTTCCTGTTCTCCCCCGATCTGAGGCAGCGCAGCAATGCGAGGAAGCTCACGGGGTAAGGTATCTTCATCCCCTTCCACCGCAATCGGACTGCTTTCAAATGAATTATCAGTCGTAGTGTCTTTTGTTTGTGGTTCAGCCTCGACCTGTGGCAACGGAGTTGGTTCGGGCTCAAGAACTGCGACCTCGGTTGTGTCAGACTCGGTCGGCGGCGTGGGGGTTTCATCAATTACAACCGGCACGGACTGTTCCTGCTGAACTGCGGGTACCTGGCTGGGCTCGGGCGGCGCAGCGGGGGCTTCGGTCATGACGGACACCTCGGTCGCCACCGTTGCAGTGGGCTCGTTCGGGGCCTCAGCCGCTTTGCCAACCTCGGGCTGCGGCTCGGATGACGCTTCCAACCCGGACAAATCGGCCAAATCTTCGTTGGCATTATCGGCGGCTTCTGGCGCACGCGGGGCCAGTTCCACCAGATCGGCATCAGAAACATCCTCGGCAAGTTCAGTAGGCGCCTCTGGTGTTTCTGAAATCGTCGGCGCTGGTGCTTCGGTCGCAACAACCGGTGTGTTGACCATCGGCGTGTTGAGCGACACGACCGCACCCAAGATCAAAACAACGATCGCCCCTGCGACCATTCCTCCGAAAAATCCGCCCATATTTCCTGCCTTTCGCCTCTTTTCCCTGCCTCGCCCTGCTCTGCGCCATCTGGTGTGGCGCTCGGTCAATTGGAGGCGTCAGAAACCGTATGTCCTCTTGACGCTGCCGCCCAAGCCTGAGCATGTATGTGCGGACATTATACCGTGGCCCGGGGTTGCATCGCCAGCCCGAAATGCCCAAGCGAAGATAAGTGCCCATATGCTGCTGCTGATCGACAACTACGACTCGTTTACCTACAATTTGGTACATTATTTGGGCGAACTTGGTGCCGAAATGGTCATTCGCCGCAATGATGCGCTGGATGTGCAAGAAGCAATGGCCATGAACCCGGCTGGGATCCTGCTAAGCCCCGGCCCCTGCGACCCGGATCAGGCGGGCATCTGTCTGGCTCTGACCGAAGCCGCCGCCGAGACCAAAACGCCCCTTTTGGGGGTTTGTCTTGGGCATCAGACCATCGGACAGGCGTTCGGTGGCAAGGTGGTACGATGCCACGAAATTGTGCACGGCAAAATGGGCATCATGCACCACACCGGAAAAGGCGTCTTTGCTGGCCTTCCATCGCCCTTTGAAGCCACACGTTACCATTCGCTGGTGGTCGAGCGCGAGACGCTGCCCGACTGTCTTGAGATCACAGCCGAGCTGGAAGACGGCACGATCATGGGGCTGCAACACAGGGAACTGCCTATTCACGGTGTTCAGTTCCACCCTGAATCGATTGCGTCCGAGCATGGTCACGCCCTTCTCAAGAATTTCCTGCAAGAACTGAAAGTCCCCGCATGAGCGACGCGCTGAAACCGCTGATTGGAGCAGCCGCCGATCGTCCGCTGACCCGTAAAGAGGCCGAGACTGCCTTTGGCATCCTGTTCAACGGCGAAGCCACGCCAAGCCAGATTGGCGGGCTGTTGATGGCCATGCGTACAAGGGGGGAAACGGTTGATGAATATGCCGCGGCCGCGGCTGTGATGCGCGCCAAGTGCAATGCCGTGCGGGCGCCCGAAGGGGCGATCGACATCGTTGGCACGGGCGGGGACGGAAAAGGTACTCTGAATATCTCGACCGCGACGGCCTTTGTCGTCGCAGGCGCTGGCGTGACAGTCGCCAAACACGGCAACCGCAACCTAAGTTCCAAATCAGGCGCAGCGGATGCATTGGGTCAAATGGGCATCAACGTCATGGTTGGCCCGCAAGTCGTTGAAAGCGCATTGAAAGATGTCGGGATCGGATTCATGATGGCGCCGATGCATCACCCGGCCATTGCGCATGTTATGCCTTCGCGGCAGGAGCTGGGAACGCGCACGATTTTCAATATCCTTGGCCCACTGACCAACCCTGCCGGTGTCAAACGGCAACTGACTGGCGCCTTTAGCCGCGAGTTGATCCGCCCCATGGCTGAAACACTAGGCTTGCTGGGGTCAGATCGCGCGTGGCTGGTGCACGGATCAGACGGGACAGACGAATTGACGATCACCGGTATCAGCTGGGTCGCCGCTTTAGAAGATGACGTGATCAAAGAGGTCGAGCTGCACCCCGAGGATGCTGGCCTGCCTGTGCACCCTTTCGAAGACATCCTCGGCGGAACCCCTGAAGAAAATGCCATCGCATTTCGTGCGCTGCTGGACGGCGCTCGGTCAGCGTATCGTGACGCCGTGTTGCTGAACTCTGCCGCCGCATTGGTTGTCGCCGATGCTGCAAGTGATCTGCGCGAAGGCGTGGCCATGGCCGCCGAGAGCATCGACAGCGGTGAAGCCAAAAACAAAATCACGGCCTTGGCCGCCAAGACTCAGGAGGCCGCATGACCGAAACCGTTCTGGACAAGATCAAAGCCTACAAACTGGAAGAGATCGCAGCAGACAAGGCTCATAAGTCCTTGGAAACTCTGGAAAGTGAAGCACGCGCCGCTTCGGAAACCCGCGGGTTTGCCGCAGCTCTTCAAGCTGCGTCCCGGCAAGGTTACGGCCTGATTGCCGAGGTCAAGAAAGCCAGCCCCTCCAAGGGTTTGATCCGGCCAGATTTTGATCCGCCTGCCTTGGCCAAGGCCTATGAAGAAGGCGGTGCTACGTGTTTGTCCGTGCTCACCGACACGCCGAGCTTTCAGGGTGCCAAGGAATATCTAACACAAGCGCGTAACGCGACATCTCTGCCCGCTTTGCGTAAGGATTTCATGTATGACCCTTATCAGGTGGTCGAGGCACGTGCTTTGGAAGCCGACTGTATTCTGATCATCATGGCATCCGTCAGCGATGATCAGGCAGCCGAGTTGGAACAAACCGCTTTCGCTTGGGAGATGGACGTTCTGATTGAGGTTCACGACCAAGCCGAGCTTGAACGCGCAGCCCAACTGAAAAGTCCTTTGATCGGCATAAACAACCGCAATCTCAAGACCTTCGAAACCACTCTTGATACGACTCGGCGCTTGTCCAAACTGGTACCGGCAGACCGTACTATCGTCTGCGAAAGCGGGTTGGGCACGCCAGAAGATTTGCGGGATATTGCGCGCTATGGCGCCCGGTGCTTTTTGATCGGCGAAAGCCTGATGCGTCAGGACGATGTCGAAGCGGCCACCCGCCATATCCTGTCCAATCCGCTTATCCCCGGAGTGATGTGATGCCGCTGACCCATTTCGATGCTCAAGGTCAGGCGCATATGGTCGACGTCTCGGGCAAAGAGGTCACAGATCGTTTAGCCGTGGCTGTGGGTCACGTTAAGATGGCACCGGAAACCTATGAAATCATTTCAGAACAACGCGCCGCTAAGGGCGATGTTTTGGGCGTTGCCCGCCTGGCCGGCATCATGGGTGCAAAAAAGACGCCGGATCTGATCCCGCTCTGCCATCCTTTGCCAGTAACTAAGGTTGCCGTTGAACTGACCCTCGACCCGGATCTGCCGGGAGTTCAGATCGAAGCAACGGTCAAAACGTCAGGTCAAACCGGAGTTGAGATGGAGGCCCTGACCGCCGTTTCCACCGCGGCCTTGACTGTGTACGACATGACCAAAGCCGTCGACAAAGCGATGGAAATTGGCGGCATTCATTTAAGTCTTAAAGACGGCGGAAAATCAGGACGTTACGAGGCGAAATGATTACCGTCGAAGAAGCGCGCGCCCTGCTGTTCGATCTTGTCGGCCCTCTACCTTCGGAACAGGTTCCCCTGGCCCAGTCTGCGGGACGTGTTCTGTCGCACGAGGTTGTGGCAACGCGCGACCAGCCGCCATTTGCGGCATCTTCGATGGATGGCTATGCCGTCAAAGCCGACGAAGTCGAGCTTCATGCCATGTTCAAAGTGGTGGGCGAATCCGCTGCGGGTCGTCGTTTCGACGGCTCGATGGGCCCCGGTCAGGCCGTGCGTATCTTTACCGGCGCTCCGGTTCCCGAGGGCGCGGATTTCGTTGTGATTCAGGAAGATACCGACCGGCGTGGCGATCTGATCACGATCACAGACGACCCCGGCCCCAAAACGAACATCCGCCCTGCCGGTGTGGATTTTATGACAGGCACCCCCATCACGGCACCGCGTTTGATCCGCGCCGAAGACATTGCACTGATGGCTGCGATGAATGTCGCGCGGGTCCCGGTTTCTCGAAAACCCGTCATTGCCCTGATCTCGACCGGCGACGAACTTGTCATGCCCGGCGAAGAACCGGGACCGGACCAGATTATCGCGTCAAACACGTTTGGACTGCGGGCATTGCTTGAGGGGCTCGGTGCTGTGGTTCGTGTCCTTCCGATTGCACAGGATACGGTCTCATCACTTGAAACGGCTTTTCACCTGGCACGAGGGGCCGATCTCGTCGTGACGATTGGCGGTGCGTCGGTTGGGGACTACGACCTTGTGTCTGACGTTTCGCAGGGGCTGGGGATGGATCGGTCTTTCTACAAGATCCGAATGCGCCCCGGAAAACCTCTGATGGCTGGTCGCATGGGTGACACCGCGATGGTCGGGCTTCCGGGGAACCCGGTCAGCGCGATGGTCTGTGGCTATCTGTTCCTTGCCCCGATGGTGCGGCGGATGCTGGGGCTGGAAATGGTTCTGCCACCCTTTCACTCTGCCCGGTTGACCGAACCACTGTCACAAAACGGCCCGCGCGAGCATTACATGCGTGCGGTTCTAAGCGAAACGGGTATCCAGGCCTGTGCAGATCAGGACAGCTCTCTGCTCAGCGTTCTGGCGCAGGCAAACGCCCTTTTGGTCCGTCCCCCGAACGACCCCGCCCGCAAGGCCGGGGAAACGGTTCGATACCTGCCGATCTGAGCTTCGCCCAAATTCATTGACACAAAACGTGAACATGCGTAGAACAAAAGAAAACGCATGAGCGACGAGGTGTGAGCAATGCTGACCAAGAAGCAATTGGATTTGTTGAAATTCATCCAAAAACGCGTGCAGGCGGACGGTGTTCCGCCCAGTTTCGATGAAATGAAGGCCGCGCTTGACCTGCGGTCGAAATCCGGCATCCACAGGCTGATCACTGCGCTGGAGGAACGCGGCTTTATCCGTCGCCTCGCGCATCGTGCCCGCGCGATTGAAATTGTGAAACTTCCTGAAAGCCTTGGCGGTGAACCAACTGCCGGATTTTCACCCCGCGTGATCGAAGGTGACCGGCCCAAAGGCCCCCGCCCGGCCAATATTGAACCGGTTGCGGTGGACGCGTTGGAATTGCCGGTGATGGGCCGGATCGCGGCGGGTGTCCCTATTGAAGCGATCAGTCACGTGTCACATCACGTGGCGGTCCCCGGCCCCATGGTTTCCGGGAAAGGCCAGCACTATGCGCTTGAGGTTCGCGGTGACTCGATGATCGACGCGGGCATCAATGACGGTGATGTGGTTGTCATCCGCGAAACCGCGACTGCTGATAACGGAGATATCGTGGTTGCACTGGTAGAAGATCAGGAAGCGACGCTGAAACGCTTTTTCCGCCGCGGCAACGCTATTGCTCTCGAAGCGGCCAACCCGGCTTATGAGACGCGCGTTCTACCTGAAGAAAAGGTCAAGGTTCAGGGTCGCCTAGTCGGTCTGATCCGAACCTATTGATCCGGATTCAAACGACGGTCCCCGACGGGCTTCGGGGACCAGAGCCTGTGACCTGTCAGTTCCGCGCTTGAAGTCAACTTTCCGTCCGACAATGACAGGCTGCCGGTTTCGGTCAGGTGATCCGGATCGAAGACGGCGCACGCTCCCTCAAGGGTCAGCGCAACTGTCGAAACAATGATCTGGTTGTTCTTGCATTCGTCGAACGCGTGCGCGGCCTTTTTGCCCGAGATATGGATGATTTCCATATCCTGATATGGGTACCGCTGAACGGTGCTGCTGTCCGGCCATCTGCCTGCTGCCGCGATCTGATCGGCACCGTCACCGTCATTCTCAAGCCAGACGCTGGCAACAAACCCGCTGCCTTTGCTTCTGCTCAAAGCCCGGCCCTGAGCGGTCATCACGCCGACTAACCCCCCGTTTTCTGCGATCAGAACATCTGGCCTGTGGCCCGAGTTCCAAAGCAGAAATGACAGAACGACGGGCCCGACACCGTACCAACGCGCGCGCCCTTGCCACAAGGCCAGCCACAAAGCACCAACAGTAACAAGTGGCAATACATACCAGGGCGGGCTAACTACGAAACCCTGAGCACCGTCCAGGTGCGACACCCAGTTTGACACCCCCAAGATCCAATGCAGCGCCCAGCCCATAACGGTCAGCGGAAAAGCCTCCAATCCAAATGGGGCGGCCAGTGCGGCGACAACCGCCGCAGGCACAACTAATAAGCCCATGACGGGTACGGACAGAAGGTTCGCCAGCAATCCATAGTGAGACATCGTATTGAAATGCGCAGCGCCAATTGGGGCCGTGGCAAGCCCGGCTATCGCCGAGGACATCACCACACCAGCAATCGGTTTCAACCAATTCGGGCCGGGTAACGGACCCACCTGTTGCAATGCGCCGAAGACGGCAACCAGGGCTGTCGTTGCCGCAAAGGACATCTGAAACCCCGGACTCAGCAGCGACTCGGGCCAAAGAACCAGAACGATCAGCGCAGCAACGGAAACCGCACGCAACGAGATCGCGCGCCTGTCGATCAACACGGCCCCCAGCATGACACTGACCATGACATAGGCGCGTTCGGTTGCGATATTCCCGCCGGACAACAGCAAATAAATCGTCGCCGCGATCAGCGCGAGCACAGCCGCAACTTTTCGGACAGGTAACCGCAGCGCCACGAAGGGGATCAGTGACAAACCAATACGGCAGGCCACGAAAACAAAACCCGTCAGTAACCCCATGTGAAGCCCGGAAATGGCAAGCAAATGCGCCAGGTTCGACGCGCGCAGGGACAAGAGCGTCTCCTGCCCCATACCACTGCGATCACCTGTGGTGACGGCAGCGGCAAACCCACCGATTTCTCCGGGCAGGATTTGTTTCACTCGCTGCGATATGGCCATTCGGATTGCGGTAATTCGAACACCGCCAATACCGTCCTTGACTGGCGCAATCGTCAATACAGGAACGCGGGTATACCCGACCGCACCCAGCTCCTGAAACCAGGCATGGCGACGAAAATCGAACCCGCCAGGTTCAACCGGGCCCTGCGGCGGCGAAAGATGCGCTGTGGTCATGATCCGTTGCCCAGGCGCAAAAGGGTCTGTTGCGCCATGAACAGAAAGACGGATGCGTTGCGGCCTGCGCTCCTGCGGTACGTCCCCTACGCGCACCTGATCGAGCGTCAACCGCAACGCATCCGAGGCAGACCGATCCATGGCGACGACCCTCCCCTCGACAGGGCCATAGTACCGCCAGGACAGAACCGGTTCTGCCACCATATGGGCGCGAGTGCCCGCCAGTATGACACCGACCGCAATCAGCGCCCCCCCGGTCGCTAACGCTCCCATCCCCGGTGGCAGCCGGCGGCTCAGGACGACAAGAGCCAGGAACAAGCAAGAAAGACCAGCGTATACCGGCCAGCCAGGCTCGCTCCGGGCACCGAAATAGAGACCGATCCCCGTTGCCAGCATGACTGGCGTCCACGGAAACAGGTACCCTGTCTGGTGCAGCAGCGCGGCCTCGACCCGTGCAAGAACACGCATGGTTGCCCCCGTCCTTCGGGCTCGTTAGACAGGCGTCAAACTATGCCAGATACGGTTACCAAAAGGTTAATCCTCAACATGTCCGAACAGGTCGTCACACGTTTTGCCCCCTCGCCCACAGGTTTTCTGCACATCGGTGGCGCACGCACCGCATTGTTCAATTGGCTTTATGCCCGCGGACGTGGTGGAAAGTTCCTGCTGCGGATCGAAGATACCGACCGGGAGCGCTCGACCCCCGAGGCAACCACCGCGATCCTTCAGGGTATGGAATGGCTGGGACTGGATCATGATGGCGATGTAATCAGCCAGTTCGAAGGAGCTGCCCGGCATGCCGAAGTCGCGCACCAGCTTCTGGCCGAGGGAAAGGCATATAAATGCTTCTCGACGCAGGACGAAATTGCCGCCTTTCGGGAACAGGCGCGGGCCGAGGGCAAGTCGACCCTGTTCCGCAGCCCCTGGCGTGACGCTGATCCTTCGGCTCTTCCCGAACTGCCATTTGTCATTCGCATCAAGGCTCCGCAGGACGGTACAACAGTGATCCGCGATCAGGTTCAGGGCGACGTGACCATTCGCAACGACCAACTGGACGACATGGTTCTGCTGCGTTCCGACGGGACACCGGTCTACATGCTGGCAGTGGTGGTCGACGATCATGATATGGGTGTTACCCATGTCATTCGCGGCGATGACCACCTCAATAACGCGGCGCGCCAGATGATGATCTATGAGGCAATGGGCTGGGATGTTCCGGTCTGGGCCCATATTCCGCTGATCCACGGGCCAGACGGTAAGAAATTGTCCAAACGCCATGGCGCGCTTGGCGCGCAGGAGTATCAGGCCATGGGCTATCCTGCCGCCGGGATGCGCAACTATCTGGCCCGTCTGGGCTGGAGCCATGGTGACGATGAATTCTTTACTGATGCACAGGCAAAGGAGTGGTTTGATCTGAACGGCATCGGCAAAAGCCCTGCCCGGTTTGATCTGAAAAAACTGGAAAACCTGTGTGGTCAACACATCGCCATTTCTGAGGATGCTGCGTTGCGGCATGAAATCGGAGCCTACCTGGCCGCAGCTGCTTTACCACCCCTGACAGATTCACAATCGAGTGATTTGGAACGTGCGATGTATTGCCTCAAGGATCGGGCGCGGACTTTTCCTGAACTCCTTGAAAAGGCTCACTTTGCCTTGACGGAACGCCCAATCGTTCCCGACGAGAAAGCCGCAAAGGCGCTGGCATCTGTATCCGACGGTATACTGGAAGAATTGACGCCGCAGTTGCAAAATGCTAGCTGGTCTCGAGACGAACTGGAGGAGACCCTGAATTCCTTTGCCGAGTCAAAGGAGCTCACGTTCGGCAAGCTCGCTGGCCCACTCAGGGCCGCCTTGGCTGGTCGGGCCGTCACGCCTTCGGTTTTTGACATGATGCTTGTGCTGGGACGGGATGAAACCCTGGCGCGGCTTTCAGAAGCAGCGAAATAACCCGAATTTCATAAACGGGTAACGCTGCTCCGCTAACACCCGGACTGCGCGAAAGCGCGCAGTCGTTGCCCGCACTGCCCGAGGTTTCTTTGGCATGCGTATGAATGAAGAAGGGATAACCATGACAGACAGCAACAAAACAGCCACTCTGACCGTTCACGGCAAAGAGTATGAGTTGCCGGTTCATACCCCGACCGCCGGTCCGGATGTCATTGATATTCGGAAGCTTTACGGTCAGGCAGGGGTATTCACCTATGATCCCGGTTTCACTTCAACCGCAAGCTGTGACAGCACAATAACCTTTATCGATGGTGAAAAAGGCGAGTTGCTGCACCGTGGCTACCCGATCGACCAACTGGCAGAGAAATCGCACTTTCTTGAGGTCTGCTATCTGCTGCTCTACGGAGAGCTGCCGGTCGCAAAAGATCTGGAGAAATTCGAAACCACGATCACCCGCCACACCATGCTGCATGAGCAGATGCAGTATTTCTACCGTGGTTTCCGCCGCGACGCGCATCCCATGGCCATTATGGTCGGTGTTGTCGGCGCAATGTCAGCCTTCTATCACGATTCGACCGATATCGCGGACCCGCATCAGCGCGAGGTCGCCTCGCATCGCCTGATCGCCAAAATGCCGACAATCGCCGCATGGGCTTATAAATACCACACGGGGCAGCCCTTCGTGTATCCGCGCAATGACTTGGATTATGCGTCTAACTTCCTGCGCATGTGTTTCAGCGTTCCTGCCGAAGAATATGAGGTCAACCCGATCCTCAGCCGCGCGATGGACCGTATCTTAACGCTTCACGCAGACCACGAGCAGAATGCGTCAACGTCCACCGTGCGTCTGGCGTCGTCATCGGGCGCAAATCCGTTTGCATGCATCGCCGCTGGTATTGCCTGCTTGTGGGGGCCGTCCCATGGTGGCGCCAACCAGGCATGTCTGGAAATGTTGGAAGAGATCGGCACCGTAGATCGCATTCCCGAATTCATCGCCCGTGCCAAAGACAAGAACGACCCGTTCCGCCTGATGGGCTTTGGCCACCGCGTGTACAAAAACTTTGACCCACGCGCAAAGGTGATGAAGCAGTCGGCCGACGAGGTTCTGGATCTGCTGGGCATTGAAGACAACCCTAAACTGCAGGTTGCTAAAGAGCTGGAACGCGAAGCGCTGGAAGACCCGTATTTCGCCGACAAAAAACTGTTCCCGAACGTTGACTTCTATTCGGGTATCATCCTCGAGGCGATGGGTTTCCCGACCTCAATGTTCACACCAATCTTTGCACTTTCGCGGACTGTTGGCTGGGTCAGCCAGTGGAAAGAAATGATTGAAGATCCACAGAACAAGATCGGCCGCCCGCGTCAGTTGTACCTGGGTGAGACGCTGCGCGATTACGTGGACATCGAAAACCGCTGATCCATCAAAGCACGCAATAAATCCAGAAGGCCCCGGTTAAACCGGGGTCTTTTGCTTTCGATACTGAAGCAGCGGACGGTTGGGTATTTGGCTTCAGAACAAGCTCATTTGATCCCCAGGTTGCGGCGGAACTGCAAACCGGTCGCATCGTAACGGAGCGGATTTGATCGAAAGCCCTTGTCTTTTGCAGGTTTTAGCGAATCTCAGGGCGATGAGTTCGGCATATTCCCCCTCACCCCGCATCCTGTACCCCCAGCGCGGGTCATAATTTCGTCCGCCATGCATTTCACGCAGCTTGGACATGACCTTTTCTGCACGGGCGGGTTCGTGCTCTGCCAGCCAGTCCTGCCAAAGCTGCGAGACTTCGCGGGGCAATCGCAACATGATCCAGCTTGCCGCATCTGCGCCCGCCTCTTTTCCGGCGCCCAACAGGCTCTCCAACTCATGATCTGTCAGCCCAGGCACAATAGGCGAGGTCATTACGCGAACCGAAACGCCCGCATCGGTCAACGCTCTGATCGTCTGCAACCGACGGGCCGGAGACGGTGCGCGGGGCTCCATCCGCCGGGACAGACCCGCATCCAGCGTGGTAAGCGAAATACCGACCCGCACCAATCCCCGGCTGGCCATGTCAGCCAAAATATCCAGATCACGCTCGATCAATGTTCCTTTGGTCACGATTGCGACCGGGTGGTTGAACTCTTGCAAGACCTCAAGGCAAGACCTTGTAATCAGTCTGTTTTTTTCAATGGGCTGGTATGGGTCAGTGTTTGTCCCGATTGCGATCGTGGCGACCTTGTAGGACTTTGCCGACAGTTCCTTGCGCAGAACAATGCTCATGTTGGGACGCGCAACAAGGCGAGTTTCGAAATCCAATCCTGCGGACAAGCCCAGAAAGGCGTGGCTGGGTCTGGCAAAACAATAGACACAGCCATGCTCGCACCCCCGATACGGATTGATCGAACGGTCAAAAGGCAAATCGGGTGAACGGTTATAGGTGATTGCACTGCGCGCCACCTCATCCCGCGTCTCGGTTCGCAGGGGCGGCAAGTCTTCATTGATGTCCCACCCGTCATCAACAGCCTGCGTTGCAAACCGTTCAAACCGCCCAGCAGTATTGGACGCCACCCCCCTTGCCTTGACGACATACCCGATGCTCACGATATATTTGTTCCCTATTTGTTCTTGCCGTACGATAAGCGTGAAACAAAACCTGTGCAAGCCAACCCTTCGAAGAAACAGGAACGCACAGATGAAAAATAAACAGGATAATATTGCAGACTTTTCAATCGAGCCGGTGCCATTTTTGGCATATAGGTCGGTCCCGAAACGACCAACGTCGCAATCGTCACAGTCAGAATGCGACGTTTTGGCCAAAACGGAAAAAATGCCACCACGGGCCGATGGCCCGCCCAGCACAGGGAATACCCCATGTCCGACGAAGAAGATATCGTCCTGTCCGAACTGAATGATGACGAACTGGTCGATCAGATGTTCGACGATCTCTATGACGGATTGAAAGAAGAGATCGAAGAAGGCACCAATATCCTGCTGGAACGCGGATGGACGCCGTATGACATCCTGACCAAAGCTCTGGTTGGCGGCATGACCATTGTGGGCCATGACTTCCGCGACGGCATTCTGTTTGTACCTGAGGTTCTGCTGGCGGCCAACGCGATGAAAGGCGGCATGTCGATCCTCAAGCCGCTGCTGGCTGAAACCGGTGCTCCGCGTGTTGGCAAAATGGTTATCGGCACCGTGAAGGGCGACATCCACGATATCGGCAAGAACCTTGTGTCGATGATGATGGAAGGCGCAGGCTTCGAAGTTGTCGATCTGGGAATCAACAACCCGGTCGAGAATTATCTGGAAGCACTGGAAACGGAACAGCCCGACATTCTGGGCATGTCCGCCCTGCTGACCACCACGATGCCTTACATGAAAGTCGTTATCGACACCCTGGTCGAACAGGGCGTGCGCGATGACTACATTGTTCTGGTCGGTGGCGCGCCGCTGAACGAAGAGTTCGGCAAAGCCATCGGTGCAGACGCCTACTGCCGTGACGCTGCTGTTGCAGTGGAAACCGCCAAGGATTTCGTGGGCCGCAAACACAACCAACTGGCTGGCTAAGACCACTCAGGTTTTTCTTGAAAGGCCGTCCGTTTTGGGCGGTCTTTTTCGTTTTATTGCACCGCCTCCGTCTTTAGGCGTCTTGATTATCCAATTGTATACGAAAGTGCGGTTAAAAACCGAAACGTCCAAGTTTCGGGGGTCCCGTGCCGCAGTCATTCACAGCCATTTCGTTGGGCAAACTCGCCGATATCGATCGTGTTGAGGGCAATTACGTCGCTGAAAACGCCTCCGCGCTTGTTGGGCAAACCTTCGGTTACACGGACGCGCCATTATCGCACAACAGCGTGACATGGAGCGCCGTAGGAAACCCCGGCTCTGCCTATGACATGAACAACATGTCTGCCAATGATCGGTTTTCGATCGACGGCGGCGCGCCGCAAACCTTTGATGGCACATCAGTTTACCACGCCACTGTCACTTATTTCGACGGCACAAGTGCAAACATTACTGCCGTTGTCGCGCAGGATGTGGATGGCAACACATATCTGGTGCCAGAGTTCTCGGACAACGCAGATCAGGCCGCTCTGGAAGCGGGGCCTATACACTCGATCACCTTCAACAGTCTTGCCGGTAATCGGTATTCGGGACTGGTGTCAAGCCGCGAGGACTGGGATCTGGTCCCGTGCTTTACGCCCGGAACGTTGATCAGAACACGGAAGGGAGAACGCCCGGTAGAAACGCTGCGTGCCGGCGACCGGGTTGAAACCCTTGACCACGGGTTTCAAACGGTGCGTTGGGCCGGGCAACGGCGGGTTCAGGCCGCAGGCACGTTCGCGCCGGTTCTGTTCAAGGCAGGCGCATTTGGAAACGCACGCGACCTTCTGGTGTCGCAGCAACACAGGATGCTGCTCTGGAACTGGCGCTTGGAACTGCATACCGGCTATTCCGAAGTGCTGGCCCCCGCCAAACACTTAGTCAATGGACATGACATCATCCTCAAACCCGGCGGGGTCGTAACCTATATCCATCTGCTGTTTGATCAGCATGAGTTGCTCTGGTCGGAAGGCTGCCTGAGCGAGAGCTTTCATCCCGGCGCCCAAACCTGGAACGCACTTGATCGGTCGGCCCGACAGGAGATCCTATCGTTGTTTCCCGAGTTATCGAAGCAAGGTATCGCCGCCTACGGCCCGCCCGCGCGGCCTCTGTTATCGGCATTCGAAACACGAACGTCGGCAGCCTGACACGAGATGTCGGAAGAAGGCTTGCCTGCAAGCTGTTTTCGTTCTCTTGTGCCATGAGCCCATAAGGAAGCCGACCTATGCCAAGCGATACGCTACCGGATGATGCAAGCCTCACAACCAAAGGCTATGACGGCGTGGAAAACGCAGGCATCCTGCTGATCGCCTGCGGGGCACTTGCGCGCGAAATTCTGGATATCAAAACGCGCAACGGCTGGGATCACATGGCTCTGACCTGCCTGCCTGCAATCCTGCATGTTCATCCGGAACGGATCACGCAGGCAGTTGAAGACACCGTGGCCAAACACCGCGACAGGTTCGAAAAAATCTATGTGGTTTACGCTGATTGCGGAACCGGAGGTCTGCTGCAATCCGCCTGCGAAAAACTGGGCGTCGAGATGGTAAAAGGCCCTCATTGCTATTCGTTCTTCGAAGGCAATCAGGCCTTTCAAGAACGCGGCGAGGACGAAACAACTGCCTTCTACCTGACTGACTTTCTGGCCCGCCAGTTCGACGCATTTGTCTGGAAACCACTGGGCCTGGATCGCCACCCGGAACTGCGGGACATGTATTTCGGCAATTACACCAAACTGATTTATCAGGCCCAGATCGACGATCCGAAACTGACCGAACGCGCACGGAAATGCGCGGACCGCATGGGATTGGCGTTCGAACGTCGTTTCACCGGCTACGGCGATCTGGAAACCACTTTGTCAGACTGGGCAAACCGCCCCGAGTGACCTCAGGCGTTTTCCTGCGCGACCTGGCGGATGCGTTCGATCATGGCCCGCAATCCATTGGACCGCTGCGCTGACAGATGATCGTTCAAGCCCAGTCGGGCCAGTTCTGCCGCCGCATCGACCTGCGGCACCTCGGTCACCGGCAGTCCGTTGTATAGGGACCGAAGCACGGCGATCAGCCCGCGAACGATCAGCGCATCACTGTCGCCATCAAATTTGAACACACCTGCTTCGATCATCGGATGCAGCCAGACCTGACTGGCACAGCCGTGAACCTTTGTCGCCGGAACTTTCAACGCGTCATCCAAAGGCTCCATCGCCTTGCCCTGTTCGATGACATGGCGATACCGGTCTTCCCAGTCTTCGAGAAACTCGAAATCCTCGACAATGTCTTCAAAGGCAGGCGTGGCCATGGCGCAATGATCCTTTCGTTGAAATCACAATGTGACCTATGCCGACGACCACCTGCTGTCCAGCCCCAGCTGTGGCTTTTCAACGCGAAGAAATTACGCTAACCCATTGTCTGAATTCGTGTGAAAAGCAGTGGGTCCATGCAAAAGTCTCTGTCCGTTCTTATCATCGCCATGCTGACCCTGACTGCCTGCGGCAGCTGGCGCGACTCGCGGGTGAATCCGTCAAACTGGTTTGGCTCCAGCCGGTCTGTGAAGTCTGAAACGCCGTCGGACCCAAATGCCGCCGATGCTTTGGTTCCCAAGACAAGAGAGGGAAGAGGCCTGTTTTCGCGCCCAGACGCCGAAGATACCAGCATTCCAATCGCCAAAATCGATGAGCTGCGGATCGAGCCAATTCCGTCGGGCGCGATCATCTATTCCTCTGGCACCGCGCTTCGGCAGGGTGCCTATAACGCACGCTTGGTTTCGGTTAATTCAGAAGAAAACAAAGAAAAGGGAATTCTGGAGTTTGTATTCCGCGTGAATTACCCCAGCACAGATACCCCGCAAGGATCTGAACGAACAAGAATGGTGTCGGATGCCATTAATGTCTCGACCCAGGATCTTGAAGGCATTCGTCTGATCCGTGTTGTCGGGCAACAGAATACTTTGGAATCGCGGCGGCGGTAATCGCCGCTAAAGCGAGACGACCTTGACCGCCTGCCCTTTGGCCGCCAGCGCGATTTTCCCCTCGCACAGCTTTAGTGCGTCTTCCCCAAAGACCTCGTAACGCCATCCCGACATCGCGGGCAGTTCTCGTTCGCCAGCGGCAATCTGGTCCAATTCGGAACTTGTTGCGATCAGCTTGGCCGCAACGCCTGAGCTTTCAGTTTTGGATTTCAGCAGAACCCGAAGCAAGTCGGCCAAAGCCGGGTTGACCTTCAGGTTATCCCGGGAATTGTCGATCTTCGGCAGATTTTCCTGCGGACAATTTGTGCCCTTCGTCACCGCAGCAAGAATACCTTCGGCAATCGGGCCCTTGCGCGCCTCGCGCAGCAAAAGGCGTGATCCACCGAGATCGGCGACTGTCTTGGGCTTGGTCGACGCCAGTTCGATCAAGGCATCATCCTTGAACACCCGGTTGCGCGGCACGTTATGTTCCTGTGCATACCTTTCGCGGAACTGCGCCAGCTCGCGTACAACAGCCAGGAACTTGGCCGAATTCGTTCGCGTCTTGACCCGCTTCCAGGCCTCTTCGGGACGAATGTCATACGTGGCAGGCTGCGTCAGCGTACGCAGCTCTTCAGCCACCCAGTGGCTGCGCATCGTCTTCTTGAGTTCCGCGGAAAGATATTCGTAGATCCTGCGAAGATGCGTCACATCCGCCAGTGCATATGTTTTCTGCGCCTCTGTCAAAGGGCGGCGGGACCAATCGGTGAACCGCGAAGTCTTGTCGACGCCCTGTTTGCAGATCTTCCGCACCAGCGTCTCATAGCCGACCTGCTCACCAAACCCGCAGACCATCGCGGCGACCTGTGTGTCGAACAACGGGTTGGGGAACACACCGGCCTCGACCCAGAATATCTCAAGATCCTGACGCGCGGCGTGGAACACCTTGACCACGTTCTCGTTTCGGAAAAGCTCATACAGCGGTTCGAGAGACAGGCCATCAACCAGCGGATCAACCAGAACCGCGCTGTCTTCATCATCAGAGGGAAGCGCCAGTTGCACGAGGCACAGTTTCGAATAATAGGTCCGCTCGCGCAGAAACTCGGTATCGACTGTGATATATGAATAGCTTGCGGCCGCCTTGCAGAAATCGGCCAGTTCTTGCGTCGTCGTCAGAGTTTTCATGCGCCGTACTAGTTTTGCTCTTGCTCTTGTGAGTGCCCGTAAATTCCCTCGCCTCCAAGCGATACCGACGACCATAGGACGATTTTCAGGCGAGTGTAAATCACCCTCGGAACCTCACGGCATGAGAACGGGTGACCTGTTGCCTTCGGCAAAGCGGCGCAGCACCGCTGGATAAAGTTCATGTTCCCGGATCAGAACTTTTGAAGCCAGAGTTTCCGGGGTATCCGCTGGTTCGATACCCACACGCGCCTGACCCAGAATCGGGCCATCGTCCAGCGCCGCTGTCACCTCATGGACCGAGCAGCCATGTTCCGTATCGCCCGTTTCAATTGCGCGGGCGTGGGTGTGTAACCCCTTGTATTTGGGCAGCAATGAAGGGTGGATGTTTAACATTCGCCCCTGAAAGCGGGTTACGAAATCCGCGGTCAGGACCCGCATGAACCCGGCCAGGCAGACAATATCCGGCCGCGCGTCTTCCAAGGGCTTCAGCAACTCAGCCTCAAAGGCTGTGCGATTGCCCTTGAATGGCCGGTGATCGACCACTGCGGTCGGAATGCCACGGTCCGCAGCTTTTTTCAGCCCGCCCGCCTGCGCATCGTTGGACAGGACTAAACAGGGACGCGCCGGATGATCACCGGTCATGCTGTCGACAAGCGACACCATGTTGGACCCGCCGCCCGAAATCAGGATCGCGACGCGCTTGTGGCTCACAGCAGTTTGCCCGAATAAGCAACTCCGGGCGTTTCGGTGACAGTACCAATTTGCGCCACCGTCTCGCCAGCCTCGGCTAGCAAGGTCGAAAGCTGATCGGCCTTATCCGGGTCGCAAACCATGATCAGACCGATGCCACAGTTGAAGGTCTTGAGCATCTCAGCTTCCGCGATACCACCAGTCTGCGCCATCCAGCTGAAAACAGACGGCAATTGCCAGCTGCCCAGATCAATCTGGGCCCCCAACCCATCCGGCAATACGCGCGGCAGGTTCTCGGTCAGACCGCCACCGGTGATATGGGCCAGCGCGTGAACGCCACCTTCGCGGATCGCGGACAGGGCCGGTTTGACATAAAGGCGCGTCGGCGTAAGCAGCACCTCGCCCAATGAACCTTCACCAAAAGGGCACGGTGCATCCCAGCCCAGACCAGACAGTTCGACGAGTTTACGTACCAGTGAATACCCGTTGGAATGCACTCCGTTCGACGCCAGACCAAGCAGCACATCCCCCGCCTGGACCCCAGAAGGCAGGTCAGCGCCGCGTTCCATTGCCCCGACCGAGAACCCGGCCAGATCGAAATCGCCATCAGGATACATGCCGGGCATCTCGGCAGTTTCGCCACCAATCAGAGCACAGCCGGATTGCGCACACCCTTCGGCAATTCCTTCAATGATCCGCGCGGCCGTGTCTGTGTCCAACTTGCCTGTCGCGAAATAGTCGAGAAAGAACAAGGGCTCGGCCCCCTGACAGATCAGGTCATTGACACACATGGCCACCAGATCGATGCCAACCCCGTCCACGACGCCGGTGTCGATCGCAATTCGCAGTTTTGTACCAACCCCATCCGTGGCACCAACCAGAATGGGATCCTGGTACCCGGCAGCTTTCAGGTCGAACAGTGCGCCGAAACCGCCCAGACCGCTCATCACGCCGGGGCGGTTGGTTCGCTTTGCTGCGGGTTTGATCCGGTCAACCAGAGCATTGCCCGCGTCAATATCCACGCCTGCATCGGCATAGGTGATTCCGTTCTTGCCCGCTGTCATGGCCAGTTCCTTTTGAATGCTTTGCGGGCGGGTTATTCGATTGTGGCGTTTGTTGCAACGGTCAGGCTTGACGCGGCTGTTCACCGTGATACGCAATGCGCCTAGGCGGGCCTGTAGCTCAATTGGTTAGAGCAGAGCGCTCATAACGCTTTGGTTGGGGGTTCGAGTCCCTCCGGGCCTACCAAATCACCGCCACTTGCCTTGAACACCCCGCACATCTCACTGGTTTTGTTTGCGTTTTTGACAACAAGCATTCATCCTGTCCCGTGCAACCTGTCCAAACGCGGTTCGAATTTAAAGGCATTGGTCCAGTTCGCAGATTTCCAGTTGCGATCAAAGCGTCCTTGGGTGACAGGTCTTGCTGAAATGCTCCAAAATCTTGTCGCGGGAATCCAGACGCACAAATTGTCATATTGGCGCGAGTTTGAACCGGTAGAGGTGTCAGTTTACCGGCCAATAATGATATCCGCGCACAAACCGCCCAAGCGTTCACTTTTGGCCAGTCTCAGGGTGCCACCATGGGCCCGTGCAACATCCGCCACGATTGCCAAACCCAAACCCACGCCACTGCCTTGATTCTGGTTGCGCGCAGGGTCGAGCCGCGTAAAGGGTTTGACGGCCTCTGTGCGCTGCTCTGCGGGAATTCCGGGGCCATCATCTTCGACACGGATGCGCAGCGACTTGGAATTCAGCGACAGGCTGACCTCAGCCCGGCTGCCGTAGCGCACAGCATTTCCGATCAGGTTTTCGACGGCCCGCCGAACGGCCATTGGGCGCAGCATTGCCGTTCCTTGCCCCTCGACAGCGACCAGTTCGGCTGGATGCCCGGCTCGTGTCGCGTCATCTACAATCTGTCGAACAAACTCAGCCGGATTGATTTCCTCAGGCGATCCTTCGGACGCCCCGCGCGAGAATTCGAGGAATGCATCAACCAAGGACTGCATTTCCGCCACGTCCTGTAACAAAGGTCGTGCCTCGTCCTCGGGCAGCATGGCCAGTCCAAGCTTCAGGCGGGTCAGAGGTGTGCGCAGATCATGGCTGACGCCGGACAACATCAGCGTCCGTTGTTCGATCTGACGTTCGATCCGTGATCGCATATCCAGAAACGCATTCCCCGCCGCGCGTACCTCGATGGCACCGCCCGGGGAGTACGGTACGCTCCGCCCTCGTCCAAACGCCTGCGCCGCATCGGCCAGCCGTGTGATGGGGCGCAACTGGTTTCGCATGTACAGAAATGAAATCGAGGTCATGATGATCGCGAAAAACAGCATCGTCACGATCAACTGATGCGGCGCCGCTGGCGACAATCTGCGCCGGTCGAAGGTCAGTTCCAGCACCCCCAGATGCGTATCCAGATACAAACGCGCCTCGCGGCTGCTTGGCAACGCAACAGCACTCAGCTCCGGCAGCCTTGCACGAAGTTCTGCCTCGACCTGAGGTGCTATGAAGTCGTACCACCGTGGACGGTCAGTTTTGGGAGTTTCGTTGGGAGGCAGAAATCGGGCCTGCATTTCCAGCGCCAGAAGATCCGGGCGCACTTCGGCCAATGCCTGGTGCTGCGTCTCGGCCCCGTCCATCATGGTGGTGATCAGCATCACTTCCCTTGAGGCTGCGCGCGTCATCTGGTCAGTGACATCTTCCAGATGCTTTTGAAGAAAGGAAACTCCTACAACCAGCAGCAACGCGATCACAGGAAGAACCAGAATCAGCGCTGCCCGGGCGTATAGGCTGCGTGGCATATAAGGTTTGAGCCAGTGCGTCGACATGCGCTAAACCTAGCGGGCTGCCCGGACAAGAGAAAGAGCACAGAATGCAGGCACCTGACGATTTCAATCCACCCGCTGGTGTTGCGACAGAATTGCAACCGGGTCTGCGGCGCATTCTGGCCCCCAACCCGTCACCGATGACCTATCGCGGCACCAACACCTATCTGCTAGGCGATCGCGACATTGCCGTCATTGATCCCGGCCCCGCAAGCGAAGAGCATTTGAACGCGATCCTGAATGAACTGCAACCTGGTCAGAGAATCAGCCACATAGTCGTCACGCACACCCATCTGGATCACTCACCCTTGGCGGCACCCCTAGCCGCCCGAACGGGGGCTGCGATCTACGCGTTTGGCGGCCCCGAAGCCGGTCGCAGCGCAGTTATGACGACCCTTGCAGCACGTGGGTTGGCTGGAGGTGGCGAAGGCATCGACACCGCGTTTCGCCCGGATGTAGAGGTTGCGGATGGTGAGGTCATCTTGGGCGATAACTGGCAGCTTGAGGTTATTCACACTCCGGGGCATCTGGGAAACCACATTGCCCTGGCATGGCAAGATACCTGTTTCACCGCCGACCATGTGATGGGATGGGCCAGTTCGTTGGTGTCACCACCGGACGGAGACCTGACTGATTTCATGACAGCCTGCCACCGCCTGCGCGCGCGCGACTGGTCGGTTTTTCACGCGGGCCACGGTGCGCCAATTTCAGACCCTGCCGCGCGATTGGACTGGCTGATCCGACACAGGCAAAACCGCGAAGCTCAGATTCTAACTGCCTTGGAGGATGCAGACGGAACGGCGCGGCAATTGGCCAAGCGTATCTACACCGACACACCCGTAACCCTGCTGCCAGCCGCGGAGCGGAACGTTTTTGCCCACCTCGTTGATCTTACTGGTAAAAAACAGGTGTCACCACACGGCGAACTATCTGCCACCGCAATTTTTCGCAGAGACCCTTGAAGCCACGAAAATTTTTTAAAGTTCGCGTGCTTAACCTCTGGACGCCGGGAATCCGGATTGCTATACGCCCCTCAGTTCCGGCGTAGCTCAGCGGTAGAGCAGTTGACTGTTAATCAATTGGTCGTAGGTTCGATCCCTACCGCCGGAGCCAAACATATCTGAAAACCAGATATTTGGCTTTTCCCAGATCGCGATCTTGAATTTTCCGGTTTGCTGGAAATAACGTGCCAATCACTCACATGGCTAAGGTTCAATTCCAGTTTCATGCACATCTCAACCAAGCGTTAAGCTGGTTCGGCGCTTGCTTCTCGGACCCTTTAAGGAACAAACCGAATTTAACACGTCCCTAAGGGAGCGTTAACAATCGAATGACACGAATCAAGCGATCGACGGGAATCTGCATTGGCTCTACCTCGAATATCGCCATTCGACCAACAAGCTCAGGCTTAGGCAGAAACTCTTCCGCCGCTTGTAACCGTGGGCGATCACCGTAGTCGTCGATCAACAAGGTCACTGGTCGGGTAATATTGAAGGCCGTCGCCAAAGCACAACCCACGCGAAACCGACCGTCAACAAGAACCACATCCGGGTGCTTAAATCCGTTGCTCTGCCAGATTGACAGCGGATATCTGGGATAGCGCGCCGATTTGTCCTGATTTACCGGAAAACCCCACTTCTTGGTTTCACCGACATCGACCCATGAAATATTGACCTCAGTCCCTCTACTAGGAGGATTCTCACGAAACCAACGCCGCATCATGCGAGCCCAGCCTCGATCACTTTCGACACTGAAAACAGTTTTTGCTTCCATCTCCCCAGCGACCACAGTCGAACCGCCCGAGCCATATTCCAGAATTACAGAGGCCGCATCATAGTGCTTTCGCAGGACACGCTGCGCATTTTCCGGCATGGTTAAAACAGGTCTTTCAAGGCTTGCCGTATTCAATTTGATCTCCGGGTCTTTTCGCTTTTGATGCTTGACGTTGCAATTCACCGTGGTTTCTGAACCGGCACAATCTACCCCTACAGAATTCTCATCACATGACAGCGAAATCAATAGCGACGACTTGATTCCCCAGGCAAAGATTCCACCACAACGGCACCCCGACATATAAGTTTCAGTTGAGCCGGGATTGACAGCTTACCGTACAAGCATCAAGCAAACAGCAATGACCCAAGGAACAGCTTGACGCTCAGATTTCGGGCTGGGAAGATTTTCCTCAAGAATGCTGCTCTCCCTCTGGACGCCAGATACTCCGGTTGCTATACGGCGCGGACCGTTCCGGCGTAGCTCAGCGGTAGAGCAGTTGACTGTTAATCAATTGGTCGTAGGTTCGATCCCTACCGCCGGAGCCAATTCACCCCGCCAGATCGCGTCTCACCCCCCAAGGGCATCCTTGAAATCCGCACGCAGGTTGCGTTTCAGCACCTTTCCGGTTGCGTTCAGCGGCAGCGCGTCAACAAAGACAACCTTGTCCGGAATCTGCCATTTGGCGATTTTCCCTTCGAAGAAGGCCAGAACCTCTTCTTCGCTTGGATTTTCCCCCTCGGCCCTTACAGCGACCAGCAACGGCCGTTCGTCCCATTTCGGGTGCGGAACACCGACCACGGCTGCAGTTGCCAGTTTCGGGTGCGCAATAGCGATGTTTTCAAGTTCGACCGAGCTGATCCACTCCCCTCCGGACTTGATGATATCCTTGGATCGGTCACGAATGGTCATGTATCCATCGGCGTCTAGCGTTGCGACATCGCCTGTGGCGAACCAACCGTCTTGCAACAGATCCTGATCCTGCATCAGGAAATAGCTGTCCAGCACCCAATGCCCCCGCACCATCAGATCGCCCTGCGTTTCACCGTCATGTGGCAGATCTTTTCCGTCATCATCCACGATTTTCAGTTCAACCCCGAAAGGAGGCCGGCCCTGACTCAGACGGATAAGGTGTTGTTCTTCAAGCGGCAGCACCAGATGTTTGGCCAATGGGCAGTTGGCCGTACCAAGTGGGCTCATCTCGCTCATTCCCCACGCATGGACCGTATCGACGCCATATTTATTCCGGAAGGTTTCCATCATCGAGGGCGGGCAAGCAGCTCCTCCGATCACGGTCCGTTCGAGGCTTTTCAAGCTCGTCCCGCATTTGGCGGCATGTGCCAACAGTCCCTGCCAGATGGTTGGCACCCCCATGGCCAGCGTCACGCCATAGGTGTCGATCAGATTAACCAGCGCCTCGCCATGCAGATCCGGGCCGGGCAAAACCAGACGCGAGCCTGACATGGCGCAGGCATAAGGCGACCCCCATGCATTAACGTGGAACATAGGAACAACGGGCATCACGACATCCATCGCCGAAAAGCCGATCACGTCGCGCGTATTCGACGCGAAACTGTGCAGGACCGTCGATCTGTGGGAATAAAGAACCCCCTTGGGATGGCCAGTTGTGCCCGACGTGTAACAGAGCCCCGAGGCCGTATTTTCATCCAGTTCAGGCCAATTAAAGGCCGCGTCACCGGTTTCGATCAGCTCATCACAGAATTTCACGTCGGGTATCTGTGCGGCGGCGTCATCATTGCGGGGGCCCATCAGAACAAAATGGCGAACATCCCTCAGCGCACCGTGCAAGGTGGCAACCAGCGGGACGAAGGTTGCATCAAAGAACAACACCCGATCCTGAGCATGGTTGATGATATAAGTCAGTTGTTCAGGAAAAAGCCTCGGATTGACCGTGTGACAGACATATCCCGCACCCGAGGTGGCATAATAGATCTCCAGATGGCGACGATTGTTCCAGGCCAGCGTCGCGACCCTGTCCTGCGGCTCCAGACCCAGCCGCGTCAGGGCCGACGCCAAACGCCGGGCGTTCACGGCTATCTCGGACCAGTTGGTTTCGGTCACTGTTCCATCCGTTTCGACCGAGATGATCTCGGTCTGGCCGTGGTAGCGCTGCGCGTGATCAATCAACGACGAAATCAGCAAAGGCTGCGTCATCATCTGTCCCAGCATGGACATCCTCCCGTCATGGGCGGGACCTTGCCTGGCCCCGGCCTGTTCCGTCTGGCACTGACAGGCAGAGGTGTTGCCTGTCACGTCAGTCCAGCCGTTTCCTAAGACGGAACCCTGCCAATCATTTAATTGTCTGACAATAAGAGAATGCAACCCACACCGATAGCGGACTACATTCCCGCCGCCTAATCCCGGTGTTTCAGTGCGTAGGCGACCAAGGCCGCGGTCGACCCATCCTTGCCCTCGGCGCTTTCTTCACCGTCCACGATGGGGCCGAGCGAATTGGCCAGTTCCTTGCCCAGCTCAACCCCCCATTGGTCGAAAGAGTTGATGCCCAGCAACACGCCTTCGACAAACACCCGGTGTTCGTAAAGCGCAATAATCTGACCCAACACAAACGGTGTGAGTTTGGGGTAAATCAACGTTGTCGAAGGACGATTACCGGGGAAGACCCGGTGCCGGGCCTGCCGGTCCAGTTCATCACCCAGATACCCCTGCTGCGCCATGCGTTGTCGCGCTTCTTCGAACGAACGGCCACGCATCAGGGCCTCGGACTGGGCCAGACAATTGGCCAAAAGCAGACGGTGGTGATGGGTCAGTTCGGGTTCGTGCCCCTCGGCCGCAACCATGAATTCGCAGGGAATGACATCCGTGCCCTGATGGATCAGCTGGTAAAACGCGTGTTGTCCATTGGTGCCCGGCTCACCCCAGACGACAGGTCCTGAAGGCATGGTTAAGGACGACCCGTCCATCGCCACGGATTTGCCATTCGATTCCATCTCCAACTGCTGGAAATAAGCGGGCAGACGCAACAACCGCTGGTCATAAGGCAGCACCGCACGGCTGGTATATCCCAGAACCTGTCGATGCCAGATGCCAACCAATGCCAGCATCACGGGCATGTTTTCATCCCAGTCAGCCGAGCGGAAGTGCAGATCCATCGCCTGCCCGCCACGCAAAAACGCGTCAAAAGCTTTTGAACCAACCGAAATCATGACCGGCAAGCCGACCGGCCCCCAAACCGAATAACGCCCACCGACCCAATCAGCGAAACCAAAAACATGCGCCTCGGGAATACCGAAGGCCTGCGTCTTGTCCAAAGCGCTGGAAACGGCGGCAAACTGACGCGTCGGATCGCCCCCGCCTTCGGACATCCACGCACGGGCGGTGCGTGCATTGGTCATCGTTTCGATTGTGGTAAAGGTTTTTGAGGCGACAACGACCAGCGTGCGCGTCGGGTCGAGCTGCCGCAACGTGTCCGCGATATGCGCCCCATCGACGTTCGAGACGTAATGCACCCGCGGCCCATCGTGATAAGGTGCCAGCGCCAACGTGGCCATGACCGGGCCAAGGTCTGACCCGCCGATGCCGATATTGACCACATCGGTAAAGTTGCCCCCCGCCCCAGCGATGGCGCCGCCACGCACCTCTTCAGCGAACACGCGCATCCGATGCAGCGTGTCCAGAACCTCGGGCATAACGTCCTGACCGTCCACCTCAACCGGCCCGCCATCAAGGTTGCGCAGGGCCGTGTGCAACACCGCGCGCCCTTCGGTCTCGTTGATCTTCTCGCCCGCAAACATCGCATCACGCCGAGACGCCAGATCAGCCTCTGCACACAATTGAATGAGCGCGGATCGCACCGCATCATCGATCTGTGTTTTTGAATAGTCGAAGACCATATCCCCGGATGAGGTTGAAAAAGCTCCAGCCCGGTTTGCATCTGCCGCAAACAGGTCAAGGATACGACGGTCACTTTTCGACAGAGCCAGTGTTTTCAAAGCATCCAGATGCATTGCCTTACTCCGCCCAGTGTACGGTCATGCCACCAAGAACTGCGGCGATCGGTGCCTCTTCCGGCGGTAGCGACATAGCTTTTTCAAGAACGGTGCGCTTTGCCTGACCATAGATGATCAGATGTTTCGACAGCGCCCCGTCCAGGACCGGAGCGGTCAGGGAAATTCGTGCCTCTGGCTGCACTTCGGTCCGGGCAACGATCAACGTAGGTGCATCACTGCGCAAAGCTTCCTCCAGCCCTTCCATCCCCGGAAAAAGAGAGGCCGTGTGCATGTCTTCGCCCATTCCCAGTACCAGCACCGACAATGGCAATACCGGCGCAATCAGCGACTCGATTTCAGGCAACGCTGCCTCAGGTTCTGCACCAGGGACATAAAGCGGAATATATTGCGCCACAGAGGCCCTGCTGGTCAGCAACCTTTCGCGGATCAAACGCTCGTTAGAGCGGTCATGATTCGCTGGCACACAGCGTTCATCCGTTGGCAACACACGCACACGATCCCACTCAAGATCGGCGGCACACAGGCTGTCAAATACCGGGCCCGGAGTTGTTCCCCCGGGGACGGCCATTGCAACGGTATCATGGTGCAGCAATGCGGCCTCAAGATCGCCCGCCAACACGTTGGCCACGTCGATGGCAAGCATTTCGCGATCAGCATATTCCTGAATTTTCATGGCTTTATCCCTTGCCAGTGGCGTCCATCACGTTTCATTAGCAGTTCAGCGTCGCCCGGCCCCGTGCTGCCGCTGTCATAAGGCTTCGGCACGTCCCCGCGCGCCAACCATCCAGCGATGATCGGATCGGTCCAGGCCCAGGCGGCCTCAACCTCATCCCCGCGCATGAACAGGGTCTGGTTTCCACGGATCACGTCCATCACCAGTCGTTCATACGCATCTGGCGGGTCCTGATTTTCGGGGCCGAGGGCTTCGGCAAAGCTCATGTCCAAGGGAACATCGATCAGACGCATCCCGCCCTGCCCCGGTTCCTTGATCGTCACCTTCAGCGTGATCCCTTCATTCGGCTGCAACCGGATCGACAACGTGTTGGCGTGACGCCCCGCTTCTTCCCCGAAAATCGAATGCGGCGCGTCCTTGAACATCACGTTGATCACCGACGAGCGCGCCACCAGACGCTTGCCGGTGCGCAGGTAGAACGGTGTACCTGCCCAACGCCAATTGCTGATATGGGCCTTTAACGCCACATAGCTTTCGGTGGTTGATCGCAGGTTGCCAACGCAGTCCCGGTATCCCGGCCCGTCCGATCCGGCCGCAAACTGCCCCCGCACGATGTGATGCGGTTCAACCGGATTAAGCGCCCGGATCACCTTGAGCTTTTCATCCCGAACTGCGTCAGGATCGAACTTGGCCGGAGGTTCCATCGCAATCAGGCAGAGCAGCTGCATCAGGTGGTTCTGCACCATATCCCGCATCGCACCCGCGCGCTCATAATAATCTTCGCGCCCCGCGATACCGACAGTTTCCGCAACCGTTATCTGGATATGGTCGACATACTGGCTGTTCCACAGCGGTTCGAACAGCATATTGCCAAAGCGGACCGCCATCAGATTCTGGACGGTTTCTTTGCCTAGATAATGGTCGATCCGGTAGATCTGATTTTCATTAAAATGCGCGGCCAGCGTGGCATTCAAGTCCCGCGCGCTTGCCAAATCATGTCCAAACGGCTTTTCGACCACGATGCGGGTTTCTTCTGTCACCAGATCATACGCCCTAACCCGCTCGGCCAATGGCCCGAACAGGCTGGGACCGACTGAGAAATAGAAAGCGCGAACCCGGTCCGGCGAGAGCTTTTCGCCCAGTACATCCCAACCTTCCGACGTCAAGGCATCCAGCGATACATAGTCGACCCGTTGCAGGAACCGGGTCAGGGCTTGCGAATCCCGGGCGCGTTCCGAAGCGTGCCGTTGCAGCGACTCAGCAACCATCTTACGAAAGGCGTCCGCCGAATGACCGGCGCGCGCCGCTGCGATAATCCGGGCATCCTCGTGCCACTGACCCGCACAATACCGACGGAAAAGCGCAGGCAGGATCTTACGCTGCGCCAGATCACCGGTGCCGCCGAAAATGATCAGATCAAATGGATCAACAGGGATGACACGTGAAACCATGAGTTGTCCTTACCCTGACCCTTCCGGCATGTCCAATGTTAGCGCAACCAAAGCTCAATAAATCTTGTTGATCAAAACTCTGTCAGAACCCCTGCACCAGACTTACCAAATCCGCGACAAAGGGCTAGATCAGTTTGATGACTTCAACGAACCGGATGCGGGAATGAAAGACAACGCCCCTCAGCTTGCCAATATCGGCAAGTTTCAGCGTAAACTGGTAACGGCCGATGGCCAGACCCGCGCAAAGGTTTCCCTGACCAACCCTCAGACCCTGTGGTTCAACACCGGCACGCTGTGCAATATTGAATGCGTAAGCTGCTATATCGCCAGCAGCCCGACCAATGACGCACTGGTTTATATCACTGCAGACGAGGTTCGTGACTACCTGGATCAGATCGAAGCCCGCAATTGGCCTGTGCGTGAAATCGGTTTTACGGGCGGCGAGCCCTTTATGAACCCCGAGATGATCGATATGACCCGCGCCGCGCTGGAGCGTGGATACGAAGTTCTGATCCTGACCAACGCGATGGCCCCGATGATGCGCCGCAAGGTGCGCGACGGGCTACTGGCATTGCAAAGGACTTTCAATGACAAGCTGACCCTGCGTGTTTCCGTCGATCATTACCGCGCAGAACTGCACGACCTTGAACGCGGCAAGGGGAGCTTTGAAAAAACCCTGACGGGTATGAAGTGGCTGCGCGATCACGGCTTTAACATGGCTGTTGCCGGGCGCACCGTTTGGGGTGAGTCTGACACGGAAAGTCGCGCGGGTTATGCCGCATTCTTTACAGAGCACGGCTTTGACATTGACCCGCATAACCCGGCTCGGACCGTCCTGTTCCCGGAAATGGACGAAACTGTCGAAGTTCCCGAGATTACAACGGCTTGCTGGGGAATACTGAACAAATCACCCGATGCATTGATGTGCGCCAGCGCCCGCATGGTGGTGAAACGGAAAGGCGCTGACCGGCCTGCCGTGTTGGCCTGCACCCTGTTGCCCTACGAGTCGGAGTTCGAGATGGGGCATTCTCTGGCCGAATCCGAGGCTGACGTTCACCTGAACCACCCCCATTGTGCCAAATTCTGCGTGCTGGGCGGTGCCAGTTGCTCTGGCTGAACGATTCAGGAATTCCTGATTTCGCTTCGGACGGATCATCAGACACGCGCCGACCATTTCGCTTCAATGATTGAAGAGCATGCACCAACGGAACTCGTACCTGCCTCTCGCTCAGTTCACACGAAACTCGCCCACCATGTTGCGCCACTCACCCGGTGCGATCATTTTGCGATGGGTGAATTTGACCGAATGCAGCGGGCCTTCGATTTCGCGCTGCCAGAAGTCGATGAATTTGAACAGTTTCGGATGATCCGGCGCAAGGTCGTAATCCTGCCAGATGAACGTGTTCAAGACGTGGATATAGTCGGGCATATGATAGAAAAACTCAGCCGTTGTCAGCCCGTACCCCTTGAGCATCAATTCGGTTTCGCTTGGGTTCATGCAGACCTCCTGCTTGATACAAGGTCCATTCAAGATACCACGAAAAACTTCTAATACTTATATAACAATATGTTACTTGAGTATTACCGCGGAAAATCCCCGTAAAGGCGCTGCTTGCTTGCACCTTATGTGCCGGGTCTGATAAGATACACCCACAAGATATAGACCCAGAACAAGACACGGGCAGTTTACGTGAGCGATACGCCAGAAATTCCTGAAAACATGGATGAAACCCCGCCCGAGCGCCCAGTCTACGACGGCCCGACGGTTTCCATCGAATCCGAAATGCGCACATCCTATCTGGACTATGCCATGTCGGTCATCGTTAGCCGCGCGATCCCTGATTTGCGCGACGGGCTGAAACCGGTGCACCGCCGCATTCTGTATGCGATGCACGAAACGGGGAACACGCACGACAAGTCGTACCGCAAATCGGCCCGTCCGGTGGGCGACGTGATGGGTAAGTACCACCCGCATGGTGACAGCGCGATCTATGACGCACTGGTGCGGATGGCGCAGGATTTCTCGATGTCGCTGCCGCTGCTGGACGGTCAGGGCAACTTTGGCTCGATGGACGGCGATAACCCGGCGGCTATGCGCTACACCGAAGTGCGGATGGACAAGCCCGCCGCTTCCCTGTTGGCTGATATCGAAAAAGAAACGGTTGATTTTCAGGACAACTATGACGGCAAGGACCGGGAACCGACGGTTCTGCCGGCCCGTTTCCCGAACATGCTGGTCAATGGCGCCGGTGGTATCGCCGTGGGGATGGCGACGAACATTCCGCCGCACAACCTTGGTGAAGTGGTCGATGCGACTCTGGCGCTGATCGACGATCCCGACCTTACATCAGAACAGCTGATCGAATACATCCCCGGTCCCGACTTTCCGACCGGTGGCCTGATGCTGGGGCGTTCCGGTGCGCGCAAGGCCTATCTGGAGGGCCGTGGCAGCGTCATCATCCGCGCCAAGACCCGAGTAGAAGAAATCCGCAAGGACCGCTATGCCATCGTTGTCGACGAGATTCCCTATCAGGTGAACAAGGCCGCGATGATTGAAAAGATCGCCGAGGCAGTTCGCGAGAAGCGGATCGAAGGCGTGGCCCATGTACAAGACGAATCCGACCGCAACGGTGTGCGCGTTGTGGTCGAGCTCAAACGTGACGCGACGCCCGAGGTGGTGCTGAACCAGCTCTATCGCTTTTCGCCGATGCAGACCTCCTTTGGCTGCAATATGCTGGCGCTGAATGGTGGCCGCCCCGAGCAGTTGACCCTGCGCCGGTTCCTGACCTCGTTCATCGACTTCCGTGAAGATGTCGTTGCCCGCCGCACCGCCTACGACCTGCGCAAGGCGCGCGAACGCAGCCACATCCTGTGTGGTCTGGCTGTGGCAGTGTCCAACGTCGATGAAGTGGTCGCAACGATCCGGTCGTCTGCGGACGCGGCGCAAGCGCGTGAAAAGCTGATGACCCGCCGCTGGCCTGCCTCCGAAATCGAAAGTTATCTGCGCCTGATCGACGATCCTCTGTCCAAGATGAATGACGATGGCACCTATAACCTGACCGAGGTGCAGGCCCGCGCCATTCTGGAGTTGCGCTTGCAGCGCCTGACCCAATTGGGCGTCAAAGAAGTCACGGACGAACTGGAAGAACTGGCAGCCAAGATCAAGGAATACCTTGATATTCTGTCCTCACGCGAACGGATCATGAGCATCATCGCTGATGAGCTGCGCAGCGTGCGTGAACAGTTCGCGGTCGACCGCCGCACTGAGATCGTCGACTGGTCGGGCGACATGGAAGACGAAGACCTGATCGAGCGTGAAGACATGGTCGTGACCATCACTTCGGGCGGCTATATCAAACGAACGCCGCTGGCAGATTTCCGCGCCCAGAAACGCGGTGGCAAGGGCCTTTCGGGGATGCAGACCAAGGAAGAGGATGTTGTTACCAACCTCTTCGTTGCAAACACCCACACTCAGCTGCTGTTCTTCACAACAGATGGGATGGTCTACAAGCTCAAGACCTGGCGCTTGCCCCAATCCGGGCGTACCGGCAAAGGTAAGGCCATCGTCAACATTCTTCCGATCCCAACCGGTGTTTCCATCGCCGCAATCATGCCCGTGGATGTACCCGACGAAGAATGGGAAAACCTCCAGATCGTCTTTGCCACCAGCGCAGGTGACGTGCGTCGTAACCGCTTGTCAGACTTCACCAATGTCCGGCGCAACGGCAAGATTGCGATGAAACTGCCCGACGGCGTCGAACTGGTGAATGCACGCATCTGTTCAGAAGACGAAGACGTGATGCTGGTCACCAATTCCGGCCGCGCGATCCGTTTCCGGACCACCGACGTGCGAGTCTTTAACTCACGCGAATCCACAGGTGTCCGGGGGATCAGGCTGACCAACGGTGACCGTGTCGTGTCGATGTCCGTGATCCGTCATTTCGAGGCGACCCCCGAAGATCGTGTGGCCTATCTCAAGATGCGGCGTGCAGTTGCAGGGCTTACCGAAGAAGACGCTGGTGACGAGGAGGAAGCCGCAGCAAGCAGCGATTTTAGCCAGGAAAAATATGCCGAGATGTCGGCGGCTGAAAACCTGATCCTGACCATCACCGCCGGTGGTGCTGGCAAGTTGAGTTCAAGCCACGACTACCCGGTGCGCGGACGTGGCGGCATGGGCGTAGCCGCGATGGACAAAGCGATGCGCGGTGGGGATTTGGTTGCATCCTTCCCGGTCGAGATCGACGATCAGATCATGCTGGCCACATCGAAAGGCCAATCTATCCGGGTGCCGGTCGATGGAATCTCGTTCCGCTCACGTTCCGCAGGTGGCGTGAAGGTATTCAATACCGGCAAGGGCGAAGAAGTCGTCAGCGTCGCGTGGATCGCCGATCAGGGCGACGAGGAAGAATGACAGTAACCCCGGGCACCGGTTCGACGATTCCCGGGGTTCAGTTCATGTCAGGTAGGCATTGAAAAAAGCGATGGTCCGGCTCCATGCCAGATTTGCCGCGGCTTCGTCATACCTGGGCGTCGTATCGTTGTGAAAACCGTGATTGACGTCCGGATAGAAGTGCACGCTGAATTTCTTTTGATTGGCTTTCAACGCCTCTGAATATGCAGGCCATCCAGCGTTGATACGCTCGTCCAGACCGGCATAGTGAATCATAAGAGGTGCTTCGATGGACGGAACATCTTCGGCTGGTGGTTGCCGACCGTAGAATGGCACCGAGGCCGCAAGGTCCGGATAGGCCACGGCCAAGGCGTTGCAAACACCTCCGCCATAGCAGAATCCGACAGCGCCAACCTTGCCTGTCGAAAGTTCGTGATCACGTAAGAACTCAAAAGCCGCAAAAAAATCCGCCATCAGTTTTTCCCGGTCCATCGAGCGCTGCATCTCGCGCCCTTCTTCATCAGTACCGGGATAGCCGCCAAGGGGGGACAACCCATCAGGTCCAAAAGCCAGGAAACCGGCCTTGGCCGCGCGGCGCACAACGTCCTCGATATAAGGGTTTAGACCCCGGTTCTCGTGCACGACCAGTACCGCAGGCAGTTTACCTTCGGCATTTGCCGGCATCGCCATCAGGCCGCTGGTTTCGCTATGCCCATCCGGGCTGTCATATGCGACCACCATGGTTTGGATCGCGGGATCGTCCGGGGCCACCTGTTGCGCCCAGGCGTAATTAGGTTGCAACTGGTCCAGAATCATTGCGCCTGTCACTCCAGCAGCCGTGTATTTACCGGCTTTTGAGATGAACTCACGCTTGGACATCGTGCCGTGCACATATCCGTCGAATATCTCGAGGATACGCGGATCAAAATCACTGGCTTTCTTGCGGGCTTTTCCGGTCATCGTTGCCTCCCAGGCGATGGTATCGGTGCACCGATTCTAACGCTTGGGAGGCAATTCGGAAACTCACAAATCGTAGAGCGCGCCGAACTTGGCCTCAAGATAGCTTAGCAATGGGTCCGGTCCGGGTTCAACACCGCTGGCACGGGCAATCACCTCGCGCGGTGCATAAAGGCCGCCATGCTGCTGCACATGCTCACGCAACCAGCCGGTCGCGCCGGACGTGTCGCCTCGGGCCAGTTGCGCGTCAAGATCGGGTTCAGAGACGCGCAAGGCCTGATAGAGGCACCCAGCATAGACATTGCCCAGCGAGTAGGTCGGGAAGTAACCGAACAGCCCAACCGACCAGTGCACATCCTGCAAACAACCGTTCGAGGGCTTGTCGACCGCATAACCGAAATCTGCCTTGAACCGATCATTCCAGGCGGCCTCCAGATCGCCGACCTGCAAGTCTCCGGCCATCAGCGCGCGTTCCAGATCAAACCGCAGCATGATGTGCAGATTGTATTGGACCTCATCCGCCTCGGTGCGGATATAGCCGTTATGGACGCGGTTGACCGTCGCATAAAACGCGTCCGGATCGGCAATGCCGAAATCGCCGAACGCCTCTTTCATTTGTTCGAACAACCATCCGGTAAAGGCCCGCGACCGACCCAACTGGTTTTCGTAGATCCGGCTTTGGCTTTCATGCACGCCCATCGACACGCCAGACCCGAGCGGTGTCAGGAGGTATTTCTCGTCGATCCCCTGTTCATAGGCGGCGTGGCCCACCTCGTGAATGGTGGAATAGAAACAGTTGAACGGGTCTGTTTCGCTGGTTCGCGTGGTGATGCGGACGTCAAGACCGCTGCCGGAACTGAATGGGTGAACCGCCTTGTCCACGCGGCCATTGTTCAGGTCATAGCCAAAGGCGACCGCCAGTTTTTGTGTCAGACGCATCTGGGTCTGCTCATCAAAACTGCGGTTCAGGGCAGCGGGCTCGGGCCGCTCCAGCACGGCGGCACGCAGGGCTACCAGTCGTGGGCGCATCTGGTCGAAGATTTCCGCGATCTGGGCGCTGGTCGTGTAAGGTTCGTAATCTCCGGCCATGGCGTCGTATACGTCGCCCCCTTGCGCCAGCGCCTCGCCTTCCTGTCGTTTCAGCGACACGACCTCTTCCAGAACCGGAAGAAAGGCCGAGACATCTTCGTCTGCGCGCGCCTGCGCCCACTTTCCCTGTGCAGCGGACGTCACACGGGCAATCGCCGTCGCCAGATCGGCAGGCACCTTCACCGCGCGATCATATGCGCGCCGGATTTCACGCATCTGCGCCTTGCCGACCTCATCCTGAGGTGCGGCCTGATCCAGCCATTCGGCAACACGAGGATCGGAACGGCGCGCGTGCAGGACAGATTCGATAGCTGCCATTTCTTCGGCACGCTGAGGCGCTGCGCCGCGCGGCATGACGGTTTCCTGATCCCAGCCAAGCCGACCGGCGATCTGGCCCAAAGCCGAAGTTTCCCGCTGAAAGGTCATCAGTTCATTGAAAGCGGTCATAGTTTTAAACTCCGCGCACAGATGTTGCGATTGGATAAGCCGTGAGGAACCGCGCGCGCAGGATCAGCGTCCAGACGATAACGGCCATAAACTGGTGGAAGATAGCGATCTGCCATGGCGCGCCATAAACCACGGTCACGATGCCGACGACGACCTGTAACGTAAGCGCGGCGAAAGCAGCGTTAAAGGCAAAACGTGTCTGCGGATGCGCGCTGCCGCCACCACGTCGCCAGACGACGACGGCAAAGATGAACAGCAGATACCCCGCACAGCGATGGATGAACTGTACCAGACCGGGGCTTTCAAAGAAATTTCGCCACATCGGTTCCAACATAGTCGCATCCGGGGGCAGCACGTGCCCCCCCATCAGCGGCCAGTCGGTGTAAGACCGCCCGGCGTCGATCCCGGCGACAAGCGCGCCAATGAGTATTTGTAAAAAGGCGAAATGCATCAGCCCTGTGGACAATGAAAACAGCCTGACCTCTTTGGCCCGGCGCGCCTGCATCAGATCACGTTCTTCCCGGCCGAGTTCAAAGATGTACCAGGCTAGGGCTCCCAGGATCACAAAGGCCAGCCCCAAGTGTATTGCCAGACGGTAACTTGCAACAGCCGTCATGCCTTCACCCTGGGTGACGCCCGAGGCCACCATCCACCAACCAACAGCGCCCTGCAGACCGCCAAGAAGACCCGGAACGATCAACTTTCCCGTCCACCCTGTCGGGATCTTGCGGGAGAGAAGAAAGGTCAGAAATCCAACGGCCCAGACCAGACCGATCATGCGACCCAACTGACGATGGCCCCATTCCCACCAATAGATGGATTTGAAGTCACCCAACTCCATCCACTGGTTCTGGATGCGCCATTGGTCAATCTGCTTGTACTTGTCGAACTCTGCATGCCAGTCCGCCTCGGTCATCGGCGGCAAAGCTCCGGTGATCGGGCGCCATTCGGTGATCGAGAGGCCGCTGTCAGTCAGGCGCGTCAGGCCGCCAACCGCGATCATCACAACGACCAGAGCAAACAGGATCATCAGCCAGATGCGGATCGCGTTGCGCGCGCCGCCGCGCCCCCGGTCGATCATACCGGGTTGAACCGCCTGTTGTTTTTCGGTGTCCGTGACCTCTTCGAAGATGCTGCGCTTACCGCTCATGCTGTCCTCATGTCCTGATTTCGCCACAAGCTAGGGCTTGGGTGAAGATAGGTCCAGCCTCAGCCTTTATCCTTCCAGCGGACCATCTGCCGCATGATCCCGTGCAACATCTGCACATCGGCCCGTGTCATCCGCATCCGCGACCACAGGTTGCGCAGGTTAACCTTCATCCCTTCGGCCTTTTCGGGAGGGTAGAAGAACCCCGCCTCCTCCAGCCTGTCCTCGTAGTGCTCGACAAGTTTTTCGACTTCGATCCCCGTGGCCCAGTCGCCTTTGCCCAGGTCGGTCGACTCATGCACTACATCCCCGGTCTGGCGCATCCACTCATAGGCGGTCAGCAATACGCATTGACCAAGGTTCAGCGAGGCATATTCCGGGTTCACCGGCACCGAGATGATCGCGTTGGCCTTGGCGATGTCTTCATTCTCTAGCCCCGCGCGTTCAGGGCCGAACAGAACTGTAACCTTCTCGCCCGCAGCGATCTTTTCGGCGGCAATCCTCATTGCGTGTTCGGGGCTGTAGACAGGTTTGGTCAAGCCCCGCTGACGAGCTGTTGTGGCGAAGACAAACGTGCTGTCGGCCAGCGATCCGGCCAGATCATCAAACAACTGCGCCTCATCCAGCAAGCGCCCTGCACCGCTGGACATTGCCACCGCTTTGGGGTTCGGCCAGCCGTCACGGGGGGCTACAATACGCATCCGGTCCAGCCCAAAGTTCCACATCGCCCGCGCAGCAGCGCCGATGTTTTCACCCATCTGCGGGCGCACAAGAACGAAGGAAGGCTGGGGTTTGTCGCTGGGCATGGCTCACCTTAAGAAAACTTGGCCTGCTGTAATTGGCAGGCTCTTGCAGGGCAAGGCGCAAGGGCGTTATTTGCAGGCTCTTGACCATAAAAGTTTGCTTCCCAGCCGCAATCCGCTAAACCGCGCCAAAGACTGAAAGCCGAAGGACGCGCCCATGGACACCCCCGAGCAGCCGCAGATTTACCTGATCACGCCTCCGACTATCGAGTTGAGCACGTTCACGAACAAGCTGGCGACTGTGCTGGACGGGGTCGAGATTGCCTGTGTCCGCCTCGCGTTGGCCGGAAGTGACGAAGATACCATCGCTCGCGCGGCCGACGCTTGCCGTGAAATCGCCCACGCGCGCGACGTGGCCATCGTAATCTCGAACCATGTATTGCTGGCGCAGCGTCTGGGGCTGGACGGGGTGCATTTGGATGATGCTGCACGCTCGGTCCGCACCGCGCGCAAGGAACTGGGCGCTGATGCAATCGTCGGAAGCTTTTGCGGCGCGTCGAGCCATGATGGTATGACTGCTGGCGAAAACGGAGCGGATTATGTGGCCTTCGGTCCTGTCGGATCGGCCAAACTGAGGGACGGAACCCGCGCCGAAAAGGACCTGTTCCAATGGTGGTCCGAGATGATTGAGGTTCCGGTTGTGGCCGAAGGTGGGCTGACACCCGAACTGATCCGCGACCTGGCCCCCTGCACTGATTTCTTTGGCATTGGCGATGAGATCTGGGGCAGTGACGATCCGCTGGCGGCGCTGAAAACGCTGCTGGCGGCGTTGCCTTAACCCAGCACCCAAGGCTCGACAATCCAAAAGACCCCGGCACCTGCAATCAACATCGAGGCCAGAACCGATATCCGGCCTCGGGTTCGGTGCGAGCCGCCAGAAAACAAAAGCGACAGAGCAAGCCCAGCAAGGGCCACAACAACAAGCGGCAGAATACTCCCGGCGCCAAAGCCCAGGATGGCCGGGGGCAAATGATCTGGTGGCACCCCGATCCCGATCAGGTTCGAGGCAATTACCAGACCTTGAAAACCGCCAATGGCGAGAACCGCCAACAAACGCCAGACCTGCAATCGCCGGGCAACCAGGTTCCACAGCGCCAGAACGATGGTCGAAGCAACCAGAACAGGGGCCTCGCTCACTTTTCCTGCATCCAATACGCCATACAATCCCAGCCCAAGCCCGATCAGGGCGCCCGCTGAAAGGAAAACCAGTTGAGATACCACCGGGCGCAATTTCAAAGACAGAAACACTAGCGCCAAAACAAGAATGGATGGCTTAATTGGGTTTCGGAGAAACTGATCGACCCCTTTTGTGAAATATGTCTGCAATGTTTGTTGCGTTGTCAGAGACGCCCCGCCTTGCAAGGGGATCAGCGGGCTGGCTTCACCGGCAGCCAAATACCCGGTGTATGGCGCCGCGACATTTTGCTGTCGCAGAACGATTGGTCCGCTTTCTGACGGCCAGGTCAGACGCAGGTTTGACGCCTGATCGGGCAAAGGAGCAGTCAGCAACAGTTTGGAAACCCGCACTTTCTCCGTATCTCCCACAACAGGGATACGCACGCCTTCATAAGACAAACTCAATCGCTCTGGTGCCTCCACGACAAGATTTTGTTTCCAGAGATGAACGAACTCTTTGATCTGGGGTTCCAGCTCAGACGAAACCATTCGCCGCAAGGATTTGTAGTTTGGATCGTTGGAAAACGCAGCGGGCTGCGCGGGATTGTTCCCGGTCAACATGGCCTCGGCATTCCATTTCAACTCAAGAAACAGAGTGTTGGACTTGATCCAGAAATCAACAACGGTCGGCGGGGCGGATTGCGCCCTGCCCGATCCGGGATATAAAGTTGCAAGAACAAAAAAACTCAGGGCACAGGTTTTGAGGGTTCGAAAGATGGCGCGGAAAGCAGGGCCATTCATACGAAAAGCTCCAACAGGAAAATCAAATCACCAATCATTGCTTTCGATTGTTCCCGCGAAGGCCGCAGATCGCAAGCCCAAAGGGTATATGGGACCTGTGGATCGTAAATCTCTGATTGCGGTAACGTTCTGACTTGCATGGGCATCACCGCTGCGGCATGACGTCCTTTATGACTCAGAACAGTAATATCCTGTGTATCGGCTCGGTCCTGTGGGACGTGATCGGACGATCAGCCAGTGCCATGCGGCATGGCTCGGACGTGCCCGGCCGGATTACTCGCCTGCCGGGTGGTGTTGCGATGAACATAGCCATGACGCTGGTGCGTTTTGGTATGACGCCCACCCTGCTGACTGCCATCGGTCGTGACCCCGAGGGCGACGAACTGATTCATGCCTGCTCCCGCCTCGGCATGATCACGGATCACATCTATCGCTCGCAGGACCTGCCAACCGACCGGTATATGGCCGTCGAAGGTGCCAACGGGTTGATCGCGGCCATTGCCGACGCGCATTCGCTGGAAGCCGCTGGCGCAAAGATCCTGCGTCCGCTGATGCACGGCCCGATTGGTTATGAAAACATGCCCTTTGAGGGCGCCATTGCACTTGACGGAAACCTGACCCTGAACCTGCTGGAAGAAATCGCCCAAAGCCCTGCTTTCGCCCGTGCCGATCTGCGTGTTGCCCCGGCCTCGCCCGGTAAGGCCGAGCGCCTATTGCCCTTCCTGAAACACGCCCGCGCCACGCTTTATGTGAACCTCGAAGAGGCAGGAATATTGTGCCAGCGCGAATTCACCGATTCTGAATCTGCCGCAAAAGGCCTTCTGGATCGTGGCGCGCTACGCGTGCTGGTCACCGATGGCGGCAGCTCGGCCACGGTCGGTAGTTCAGACGAAATTCTGACCCAAACACCCCCCTCCGTTCTGGTCACCCGTGTGACCGGTGCCGGGGATACCTTCATGGCGGCTCATATCGCCTCAGAATCCGGCGGCGCATCAAGTGACGAGGCTCTAACCCGCGCTCTGCATGCCGCAGCAACCTACGTTTCCGGAGAAACCCCACTGTGATCGACATCCAATATTCTGCCGAGGTCCGCGCCGCCAAGGAAGCGGGCCGTCCCATCGTTGCGCTGGAAAGCACCATCATCACCCACGGCATGCCCTACCCGCAAAACGTCGAAGTTGCGGCTCAGGTCGAACAGGACATCCGCGATGCGGGGGCGGTTCCGGCAACCATGGCGGTGATTGAAGGCAAATTGCATGTGGGGCTCGAGCCGGACCAGTTGCAATGGCTGGGTCAGACGCAAGGCGTTGCCAAAATCTCGCGCGCGGATATGGCGGCCTGCATCTCGACCGGCGGCACCGGAGCCACAACCGTCGCCGCCACTATGATCGCCGCGCATTACGCCGGGATCGAGGTGTTTGCTACAGGCGGCATCGGTGGCGTGCATCAGGGCGCCGAAACCACGTTCGACATCTCGGCTGATCTGCACGAACTTGGCCATACACCGGTCACCGTCGTCGCAGCCGGAGCCAAGGCTATCCTTGATCTGGCCAAAACCCTTGAGGTTCTGGAAACGCTGGGGGTTCCAGTCATCGCCCATGGTCAGGATGCGTTTCCTGCCTTCTGGTCTGCAAAGTCACCCTATGCTGCCCCCCTGCGCATGGACACTCCAGAAGCTATCGCCAAGGCCCATGCAACCCGTCGCGCATTGGGCCTGCCTGGCGGGCAGCTGGTGGCCAACCCGATCCCGATCGCGGATCAGATCCCTGCCGAAATACTGGCCCCCATCATCGCCGAGGCACAGGCTGATGCTGATGCGCATCGGATTACCGGAAAAGATGTGACGCCCTATCTGCTGCAACGTATCTTTGAAAAGACCGAATGCCGTTCGCTGACTGCCAACATTGCCCTTGTGCGCAACAATGCGCGCCTCGCGGCGGCGATTGCACGGGCACTGGTAGAACAGGGATAACGCAAGCCTATTGTGCCAAGGCTACCGATTGACTACCTAAATCCCGATAACCACTCGGATCCAAGATGAATACACCGTTCGACGAAGAACCGCTTCATCGCCGCCCCGGCATGCTGGCACGGCTGCGCGCGTCGTTCCTGACGGGGCTGGTTGTCATTGCGCCGGTCTGGCTGACGGTCTGGCTGATCTGGTCGGTAGTCGGTTGGATCGACAGTGCGGTCCTGCCACTGGTTCCTCATCAATTCCAACCGGAACGTTACGTCGGTATCAACCTGCGCGGCGTGGGCGTCGTGATCTTCCTGATCTTTACCGTTATCGTAGGGTGGATCGCAAAAGGAATTCTGGGCCGGTCCCTGATCCTGTTCGCTGAAAGCGTGGTAGATCGGATGCCGGTCGTCCGCTCGATCTATTCCGGGATCAAACAGATCTCGGAAACCGTATTTGCCCAAACCGAACGCTCTTTTGAAAAGGCATGCCTGATCCAGTATCCCCGCCGCGGGATCTGGGCCATTGGATTCGTCTCGACAACCGCCAAAGGCGAAATCAGCAAACGCGCGGAAACTGGAGGAGAGCTGCTCAGCGTTTTTGTCCCGACTACACCCAACCCGACCTCGGGCTTTTTGCTGTTTTTCCCGATGGAAGACGTAATTATGCTGGACATGACAATAGAGGATGCCGCGAAACTGGTGATTTCGGCCGGGCTCGTTTATCCCAACGAAAAAGACCCCACGCAACCGCCCGAGTGATTAACCGAACATAGCTGGCAGATCGACAGTACTGGTCTGACCCAGATCACTCTTATGCTTGGCCAGAAAACGATCCGCCGCTACCCGCCCCGCCTGTTTCAGCTTGTGCAAAATAACCGGGTTGGGCACGGTTTTAGTGGCAACAGACAGGCTGCTCATCAACTCGTTATCGGCAATCATATGCACCAGAACGCGGCTCATGTCCCCGGCCTTCAGCTTGCCCTCTTTCAGAAGCCGTTGAACAAAGCTGATTGCCCGCAATTCGCGAAACAGGGATGAATTGAAGCTGATCTCGTTTATCCGGTTCTGGATCTGCTGCGGTGTGACCGGCACCGCGTCGCGCTCCAACGGGTTGATATTCACGATCACCACATCATCCGGCAGATCATTGTTGAACAGCGGATAGAGCGCCGGATTACCAGTATAACCGCCATCCCAATAGGCCTCGATCCGGTCTGTCTTTGGATCAAATATCTCGACAGCCTTGAACAGGGTCGGCAGGCAGGCCGAAGCCAAAATGGCATCTGTCGAGACTTCCTCCCCGGTAAACACGCGGATCTTGCCGCTTCTCACACAGGTGGCGCACACAAACAGGCGGGGTCCCGCATCGGCGCAAACTTCCGCAAAATTGAACCTGTCCACCACCGGCTCCAGCGGATTGCTGTAGAATGGACCATAAGCATAAGGCGACACCATCCGCGACCAGGCATCACCGAAGGAAAACGGCACCGAATATTCCATCGCCTGCGCGATTACAGCCGGTTCCAACCTGCGAAACCAATTGGCGATACGCATGTCACCAATCGCGCCCATACGCCTCCAAAGCCCATCCAGTTGCGCGCGCGCACCCTCACGTCCTGAATGAACCATCCCCGATTTGAACGCCGCACCGTTCAACGCACCGGCGGATGTTCCAGTGATCGCAGCAACCTCGATGTCTTCCTCATCCAGCAGCCGGTCAAGCACACCCCAGGTGAATGCCCCATGCGCACCGCCGCCCTGCAAAGCCAGATTGATCCGTATCACCGCCCTCACCCTTCATCTTTTCAGAAATACTCCGGGGGTTTGGGGGCAGCGCCCCCAAGGCCAATCACAAGGCGGTCCAGCCGCCATCGACAGAAATCGTGGTTCCCGTGATCTGCGCCGCCGCGTCCGAGCACAGGAAAATGGTTGTCCCGCCCAGTTGCTCAACGGAGGCGAATTCCTTGGAAGGTTGCCGTTCAAGAAGCACGTTTTTCACGACCTCCTCGCGGCTCATATTGTATTCTTTCATCGTGTTCGGGATCTGGGCCTCGACCAGAGGCGTCAGCACATAGCCCGGGCAAATGGCGTTGCAGGTGATCGGTTCTTGCGCCGTTTCCAAGGCAACGGTCTTGGTCATCCCCACCACCCCGTGCTTGGCGGCAACATAGGCTGCCTTGAACGGCGACGCCGTCAAACCATGCGCCGAGGCGATATTCACGATACGACCCCATCCCGCTTTGCGCATCATCGGCAGTGCGGCCGCGGTCGTGTGAAAGGCCGAGTTCATGTTGATCGCAATAATCGCATCCCATTTATCCACCGGGAACTGATCGATCGGGGACACAAACTGAATGCCCGCGTTGTTCACAAGTATGTCGCAAGATCCGGCCTGCTCAATCAGCGCGCGGCACTCATCGCCTCTTGACATGTCCGCCTTGATGTAACGCGCGTTGGTTCCGGTCTCTTTGGCAATCTCAGCAGCCAACGCGTGATCTTCGTCACGGTCCGTAAAGGAATTAAGGACGACATCTGCTCCGGCCTTCGCCAGCTCGCGCGCGACCCCCAGACCGATGCCAGAATTAGACCCAGTGATGATTGCTGTTTTGCCGGAAAGGCTCATGACCGTTCTCCCTGATGCGATGATTTGGTGCACAATGCCATGCTGCACCTGCAAAGAAAACGGGGAAACACACTGGTCTGAAATCCCAGCCTGACACTTCTCAAGCAGCCAAAAAAAACGCCCGCACGAAGCGGGCGTTAAGTTATTGAGGCAGGTTTCATACAGGCAAGAAACCTATCGAGCAGTGCATCCTTTATAAGCAATTCCACGCCTTCGTCCAAGCTAAAAGTTTGATAATATGAAAAATCATCACTACGGTGAATCCCAACAAAATAAGGCCAGAGCAGGATTGTTTCCAAAATGAGCCCGGATTTTCTCCGACCGTTTCGACCACTTGCGGCGGGAATCGCCAGCATTTTGATGATCTCGTCCGCCCATGCAGAATCGTCTCATGGCATAGCTATGTATGGAGACCCGGCCCTACCACCGGATTTTGTGTCCCTACCCTATGCCAACCCCGATGCGCCCAAAGGCGGCAAAGTCGTTTTCGGAAATACTGGCGGCTATAACAGCCTGAACCCGTTTTTGCAAAAAGGCACCTCGCCCTGGCAATTGCCATTTTGGACCCATGAAAGCCTGATGGGGCGATCCTGGGACGAACCTTTCACACTTTACGGGCTGTTAGCCGAATCAGTTGAGACGGCTCCCGACCGGTCATGGGTTGAATTTACCCTGCGGGAAGAGGCCCGGTTTTCCGACGGCAGCCCGGTCACGATTGACGACGTGATCTGGTCATACGAGACGCTCGGCACTCAGGGGCATCTGCGCTATCGCGGTTTTTGGGACAAAATCGACAGGATCGAACAGACCGGCCCGCGTTCGGTTCGGATTACTTTCAACGTGCCGGATCGCGAACTTGCCCTGCTCGCAGGGATGCGTCCGGTCCTCCAAAAGGCGCAGTGGAAGGACAAGAAATTTGCCGACGCCGCCTTGCACGATGTCCCAATCGGAACCGGCCCCTATGTGATCGAAAGCTACGAGGCGGGGCGCTATGTGAACCTTCGTCGCAACCCTGAGTATTGGGGGCAGGATATCCCGTTCCGTCGCGGCACCATGAATCTGGATGAAATGCGGATCGAGTTCTACGGCGACGGCAGCGTCCTGTTCGAGGCCTTCAAAGCTGGCGAGCTATCAGCGGTGCGTGAGTTCAACGGCGACAAATGGGACACGCAATACAGCTTCCCCGCCGTTCAGCGCGGCGATGTCATCAAGACCGAGATCCCGCATGGCAAACCGTCAGGCATGACCGGGTTCGTGATGAATACCCGCAAAGCCCCGTTCGACGACTGGCGCGTTCGCGAGGCCATGACGCTGGCCTTCAACTTCGAGTTCATCAACGACACGATCACTGGTGGGGCGCAGCCAAGGATCACGTCCTACTTTTCAGGCTCGGACCTGGCCATGCAGCCCGGACCGGCCCAAGGGCAGGTAAAAGCCCTGCTGGAACCCTTTGCCTCGGATCTGATCCCCGGCACGCTGGAAGGGTATGAACTGCCGAAGGGCGACGGTTCAGCCCGCAACCGCGCAAATATTCGCAAAGCCACCAAACTGTTGACCGAAGCGGGTTGGACCGTTCAGGACGGAGTCTTGCGCAACACGAATGGTGACCCGTTCAAAATGACGGTCTTGCTGCAGCAGGGTGACAGCGAGATGGCGTCGGTGGTCGAGATTTATTCCCGCGCTCTGGAACGGCTTGGCATTCAGGTTACGACGGAACAGGTCGACAACGCGCAGTATGTCGGGCGCACTGGGGAACTGGATTTTGATGTTACGCCTTTCCGGCGTGCTCTTTCACTGTCTCCCGGCAATGAACAGCGTTTGTATTGGGGAAGCGAGAACGCGGACACACCCGGCACACGCAACCTGATGGGCGTGGCCTCGCCCGCTGTTGATGCGATGATTGACGCCATGCTTGCCTCGGAAACACGTGAAGATTTCACCGCGGCAACCCGCGCGCTTGACCGGGTTCTGACGGCCGGTCGCTATGTCATCCCGATCTGGAGTTTTGATGTCGGGCGGATTGCCCACATACGCGAGCTCAGGTTCCCCGACACTGTGCCAATCTATGGCGATGGACCGCAATACATGCCGGAAGTGTGGTGGTACGTCGCCGGGTAGTCACATGAACATCAGGGCAGCCGGGTTTTGTACAACACCGGCTGTTCACCGCGGAGTGTTGGCGGACGCCTTGAAATACACGATTCCTTTGCTCTTCCTGCCCGATTGGCCCATGAAAACCACGCCTGTCGGCGGAAATCAGCACATTGCCATCACATTCAGGTATACGTTTGGCGACGACAAATCGCAGCACCACATGCAGGCCATGTCGGACGCCGGATGATCCCATGAGACGGGCCTTCGGCCTGCTTTGGCCAACACTAAAAGCTACATTGAATCGAAATATTTAGACGTAGCCCAAAGATCGAGATCGCCTTTACAATCTGCTCGCCGGGATTTCCCGGTGCCGCAACAAACAGGTCTCCTGATCCGTAGGTACTTTGAATAATTTCAAGCCCGCCGCCCTGTTGCGGCAGCTATTGCAGAGGCACAATCTTGTAAAAGGAATGCAGTGACATGCTGCGACATTTTGTCATGTCTTCCCTTACGGCACCCATTACGTACCCTAAGGAGGGGAGAGCAGTCCTAATCGCTACATAAGGAAAGCTCATACATGATGAACTGGACGGATTTGACACAAGACTGGAATGCGGCCTACGCACGTGCAAAGCGGCGTTTTCCGAATTTGCGTGACCAAGACATGATGCGCGTATCACAAGATCGTAAAGGGTTCGAAGCCTATCTGGCCGAGCGTCACCAGTTAACCATGAACGAAGCTCATGAAGAGGTCGAAGACTTCCTGTTCACCGAAGGCCTGAACAGAGAATTCTGCCGCGCGTCGCTAAGCAAGTGATGTGACCCAAAGGATTGTCGCGTCTTCGTCACTGACGGAGATTACGTTATGGCCCATGCTGCCATCGTAATAGGCGCTGTCACCCCTGCGCATTTCGACCGGCTCATAAAACTCGGTATAGAGCCGGACAACACCGGTCAGAACATACATGAACTCTTCGCCATCGTGGCGCACCCAGCCGTCGAATTCATCCATGGACCGCGCCCGAACCCGCGCGCGGTAGGGCAGCATGTGCTTCTTGGTCAGGGTTTCGGCCAGCAACTCATGCTCGTAGGTCGTTGTCGCGTGAGCCGCCCCTTCGCCCATCCGGGTAATCGCCATCCGTCCGATGACCTGATCCCGCTGTGGCGGTGTGAAAAGCTGAGGAACCGAGATTTCCAACCCAACCGCAAGCTTTTTGAGCGCGTCATAGGTAGGTGACATCTGCCCGTTCTCAATCTTGCTGAGGGTCGAACGGGCCAAACCGGCCTGACTGGCGGCCTGCTCCAGCGTCCATTTCCGCGCTTTTCGCAATTCGCGCACGCGCGCGCCAAGGTCCAGCGGTTCAACTTCGGTGTGATCGCCGGAATCGCGGGCAATTCGGATCAGGGATTTGGGATCTTGGGTGCTCATGCCATTCTCTATAGGCTTGGCCAGCCGCGCTTGCAACGCGCCAGACACCGCGTTAGCCAATGGCCATGTTATCTGTCTTCGATCAGGGGGCGCCCGCGCCCTGCCCTGCACCCTTCAATCTGGCGGCGCACGTCCTTGGCCGCGCGGATCAGGTCCCTGACAAAGTGGCTTTGTCGGTATTAATGCCCCACGGCGCGCTGGACTGTACCTATCGCGACCTGCAATCCGCTGTACTGGGCACTGGCGCAGGATTGCTGCAAGCAGGTCTGACACCCGGCGAAATCGTTCTGATGCGGCTCGGCAATACGGTGGATTTCCCGATTGCCTATCTGGGCGCGATTTCAGTGGGTATCATTCCGGTGCCCACATCGTCGCAACTGACGGAACCCGAAACCGCCAGAATGATCGACGATCTGTCCCCAGCCGCGGTTCTTCGTGATCCCGCTGTCTCATGCGCGCCTCATCCCAGACAGATCGAGTTGGATGAACTGAAGGCTATGCACCATTTGCCCCCTGCCAGCTTTGAACTGGGCGACCCCGAGCGTATGGCATATGTCGTCTACACCTCGGGAACGTCGGGCAGTCCGCGTGCCGTGGCCCACGCGCATCGGGCAATCTGGGCGCGGCAGATGATGGTCGATGGCTGGTATGGTCTGCGCGCGTCCGATCGACTGTGTCACGCCGGAGCGTTCAACTGGACCTATACACTTGGCACCGGACTGATGGACCCGTGGACCATCGGCGCAACCGCCTTGATCCCGGAACCGGGCACGGACATCACCGCCCTGCCTGCTCTGCTCCACCAGCATCGTGCAACCATCTTTGCGGCGGCACCAGGGGTCTTTCGCAAATTGGTGCAAGAGTATGAGCAAATCAGCTTACCTGACCTGCGCCACGGTTTATGCGCTGGGGAAAAGCTTTCGCGCGCTCTGCACGAGAAATGGCTAAGCGCCACCGGTACGGAACTGTTCGAAGCCTACGGCATGTCCGAATGCTCGACTTTCATATCCTCAAGCCCGGCCCACCCCGCGCGCGGCGACGCATTGGGGCACCCGCAACCGGGTCGTCGCGTGGCCATTCTGGGCCCGGACGGCCCGGTGCCGCAGGGGCAAGAAGGTACCATCGCCATTCATCGGTCTGATCCCGGATTGATGCTGACCTACCTCAACGCACCCGATGAAGTTGAATCCCGGATGCAGGGCGAATGGTTCCTGACCGGAGATCAGGGGGCAATGGCAGTGGACGGCCAGGTCAGTTATCTGGGCAGGGACGACGACATGATGAATGCCGGTGGCTACCGCGTGTCCCCGGTCGAGGTCGAAGCCGCCCTGTCCCGTTTTCCCGGTATCACGCAGGTCGGTGCAGCTACGGTCGAGGTCAAACCGGACACATTTGTGATAGCAGCCTTCTATACCGGCCCGGAAAAGCTGGACGATGCGGCCTTGCGCGCCTATGTCGAGGCAAACCTGGCACGTTATAAACAACCACGCGCCTTCATCCACCTGTCTGCGCTACCAACCGGCGGCAATGGCAAACTCCTGCGCCGGGCGTTGCCGGCCTATTTCGAGGCATCAACCACATGACCCAGACCGTCAAGCTCGACATCCTGTCCGATCCGATCTGTCCGTGGTGCTATATCGGCAAAACGCATCTCGACAAAGCACTGGCCAATGTGCCGGACCACCCTTTTGTCATCGAATGGCACCCCTTTCAGCTGAACCCTGATATGCCGGAAAATGGAATGGACCGGCGCGAGTATCTGGAGCGTAAATTTGGCGGCAAAGATGGTGCCGTGCGTGCTTATGCGCCGGTGGTTGAACATGCTGAAAGCGCCGGTCTGAAGATAGACTTTGAAGGCATGAAACGCACACCTAATACACTGGATGCACATCGCCTGATCCATTGGGCGGGGATCGAAGACAAACAGAATGCCATTGTGGATGCGCTGTTCGATGCCTATTTTGTTCAGGCCCGAGACATCGGCGACCCCGAAGTCCTGTCCGACATTGCAGACAGTGCCGGAATGGACGCTGCGGTGGTCATGAAGCTGTTGAAATCCGACGCCGACCGCGAGGATATTCGCAACCGTGATACTCATTCTCGCGAAATGGGCGTCAGTTCGGTCCCGACCTATATTGTTGCCAATCAACATGCCGTTCCGGGTGCTCAACCACCTGAAATGTGGGAGAAAGTGATCGCCGAAATCATGTCTCAACTTGAGGCTTCCCCCGCAGAATAGCACAGAGGTCTGTGCGAATTTCCAGTCTGGCCTAACCTGACTCACCATGATAGCGCGAACAGGTTAGGAGTGCTTCATGGCCAACCGCATGTCGAAGGCGGAATTCATTGCGCTGATCGCAATGATGTTCGCCACTATCGCGTTTTCGATCGATTCAATGCTGCCTGCCCTGCCCGAAATCGGCGCGCAGCTCAGCCCCGATGATGTCAATCGCGCCCAACTGATTCTGACGTCCTTCGTTCTGGGAATGGGTATCGGTACATTCTTTACCGGCCCGCTATCGGATGCGCTGGGACGCAAGCCGGTGATCTTTTGCGGCGCACTATTGTACATTGCGGCTTCGGCTGTTGCCTGGGCCAGTTCTTCGCTGGAACTGGTGCTGATTGCGCGCGTTGTACAGGGGCTGGGCGCTGCTGGACCACGTGTGGTGGCAATGGCCATCATCCGTGACCTGTATTCAGGCCGGGAAATGGCGCGCATCATCTCAATCGCTATGATGATCTTCACTTTGGTACCAGCAGCGGCCCCGATGCTGGGCGCTGGTGTTATCGCCCTCTTCGGCTGGCGCGGGATATTCATGTCCTTTATCCTGTTCGCGCTGGTCGTCCTTTTTTGGGTGAGTACACGACTGCCCGAGTCCCTGGCCGTCGAGAACCGCCGCCCCTTTCGCCTGCCCCTGATGATTGCGGCCGTGAACGAAATGTTTGCCCATCCCACCGTGCGCTTGTCTATCTTCGTGCAGACCTTGTGCATGGGGACCTTGTTCACCATGCTGACTATGGTGCAACCGGTCTATGATGTGATCCATGATCGGGCCGACAGCTTTCCCTTCTGGTTCGGATTTGTCGCCCTGATGTCAGGTTCGGCCAGCCTTTTGAACGCAGCTTTGGTGGTGCGCGTCGGGATGCGCCGGATGGTCACATTCGCCTTCGGCGCGCAGATAGCCATCACGTCTGTCGTCATCATCCTGAACATGGCGAACCTTTCGCCCGATATGTCATTTGCCTTGTTTGTATTTTGGCAAACAACAGTCTTTTTCATGGCCGGTGTAACCATCGGCAACCTGAACGCCATTGCCATGGAACCCATGGGTCACATTGCGGGCATGGCCGCGTCGGTTGTCGGGTCGATCTCAACCGTACTGGCCGCGGCAATCGCCGCGCCGATCGGGCTTCTGTTCAACGGATCCATCGCGCCGTTGACAATTGGCATTCTGAGTATGTGCGTGCTGTCGTTTGGCCTGATGATCCACATGGGTCGCATCGAAGAACGGCTGCCAGCCTGACCTGTGAATCTCGGGTGAAACACGCTATCCTACCCCGAACTTAGGGGGAGGAACTGTGATGAACGATTACTACGATCTGGGCAGCTATTCCTGCCCGGTTTCCACTTCCAGCCCCGAAGCTCAGCTGTGGTTCGACCGCGGGCTGAACTGGACATACGGCTACAATCACGAAGAGGCGGTAGCCTGTTTTCAACGCGCGGCCGAGCATGATCCGAATTGCGCAATGGCCCATTGGGGTGTCGCCTATGCAGCCGGTCCCAATTACAACCTCCCGTGGGACCTGCTGGATGAGAAGGGTCAGGAAGAAGCGCTGGCACAGGCTTACGACGCGATGCAAAAAGCCCTTGGTCTGCTCGCAGGGTGCACTGCCGTCGAACAGGCCCTGATTCAGGCCCTGCTTGCGCGTTACCCGCAACGTGATCCGGTTCAGGACATGCACCAATGGGACCACGGTTTTGCCGAAGCGATGCGCGCGGCATTTGCGGCGCACCCGGACCACCTCGACTTGCGTACCATCTATGTCGAAGCGCTGCTGAACCTGACGCCATGGAAGATGTGGGATCTGAAAACGGGCCAACCCGCCCAGGGCGCGGCAACGAAGGAAGCGCAAGATGCGCTTGAATGGGCCATGGCGAACGATCCGGCTGCGATGTCACACCCGGGCCTGCTGCACCTCTATGTTCATCTGATGGAGATGTCTCCAACACCAGAAAAAGCCCTGAAAGCAGGGGATGTCCTTCGCACATTGGTTCCAGATGCAGGCCACTTGGTACATATGCCGACACATATCGATGTGCTCTGCGGACATTACCACAACGTTGTGCACTGGAACGAAAAAGCCTCGGAAGCCGACCTGAAATATTACGAACGCGAAGGCGCGTTCAACATTTACACAGGCTATCGCCAGCACAATTATCACTTTGCCATCTACGGTGCGCTTTTTCTTGGACAGATGGAACCGGGCCTACGTGCCAATCAGGGATTGTGGGATACAACACCCGAAGAATTGCTGCGCATCGAAAGCCCCCCGATGGCCGATTACTTCGAAAGCTACATGTCCATGGGCCCTCACATCTTGATCCGGTTTGGCCGCTGGGACGAGGCTAAGGCACTGGAACTGCCCTCAGACCCAGACCTGTTCCGCACCCTGACGGCCACGACACACTACGCGCGCGCCATCGCTCATGCAGCAACCGGTGATATCGCCAATGCCGAGGCGGAAGAAAATCTGTTTCTTGCCGCCAAAGAATGCGTTCCGGAAACACGTAGGCTGCACAACAACCGTGTGATTGACCTGCTGAAAATTGCGCGGGAAATGCTGCGCGGTGAGATCGAGTACCGCAAGGGCAACTTTGAAATCGCGTTTGCCCATCTGCGCCGCTCGGTCGAGCTGGACGATACCTTGCCCTATGACGAACCCTGGGGATGGATGCAGCCCACCCGCCACGCGCTTGGGGCGCTTCTTTACGAACAAGGACGGCTGGCCGAAGCTGAAGACGCCTATCGTGAAGATCTGGGCTTGGGCGGTACGTTAAGTCGCGCCTCGATACATCCTGACAACGTCTGGAGTTTGAAGGGCCTTTACGATTGCCTCAAGGCACGCAGCGAACAGGTCGAAGTCCTGCAGATCAAACAACGGCTTGACCTGGCATTGGCCCGTGCCGACCGCATGGTGGCTGCGTCCTGCTTCTGCGCGCAGGCGGCAATGCGTAGCTAAAGTGTCCTGATCGTGCTGACGCACGATGCCTCCGGCGGGGATATTTTTAGCCAGATGAAGCAGGGATCCGCTTCTTCATCTGGCCATAAATATCCCGGGGGAGATGCGCGGAACGCGCAGCGGGGGCAGAGCCCCCTCTCACATCTCAACCTGCTTTGACCTTTTTTTGCGCCGCGACCACTTTTTCAGCGAGATCCCGGGCAATTGCAAAAGCCCCTTTGATCTTGTCACTGTCTTTTTTCCAGTCCCGGCGCACGACGATCTTGTTGTCTTTGACCTTGGCCATACCACGTTGATTTTGAATGAACTCAACCAGTCCCTGCGGCGAGGCGAATTTGTCATTGTGGAACTGGATGGTCGCACCTTTCGGCCCACCGTCGAGCTTTGCGATCCCGGCGCGTTTACACATGGCCTTGATCCGCACAACCAGCATCAAGGTATTCACCTCTTTCGGCAATTTGCCAAAACGATCGATCAATTCCGCAGCAAAGCCCTCCAGTTCGACCTTTGTCGACAGTGACGACAGGCGGCGATAGAGCCCCAAGCGCACATCCAGATCTGGTACATAGTTCTCAGGGATCAGAACCGGCACACCCAGATTGATCTGCGGAGCCCATTGATCGTCCGCATCCGACAACCCCTCCATCTCGCCGGCTTTGATCTTGGCAATCGCCTCTTCCAGCATGGATTGGTAAAGCTCATAGCCCACATCGCGCATCTGGCCGGATTGTTCTTCACCCAACAGGTTGCCCGCACCACGAATGTCAAGATCCTGCGAGGCCAGAGTGAACCCGGCCCCCAACGTGTCCAGCGAGCCCAGAACACGCAGGCGTTTTTCGGCGGCAGCGGTCAGTTTTTGGCGCGGTTTGGTGGTCAGGTAAGCATAGGCACGGGTTTTCGAGCGCCCAACGCGACCCCGGATCTGATAGAGCTGGGCAAGGCCAAACATGTCCGCACGGTGCACGACCATCGTGTTTGCGGTCGGGATGTCCAGCCCGCTTTCGACAATGGTTGTGGCCAGCAGCACGTCGAATTTCCCGTCATAAAACGCGTTCATCCGATCATCGAGCTCACCCGCTGCCATCTGGCCATGGGCAACCACGTAAGTGAGCTCAGGCAGTTGATTTTTCAGAAATTCTTCGATCTCAGGCAGGTCCGAGATGCGCGGTACAACATAGAAACTCTGCCCCCCACGATAGTGTTCACGCAGCAGCGCTTCTCGGATTGTAACGGCATCGAACTCGCTGACATAGGTACGGATCGCCAGTCGGTCGATTGGAGGCGTGCCGATAATCGACAAATCGCGCACGCCGGTCAACGACAGTTGCAGCGTTCGCGGGATCGGTGTCGCGGTCAGGGTCAGCACGTGAATGTCTGAGCGCAGCTGTTTCAGCCGTTCCTTATGACCCACGCCAAAATGCTGTTCCTCGTCGATGATCAGAAGCCCCAAATTGTTGAACCGTATGTTCTTGGCCAAAAGCGCGTGCGTTCCGATCACGATGTCCACTGTCCCGCGGGCCAGACCGTCACGGGTTTGCTGGGCTTCTTTCGCCGAAACAAAGCGTGACAATTGCCGGACCTCCAGCGGGAACCCCCGAAAGCGTTCCCTGAAACTCGCGGCATGCTGGCGGGCCAGCAGGGTCGTGGGTGCCACAACCGCAACCTGAACGCCCGACATGGCGGCGACAAATGCGGCACGCATGGCAACCTCGGTCTTTCCAAATCCGACATCACCGCAGATCAGACGATCCATCGGCGCGCCGGAATGGATGTCCTCCATCACATCCGAGATCGCCCGCAACTGGTCTTCGGTTTCCTGATATGGGAATCGCGCGCTGAATTCCTCCCACGCGTGGGGCGGTGGATCCATGACCGGGGCTTTACGTAATGCACGTTCAGCGGCGATGCGGATCAGCTTATCCGCCATCTCGCGGATGCGCTCTTTCAGCTTGGCCTTCTTTGCCTGCCATGCACCGCCACCCAAACGGTCCAGCAGACCTTCGTCATGGCCGTATTTCGACAGCAATTCTATGTTTTCGACCGGCAGGTACAGCTTTGCCTGCTCGGCATATTCCAGCAACAGGCATTCATGGGCGGCACCGGCTGCGGTGACGACCTCCATTCCCATGTAACGACCTATACCGTGATCCACGTGAACAACCAGATCACCGGGGCTGAGCGACTGGGTTTCGGTCAGAAAGTTTTCGGCCTTGCGGCGCTTTTTGGGCTGACGGATCAGCCGGTCGCCCAGCACATCCTGTTCAGCGATCACCGTTAGATCAGGAGTTTCGAACCCGTGCTCCAACGCCCAGACGGCAAGGTGCAAGCCGCGTTTTCCAATGCGGGTGCCGTTAGCCACATGTATCGCCTCGGCCAGCCCTTCGTCTTCGATCAGGCCGGTCAGGCGTTCCCGCGCGCCATCGGAATATGAGGCGATCAGCACCGGTCCTTTGTCGAGCTTTGCAGTGATGTGACTGGCCAAAGCGCCGAACAGGCTGATGCTTTCCTGCTGGCGTTCCGGCGCAAAGTTGCGCCCGATGCGCCCACCCGCGTCGATGACACCGGGGCCAGAGGCTTGCTGCAGCGGGCTGAACTGCAAAACCCGACGATCCGCGACAGCCGCCTCCCAGGCGGTATCGTCAAGATACAACAACCCCGGAGGTGTGGGTTTATAGACCGTGTCCATGCGAGATCGGTTTTCCAGCGCCAGTCGTCGGGTCTCGTACTGATCGGCAATCGTATCCCAACGCGCCAGACGCGCGGGCGTCACCTGATCATCGACAGTGATCACCGCATCCGGCAAGTAGTCGAACAGTGTCTCCAGTTTTTCGTGGAAGAACGGCAGCCAGTGTTCGATCCCCTGATGTTTGCGGCCTGCGCTTACGGCCTCATACAAAGGGTCATCCGTACCGGCGGCACCAAACTCGATGCGATAGTTCTGACGGAACCGGGTTATGGCGGCCTCGTCCAGGATGACTTCGGACACCGGTGCAAGTTCAACGATGTCCAGCTTTTCGGTTGTTCGCTGGGACGCCGGATCAAAGCGGCGCGCGCCGTCCAGGACGTCACCGAACAGGTCCAGCCGAACCGGGCCCGCCTCTCCCGGAGGGAAGATGTCGATGATGCCGCCACGGATGGCGTAATCGCCGGGTTCCATCACCGTTGGACTTTGTGTGAACCCCATACGCACCAGAAAGTTTCGCAGAGCGGTTTCATCTATGCGATGGCCAACTCGGGCAGTAAACGCCGCCTCTCGCAAAACCTCCCGTGCCGGGACGCGTTGGGTCGCGGCGTTCAGCGTGGTCAGTAATACATACTGTTGGGGCATCTGGTGGACCAGCGCCGCCAGAGTAGCGACGCGCGCCGCCGAGATATCCGCATTAGGCGAGACCCGGTCATAAGGTAGGCAATCCCAACCCGGAAACACAAAGACAGGCATCTGAGGCGCAAAGAACGCCAGTGCAGCGCGCATCGCTTCCATCCGCTTGTCATCGCGTGCGACATGGGCCACCGGCCCCCTGCTGCGGGCGATCTCGTTCAGCACCAGCTGCGCGTCAAACCCTTCGGGGGCGCCGCCAACTGTCACGTGGTTCGGAGCCTTCATCGCCTCGCCTTTCAGAATCTTCTATCCCAGAACGCCAATCGAAAGGTTCTGATACATGCCCCAGAACGAAGTGACCAGTATCGAGATCATGCCGATGATCTGGGTATACAGACGGCAGCGGGAAATCGTTTTCGAGACAGTTTCGAGTGTCAATTCCTGCCGCCGGAGACGCCTTGCATGCACGATATTCACTAAAAGCACCAAGGTCATTGGGAACAAAAGCAAAAACAGGGCCTGCGCGAACTCGACATCATAATAAAACCCAAGCGTGGCCATCCCGGTGAACAGAAAACACCCAAACGCCAAAAGGATGGTGCCAGACATGTCGACGATCAGCAGAATCCGATTTGTATGGATGCGAACGATGTCGAGCAGATCGGTTTCGACCTGACCTCCGATCCGGCGGGCACGAACAACCAGATCATATGGGATGCCCATCACCCAGTGGCTGGCAGACGACCAGAGTACCGCCAGTACGATCCAGAACCACAGATTCGAAAAGCTGCGCATGTCGATGAGTTCAAAGATCGAAGAGTACCAGTCCAAACCCAACCCTTTATTCGCACTACTCAGGGGGGTTCCATCTAGGCGCGCGTCCATTGATACCCTTGAGACCTTTGTGAATTCATGCCACCCAATGCACGAATGTTCAAGGAGAACGCGCCATGAAACCGACCATTGCCCCATTTCCCATGACCCGCTTTCGCCGAGCCCGTCAATCACAGGCAATTCGTGCGCTGGTGCGTGAGAACACTCTGACAACGGATGACCTGATCTGGCCGGTTTTCGTGCGCGATGGCGAAGGTATTGAAGAGCCCGTGCCCTCGATGCCTGGTGTGGTTCGCAGATCGGTTGACCTGATTGCCAAAGCGGCGGTCGAGGCCCAGGCCCTTGGGATTCCTGCAATTTGCATCTTTCCCTACACCGACCCAGCGCTGAAAACCGAAGACTGCGCTGAGGCATGGAACCCCGACAACCTGTCAAACCGGGCCATCCGGGCAATCAAGGCGGCGGCCCCAGACGTCGCCGTAATGACGGATGTGGCGCTTGACCCGTATAACATCAACGGCCACGACGGATATGTCGTTGATGGAGAAATCGTGAACGACCAGACCGTCGAGGCGCTGGTAAAGATGACGCTGGCACAGGCAGACGCCGGTGCGGATATCATCGGCCCGTCGGACATGATGGACGGCCGGATCGGGGAAATGCGTCGCGCGCTGGAACGTGCGGGCCATCACAACGTGATGATCCTCAGCTATGCTGCCAAATATGCCAGTGCGTTCTACGGACCCTTCCGCGACGCGGTCGGTGCATCGGGGGCCCTGACGGGCGACAAAAAGACCTACCAGATGGACCCCGCGAACTCGGACGAGGCCCTGCGCCTGATCGAACGCGATCTGACTGAAGGCGCCGATATGGTGATGATCAAGCCGGGCATGCCTTATCTGGATATCTGCCGCCGCGTGAAAGACAGTTTCGGTGCGCCGACATATGCCTATCAGGTATCGGGCGAATACGCGATGGTTCAGGCCGCAGCCCAGAACGGCTGGATCGATGGCGAGAAGGTGATGCTGGAAAGCCTTCTGGCCTTCAAACGCGCCGGATGCGATGGAATTCTGACCTATTTCTCTCCTCAGGTTGCGCGCATCCTGCAGGGATAAAGCCCGCAAGTTTCGCGATATTTCGCCGATAAGATTTCCCGATCGGGCAGCTTTCCCGTGACACATCGCCCTGATCGGCGTATCCTTGCCGCCAAGACCGGGATCACCCGGCATTTCAGGCACAGTTACAGAGATAAAAAACCATGAGCAGTTCCAATTCCCCCCGACTGAATCGTCGCGGCTTTGCCTTGGGCATGGCAGGTCTGAGCTTGACCGCCGCCTGTGGCAACGGCGTCGGCAATTCCAACGCAGCAACAATCGATGCCCGTGTCGACGCCACGCTGACCGAGATGTACAGCCGCTATCCCAACACGGTTGAAATTGCGAACAAGGCCAACGGCATGCTGGTCATGCCGCTGATTACCGAAGCCGGTTTCGTGTTCGGTGGCGGTTACGGCCGCGGCGCGCTGCGCATCAGCGGTGCAACAGTTGACTTCTACTCGGCGGTCAAGGGCACGGCCGGGCTACAGATCGGCGCGCAGCAATATGCGCATGTCCTGTTTTTCATGACCGAAGACGCCCTGAACGATTTCCGTCGTTCCAGTGGTTGGACAGCCGGAGCAGATATTGGCTATGTGGTCAGCGATCAGGGCGATTCCGTGTCGACAGACACAACGACATTGCGATCGCCCGTTCTGGCTGCCATCTTCGGACAGGCTGGGCTTCAGATCGGTGCGACCGTGGAAGGCACGAAATATACCCGAATTATCCCATAATTCGGGCTTCCCACTTCTTCTGACAAACCCCATCACAGCGGAATGCTGCGGTGGGGTGTTTGTTTTCATCCTTTCCGCGCAGGTTCTCGCCGCGTTCCTCTTTCGGTTGGACCCGCCATCCACTAATCTCCGCGCAACCTTCATGTACTAGAATTTGGGGCAGTAATGGGTCTTGTTTTCCGCTGGCTGGTGCGCATCGTGTCGGGTCTGATCATGCTGATCCTCGCCGCAATGGGCCTCGTCTATTTTCTGGCCAGTCAATCCCTGCCGGATTATGACCAGACGCTTGAAGTCAACGGGTTGACCGCTCCGGTTGAGATCGTGCGCGACACCGCCAATGTGCCGCACATTCTGGCCCAAAATGACCCGGATGTGTTTTTCGGTCTTGGATATGCCCACGCGCAGGATCGGTTGTGGCAGATGACAGTCATGCGCCGCACCGCGCAGGGCCGCTTGTCCGAGATCTTTGGCCCGCGCACCCTGCGCGTTGACAAGCTGTTGCGCCGGCTGGATCTGTACGGCCTTGCCCATCGCTCGGTCGAGGTACAGGACGATTATACCAAGGCTGCCCTTCGTGCTTATGCTGCCGGGGTCAACGCACGCCTAGCCGAGATCAACGACGAGGCATTGGGGCGCGGCGCGCCAGAGATGTTCCTGTTCAATGCCCCCGTCTCGCCTTGGCAACCGGGCGACAGTATTGCCGTGATCAAGCTCATGGCGCTGCAATTGTCCGGTCACCTGACCGACGAGGTTCTGCGGGCGCGGACGTCTTTGATGCTGAGCAATCCGGACAGACTGGCAGATATTCTGCCCGATGTTCCCGGCCCCGGCATCGCCGCGCTGCCTGAATATGCTTCGCTGTTTCCCAACCTTCCACGCTATGCCGCTGGTACGAGTTTTCCCGAAACACCTCTGTCACCCATTCCCAAACGCGGGTTGGCGGGCGCATCAAACGCGTGGACTGCTGCGCCTTCGCGCTCGGCAAGCGGTGGGACGTTGCTGGCCAACGACCCACATCTGGGCTTCACAGCCCCCGGTGTGTGGTATCTGGCACATCTTGGTCTGGCAAAGGGAAGCGTCATTGGGGCCTCGATCCCTGGTATTCCCGCAATCATGACCGGCCGTAGTGACCGGTTGGGTTGGGGGGTGACGTCATCTTATCTTGACGATCAGGACATTCACATTGAGCAGCTGAACCCGGACAACCCCGAAGAATACCTGACCCCGGACGGTTATCAGGAATTCAAGACCCGTCCTTCGATAATTGAAATCAAAGGGGAAGCTCCGGTTACACTGACGTTGCGCTGGACTGAAAACGGGCCGGTTTTGCCCGGTACGGATTACAAGCTGGAAACTATCACACCGCCAGGCCATGTTGCGTCTTTGTCCTGGACTGCGCTCAGCCCGCAAGACACTTCGATGTCGGCGTCCATGGCCCTGATGAACGCGGACAACGTGCAGGACGCCATAACCGTGGCGCGGCAATTCATTGCGCCTTCGCAGAACCTGTCACTGGTCGACAAAACGACGATAGGGATGAAACTGATTGGCGCCATGCCCCGGCGTGATCTGCAAAACCAGAGCCGCGGACGCATTCCGACACCCGGCTGGATTGAAGCAAACCGCTGGCAAGGTCGCCTACCCTACACCAAAAACCCGGAATTTGTGGCCCCTGCTGGCGGCGTTCTAGGCAACACGAATAACAAGATCATCAACCGCCCGTTCCCGGATCATGTGTCCTACGAATGGGGAGACACTCAGCGCGTGCATCGCTGGGAACGCCTGATGCAATCGCGTGAGGTGCATACCCGCGACAGTTTCATCGAAGCGCAACTGGATACCGTCAGTTTCACCGCGCGCTCTCTACTGCCACTGATCGGTGCTGACCTTTGGTATACCGGTGCCTCGGCCCCCGAAGGGACGCCCGAGCGCCAGCGCCAGATTGCGCTGTCGCTGCTGGCGGACTGGAATGGCGAGATGAACGAGCATCTGCCCGAACCGCTGATCTACGCAGCCTGGGTGCGGGCCCTTCAGATCCGCCTGATCTCGGACGAGCTGGGGCCGCTGGCCAGCGAATTCAAACATGTCGAGCCTTTGTTCATCGAGCGGGTCTATCGTGACATTGATGGCGCCGGTGTCTGGTGCGATGTACGACAAAGCGCGCCGATTGAAACCTGTACCGAAATGGCTCGACTTGCATTGGATGATGCGCTGATCTGGATCACCGAACGCTATGGTAGCACACTTGAATCCCTACGCTGGGGTGATGCGCATCAGGCAACCCACGATCACCCCGTTCTGGGAAACGTGCCAATACTTCGGTATTTTGTGAACATTCGACAATCGACCAGTGGCGGCGACAACACCTTGCTGCGCGGGCGCACGTCGGGCGAAGGGCTCGACCCGTTTCAGAACGTGCACGGAGCCGGGTATCGCGGTGTGTATGACTTTGCCGATCCCAACAGCTCGGTCTTTATCACGGCTACCGGCCAATCGGGCCATTTCCTGTCGCGTTATTACGACGATCAGGCGCAGCTGTGGCGGCGTGGCGAATATATTCCCATGTCGCTGGACCTTGACCTTGCCCGCGCCGCTGCTGTCGGAGTGACCAATCTGATCCCACGCTAAGCAACGGGGTTTCGGCGAGTCCCCGCCCCTTTTTGTCCGGACCGTGGACGCCACGCGGCAGTTTCGCCTACCATCACCGGGCGAACTGTTTCGGACCAGGGGGAAACTATGGCCAGCATTCGGGATACTCTGAACAACCTTGCCCGAGATTACGCGATCGCCTGGAGTTCAGGTGACGCCGATGCCGTTGCCAGTTTTTTCACGCAGGACGGTCGGATAACAACCAACCGGGGTGAGCCTGTCGAAGGGCGTGCCGCGATTGCCGAAATGGCCCGAGAGGTCTATGCCGATTTTCCGGACCTGGAAGTGCGGTGCGACATGATGCGATGGGCTGGCTCTCACGCCCTGTTTGTCTGGACACGTGAAGGGCATCATGCCCAGACCGGCAACTATGTTATCGCGCGCGGATGGGATGAATGGGAACTTGCACCTGACCATCTTGTACAATCGTCAGTCGGCTGGTTCGACACCGATGATATACAGCGGCAACTTTACGGCACATGACTTAGGTCGTCTTTTTACCCGCGGTTTCAATCGCATAAATCCGCGGTATTCCCTGTGTAATCAGAAACCACTCGGATGCCTTCGTCCGCTGCTGATGCGCATCAAAAGCCTGCTGATTCACAAAAACCTCTGATACAGTGAACCGTCCGGGTGTGATCTGATCCTCGACAACATCGAACGACAGGCAACCCTCTTCCGCCTTTGTGAGGGCGATATGCGTGGGCAGAGCGGCGCGCACATATTCAAGGCGATCCGCTGGGACATCAATAAATCCGGTCAGAAATACTCTTTGATCCAATGTGTCAGACAAGTTCCGCCACTTCGCCGTTTCTATAGTGTTTCGAATTGAGCAGCCTGTTTATCCGTCCAAAGGACAGTAATACAGAACCCTTTTTCGGTCTGCTCTTCGGATTGTACAACATCCTGCCGGAACAACCACGCCCGCTTGTTACCTTCAGCGAAGCTCAGGTTCAGAACATCCTCGTGCCGGGCCCCTTGCAGGATTGCTGCAATCTCGGAAAGCAAAGGGGTCACGCCTTCGCCGGTAACTGCCGAGATGGCAAATATGGCCGGATCGCGATCCGCCCTTGCCAATGCAGCGTCTTTTTCTTCGGCACTCAGTAAGTCAGTCTTGTTCCAAACCTCAAGCCGGGGGCGTTCTTCGTCGACACCAAGCGAGGTCAGGATTGCTTCGACATCCTGCGCCTGCGCTTCGGTTTCCTCATGGCTGATATCACGCACGTGAACAATCAGATCAGCGCCCAATACTTCTTCAAGCGTGGCCCGAAAAGACGCCACAAGCTCGGTCGGCAGGTTCGAGATAAAACCCACCGTATCCGACAGGATCACTTCCGGGCCATCGGGCAGTTGCACGCGGCGCATAGTTGGATCCAGCGTGGCAAACAGCATGTCCTTGGCCAACACTTCGGCCCCGGTCAGCCGATTGAACAGAGTAGATTTCCCGGCATTGGTATATCCAACCAATGCAACGATCGGATATGGCACCTTGGCCCGCGCAGCACGGTGCAACGTGCGGGTCTTGACTACTTTCTGCAACTGGCGACGCAGACGCACAAGTTGTTCGTCAATGGCGCGACGGTCGGCTTCGATCTGGGTCTCGCCAGGTCCGCCGACAAATCCCAAGCCGCCACGCTGACGTTCAAGGTGGGTCCAGGCCCGCACCAGCCGCGTCCGCTGATAGCTGAGCGCAGCCATTTCGACCTGCAACACCCCTTCGCGGGTACGCGCACGGTCGCTGAAAATCTCAAGGATTAGCCCGGTCCGGTCGAGGATCTTGACCTTCCATGCCTTTTCCAGATTGCGCTGCTGAACCGGGGTCACCGGCCCATCGATCAGAACCAGTTCAACCTCGTTTTCACGAAGCCGCTCGCCCAGTTCCTCGATCTTGCCACTGCCAAACAAATAGCCGGGCTGGGCGCGTTGCAGGCGAACGATTTCAGACCCGATCACGTCCAGATCGGGCAAAGCGGCGGCCAGCGCAACCGCCTCGGCCAGCGCCGGTTCGGGAACGCGGCGCTGTTCATCTGATTTGATTTCGGGATGCAGCACCCAGGCCCGGGTGCGCGTCCGGTCATGTTCCATCAAGAGGCGTCTTCGCCCTCATACAGGTTGATCGGCTGTGATGGCATGATGGTTGAAATCGCGTGCTTGTACACCAGCTGCGACTGTCCGTCGCGGCGCAACAATACACAGAAATTGTCGAACCAGGTGATCACACCCTGCAATTTCACGCCATTGATCAGGAAAATTGTAACCGGAACCTTAGCTTTCCGTACATTGTTCAGGAAGGCATCCTGAAGATTCTGTCTGTCCGAAGCCATATTTATATAATCTCGCCATTGTTCTTGCCACGCGTTGCGGACCAACACGCTCCCTCCGGTTCAGTATGGAGCGCCGCGTAAAGATATTCCAGACGAAAAATTAAGCAGAAAAAACGGCCGGACCCAACCGCTTCAATCCCGCCACAGCGAAGGAGTGATCAGGGCGATGATCGCAAGTGTCTCGAGCCGGCCAATGACCATCGCCGCGCACAGCGTCAGCTTGGCCCCTGCGGACAGGTCTATCAACCGGATCGGAACATCAGTGGCCAGTTCAATCAGCGGACCCGTCGTGCTGAGCGTTGCGACGCTGAGCACCATGGCCTGTTCGAACCCGGCCCCCATAGCGGCCAGCAAAAGGTTGAACACTGCCAATGTCAGCGCAAAGAGCATTAGAAAAATCCAGGCGATAAACGCGCCGTCCCTTTGAATGCGTCGGTTACCGCCTCCAACCCCGCTGACTGACGAGGGATAGATCAACCGGTCGATCTCGCGCGCACCATTCAGGTACAGGGCAAAAACGCGCAGCAGTTTGACACCGCCAGCCGTAGTGGCGACCCCGCCACCGATCAGCGCCAGCCCCATCAGCAACAATCCGGGCGTTCCCAGACCAGACAATTGCTGCGCATCATCCCAGTTTGCGCTTTCAAACCCGGCGGTTGTCAGAAAGGCCAGAACAGTGAACAGCATACCCCAGATGACCTGCAATGCCTGCAAAGGTTCGATTTGCCCGCCGATTTCCGTAACGCCTGCAATAACGCGAAAGAACAGTAACGCAGCAACGGCCAGCACAATCATCAGGCCAATGCGAAACTCCGGGTCCGTATCCAGTCGGGAATAACCGGATGTTGCCGTGTCGGTCGAAAATGTCAGGCGCGAAAGGGCGAAGAACAGGAACAGAAACAGGATCGCCTCGCCCGTGAATCCCGCTTGCGCGCCTTCCATACCACCCACCGGAGAAATTCCCGACGTCGCCATGACCGACATTGCGTGGCAAACGGCCGTCAGACCATTTTCGCCAGCGATCAGAAGAAGGATCCAGATCACTGCCGTCAGCCCGGCATAGACCGGGGTCAGTCCCTTTGCCACACGGAGCAGCCGGCCACGTGGATCAACGCGTTCGCTTTGCGCAACACCCGATACCGGGCGACCCGGCTGACCGCGTGCCGTGACCTCGAACCCACCTAGCGACAAAGGCGCAAGGATTGCCGCGGCGGCAATCCACATCAGCAAACCGCCCATCCATCCAACCAAGGCACGCCACAGGTGCAGCGGGGCCGTCAGGCGGTCTGGATCCGGAAACAGATCCGCCCCTGTGGTCGTAAGGGCACTTACCATGTCAAAGTAAGCGTTCAGGAATGTGGTCGTTCCCAGCGCGTCGTGAAATGGAATTGCAAGAAAGACGGGAAGAATGGTGAAACATGCGAGCATCACCGCCAATTGTCCCAAAGTCCCACGCCGTGGCACGCGATTGGACGAGGCCAATGCGATACTGGCGACCAGAAACAACCCTATGATACCGGAATACAGAAACGATCGGGATGTGTCGTGATCATCCAGCGCCAGCGCGTAAACTGCCGGAACCCACATTGCCAGTGACGCAATAGCCCAGATCAGAAGAAACAGCGGCAACCGCCGCAATAGCCCGATCTGTTGTATCCCCGCATGCGCCATCAGAAGAAATCGATTGAAACCTGCATCAGGCGTTCGACCTCAGGCACGTCCTTGGCCATGGCAAAAATCGCGACGACATCCTTTTCATCGATCCTGAGGCTGCCCGTCGGTCGCATCACCTCATCCCCTTTGCGCACGGCCCCAACCAGTACGCCCTCGGGAAAATCGATATCGCGCAGCTTTTGCCCCGCCATGGGAGAGGTTGACAGAACCTCGGCCTCGATCACTTCGGCCTCAGCATCTCCGATCGAGTAGACCTGTCGCACCCGGCCATGACGGATGTGGCGCAGGATAGAACTGACGGTGGTTGCCCGCGGATTGATATACGCGTCGATCCCCAAAGGTCCCATCAACGCCACCATGCTGGGATCATTGATCAAAGCAATCGCCAACGTGCAACCCTCGGCCTTGGCCCGCACAGCGGCCAGCATGTTGGTGCGGTCATCATCCGTAACCGCCAGCATTGCATCTGCCCTGTCGATACCGGCCTCGCTCAACAAACTGGCATCCAGACCATCACCGTGCAGCACAATCGTTCGTTCCAGCGCCTCGGCGGCGATCTCGGCGCATCGGCGATCCCGCTCGACGATTTTGGCGCGCACGCGGCTTTTTTGTTCTTCCAGAGTTCGCGCCACTTCAAGCCCGACATTGCCGCCGCCCACGATCACCACGCGATCCTGACGCTTTTGGGTCTTGCCAAACACCTCCATGGTGCGATCCACGTCTTTTACATTGGTAAAGACGTAGCATTCGTCGCCGACAAACAGCTGATCCTCGGATTCTGGTGCAAACAGCGTTCCATCGCGACGCACCCCCACTACGATCGAACTGAGCGTCGAGAACAAATCGGTCAGTTGCCGCAAGGGCGTGTTCACGATCGGGCACTCCTCATCAACGCGAATTCCCAAAAGCTGCGCCTTGCCGTCCATGAAAATCTCGGTGTCAAAGGCGGACGGGGCCGACAGGCGGCGCATCGCGGCTGCGGCCACTTCGCGTTCGGGGCTGATCACCACATCAATCGGCAGATGATCGCGCCGGTAAAGGTCCGAATGGATCGCTTCAAGATAGGATTTCGACCGCAGTCGCGCGATCTTGCGCTGGATCGAAAAGACCGAATGCGCCATTTGGCAAGTGACCATGTTCACCTCGTCCGAATGGGTCGCAGCGATGATCATGTCCGCATCGCGCGCGCCTGCCCTTTCAAGCACATCGGGGTAACTTGCAAACCCGGCGATCCCCTGCACATCCAGTGTTTCGGTCGCCCGCCGTACCAGATCGGGATTGTTGTCGACAACGGTGACATCGTTCAATTCGCCCGAAAGGTGCCGCGCAATCTGCCAGCCGACCTGACCCGCGCCGCAAATAATGACCTTCATGTTTCTGGCCCTTCTGCCTGAAAGGATTGAATGACAGATGCCCCCAAAGCGGTCAATTGAATTGTCATCGCTGATCAGCTGCGGCAAGATAAGCATATGAAAACGCTGTTTCCTATGCTCGTGCCCCTGATGGTGCTGTCCTCGTGTGGGCCACTCTCGCTTTACTATCGTGAGGGTGAAACCGTGTCACGTCTGCAAAAAGAGACCACCCAGTGCCAGCTTAGGGCGGTAAAAGAGGTGCCGGTTGCCAATCAGATCCGTCAAAGCCCGCCGACTTATTGGCCTGGGCGTACGTATTGTGATGGCATGGGTCGTTGCTATCAATCCCCAGGCTGGTGGCAACCCGGCAGGGTTTATACCGTCGATGTCAACCAGGGACTGCGAAACACGGTCGAGGCGCAATGCATGGCCGAGAAGGGATTTCGTCCGGTCAGCTTACCGCCCTGCAAGCAAAACGTGAAATCACGGGTGCCACTGGCGCGAACAACGACATTGCCGCCCCTCAACAGTGCCTCATGCTTTGTGAAATTCGATGACGGGTCGTTTCAGATCATCACACCGGGGCAATCCGGATAAGAAAAACCACTGTTCCGCATGTTTGATCAATCCAGCTCGGTCGAAGCGCGTTTGCGCCGCGCGGCTAGCCACAGATGCAGCGCCATGGCAACAGCATAGAACCCGACCACGGCAATCAACATGCCTGCTTCACTGGTCCGCCACAGAATTGCAAGCAAAACAGGTGTGCCCAAAAGGTTACCCGCATTCCCCATCTGCGCCATCGCACCATAGCTAAGCGCCTGGTTTTCGGGTGTCGAGTTCAACTGCGGTACCGCTGCAAAGCTGCCGCCCTGAACAAGCCCCAGCACCGCAAAAAGCGCAACGCAGACAACGGGCAACGGGGCACCAAGAAACAGGGCGCCTATCGTCAGGATAGACAGCCCGAAACCAAGGGTAACAACGAATACGCCAGAACAAACGTTCAGCAACACTGGGACGGTAAGCCAGGAAATCACGATCCCGGCCAACGGCATCAAACCTGCGATCATCGCACTGACATCTTCCGGCAATCTTCCCGGAAGAATGGCCAGCAGCGAGACAAAGGTCAGCGTGTAAAAGAACCATCCGAGCGCCGGAGCCGACACAAATGCAGAGCGATAGGTCTGTACGTGTATGTCAATCAGTGTTCGAACGCTCCAAAAAGGATTGTTCACCAAAGCCGATGCACTGTTGGGACGGAAAGATACGATCAGGACGGCGATCAGAAACATCAGAACGCCATGGGTAGCAAAATAAACCGGCAGCCCGACCTGAGCGATCAATGGAAGCCCAAGCCATGCGTTCAGGGCAAAGGCGACACCAAAGAAACTGCTCCACAAAACCATTGCCGCGTTGCGCCATTTTCCAATCGTGATTTGCGCAATCAGAGTCGGCGCGGCGACAACGATGGCCAGATGAGAGACCCCTTCGACAACGCGACTGACCAGCATCAGGCCTAAACCGGGGATACTGGCCTGAAACAGGGACACCGCCCCGCCAAGGATCAAGCCAAACATCAGCAACCGGACAGGCCCCACCCGCCCCGCTATCGCGCCGGACAATGCACCAAGAATTGCGCCAATCAGGCTGATGACTGACAAAAGCCAGCCAATCTTATCCGCGTGCGCAGGATAGAGGGCCGCGACCTGAACAAAAGGAACCGCTATCTTGGCGAATTGGGTCGCCGCACCTAGCCCGGCAAGCCAAAGCAACAAAACCTGTAACAAGATGCGTAATGGATGGGGCATAGCCCGGTTCTACTGCACCCGACCGCACAGGAATACGCATAAATTATGCGCGTCCCGACCGTGCCCCACTGACCAGCCTAACCGGCGTTCCATCCGACAGGTACAACCGTTCCCAGGTGATCTGTCCGGCGCTGATCCGGATACGGTCGTGCCGCGCTTCGGAAGTTACAAACGACTTGGGGTTGGGCGCTTGCAAATCCCACCACCCCTCGTCCTGTAGCTCGGCCTCAGCCTGCCGGATCTCTTCCGTTGCAAATTGCCAGAGGGACACGCCAAGCAGTGCCCGTTGGGTGGTTTTCCAGTCCCGCGCCCGCCGGCGGGAATAGGCCAGGCACATATGGCTGGCCTCCTCAACCAGATGGATGCAGTCGGCCGAGTTCACGACAAGCCGTCTTAACGCGTTGTCATCCGCCCTGAAAGGAGCCAGCGCAGCAAACACCGAGTGTTGCAGATCAGTTGTCGGAATCTGAATCCCGTTTTCCCATCTGGAAACCGTGGTCTGATCGACCTCCAGAACCTCTGCCAGCGCGGATTGTTTCAATCCGATCGACCGTCGAAGTCGCTTTAACCGCCTGCCAAAAGCCGGGTAGCCTTCGACGAACCGGCCAGACCGATCAGAGTTCACCGTTCTCGCCATCCCTTCCACACATCCATCTGCCCGTGAACTATGACCCCAGACTCATTCTGCTGGTTCGGGCTCGTCGATTTGCGCGACCCGCGCACCGGATTTGTTTGAGGTCACAACACCCAGCGACTTTAGCTTGCGATGCAGCGCACTGCGTTCCATCCCGACAAAGCTGGCGGTGCGGCTGATATTGCCGCCAAAGCGGTTGATCTGGGTCAGCAGATACTCACGCTCGAACGCTTCGCGGGCCTCGCGCAGCGGCAAAGTGGCCAGCGCCCCCGACAAGACAACGCGGCCCGACTCTTCGGCCTTGTCTTCTTCGCTTGGCAGCTCGCGCGCCTCAATTGGGCCGGTGCCGTCACCCAGAATCAAAACACGTTCGATCAAGTTTTTCAGCTGGCGCACGTTACCCGGCCACGTCATTGTCTGAAGCAAAGCGACCGCCTCGTCCGACAGCTCCCGCATAGGCAACCCTTGGGTTTCGTTGCACATTTCGATGAAATGCTGGGCCAGAACCGGAATATCCTCGCGCCGGTCCTCGAGTGATGGAACGGTGATCGGAACCACATTCAGACGGTGATACAGCTCTTCCCGGAACCGCTCGGCCGCGATTTCATCATCAAGATCTTTGTTGGTCGATGAGATCACCCGAAGATCCACGCGCACTTTGTCCGAGCCACCCACGCGCTGGAATTGCTGATCCACCAGCACACGCAGGATTTTGGACTGTGTACCCAAAGGCATGTCGGACACTTCATCAAAATAGACCACGCCGCCGTGGGCTTCTTCCAGCAATCCGGATTCCACACCACGTTCGGCCGATTCCCGGCCAAACAGAACTTCTTCCACACGCTCAGGCTCAATCCCGGCACAGTTGACGGTCACGAAGGGAGCGTTTGCGCGGTTGGAGTGGGCATGGATATAGCGCGCGGCAATTTCCTTTCCAGAACCCGCAGGCCCGCGCAGCATGACGCGACCGTTTGACTTGGTAACCTTGTCCAACTGCCCCTGCATCGCCCGGAACGACGCGGATTTGCCGATCATGTCGGAGTTGTTGACCTCTTTCCGCTTCAGCGACGCGTTCTCGCGCCGTAGACGAGACGTCTCCATCGCGCGGCGGATCACCACCATCAACTGGTCAATGTTAAAGGGCTTCTCGATAAAGTCGTAAGCACCCTGTTTGATAGCAGCAACAGCGATTTCGATGTTGCCGTGGCCCGAAATAATCACCACCGGCACATCCGGGTTATCGCGTTTTACCGACTTGAGGATATCAATCCCGTCCATACGGCTGTCCTTCAGCCAGATATCTAGGATCAACAGCCCCGGCGGTTCGGAATTGATCGACGCCATGCACTCGTCCGAGTTGGCTGCCAGCCGGGTTGAATAGCCTTCGTCCTCCAGAATGTCGGACACCAGCTCGCGAATATCGCGCTCGTCATCTACGATCAGAATGTCGCTCATCTTTGGCCTGCTTTCAGTTTGTTGGTTCTAATTGCCTGCTTCTGCGGCGCAACGGTTGGGGACATACCTGCCCCAGGCAAACGGATCACAGCCATTGCGCCAAAATGGTCCTGCCCGTCAAATACGGGCGCGTCCTCAAGGGTCAGCGCGCCGCCATGCTCTTCTATAATTTTCTTGACGATCGGAAGGCCCAGCCCGGTCCCTTCGTCGCGTGTCGTAACATAAGGTTCAAACAAACGCGCCCGGTCCTCCGGCAGACCGATTCCATTGTCTGCAATGGTAATGACCGTACCCGCACTGTCGCTTAATACCGCCACCTTGATCTGTGGCACCAGGTTGCTCGGGGCGCCCTTTTCTTGCAAGGTAACAATAGCTTCCCCAGCGTTCTTAATCAGGTTGGTCAATGCCTGGTTGAGCATGGTCGCATCTACATCCGCCATGATCGGCTGCTGCGGCAGATCGGCGTCAATCTGTACGTCCGGCTGTCCCGCCTGCTGCAAAAGAACGGCTTCGCGCACCAGTTCAACCAAGTCTTCCTCTCGTCGAACGGGTTCGGGCATCCGTGCGAACTTGGAAAACTCATCCACGATACGCCGCAGGTCGTTAGTCTGCCGCACGATGACGCCGGTCATCGACTCAAGGCTGCCGCTGTCTTCCTCATCCAGTTTGCGGGCGAACTTGCGCTTGATGCGCTCTGCGCTGAGCTGGATCGGCGTCAATGGGTTCTTGATTTCATGTGCAATGCGGCGGGCCACGTCCCCCCACGCCGCCATTCGCTGTGCGCTGACCAGATCGGTTACATCGTCAAAGGCAACCACATAGCCTTCCAGCCCGCCATCCTCTCCGCGACGGATGGCCATGCGAACCAGCAGGTTTTCCAGCCGCCCCTTGCGTGTGACCTTAACCTCACCCTGAACAGCCTCCTGCCCGCTGTCCTTGAGGCTTTCAAACAAGGGCAGAAACTCGGGAACTGCAATGCCGATAGCCAGGTGTTCTTCGCCTCGTGACCAGTCCAGCAAGCGCTCGGCCGAACGGTTGACGAAGGTAACGCATCCATCCGGGTCCACGCCGACAACACCGGATGTGACCGAACTGAGCACGGAATCAAACAGGCGACGCCTTCTTTCGATTTGCTGGGTGTTTTCCAGCAGCGTGTCCCGCTGTCCTTTTAGTTGTCGGGTCATCTGGTTGAAATATCGGCCCAACATCGCGATCTCGTCGTCGCTGGCCTCTTCGATGACCTGAACGCTCAAGTCTCCAGCACCGACCCGCTGTGCTGCCGTGGTCAATCGTCCGACCGGGCGCGACAGCCGTTCGGCAAACCACATCCCCAGTGACATCGCAGCCAGGATCAGGATCAGCGCAAAGCCGAGATAGAGCAGGCCGAATTCGAACAACACCCTGCCCCGTTCACTTTCCAGCTGCTGATAGAACTGCGCCGTTTCCTTGGTGTCATCCAGCAGCGTCAACAACTGCCCGTCCACTTCGCGGCTGACATACAGGTAACGGTCCAGATAGGCGGTAAGCGGGACCAGCGCGCGGAATTCACTGTTTGGCCAGTCAGCAATGATCAGCAGCCCCTTTTCTGCCGCTTCCGTCATTTGCTCGGCTGTTGGCGCCTCATAGTTGAACAGATAGGACCGATCCCCGCGCGACCGGATTTCGCCCGTGCCGTCGATGACATAGGCCTCGCGCAACCCGCGCTGAATCCGGGCCTGCCCCTGCGCCAGAACCTCGCGGAGTTCGGCATCAGAGATGTAAAAGTCCACCGAACGTGCGTTGTTCAGGAACCGCGCCAGAACGGTTGCGTCCTGCGTCAGACCACTGCGATGTTCCTGCTCATAAGCCTCTGCCGCCGTCAGGGAGGACCCGACAACCTGCCGTACGCGATCCGAAAACCAGCCTTCCAGACCGATATTCACGGTAAGGCCGGCAAAAATGGCGACCGTAACGGTCGGAACCAGCGCGAGCAGCGTAAACGCCCCGATGAGGCGCAAATGTAGGCGCGAGCCCGCCGACTTGGCCCGCCTGGCCGCAATCAGGCTACCCAACTGACTGAGCACCAAAGCCGCAACGACCAGAACATAGACTAGATCGGCTAGCAGAATCAGCCGCAATGTCGGCGCGGTCGCACCAAGATCAAAGGGACCAATGACAAGATATGTGGCAAGCGCCAGAACTGGCCCCAAGAGGACCAGCCCAAAGGTGCCGAAATTGCGCAGTTTCCGTGATTTACGCCATCGACCAATCGATAGGATCATCCCGCTCTGTGCTCGGGTTGCCACCGTCTGCCCTCATCCTGATGTGCCGCTTGTGCGGCTTACCGCCATATATCGTGATCTTTTCCTGACAGGTGCCAGGATGCCACGGTTTGTGTGGCGATATTACATCAGTTTGCGACGCCGTGTCACCTGAATATCGAGGTCAGTAATCTTTTTTCGCAGCGTATTTCGGTTAATCCCCAGTAAATCAGCACATTTTGCCTGATTCCCACCAGTTGCATCCAGTGCGATTTCGATTAGCGGAGCCTCAACCTCACGCAAAATCCGCTGATAAAGGCCCGGTGGCGGCAAAATGTTGCCGTGCAGATCGAAATACCGTCGCAGATGACGCTCGACCGAAGTTGAAAGCTTTTCACGTTCGCCACCGCTCAGAACCGGTGCGGCTTCGGGCTGGCTGCCCAACACCATTTCCACCTCGGCCTTTGAAATCTCATCTGCCCGGCTGGTCAGCCCCAAACGGCGAACAGCGTTTTCCAGTTGTCGCACATTCCCCGGCCATGAATAGCGCCGCACCAGTTCCACCGCATCAGAGCTGAGCCACCGCTTGTTTCCGTTTTCCTTCTCTTCCCGGGCCAGAAAATGTTCGGCCAGCAGCGGAATATCGTCGACCCTTTCGCGCAACGATGGCACGTGGATCGTCGCCCCGCACAAACGATAATACAGGTCCTGACGGATACGGCCGTTTTCCATCCCATCGGTCAAGTTTGTCTGGCTGGTAGCCATGAAACGCGGAGCATGATCGCCGGGCGTATCCATCATACGCACCACGCGGGCTTGAATTTCATCGCCGATATCTGCGATTTCATCTATCAGCAGCGTACCTCCACGCACCCGCGCCATCACGCGGGCCGGGCCCTCCAAATCGCTTAGGTCGGCTGCGGTGACTGTGACAAAGGGTAATGTACGCCGATCCGAAAAGTCGTGAATTGCCCGGGCAATCAGCGATTTACCCGTTCCGCTTTCACCCGAGATCATTACCGGCAGGTCGGTGTTCATCACGCGTGCGACCAACCGATACAAGGCCTGCATGACTGGCGTGCGGCCGACCAGAGGCAGCTCATCCGGACGCTCACCGCCTGCCTGTTTGGGTTCTGGCTGTGCGCGCTGCTTCTGATCCAGTGCCCGCGCCGTGCGTTTCATCAAATCCGGCAGGTCAAACGGTTTGGGCAGATAGTCATATGCGTCTGCCTCAGCCGCCTGAATCGCGGTCATGATCGTGTTTTGTGCGGAAATCACGATAACCGGCAATCCAGGGCGATCCTTTGCGATCTTCGGCAGCATCTCCAGACCATTGCCATCAGGCATGACAACGTCCGAGATCACCACGTCGCCTTTACCTTCGCCGACCCAACGCATCAGGGTGGTTAGCGAAGACGTTGCGTGCACCTTGCATCCGGCCCGCGTCAGCGCCTGAGTCAGAACGGTGCGGATTGTGCGGTCGTCATCCGCAACCAGTACGGTGCCATCCATCAGGTGCTCTCCTTCTTGTGTTCTGTTGCATCTCGCGGCGCGCGGCGCAGCGACAGTTTGAAAACGGTGCGGCCAGGCACGGAATCGGCGGAAATCCAGCCGTCATGGTCGGAAACGATCTTGCTGACCAGCGCCAGCCCGAGACCGGTGCCGTTTTCCTTGCCCGACACAAACGGGTCAAAAATGTCACCGCGGATATCCTCGGGCAGCCCTGGACCGTCATCGATGATCTCGATCTGCAACGGCAGCGAGTGACCCGACCCATCACTTCTGCGCAGCCGGAAGGAATGTTCGAAATACGTGCGCAGACGGATTGTTCCGCCCTGAGGCCCTGCGGCCTCGGATGCGTTTTTCAGCAGGTTCAGAACCACCTGAAGAAACTGGTCCGGATCGCCATAGGCCAGCGGCAATGACGGATCGTAATCCTCGATGATTGTCATATCCGCGCCAAATCCCAGCAGCGCGGACCGCCTTGCACGGTCCAGTACATCGTGGATATTGACCGGCCTGAGGTCCGGTTTCTGCAAGTTGCCGAATTGCTCGACCTGTTCCAGAAGCTTCACGATCCTTCGGCTTTCGGCCACAATAAGGTCTGTAAGTTCAAGATCCTGTGGCGAAATATTCATGCTCAGCAGTTGCGCTGCACCGGTAATCCCGGCCAGTGGGTTCTTAATTTCGTGCGCCAGCATCTCGGCCATGCCAATCGCCGACTGCGCCGCTGACTTGACCGTGTTGCCCAAGGTCATCCGGCCCGCCAGTTCACGAGGTGATATGATCATGATCATCGACCCCGGATGCCCAACCAGAGGCGCGATCTGCAACGCACATTGCAACGGCGCACGGTTCCCCGAACCAGCATCCACATCGTTTACGAACAGTGGCGTGCCTTGAGAACGGGCGCGCAGGAATGCTTCCTCCAGCGGTGCGTCAACGGCGATCTGGTCCCATACCGGATGCCCGATTACCGACCGGCGCGAGGCATTCAAAAACCCCTCGCCCGCCGAATTCACATCTGCGATGCGATCTTCTTCATCGATTATGAAGGCCGGAACCGGCAATGAGTTCCAGATGTTGGCGTTGGAATTCATGCCGCCACCTCGCCCGTATCGGCAAGTGCGTCCCCAAGCAGACGCAGGACTTCATCCGTGCTTCGCGACGTCAAAACTGCCCGGCGCAGCGGCGCAGGGGTTGCGGCCTGATCCATGTACCATCCCAGATGCTTGCGGGCGACACGCAGGCCCAGATCGGCACCGTAAAATCCCAGCATCGCCTGATAATGCGCGCGCACCATGTCGATCAGGACATTCCCGACCGGAATATCCGGCGCATCCTCCCCGTAGAGGTCGTGACTGATCTGCGCCAAAAGCCACGGTTTACCCTGCGCGCCACGCCCGACCATGACCCCATCTGCACCAGACTGAGTCAGCGACGTTCGCGCGGCGGCAGTATCCGTGATATCTCCGTTCGCAATGACCGGAATCGACACGGCTTGTTTCACGGCCCGGATCGCGCTCCAGTCAGCGCGCCCCTTGTAGAACTGGCATCGCGTGCGTCCGTGGATCGTAACCATCTGAACGCCTGCGTCTTGTGCACGGCGCGCGACCTCAGGGGCATTCAGCAGGGTGTCATCCCACCCCAGACGGGTTTTCAATGTCACCGGAACGTCAACTGCACTGACTACGGCCTCGATCAGCGTCAGCGCATGGTCTGGTGTTTTCAGCAGGGCCGAGCCGGAATACCCATTTGTAACCTTCTTGGCGGGACACCCCATGTTGATGTCGACCACCCGCGCCCCACGATCAGCAACCTGACGCGCCGCCTCGGCCATCCAGTGCGCCTCGCGCCCTGCCAGTTGCACAGCTGTATTTTCCACATCGGCAGACAATTCGGCGCGCTCCCGCACTCCGGGTTTGGCCTGCACCATTTCCTGACTGGCGACCATTTCACTGACGACCATGCCGGCGCCGAAGCGCATAACCAGATCCCGAAATGGGCGATCGGTGATTCCGGCCATCGGGGCCAGCAAAACCGGCGGTGTTACGAGTTTGTCAGCGAAGCGCAAAGTCAACGTGCTTAATCCTTGGGCAATTGCAGTTCTGATATCGAATTCTACGCATATGAACAACAAAACGACGCGCAACAAGCCTGTAGAACCATCAACTGCCTATTTTTTAATCACATGACCATAGGTGATTGCCTCTGCAATCACCGCCGCCTAAACAAACGCAACAAAATGGAGGGCGCGCGGCATGACCACAGCTGCCATCATAGTCGCCGCAGGCCGCGGCCTACGCGCCGGGGGCGATGTCCCAAAACAGTGGCGCAGCCTTGCAGGACGCCGCGTGGTAGACTGGACAATCGATCGGTTCCGTGGACAGGTTGCCCACATCGTTCTGGTCTTATCCGACGAAGACACTCTGGCCTGGGAGGAGTTTCGTGATACCGACCTTATCCTCGCCACAGGCGGTGCAGATCGCGCGGGTTCTGTGCGCAACGGTTTAAAGGCGTTGACACATCTCGACGTGAAGCGCGTCTTGATTCATGACGTTGCCAGACCTTGCGTTTCGTCTCGCACCATTCAGGACGTTTTGAACGCATTGGATGCACATCAGGCCGCCGCCCCCGGACTGGCGGTAACCGATGCCTTGTGGATAGGACAAGACGAGGCCGTGACGGGCACGCAAGACCGCAGCAACTTGTTTGCGGCACAGACACCGCAAGGCTTTCACTATGACACCATCACCGCCGCCCATGCGGCGCATGCAGGCGGTGCTGCCGATGATGTTGAGGTTGCACGCGGTGCGGGGGTCGATGTCTGCATCGTACCGGGCGATGCGGACAACCTGAAGATCACCCGCCCCGAGGATTTTGCCCGGGCGGAACGTATCATGGGAATGGATATGGATGTAAGACTTGGCAACGGCTATGACGTGCACCGATTTGGCGACGGGGATCATGTTGTCCTTTGCGGTGTAAAGGTTCCCCATGATCGCGGGTTGCAGGGGCACTCGGATGCAGATGTCGGGATGCATGCTGTAACCGACGCGATTTATGGCGCATTGGCGCAAGGCGATATCGGGCAGCACTTCCCGCCCTCGGATCCACAATGGAAAGGTGCCGCCAGCAAGATCTTTCTGCGTCACGCGGTCGAATTGGCCGGACAGATGGGATATCGCATCTCGAACGTGGATTGCACGCTGGTCTGTGAATATCCGAAGATTGGCCCTCACGCCGCTGCCATGCGAGAAGAAATGTCCAAAATCATGGGCTTGTGCGTCGATCAGATCTCGGTCAAGGCCACCACGTCCGAGCGTCTGGGCTTCACCGGTCGCAGTGAAGGCATCGCATCGCTTGCGACGGCCTGTCTGGTGAAATCATGAACGCGGCGCAGTTGATTGGCACCGTTGGCGGCGTCGGATATATACGCCCTGCCCCCGGCACCTGGGGTTCGCTGGCCGCGCTGCCTATGGCTTGGGTCCTGCACACGCTGGGCGGATTCCCATTGCTGGCAATCGCAACGCTCGTGGTGTTCGCAGGCGGCCTGTGGGCCACGCGCGTGATGACCGACGGTCAGGACGATCACGACCCGTCGGAAATCGTCATTGATGAGGTTGCGGGCCAGTTCATTGCACTCTGGGCGATCTCATATCCGTCCTGGGCGCATGGGATCGACATTACCGCCCTCTGGCCCGGCTGGGTTGCCGGGTTCGCCCTGTTTCGCCTGTTCGACATCACCAAACCCGGCCCCGTCGGTTGGGCAGATCGTCGCGGCGATCCTATTGGAGTGATGCTGGACGACGTGATTGCGGGTATTTTCGCAGCCGTTGGCGTGATGGTTCTGGCAGGCATCGCGCACGGGGTTCTGGGCCTATGAACGTGCCCGACCTGCTGAACCGCGCCAAGGCGCAGGGCGTTGTGATCGCGACAGCGGAAAGCTGCACCGGCGGTATGGTCGCTGCGGCCCTGACGGATATACCCGGTAGTTCGGCCGTCGTGGATCGGGGTTTTGTTACCTATACCAACAGGGCCAAACAGGACATGCTGGGTGTGCTGGCAGAAACCCTGCAGGCTTTCGGCGCAGTGTCCGAGCAGGTCGCTCGCGAAATGGCCGAAGGCGCATTGCGCAACTCACAAGCGCAGCTTGCCGTCGCGATTACCGGCATTGCCGGGCCGGGCGGGTCTGAGTTCAAACCCGAAGGGCGCGTATGTTTCGGACTGGCAAGAGAAGGCCGGGAAACCCAAACCGAAACGATTGAGTTTGGCGCGCAAGGGCGGGATGCGGTGCGCCGCGCCGCGCGGGATCATGCGCTGGCGTTGCTTCTGACTGGCCTTTCATAACGCGCACGATTTTTGGGCATTATCTGCCCATAGCCGCCAAAACTGTCATCACTTGAACAAAAGGCGACAAAATAGGCGACCAATTTGGGTGTTGCCTCTTTTTTCCTCACCTGCCCTCCGCTTCAAGGCTCTGCACATACACTCACTCGACCCCGGAGCGTTGTCAGATGACCTGCCCGGGAAACCATGCAGGGAAAAGGAGAGCGGCCCATGAATGGAGCCGATACAGCCTGGATCATAGTTGCTACAGCACTGGTCCTTTTCATGACATTGCCGGGGCTGGCCTTGTTTTATGGCGGGCTCGTACGTGCCCGAAACGTGCTCAGCGTTTTTATGCATTGCTTTGCCATTGCCTGTTTGATGAGCATTCTGTGGCTGGTGGCCGGGTACTCCATCGCCTTTGGGCCCGGTGAAAGTGGGCTTTGGGGTGGTTTGGGCAAGGCTTTCCTCAACGGTGTTGATGTGGACAGCCTTGCTGGCACTCTACCGGAAATCCTGTTCTTTGCCTTTCAGATGACCTTTGCCATCATCACCCCGGCCCTGATCGTGGGCGCATATGTCGAACGGGTAGGCTTTGGCTTTGTACTGACCTTCTCGGCGCTATGGATGCTGCTGTGCTATGCGCCGGTGGTTCACTGGATCTGGGGCGGTGGAATGCTGGCCGATGGTGGTATTTTGGGCGACATTGGCGTGCGTGATTTCGCAGGTGGTATCGTGGTGCACGAAACCGCTGGTCTGGCAGCCCTGATCATCGCCGTCATCCTTGGCCCGCGCCGCAACCGCACGACCCCGCCGCATAATCCCGGCTATGTCATGGTGGGCGCCGCGATGCTGTGGGTCGGCTGGTTCGGCTTTAATGGCGGCTCGCAACTGGCCGCGGACGGAGGTGCTGCGATGGCGATGACCGTTACCCACCTGTCCGCCGCTACTGCCTCGTTGACATGGGCGCTTTGGGAACGCATCCGATTTGGCAAAGCCTCGATGGTGGGTCTTGTTACCGGAACAATTGCAGGTCTGGCCTCGATCACGCCCGCTTCGGGTTTTGTGGGTCCGGTTCAGGCCCTCATCATCGGTGCTGTTGCGGGCATTCTGTGTCAGGAAGCCGTCAGTCTGGTGCGCAACAAGCTGAATATCGACGACACGCTGGACGTGTTCGCGGTACATGGCGTCGGAGGCATCTTCGGCACCATCATGATCGCCCTGTTTGGCCTTGGCACATGGACTGCCCAGTTGGGTGGGCTGGTTATCGTGGGTGCCTTCACGGCAGTTGTCACGTTTGTGTTGGTCAAACTGGTTGCACAGATCACACCACTTCGCGTAAACGCCGAGACCGAGACAAATGGCCTCGACCTCTCGGTACATGGTGAACGGGCCTACGACATGAGCAGCTAAGCCCACCTTGGCTGCCTGTCGCCCGCAAGGGCAAAAGCGGACCTGTCATGGGTCCGCTTTTCTTGTTTTCGCGTCTTGTCCACTTACGACACACCCAAACCACCCTGAACCTTCAGTGCAAAAAATCAGCCTGACGCAGAATGCGCGTTGGTTCCTTTTGGTATAACGATCCGGCATTCCAAACCGCCTAGAAAACCGGATGCCCCCAGTTCAATCCGGCAGTCATAAGCCTTCAGCAGATCAACCGCTATAGCCAGCCCAAGGCCGCTGCCCGAGACAGAAGTATCCAGCCTTCCCCCGGAACGTAGCGCCTCGCGGTGAGCGTCCTGAGGAATTCCCGGGCCATCGTCGTCAATCACAACTTCGATCCCGTTCTGGGTCCTCTTAGCCGTCAAACGGACCTTGTGTTTGCACCATTTGACAGCGTTATCCAGCAGGTTGCCCAAAACTTCTTCGATATCCTGCGCGTCCATACGCACCCAAAGACCCGGGTCGCGCTCAATTTTCAATGACTTTCCATCGCGCTCGGCCATGGTCGTGAACAGCCGCGCCAGTCGATCAATCGAATGAGACAGATCAGTACGAGAATGGGTCAAGTCTGCAGTGTTCAGCGCCCGCATTCTGGCCAAAGACCGGCCCAGTTGCGCGTCAATGCGGTCGAGAGCTTCCACAGCAGTATCCGTAGAACCTCCCGCTTCGGACAACAGCACCAGTTCATTGCGCATGATCGCAGTAGGTGTTTTCAGGGCATGAGCCAAATCTGCCGCCTGACGACGTGATCCTGATACGATTTCCCGATTTCGGCGCAAGAGCTGGTTCAAATCCTCGACCAGAGGAGACACCTCTTCTGGATAATCGCCTGGTCTAAGGTCTTCGTCCCGTTCCCAACGGTGCGCCACATCCGACCGCAGCTTTCTGAGTGGCGTCAGGATGATTGACGTCAGCAGTAGCGATCCAACGACACCGATCAGACCGACCAGCGCAAAAACCGGAAGCAGGTTTTGTTGTGCAGCGCGACGTTCCGCGACAAGCTGGGCCTGACTTTCGGCAACGCTTACCCCCCAGACCGTACCATCCTCATAAGTAATTTTCTGAAAGGCTCCTCGTAAAGCTTCGCTTTCCGGACCGGGCGTGTTCCAAAGCGTCGTTACATCAGGGTTACCGGGGGGTTCGGCAATGACTTCGTCGAACAGGGAAGCCGACGTAAAGATCTCGCCTTCGCTGTTGCTGACTTGCCAGTATCTGCCGGAATACGGTGTGCCATAGGCTGGATCGAACATCAGATCCCGCAGCGCATCCGGATCATGGGTCGTAACGCTCAACCCAACGACCAGTTGCGTGTGACGATCAAGTAGTGCGGTATCAAACCTGTCTGAAACGCGAGCATTAATGAACGAGAACACGGCCAGCGTACCGACACCCACTGAAAGGGCACCCGACGCGATCCCCCCCAGTAGAGCCCGTTGACGCAGGGATAACATCAGGCAGAGTCGATCATATATCCGCGGCCCCTAATCGTTGTGATCAGATCAGGGCCAAGTTTTTTGCGCAGACGGGTTATGAAGACGGCGATGGTGTTCGAGTCCCTGTCTCCATCGTATTCGTAGATATGCTCTGACAGTTCGGTCCTTGAGATCATACGCCCAATATTATGGGCCAGATACGTGAGAACAGCCAGCTCCTGGGCGGTCAGGTCGATGGGCACGCCATCCGCCGTCACACGCCCGTTGCGGGTATCCAGCACAACATTTCCCATTTCAACGACGGGATTCAACTGGCCGCTCTGCCGCCGCAGGATGGCACGGACCCGCGCTGCCAGTTCGGGCATATGGAACGGCTTGGTCATGTAGTCGTCCGCGCCTGCGTCCAACCCGTCGACCCTTTCGCTCCAGCCATCGCGGGCCGTGAGGATCAGCACAGGTGTCTTGATACCCGCACTGCGCCATTCCCGTAGAACTGAAATGCCATCACGTTCCGGCAATCCAATATCGAGGATGATCATGTCATAAGGTTCTGTTGCGCCCAGATGCAAAGCTTCCAGGCCGCTGTTCACAATGTCTACGACCCGACCTTCAGCGTTCAACAGTTTCTTGATCTGCTCGCAAAGGTGCGGTTCGTCTTCTGCCAGTAAGACTCTCATACTTAGGAATTATAGGCGTGCGTATGGCAGTTTAACCATTACTTTTTACCACCACCGTTTCCGCCAGAATTGCCGCCGCCATTTCCACCAGAGTTGCCACCACCGTTGCCTCCGGAATTGCCGCCACCGTTACCTCCGGAATTGCCTCCACCATTGCCGCCAGAATTGCCGTGACCGCCACCGCTGTTCCCACGGTTGCCGCTTTGACCCCCGTTTGCGTTGGCAGAAGACTTGCCTTGAGATTTCGCATTGGCCGAGTTTCCGGGCGCAGATTTCGCCGCTTCTGTGATTTGTTTGCCGATCGTGGACCTGTTGGAAACGACGACGCCGGTTTTTGCGTTAACAATAACACTAACAATCTTCCCGTTCGGTTTTTTGACCAGCACGCGGTAGTAAACTTTGTCGGCCTGAAAAGCACGCGCATCAATGGGCGTTCCGCCAAAGACCTGCTCGACGCCTTTGATGACGTCCTGAAGACGGATAGCGTTGCCAGTGGTTGTCGCTTTGCGCAGCTCCGCCTGCTTCAGCTCACGAACGGCTGCATCGCCTTCTCCGGGCTGGAGAACGGCAACAAGAAACAAGATGGTCAAGAGCTTCTTCATCTTCGGCACTCTTTACTGCGCAACCACCTTAACAATCTACCGATTTCAACATGAACTGGCGATGAACGACCAGTTTGGCGTGGGTTCAATGATGATCGGTTTAGATAGCACCTGTCAGATATTGATTCCGGCTAGCGGTTTTTCGTGTGTGCTGACCGCGAAATACTCTGCCGGCCCAAATGAAACTCGCGTTCGACCTACGAGGATCGCTATGAAAACCAATTTGACCGGCGTGCTGAAGGCCTCCGCTCTCGCAATCGCAATGTTGGGCTCCACTGCTATCGTGGCGGCAGTTGCCCTTCCAGATGTGGCCTACGCCAAAGACGGCAATGGCAACGGTGGAGGCAATGGTGGCGGTAAAGGAAACGGCGGCGGTAATGGAAACAGCGACAACGCCGGAAATGGCAAAGGCAACGGCGGTGGTAATGGGGCGACCAAAAGTGGTGGTTCAAAATCCGCCGGTAAGTCGGGGCGCACAACCTCTGGCGCAAAGGGTTCGAAGTCAAAATCCTCGAAGGGAAAATCGTTCTCTTTGAAAGAGCTGTTTACCGGTAAGAAGTCCAAGAAAACTCAGACCAAGACCGCACCGGCCGCGCACGCGACAAAATCCAAGGTTCAGGTCGAGGAAACGGACCTGACCGATTCCCATAAGAAGGGGAATAAACTGGCTGCCGTACTGGGTGTCCACCCTTCAGAACTGGGTGCACTGAACGCAGCCAACGCAAGTGAGAAGGCCCTTCAGAACGCTGCACCGAATTCGCGCGTCGGTCGCATTGCAACCTATCGCGATACGGTTCTGGCTGGCGACAGCATCCGAGCTGAACTTGCCGAAAAACAAGACCTTCTGGATGATATGACCCCGCCGGATCGCTCCAGCGCCGAAATCAATGACGACCTTGAGGAAGCGCTGGCCGATGTTCAGGAAAAGCAGGACATCGTCGATGATCTCGAACAGCAGCTGGCAGACGCGGGAGGCACCGATCCTGATATCGAGGACGCTCTTCAGGACGCAAACGATGATCTGCAGGCTTCCAAAGATACCGCTGACAGCCTGAATGCCGAAAAACAGGCAGCCTTGGAATATGAGGAAGCCGTGCAAGACGTCGAAGACCTGACTGACGCCGTTGAGCAGCAGTCACTCGATGAGCGCGCGGCATTGGAAGACGCTGCGAACAAACCCGTCACCGACGAGGTCGAGGCTGCTGTAAAGGCAATGCTCGGACTGGATAGCTAACAGCTTTTGCCTTCATTCTTATGAAGTGGGCAAAAGACCGGGCCAGCTAAGTGATTACCAGCCGTTTGGCTGGCCCGACTTTCTCGTAAAGATCCTGACCGCCAGGTTGTATTGCGCGCATGCCCTACGCAAGTTGGCAAAGGTTACTGAGAAAAAATATAGCCCGCTCCAATTCGGAGCGGGCTTTATCGTTCCCTGATCATGTTGATCTGGAAATCTATCGGACGTTCTGATCTTCAGAAGTCCCGGTTCGCCTCTTCAAGTCGCTTGTTATTTACGATTTCTGTCAGTGCATTTTCGATAGGAGGGAAGCGACTGCTGCTCGAATTTGTATTGCTTGAAACTTCGCCATTCATGACGGGATTATGGGGTTGCATTGTCGCACATGCATACGGCGCAACCTCAATAGCAGTCTTGATCATGCTGTTCCCCTTCCATTCAACCGGACGTGGTTTGCCCGGCCTGTGCGATTAGTATGCCCCGAACCAGTTGAACACTCAGAGAATACATTGTTCACATTATGTTAATGTTGTCGCGAAATCATGAACAAAGACTAAGCCGTTAACAAAAAAGAATAATTCCTTCTATTGTATCTGCGATCAAGTGGGACGAACAGAAAAATCAGGCGAACTCCCCCTACTCCGTAGGGTTGTTTCCCCGCACGAAAGTGGCAGATCGTCAAAGCGAACGAGTCAGATTCCCTACACCGCAATAGAGGGCAAAATTGCGGCCGAAAAAAAGAAACTTACAAAACAGCCGACGAAATTACGACACAGTTCAGCAGTTATTCGACCGGCGTGGCACGACAAAAGGCGAGACCATGACGGCGGATAGATCCAAAAAAGATCAAGGAAAGGTCTTCAGACCGTCCTGGTAGCAATCCATTCGGTTCGCTAACCCGCAATCTGAGCAAAACCCCTGTCAGCATCAACGCTTCGGTTTAACAGATGCAAAAGCTCGATCTGGCTCGTTGCCCCTGTCTTGGAAAATATGGAACTTAAGTGCGAACGAACCGTCGTCGGGCCAATGGACAAAGTCTCCGAGATTGTCTTCACTGTCATTCCCTCTTTCATCATCGCACATACCCGAAACTCGCATCTGCTGAGTTCGGCTGGGTTATTTGGATCAAGGATTGGAACGAAGCGATTGTTGCTGTCGTATCTGGACCGGTGACCCCGAAGAACTTCGGAATTGGCAGCAACCGTTCCGGGTAAGCGTTTACTCCAGCCAGATGAAAGTGTTGGAGCCAGCGCACTTATCAGATCAAGTTCGAAGGTCTGCGGGCGAATACTGTAATGAAGCTCGATGTAATCGACCTGCGCCCCGGCTACGTCCAGCGGAATCAGGATAACCTCCACCAGCCCTTCAGGCTTTTGAGGCCGATAATGGGACATTGGTGATGCGTCGGAAAACACCAGGTCTGATAGTTTCCAGACTGAACCCGCTCTTGCAGTTGATATACACTCCCCAATAACCAGTTCGGCCTGCGTTTGCGGCTGTGAAGGCCAGATTTTTCCCAGCTGAACACAACAGCGCGCAATGTGCTTTGCCTTCCAACCTTTTTTCTGCGTTCTGACTATTAGAACCGCATCAGCATTTACCAGGCGCATTAAACAATTTACGGATCGAGACAAGGAGCCATTACCGCACAGGGCCTGAGTCCACTCCACTACAAAGTCCAGACTCTCCCTCGCCTGAGCGCTCTTTAAAAAACTAACACTCATAACAATTAACCATTCAACCAAACAGACCGACCAAACAAACAGGTTCGGATTACAACAACTAACTTGTGCCCCTTACGCAGCCACAGCAACCGGAATTATCTGGCTTGTCTGCGCGGAAAGTATTCAAACAAATACTACTACAAAACTTTATCTATCTGTTTTTAATGTGTTTTTATGAACCATATCACCATCAATCGGCACGGGACCAATCCGCGATTGCCTGACCGTTCAGTAAAAATCAACAACCATCCTGCTCACAATTGCAACCCGACTCAATTCATTGTTTCGAAAAAAGGCGATTCGCCGTATGTTAATAGGTTGTTAATTCAGGGTTAAAAGTAATCTCCCATAGAAGTTATTACTTTAAAATCTTTCAATCTTTGATTGTATTTCAGTTACCTTTGAAGGAGGTCACGCATCTCCTGCGATTCTATTCTGATTCCCGAGCTAATGCATTTTCGCCTGGCTTGCGCTCAAGAATATGGAGCGCTGAAAACGTCTAACCTATTTGGGGGAAATAATGACTAAATTCATGAAGAAGTTTGTTAAGAATGAAAGCGGTGCAGCAATTGTCGAATATGGCCTGGCTCTTTTGGTCGTGGCGTCGATTGCAGTTGGCGCATTCTCGTACCTGGGCACCACCACCAACACAAACGTGACTGGTGCATGCGCTGCTCTGGGTAGCGCGACCTGCTGACCCAAACACACTTACCAAAATACTGAACTCTGCGCCGCCGTGCCACTGTTGCGGCGCAGAGTTCACCGCCAGGAATTTCGCGAAAGCAAGACGACCGAAGTTCCATATTTCAGAACGTAATTGTTGGAGAGAGTGATGCGTATCAGGCCAATCATTTCTACACTGTTTGGAATTGCGATAGCGTCCGGTTCCGTTTACCTGGCGAAAGATCACATTCAGTTTAAGACAAGCACTGCCGGTGTCTCGCCAGATGCCGATCTGGTTGAGATCTATGTGGCCCGATCAGAAATTGCTTTTGGTCAAACGATCGAAGCGCACGACGTCACAATTCATCCCTGGCCGCGCGAGGCGCTCCCGGCCGGAGTTTTCACGGATATTGATGTACTTGTTCCAAACAATCGCCGTCAGCTGCGGCGCGCCAAGGGCCGGTTCTATCCCGGCGAAGTAATGCTTCTTTCCAAGGTTTCGAACTTTGGTGAAAAAGTCACCCTAGTTCAAAAGTTGGGGGAAAACACACGCGCCATGGCAATCGAGGTCGATGCTGTAACGGCCGTGGGCGGTTTTGTTACCCCGGGCGATCACGTTGATATCGTCTTGACCCAAGGTGCCAAGCATGACCTGCGCGCGGTCACCATCTTGCAGAATATTCGCGTCATTGGCGTAGACCAGCAGTCGGAAGAATTAAGCGATCAGCCTGAGGTCGCCCGCACGATCACAGTGGAAGTGACCCCGCAGCAAGGTCAACGTCTGGCCCTGGCTCAAAAGGCCGGAACCCTGAGCCTTACACTGCGCACCCTGGACAGCGTCGAGGATGAGCCCATGGAGATGGTTCGCCTGCGCGATCTGCTGCAGGAGGAAGGACCTGCAGAAAAGGTTGATATTCAACCCACTGTAAAGCTGCGCCGGGGAACCGAGACCGAGGTTGTGACCATCCAGCGGCAACAGGAAGAAGCGGAACAGGAAACAGAAGCCGCGCCCGCCGCCAAATTGCAACCTGATACCCCAAAAGATGCGCACCTTGCGCCGGCGTCCGCGATGCCGCGCGTCAAACCCCGCATTCGCCCAATCACAGTCAGTCAGACACCTGGTCAATAAGTTCAGCCATGCGAGCACATGCAATCATATCCGCATTCGCCCAAGAGGAGAACGGCACCGTCGCGATCCTGTGGGGCACAGCTTTGGTCGCATTCCTCGGGTTCTTTGCGATCACGCTGGACGTTGGCCGGTTGAATTCGACACATGCAGAGCTGCAGTCATTTGCCGACAACGTGGCTTTGGCCGCAGCGGGAGAGTTGGACGGCCAACCAGACGCGATTACACGCGCCACAAATGCAGCAGCAAATCTTGTCAGCGACAGCCAGACCTTCGCGAACGGGGCAACCACGCTTTCAGGATCGTCGGATTATACCCTCTTGTTTCACTCGGCGCTTCCGGCATCGGATCTGACCCCGCTTGGCGCAGATATTACAACTGATCCACGGAAGGCCAGGTTCGCGCAAGTCGTGTTGACACCCAAATCCCTGACGATGAGCCTGGCTTCGGCGCTGGACAAAATGCTTGGTGGGGCTGGGTTTTCTGCTGCCAGCGTTTCAGCCGAGGCAGTGGCCGGATACTCGAAAGCGGCGTGCGATATCTCACCCCTGATGTTCTGCCTGCCCCCGAATTGGGAATCCACTTTGACTGTGGGCGACCAGATCCTGTTGCGCAGCGGCGGCAACGGAACGGCCTGGGGACCGGGTAACTTCGGCTTTATTGATCTGGCGAATTTCCAAGACAGCTCGGGTGTGTGTGCCGACGAAGGGGGCAATAAACTGGCCTGTCTGATCGCGGCGCAAAGCCAGATCACCCAATGTGTTCTGACCAATGGTCTGAACACCGAACCCGGCCAGAAAAACGGCATTACCAATGCTGCATTCAACGTCCGCTTTGACATCTACCGCTCGGTTCTCAACGGTGAGAAAAACAACATCGATTTCGCGCCCGCACCAAATGTGATCAAGGGGATTGAAAGCAACGGTGGCGGCGCTTGCATTCAGGGAAATGAACAGACGACCCCTGATACAACTGGTCTGGGGCGCGACCTGTGCATGACTGCGGGCACATGCGGCGGAAACAACCGTTTCGGCGACGGCAACTGGGATCGAACCGGATACCTTAATCGAAACCACGATCTGGCAGATGGGATTGCCGACGGCATAGGCAGCGACTCGCATCTGCCCGCGCTGTCCGGGTCGGATACCGTTTTCGCCGGGACGCGGTACGGAATGTATCTGAGGGAAATAGCCTACGGAAATACAAACCCTCACGCGCCGCCGAACGCAAACTCCATTCTGGACCCTTCGCTTGCTGAAACCGGACGCCCGATGTGTTCCAGCCAGATGTCCGAAGACCCGGCGCGGCGCGTTGTTACGGCTGCTGGTGTTGATTGCGCGCAAAACCCGGTTTCCGGTTCGACTACCGGAGTTCCAGTCACAAAATTTGTTGCCGTGTTCCTGACTGAACCGGTGGGTGATGACGGCGGCTCGCCCCCCAGTTTCGACATCCACGGAGAGGTCGTCGGTTTCCCCGATGTGACCGGTGTTGGCAGCGGCGGCAACGGGTTCGGCGGCATCTTTCGCGACGTCGTACAGTTGTATCGATAGGGGCAGAGTGTTCATGTGTATTCGCCTCAGATCCCCTTTCAAACGCTTCGCCAAAAACGAAGATGGTGCGATCCTTGTCGAGTTTGGCCTTGTCATGCCGATTATGCTGCTGCTGTTGGCAGTAACCCTGGAATCCGCACGCCTTATGTGGTCGTACCAGTCGGTCATTGCCGGGGTCCGGGATGCCAGCCGATACATGTCGCGCGTCACGCCCTCGGATATCTGTTCGTCTGGCGGAACAGTCGCGGGGCTCAGCACAACTCTGAAAGGGATTGTCGAGCGTGACATTCACGGCAACAGCCTGTTTCCGCCCAGCATAACCGTCAACTCGGTAACGCCCAGCCTGACCTGCGTGTCCGGTACGTATCGTATGAACCCGGCGCCTGTCGGTCAGGTAAGCGCCAATATCACCGTTCAGTTTCCGCTAGGGGGCATTCTGAAGCTTTTCGGCAGCGGTGCGTCATCGATAACCACCGACGTCGCTGACACATCGCGGATATTTGGCCAATGACATGGTTGCGGAATAATCGCGCCACCTGGCGCCAGGTCGCGGACAAGGTGCTGCGCGACCAAAATGGTGGGGTTCTTGTTGAATTTGCCGTGGTGGTGTCCCTGTTTTCCTTCCTGTTCCTGGCATTGCTGGACTTTGGTCGGCTATCATACAGCGGAGTGAACGCGCAGAAGGCGGCACAGCTGGCGGCGCGCATCGCTGTGGTGCGCCCTGCGGCGTGTCCGGGTGTGCCACAAACCCACACGCGGGGAACATCCGCGTTGTCCCCTCGCTTTGGCACCCCATGCAGTGCGTCGGCTGGCGTATGTGCCGACCCGGTAACGCCACCTTGTGTGGGTGACGCCGCCAACACCACAGCATCTGAAATCTGGGGGCGCATCAACCCGTTGCTGCCCCCCGGCACGACGATTGACGCCTTGCAGTTTTCCTATGATTTCAATTCTAATCTGGGCTTCCTGGGTGGTCCTTACACACCCATGGTCACGGTTGAGCTGAACCTGAATGATTTTCAGTTCGTGTCGCCGCTGGCCGCGCTTGCAAACGCCGCAGGCGCGACCAGCAGCACAATTCCTTCAACAGCCGGGTTTTCCAATTTCAGCGTTTCGCTGCCTGCCGAAGACCTAGCATCAGGAGAGTCAGGTTAATGGTTAAGAACGTTTCTAGTCTCAATTCACATTCCGTCATGCTTGTATCTGAAAGCGAAACCGTCGCTCAGGTGGTCGCCAATGCCTTTCCCGCCGGTCAAAACAACGAAATCTCCGAGAATGCGGGTTCGTTCAAAGCGTTGAACGGTACGGCGCGCAATCTGGCATTCAAGCATGACCTGGTTATTTTCGAAATCGACCCCTGCGACGCGGGCGAGGTTCTGGCCGTCAAAGACCTCCTGACCCATCGGCAAGATGACACCTTATTTGTCGCGCTGACGCAGAATGACGTTTCGATCTCGGTCGCCCGCGAGTTGCGGAAAATCGGCATCGACGAAGTTCTGCCCCTGTCCATTGATGAGGATGGGCTGAAAGCTGCGGTAGCAGAAAAAATCTCCTCCCGATCACTTCCGCAGGGATTCATTCAAAATGGTCCCTCTGCCCTTGGCACCGTCATTCCGGTTGCAAAATCCCGCGGTGGGATCGGAGCGTCAACGGTCGCGGTAAACCTTGCCTGCTCGCTGGTGGGCGGGAAAGGATCCTTCCTGAGGAAAAAGGCGAAAAACCGCGTCGCGCTTCTGGATTTTGATCTGCAATTCGGAAACGCGAACGTGTTTCTCGATCTTGAAGATAACGGGGGATGCCTCCAACTCATCGAAAATCAGGAAGAGCCGGATGATCATTTCCTGACGTCGATCCTTCAGAACCACGCGCTCGGTATTGATGTGTTGTGCGCGCCCGCGCCGTTGGTTCCGCTTCAGTCCATACGACCGGGCCTGATCGAAGGGATGCTCGACCTGCTTCAGCGCCGGTACGATTATGTTGTCATCGACCTGCCCTGTGCCGTTGTGGAATGGGTCGAACCCATTTTCAAACGCGCGAACCAACTGGCGCTGGTAACTGACACCACGGTTCCATGCGTTCGCCAGACCCGGCGCCTGATCGATTTCTATCGCGAGGCGAACGTGGCCCTGCCGGTCGAGGTTGTCGTGAACCGCGAGCGGAAGACGTTGATCAAACCTGCACATGTTCGCGAGGCTGAAAAGGTGCTGGAAACGAAACTGAAGCACTGGCTGCCGGACAATCCCAAGATTGCGCGAAACGCGGTCGATCTGGGACGACCGATTGTAGACATGAAGCCGCATTCGGACCTTGGCAAGGCCCTGACGAAACTGGCTGCGTCCATGTCCGAAGGCACCCGGCCAGCCGCACAAAAAACTGTATAATGGGAGATCGCCGTGTTTAACGAGTACAAATCACGCCGGGCCGCGTCCAAGTCGAATGTGTTGGTTCTGGAACGGCCAATCGAGGTACCAAAATCCAAGGCAACACCAGAACCGGTGGACGTTGACCTGCAAGCGCATCTGGAGCTTAAAAGTCGCCTGCACAGCGAGCTTCTCGACCGTCTGAACCTGTCCGTGATCGACAAGGTCGAACGATCCGAACTGAAACGTCAGATCGCTGCGCTGGTTACCGGGCTGATCGAGGCCGAACGCCTTCATTTACGGTCCGAGGCATTTACAGCCCTTGTTGATGAACTCATTCACGAAGTGATGGGTCTGGGCCCTCTGGAACCTCTTCTGGAAGACCCGACCATCAACGACATTCTCGTCAACTCTTATGATCAGGTCTACGTGGAACGCTTTGGCCTGCTCGAGCAATCGTCCGTGCGCTTTCGCGACGAGCGCCATCTGCTTCGGATCATTGACAAAATCGTCAGCCGGGTCGGCCGTCGTATCGATGAATCCCAGCCATGGGTCGATGCGCGTCTGGAGGACGGAAGCCGGGTCAACGCGATTATTCGCCCGTGTTCAGTTGATGGACCGGCGTTGTCGATCCGCAAATTCTCGCGCAATCCCCTGACCATCGACAAGCTGGTCCAACGGGACAGCATGAACGAACAGGCAGCCAAGCTACTGGCGGCACTGGTCGAAGCCAGGCTGAACATTCTGATTTCGGGCGGTACCGGTTCCGGCAAGACAACAATGCTGAACGCCGTTTCATCCTTTATCGACGGCAAGCAGCGTATCGTGACAATCGAAGATGCGGCCGAACTTCAGTTACAGCAAAGCCATGTCGTTCGCTTGGAAACCCGTCCCCCCAACTCGGAAGGTCAAGGGGTGATTACGCAGCGGGATCTGGTGCGCAACGCACTCAGGATGCGGCCTGACCGAATTATTGTCGGCGAAGTCCGTGGTGCCGAATGCTTTGACATGCTTCAGGCCATGAATACAGGACATGACGGCTCCATGACGACCGTACATGCGAACTCGGCCCGCGATGCACTCAGCCGGGTCGAACAGATGGTGACGATGCTGGGGGCGGATTTGCCCGTCAGAACCATCCGGTCTCAAATCGCCTCGGCCATTCAGATCGTCCTGCAACTCAGCCGTCTGAGCGACGGGACACGCAGGGTCGTCAGTATTTCCGAAATCACGGGCATGGAAGACGACACGATCACGATGCAGGACATCTTTGTCTTCAAACGCCGTGGCAAGTCTGAGAATGGCGACGTTCTGGGAGAATTCCTGCCAACCGGAATACGGCCAAAATGCTTCGACCAGCTGGTAGCGGCTGGTGTTGATGTGGACACCAACATGTTTATTCACGGGGCAACGGCATCATGATTGACTTTCAGCCCAATACACTGAACATCCTGATCTATATTTCGATTTTTCTGGGAATTCTGCTCGCCTACGAAGGCGTTCACCAGCTTCTGGCGCGCAAGGAAACGCATGGCGAGGCCAGAAACCGCCGTATGAAACTGATCCAGAACGGGGCTTCGACGGATCAGGTGTTGCAGCTGCTCCGCGATCCGGCGATGCTGGCTGCTGGTGAAAAAGCCGGGCTGATTACGCGGTTTCGCCGTCTGCTTGTGCAAGCTGGTGTGGCGGTCAACCCAATTTGGGTGGTTCTCGCCGTCTCCCTTCTGGTTTTGATGATCTTTTTCGGGGCCTCCCGGTTCCTTGCCCTGGAACTGGCGGTCATTCTGAGCGCAGTTTTCGGCCTCATCAGCCCGATCATCCTGCTGGTCGCCGTGAAAGACGCCCGCGCGAAGAAACTGACGAAACAACTGCCTGACGCGTTAGACCTGATGGCCCGGGGGCTGAAAGTGGGCCACCCCGTCGCGGTGACGGTTGGAAACGTTGCCTCTGATCTACCGGATCCGATCGGGTCAGAGTTTGGCATCATCAAAGACCAGATCAACTATGGTGATGACGTCGCGACCGCCTTTCACGACTTTGCGCAACGGGTCGGAACAGAGGATGCAAAATACCTTGCCGTAAGTATCGGCATTCAGCATGGAACCGGCGGCAACCTGTCTCGCGTTCTAAGCATTCTGTCCCAGACCATCCGGGACCGGCACACGATGCAAAAGAAGATCAAGGCAATCTCTGCCGAAGGTCGCCTGAGCAGCCTTATCCTCACGATTTTGCCGGTCATCATTTATCTTTCGATCGAGGTCTCCTCGCCAACATTTTACGGCGACGTACGCAGCGATCCGCTGTTTCCGTATTTCGCCCAGGTGATCATTGGCCTGACAGTTGCCCAGGGTTTCATCCTGAAGCGACTGGTTAAATTCAGATTCTAAAAGGAATTGGGATATGGATATTCTTCAGGACATTCTAAACGATCCGCGCGTCACACCGCAGTTGATCCTGTTGGTCGGAATCGCCCTTAGTGTTTTTTTTGTCGTCATGGGCCTTTCCGGATTTACCGCAAGTGAAAACACGGCAGCACGCCGCATGCGCGTTGGGACGGTATCACAAGGGCATGGGCAGGATTTTGACCTTATCCAGGGTGACAACAGCGACCCGCACGGGTTGCTGAAGGCCTTTGTCCCGTCGTCAAAACGCGAACGCTCCAAGATCGGCAAGCTTTTGAAACAAGCCGGAATTCGGCAGAAGCACGCCATTCGCACGTATTATACCTTTCGGGTCGTCCTGGGGTTTGTGTTGCCTGCCGCGTTCGTGGCAACCATGGCTTTGCCAATCGAAACGCAAGTTCAGTTAGGGATCGCCGACCTTTTGCAGGGTGTTACGTGGGTTAACACAATGCAGGTCGTGACGGCACTGATGGTCATGGGCTTTTATGGCCCGGCACTGTGGTTGCGACGTCGAATAAAGAAACGCCGCCGGGCCATCGAACACAGCCTGCCAAACGCGCTCGACCTGTTGCAAGTCGCTATCGAGGCCGGGCTGGGCTTTGACGCGGCGATGATCCGGGTCTCGCATGAATTGGCCAAAGCAGCTCCGGAAATCTCGCAGGAGTTTTCGGTTCTTCAACTGGAGTTGCAGGCAGGCAAAGAACGTCAGGCCGCCTTTCTGGATATGGCGAACCGGGTCGGTATCGACGAGATGAATTCGTTCGCGAACGCCTTTTTGCAATCCAACCAGTACGGAACCAGCATATCCGCGTCATTACGCCGGTTCGCCACTGACATGCGGCTTGACCGAGAGCTTCGCGCCCAGGAGAAGGCAAACCGTCTGCCTGTGCAGATGTCTGCCGTGATGGCCATATGCATGATGCCTGTCCTATTGCTGATTTGTCTGGCGCCAATGCTGATCCGGTGGGTCAACATGTTCGGGCAAGGGTAACGCAGCGACAATGGTGTTCGCATAGCTGAATGCCCGGGAAACAGCGGACCTTAGGGGGGTCCGCTTTTCTTTTGTTCCAACAGCTCTCGACTCCGGGCCAAGGGTCGGGCTATCAGCCCGAAACATCATTTCATCGCCGAGGTCCTGCCATGATCCCCAGTTCTTTTCCCGATAGCACTGAAATCGCTCGCCTGACGGCCCGGATGCTGCTGGAGATCAAGGCTGTCCACTTCAACGCGCGCGAGCCGTTCACGCTGGCGAGTGGCCTTCCCAGCCCGACCTATATCGATTGCCGCAAGCTGATCTCCTACCCGCGCATTCGTTCCACGCTGATGGATTTTCTGACCGTCACGGTAATGCGGGACGCGGGTTTTGAAGCCTTTGACAACATAGCGGGCGGCGAAACTGCGGGCATCCCCTTTGCCGCGATGGTGGCCGAACGTATGGCGCTGCCGATGACCTATGTGCGCAAGAAGCCCAAAGGTTATGGGCGCAACGCGCGTATTGAAGGCGCAATGAGCGAAGGCGAACGCGTGTTGCTGGTCGAGGACCTGACCACCGATGGTGGTTCGAAACTGTCCTTCGTCGATGCAATCCGCGAGACCGGTGCCACCTGCGGGCATACGGCTGTGATCTTTTACTACGGTATCTTCCCCGAAACCGAGAAGACGCTGAGCGACCATGGTGTGAAGCTGCATCACCTTTGCACGTGGTGGGATGTTCTGGCCGAGGCTAAGGCGCAAAAAGCCTTTGATCAGGAAACACTTGACGGGGTCGAGGCGTTTTTGAACGACCCGCGTGGCTGGCAGGACGCGAACAAAGACTGACGTTGCGCAAACCGTTTCTCATTCAGAAACATTACGAGTAAGCCCAACGCTCCATCCACAACATGTTGACGAGACCCTGCCCCATCCTGCAATATGATGGGGCGGGAAGATATGCACAGGCTATCCCCAGAAAACATACAATTTGCGCCGACTCAGGGCGCTGCGTTATGGCCTCTGTCCAAGGGGCAAGAGAACAGCAATGAACGAGATCAGCAGTATCGAGCAGGCAGCGGCAAAGATCCAGAACGCTGAAACCATGCCGCATTCCATTGAGGCTGAACAGCAGCTTCTGGGTGCCATTCTGACGAACAACGACCTTTACGACCGGGTCGCTTCGATCATTGGGTCCGAGCATTTCTATGACCCGGTTCATGCCCGCATTTATGAGGTCGCCGCTGCACGCATTGCAAAGAACACGCTGGCCTCGCCTGTGACGTTGAAATCCTTCATGGCTGAGGATGAGGGCCTGAAGGAACTGGGCGGACCCGCCTATCTTGTCAAACTGGCCGGCGCGTCGATCAGTGCCTTTGCGGTACATGATTACGCCCAGATGATCTATGACCTCGCCATCCGGCGCGAGTTGATCCGCTTGGGCCGCGACATCTCCGACAAGGCCGCGCGGGTTGATGTAGCCAGCGAACCGAAAGAACAAATCGTCGAGGCCGAGCAACAGCTTTATCAGCTTTCCGAGCAGGGCCAGACCGAACAGGGGTTCCAGTCCTTCCTCAAGGCGGTCACAGAAGCCGTCAATGTTACCAACGAAGCCTACCAGCGCGGTGGCGGCATGGCTGGAATCTCGACCGGTCTGGTCGATCTCGACAAACAACTGGGTGGTCTTCACCCCTCGGACCTGATCATTCTCGCGGGTCGTCCGTCGATGGGGAAAACCTCGCTGGCGACCAACGTGGCCTTCAACGTGGCTAAAGCATACAAACGCGGTCTGAAACCGGATGGTTCCGAAGGCGCGATTGACGGCGGGGTCGTCGGCTTTTTCTCACTTGAGATGAGCGCCGAACAGCTGGCCGGGCGCGTTCTGGCTGAGGCGTCCGAAATCTCCAGCCACAAAATCCGTCAGGGCGACATGACCGAGGCCGAATTCCGCCGTTTCGTGGATGCGGCCAAAGAACTTGAAGCCTGCCCGCTTTTTATCGACGACACGCCCGCCCTTCCGATTTCTCAGCTTGCCGCCCGCGCGCGCCGGTTGAAACGCACGCATGGGCTGGACCTGCTGGTGATCGACTATCTGCAACTGTGCCGCGGCATGTCCGACAATCGGGTTAACGAGATTGCCGAGATTTCGATGGGCATGAAAGCAATCGCCAAAGAACTGAACATTCCGGTGATTGCCCTGTCGCAGCTTTCCCGCCAAGTCGAAAACCGCGACGACAAACGTCCACAGCTGTCTGACCTGCGTGAATCAGGCTCGATCGAACAGGACGCCGATGTAGTGATGTTCGTGTTCCGCGAAGAATACTACAAAGAACGTGAAAAACCCGGCGATCACGAGCTTGAGAAGATGGAAGAATGGAAGCAGGCCATGGAACGCCTGCACGGCAAGGCCGAGATTATCGTTGGCAAACAGCGCCACGGTCCAATCGGCACGGTCGAGCTGTCATTCGAGGCGCAATTCACCCGGTTTGGCAATCTGGTCAAGCCCTGGCAGCAGGGTGGCGAGATCGAAGGTTATTGATCGCGAAATGACAGCCTTGCCTGGGTTTTCCTGACCTTCATTTGATTGCTGGCAAAGCAAAAAAGGTTCTCTGAACCTTTCGCGCCATTCAGGATCTGGTGCGCGAGCCGAGAATGGGTCCGCCCGCCTGTTTTCTGACAGATTGAACCCCGCACTCACCAAAGCGTCGGATTGTTCAACGCAGACACGCATTGCGACGGGCCGCCAAATGGCGCAAGGGCCTGACCATCCAGCGACTGCCCCAGCCAGCCATGCGGATGGCTCAGCTTCAGCGGCGGTTGTGCAGTGGCCTCAGAAATCTGTTCAAAACCTGTTTTTCGATAGTAAGCGGGATCACCGTAGGTGAGCGCCACGTTCACGCCTGTTGTCCGCAGGCAATCCAGACCAAACGCGATCAAAGCCTGTCCAATCCCGGCTTTTTGCTTGTCTGTTCTGACAGCCATTGGCGACAGGATAAAAACCCGGCGCGCATCCTGTGGAAACAGCATTCGGGAAAAGATGGCACAGCCGAGCAACACCTGATCGCGTCGCGCGGTGCACACCATCAGATCCTGTGGTGGGGTGGTATCGATCAACTCTTGCACGAAAGCTTCGATAACAGCCCCCTCGTCCGGGCTTTCCGACGCCGAAAAAACTTCTGAGAAAAACCGGGCTGTTTCGGACGGGTCCGGCGTTTGATCGGTATAAAAATCCATGATTTCCTCGGCATATGCCGCAGCACCGTTTATTGCCGCGATGGGACGATCTTGTTCACAAGATCACTTTAACACCTATGTGAAGACAATCCTGAAAACGGCTTAACACAGCAGTAAGTCGCCAAAATGTCTGCTTTTTTGGGTGTTTTCCGCCGTATCTGTCGCTTGGTGGGCGCAATCTGTCGCGGAAAAAGCCCTTTCCCTCTTGACCTTGGACGGCGCAATGTCATGAACAGTCCCATGAGTACTGCACGTTTGACGATCAATCTTCAGGCCCTCGCCAGAAACTGGCGGGCACTCGACGCGAAAACCGGGGTTGAAACCGGCGCCGTTGTCAAGGCGGATGCCTATGGGCTGGGCGCAGGACCTGTCAGCGACACGTTGGCAGAAGAAGGCGTTCGCAAGTTTTTCGTGGCTGCCGCAGAAGAAGGCACAACCGTTCGCGAGGCAGTTGGCCCCGGCCCGATGATTTTCGTTTTTTCTGGACATATGGAGGGCGATGCCGATCTGCTGCGCGGCAACGACCTGATACCGCTGATCAACTCGCCAGAACAGTTTCAACGCCACACAGAAGCCCTGCCCGACCATCCGTTTGGTATCCAACTGGACAGCGGCATGAACCGGCTTGGTCTTGAACCTGCCGACTGGGCAGAGTTGCGCTCCAAAGCCGAAGCCTTGAACCCAGCGCTCATCATGTCCCATCTGGCCTGCTCGGACGAGCCGGACCATCCGATGAACCAGCAACAACTGAAAACCTTTCGTGAGATGACTGATGGGGTCGCCGCGCCGCGCTCTCTGGCAGCGACGGGCGGGATGCTTTTGGGGCCTGAGTTTCATTTCGATTTCTGTCGCCCAGGCATCGGCCTTTACGGTGGCATGCCCTTTGCCGGTGCAAAACCGGTCGTAACCGTTGACCTTCCCGTCATTCAAGTGCGTAGGTTGGCCGAGGGCGAGACCGTGGGTTACGGAAACACCTGGGTGGCGCGACGGCCGTCCCGGATCGCCACTGTTGCTGCCGGCTATGCAGATGGCCTGCATCGCGCCATTGGCGGCGGAATCGACACATTTGCGGGCGACCAACCCTGCCCGGTTGTTGGACGTATCTCGATGGACCTGATCACCGTGGACGTCACAGACCTGCCAAAAGACCCGGAGCGTCTGCGCATTCTCAACGGTCATCAAACCGTTGATGATCTGGCCGAGGCCGCTGGTACGATCGGCTATGAAATCCTGACATCAATGGGCAATCGCTATTCGCGGGGCTACGTCGAATGAACCCAATCAGCGCGCTGGGGGGGCTGGGCCGCACCGTGCTGGGCCTGCTTGCGGCCTTTGGCCGGGTGGCCCTGTTCGCGCTTGATGCAGTGTCGCACATCTTGCGCCCGCCTTTCTATCCGCGTGAATTCGGGATGGCCCTGCTGAATATCGGCTGGTTGTCCCTGCCCGTCGTCGGCCTGACCGCCATTTTCACCGGCGGCGCGCTGGCCTTGCAAATCTATGCGGGCGGTGCGCGGTTCAACGCCGAAGCCGTCGTGCCCCAGATTGTCGCCATCGGCATGGTGCGAGAGCTTGGCCCGGTGCTGGTCGGCCTGATGATCGCCGCGCGCGTGACCTCGTCCATCGCGGCCGAGATCGCCACGATGAAAGTGACCGAACAGATTGACGCTCTGGTCACGCTCTCCACTCATCCGATGAAATACCTTACTTCTCCGCGTGTACTGGCCGCCCTGATCACCGTGCCTGCGCTGGTCGCCGTAGGTGACGTTATCGGGATTGCGGGCGGGTACACTGTCGCCACGCAGAACCTGGGCTTCAACCCGGCGGCGTATCTGAAAAACACCGTCGATTTCCTTGAGATGCGCGACATTGTATCGTCTCTGGTCAAAGGCGCGGCCTTTGGCGTGATCGCGGCTATCATGGGTTGCTATTACGGCATGAACTCGGGCCGCGGCGCACAGGGTGTCGGTCGCGCAACCAAAGGGTCGGTCGAGGCCGCAGCCGTGTTGATCCTCGCCGCAAACTTTGTTCTCACAGGGGTGTTTTTCTCACTATGATCCGGATGGAGAACGTAGAAAAAGCCTTTGGTGACAACCACGTATTGCGTGGAATGAATCTTGAGATTCCCAAAGGAACCTCGATGGTCATCATCGGCGGCTCGGGCACCGGAAAATCTGTTGCCCTGAAATGTATCCTGGGTCTGATCAAACCCGACAACGGCATGATCTATGTCGACGGCAAAGACGCGTCCAAAGGCGACCGCGACGCGTTTCTGGCGCGGTTTGGCATGCTGTTTCAGGGCGGTGCGCTGTTCGACTCGCTGACCGTCTGGCAGAACGTCGCCTTCCGCCTGCTGCGTGGATCCCTGAAACGCCCCACCGAAGAAGCGCGCGAGATCGCCATCGAAAAACTGCGTCGCGTGGGCCTGAAATCGGACGTGGCGGACCGCTTTCCGGCAGAACTGTCAGGTGGCATGCAAAAACGCGTGGGCCTTGCCCGCGCCATCGCCGCCGAGCCCGAGATCATCTTTTTTGATGAACCCACCACGGGCCTCGACCCGATTATGTCCGGCGTCATCAACGACCTGATCCGCGAAATCGTGACAGAGATGGGCGCCACCGCGATGACCATCACCCACGACATGAGTTCCGTCCGCGCCATTGCCGACAACGTGGCGATGCTGCACGGAGGCGTCATTCAGTGGACTGGACCAGTCGGTCAAATGGATGCCTCGGGTGATCCTTATGTGGAACAGTTTATCAGCGGGAGTGCCGAGGGGCCGATTGAGGCGGTGCGGTGATGGCAGTGATGCTGGACAAATAAATCAAAAAAACCATCGACGGAAATCTGACAGTTTCGCGTTAAACCAGAGCAACGTTATAGTTTGTCGGAGCTTCCCCATGCCCACTTCGTATTCTCGCGCGCAAATCGCCCTTCACTGGGTCATTTTCGTTCTGATCGCAATTCAGTTTCTCTTTCACGAGCCGATGTCTGATGCCTGGGATCAATTCGAACGCGGATTGCCTATCTCTATTCAAGCACCAGTTGCTCTCCATGTGCTCGGAGGGTTGCTTGTCCTTGCACTCGCGATTTGGCGGATTGCATTGCGCCTGACCCGCGGCGCGCCACCGCTTCCGGATAAAGAAACAGCCGCGATGAAGCTCGCCGCGCATGCCACGCACTTCTCACTCTATGCGTTGATGGTATTGGTGCCCGCCTCAGGTGCCCTGGCCTGGTTTGGTGGGATAGCAGCGTCCGCCGAAGTGCATGAGATCCTGAAAACGCTAATGCTCGTTCTGATTGTCTTGCATTTCCTGGCCGCCTTGTTCCATCAGTTCATTCTCAAAACCAATCTGATGGCTCGTATGAAGCGCGCAAGATAAACTACTGAACAAGCATCCTTGAACCCACGATCCAACACCGTAATGTCAGGCGGTCAAACATAATAGCGTTGGCCGCCATGATATTGCGTTTCGCAACCCTGTCACTTTTGGTTTTCTACCCCATCGCGTGGTTCGCCCCGCTGATGCGCGCAGGGTTTCTGCCGATCTTTGGTCTCAGCGAAATCAGCGTCATCACCGGCCTCCAGTCCCTGTGGAAATCTGACGTTTTCCTCGCGCTGATCGTCACCATCTTCGCCCTTTTCGCGCCCTACATCAAAACCATCGGCACCGCCCTGATCCAATGGAACCTGCTGGATGCCCGGGTGCAGCCTGCGCTCAACATCCTTGGCAAGCTGGCGATGGCGGATATCTTCCTGATCGCGCTATACATCACGCTGGCCAAAGGCATTTCTTACGCCACTGTTGAGACCGCATGGGGTCTTTACCTGTTCACCGCCTGCATCCTTGCCTCCATCGCTTTGGGCATTCTCACCGAACGCCAATGCAAAACCATCGCCCAGACATAGGGCGCTGACGACGAGGAAAGCCCTGCAAGGGCTTGAAGAACCGCCCGTCCTCGGGCACCAAGACGTCATGGCAAAACCAACCTTCTCCTGCTCCGCCTGCGGCGCATCCCATTCCCGCTGGTCGGGCCGCTGCGACGGGTGCGGCGAGTGGAACTCGATCATACAGGATGTACCCCTGTCGGCAGGCCCAGCCAAGAAATCGCTGGGCTCGAAACGCGGGCGGTCGATGACGCTCACCGACCTGTCGACCGAGGAAACCCCGCCGCCCCGCACGCTCTGCGGAGTGGAAGAGCTGGACCGAGTGCTTGGTGGCGGGCTTGTTCCTGCATCTGCCCTGTTGGTGGGCGGCGACCCCGGCATCGGTAAATCCACCCTGTTGCTGCAAGCTGCTGCCCGATTTGCCCGTGCCGGCGTCAAGACGATCTATATCTCGGGCGAAGAAGCCAGTGCTCAGGTTCGCATGCGGGCGCGCCGCCTTGGGCTGGAGAACGCGCCGGTGCAACTTGCAGCCGAAACCAACCTACGCGACATTCTCACCACGCTTGAAGCCGAAAAACCCGGTCTGGCGATCATCGACTCGATCCAGACCATGTGGGCCGACAATGTCGACAGCGCGCCGGGGTCCGTGTCGCAAGTCCGGGCGGCTGCTCATGAATTGACCGCCTTTGCGAAACGGCACGGCGTGTCGATCATCATGGTCGGACACGTGACCAAGGATGGCCAGATTGCGGGCCCCCGTGTTGTCGAACACATGGTCGATACGGTTCTGTATTTCGAGGGCGAGCGCGGCCATCAGTTTCGTATTTTGCGGGCGGTCAAGAACCGCTTTGGTCCCGCCGACGAAATTGGCGTGTTCGAGATGACGGGCAAAGGGCTCGCGCAGGTCACCAACCCCTCGGCCTTGTTCCTGTCGGAACGCGGTACGCCCAGCCCAGGCTCTGCCGTCTTTGCCGGGATTGAGGGCACACGGCCCGTTCTGGTCGAATTGCAGGCCCTTGTCGCCCCGTCCCCCCATTCACAGCCGCGCCGGACAGTGGTGGGATGGGACAGCGGGCGGTTGGCGATGATCCTTGCCGTTCTTGAAGCGCGTTGCGGCATTCCTTTTGCGGGTCTCGACGTCTATCTGAACGTGGCCGGTGGGTTGAAAGTCAGTGAACCCGCCGCCGATCTGGCCGTGGCTGCTGCATTGCTGAGCGCACGCGAAGACACAGCCCTGCCCGCAGACACCGTCGTTTTCGGGGAAATCTCGCTGTCAGGGGCACTTAGACCGGCTCCGCAGACAGAAAACAGGTTGAAAGAAGCACAAAAACTTGGTTTCACAGCGGCAATAGCTCCGGCAGGTGGCAAAACCGGTACTGTGGCAGGTCTGACACTCACCCGACCCTCTGATTTGGTGGGGTTTGTTGGCGAAACCTTCGGAGCAGGTTAAAGTCGCGCCTTGAGGGGCAGAAAAAGAACAGGCGAGGGCCATGGAAGGTTTTACAATAATCGACGGGGTAGTTGCCCTGATCATCGTGCTGTCAGGCTTGCTGGCCTACTCGCGTGGTTTCATGCGCGAAGTTCTGGCCATCGCGGGTTGGGTTGCGGCGGCCGTTCTGGCGTTCATCTTCGCCCCGCAGGCTGTACCTCTGGTCAAGGAAATCCCGGTCGTCGGAGATTTCTTGCGTGACAGTTGTGAATTGTCTGTGATCACCGGGTTTGCAGCGGTCTTTGCGGTGGCGCTGATCGTGGTCAGTATCTTCACACCGCTGTTTTCATCGCTGGTTCAGCGTTCGGCCCTTGGCGGCCTGGATCAGGCTTTGGGGCTGTTCTTCGGCATCGCTCGTGGCATCCTTCTGGTTGCGATTGCATTCTTCGTTTACGACACCGTCATGACCGGCCAGTCTTACACAATTGTTGATGAAAGCCGGTCGGCCAAGGTGTTTGAACAGTTCAGCGGCCAGATTGAGGAACAAAACCCCGAGGCGGCTTTGGGCTGGGTTACGACTCAGTATGAACAGCTGGTCGCCAGTTGCACGGCAGGAAACGCTGAACCGGCAACAACTGCGCCTTCCAACGGCTGATAGGCAGTTCACCAATTCATGAAAGCCCGGCGCTGCCGGGCTTTTTTGTTGCAGATCAGACAAACCCCTCTCCACCGCACACGGTGCAGCGGATTGTTTTCAAGCCAAAGCATCCGTCACATCGACTGAAAACCGGTTTTCCAAAGATATCTCTGCTTTTGGCGACCTCGCCTGCTCCGTTACAGATCTGGCACGACGCGCGCCCCAATCCCCTGCACCGATGGCACCGCTGCCTGATCCGTTCCTGGTTCTTGTGAGGAGGTTTATGTTGCCACATTCAGGTCCCCCCGAGGTGCTGAGATTTAGCAGTTATGTATGCAATCAAATGCATGACAGCACATATGTTTGCGCATGTCACCATCTTCGTTTTTCTACATCGACATGCGCAAACTTGGCCTGCGGCATTTGGCTATTGTGATCCTTTGATGACAGCCACGCCAATAGGCATTATGTGGGGGCCAACCCGCCACGGAATCGGAGCCACCGATCTTGTACTTTCTGTATGAATGCGCGCTGATCGCAGTGATGGTCGCCCTAACGGCGTCTTGTTCCTGCGTAGCGAACATTTCCGCGCTGAAGATGCAGAAAGTCCGGTGCCGAACTGCGGTCAATCCTCGAATGAAATCGTCATAGAAGTTGGAGCCCCTTAAATGTGTGGGATTTTAGGAATCGCAAGCCGGACACATGATGTCTTTGCTGAGATCTATGACGGGTTGCTGATGTTGCAGCACCGGGGTCAGGATGCCTCCGGGATCGTGACCTACAACGGCGAATTCTTCCGGGAAAAGAAAGCCAATGGGTTGGTCAAGGACGTGTTCAACGCCCAGGATGCTGAAACCCTTCTGGGTCATATCGGCATGGGTCATGTTCGTTATCCCACGGCCGGATCACTCAGCGCGGCCGAAGCGCAACCTTTCTTCGTGAACGCACCCTACGGTATCTATCTTGTTCACAACGGCAACATCACCAACACAGCGGAACAGCGCGAGAAAGTGACCGGGAAATATAGTCGCCACCTGCGCACCACATCGGATTCGGAAATCCTGCTGAACGTGCTGGCCGACAAAGTGGCTGACGCCATCAAGGTGAACGGCAATTCGGATCCGATCCGAAACATCTTTGCCGGTGTGAAGATGACGATGGAGCGGGTTCAAGGTGCCTACTCGGTAATCTGTCTGGTGGCTGGTGTTGGCATGCTGGCGTTCCGCGACCCATATGGCATTCGGCCCCTGTCGGTCGCAAAGCGCAATGTCGACGGTCAGGGGGACGATTATGCCTTTGCTTCGGAAGACGTGGCCTTTGGCATCAACAGTTTTGAGAAGCTGCGCGATCTGCGCCCGGGCGAGGCCATCCTGATCGACCTGAAAGGCAACATGCACGAGTTTCAGGCGGTCGAAGGCAAGCTGACGCCCTGTATCTTCGAGTATGTGTATCTGGCACGTCCGGATTCACTGCTGGACGGAGTCTCGGTTTATAAAACCCAGATGCGCATGGGACAGACGCTGGCGAAACAAATTCAGGACTCGGGCCTGGAAATCGACCGGATCATTCCCGTACCCGACAGCGCCCGCCCCGTGGCACTGGAAGCGGCTAAAATCACCGGCATCCCCTATCGCGAGGGGTTGGTGAAGAACCGCTATGTCGGGCGTACCTTCATCATGCCGGGTCAGGCCGAGCGACAGAAATCCGTGCGCCGCAAGCTGAATGCCGTTCCGCTGGAATTCGAAGGTCACAGCGTTCTGTTGATCGACGATTCCATCGTGCGGGGCAACACCATCAAAAAGATCGTTCAGATGTGCCGCGACGCTGGGGCAAAGAAGGTTTATGTGGCCAGCGCTTCGCCGCCGGTCAAATACCCCAATGTGTATGGCATCGACATGCCGACCAAGGCCGAGCTGATCGCAAATGGCAAAGAGATCGAAGAGATCCGTGAAGAGCTGGGCGCCGATGCGCTGTTCTATCAGCATTTGGAGGACCTGATCTGGGCCGCCCAGGAAGGCAACCCGGACATCCAAGGATTTGATTGTTCCTGCTTTGACGGCAATTACATTACCGGCAGCGTCAGCGCGGATTACCTGGACAGTCTGGAAAACAGCAGCCGTGTCAGCCAGAAACGCGCGGATATGCAGGTTCCGGGCGGGTCCTGGAATGCGGCCAAACTCGCCTCAGGCTGAAAGACCCCACCCATTTATGGCACGCCTGGATTCTGTTCAAACAGCGAATCAAACCGTTCGACATACAGATAGGACAGCCCTGTTAAGTATGGCTCGCATCTAAACTATTCCGCCGATGAGTGGAAATCTGCCACAACCCGGCGGTGAATCTTGCACGATCACAAGGGCTAACAAAAGGGTCGCTACGTCGTGAAGCGTCGTGTCTGTGAGGGTCTTTTGCTTACCTGATCGTTTTGTTATCGGACGGCAACCACTCACACAAATAAGGGGTTCGGAACTCACGCCGGGCCACGGACCATGTCAAACACCAATGTCAAAAGCGCGGCCACGCAGCAGGGCGCGTTAAACAAGAACTCTGTTTCTGTCCTGGGTGTGTTCGGGCCCAAAACCGATCTGCACGCCTTGGTACGCCTGTCATCGGGCCGCGTGAAAGAGGTTGAACCCGGAAGCCGTGTCGCCTCGGGCATGGTAGTTGCAATTGATGAACAGGGAATCATGCTGCGACAAAGCGGCCAGACCAAGCGGATCGCCATTCCCGGCAGCTAATCGCGACTTGACGCCCCTCGCGCAGGGGTTCAAACCGCAGCCATGACCGATCAGACAAAAATCGCCCTTATCACCGGGGCCTCTCGCGGGTTGGGCGCTGCGCTGGCCGAAGCGTTGGCACCTGAATACCATATCGTCGCCGTCGCCCGAACCACCGGCGGGCTGGAAGAGCTGGACGACCGAATCAAGGCGAAGGGCGGGTCAGCCACTCTGGCCCCCATGGACATCACCGATCCAAACGCCATGGCGACCCTGTGTCGTGGCATCCATGACCGTTGGGGTAAGGTCGACCTGTGGATGCACACAGCCATCCACACATCAGCACTGACACCGGTGCATTTTGTTGACCCCAAGGAATGGGCCAAGGCGATCAACACAAATGCAAACGCGACCTCGGTTCTGATTCCCTATGTCTCACCCCTTCTGGGCGAGAATGGCCATGCGGTGTTTTTTGACGATCCGAAGGCTGGCGAGAAATTTTATGGCATCTACGGTGCCACCAAGGCCGCGCAGATGGCTCTGGCCCGCAGCTGGGCCGTCGAGACTGAACGCACCGGTCCGCGGGTTTCGGTTGTCGAACCCGCGCCGATGCCCACGGCCGTCCGCGCGCGGTTTCATCCCGGGGAAGACCGGAGCGTTCTGAACAGCACCAAGGATGAAGCTGCGCGGATTCTGGCACTGCTTTAGGAAATGGCCCTGGCGGGCCATGCCTCTGGCGGGGATATTTGCAGCCAGGTGAAGCCGGGATCAGGCGATATGCACGCCGTTGCGCCCGGCCAGATCGACGAAGAATTGCCAGGCGACACGGCCAGAGCGCGACCCGCGCGTGGCTTGCCACTCAATTGCCTCGGCGCGCAGGGTCTGTGCATCAACGGAAACGCCATAGGCGGCGCAATAGCGGTCGATCATCGCCAGATACTCGTCCTGATCGCAGGGATGGAACCCAAGCCACAGGCCGAAGCGATCCGACAGCGAGACTTTTTCTTCGACCGCCTCGGAAGGATTGATGGCGCTGGACCGTTCGTTTTCGATCATATCCCGCGGCATCAGATGGCGGCGGTTCGAAGTGGCGTAGAAGACCACATTTTCCGGCCTGCCTTCAATGCCGCCATCCAGAACAGCCTTGAGAGATTTATAATGCTGGTCATCGTGGCTGAACGACAGGTCATCGCAAAACAGTATGAACCTGTAGGGTGCTGCGCGCAGATGGTTCAGCAACCGTGCGACCGTTCCCATATCCTCGCGCTGCAATTCGACCAGCTTTAGATCGGCGTAATCAGCGCTCAGTGAGCCGTGCACGGCCTTTACAAGGCTCGACTTTCCCATCCCCCGCGCCCCCCAGAGCAGCGCATTATTTGCCTTGTACCCTGCTGCAAACCGGCGCGTATTGTCCATCAACGTGTCGCGAGAGCGATTGATGCCGACCAGAAGATCCAGATCGACCCGGTTGACTTGCGTAACAGGTTCCAGTCGTTCCGGTTCGACATGCCACACAAATGCTGGAGCAACGGCAAAATCAGGCGCCACCAAAGGAGCCGGTGCCATGCGTTCCAACGCCTCGGCGATACGGTTCAGGGCTTGGTCATCCATGTGGGCCTCCGGTTTTGTCTTGAGGGGTTCAAAGCACGTTCCAATTGGCACAACAAGAGTTTCCAATGAAAAAGGCGCGCCATTGGATGGCGCGCCCTTTTGGTTTCGTCGGCAGACTTACTTGTCGTCTTCGAACTCCTGCATCAGGTCATCATCCGCTTCCGCTTCATCATCGTAGTAACCGTCAGCGCGTAACTGATCCTCGCGTTTCTTTTCAACTCGCGCGACCAGGAAGATCGAAATCTCGTACAGACCGTACACCACCACAAACAGAATGATCTGCGTAATGACATCCGGTGGTGTGACGACTGCGGCCAGAACCAGAATGCCGACCACCGCATATTTCCGAACAGCGCCCAGCCCCTCGGCACTGACCAGTCCTGCCTTCCCCATAAGAGTCAGGAGAACCGGCAACTGGAAACATAATCCAAAGGCCACGATGAACTTGATCGTCAGGTTCAGATATTCCTGGGCTGAGCCCTGAAACACCACACTCAGCGGTGCCGCGCTGACCCCATCGGCCACGGCTTCACCCTCAGCCCCGAATTGCTGGAACCCGAGGAAAAAGTCATAGGCCAGAGGCGTGACAACGTAGAAGGCAAAGCTTGCGCCCAGGAGGAACATAAAGGGCGAAGCAAGCATGAATGGCAGGAACGCGTTTTTCTCGGACTTGTAGAGGCCCGGTGCCACAAAGCGCCACATCTGCATCCCGATATAGGGAAATGCCAGAATGAACCCGCCCAAGAGGGAAACCTTGATTGCAACAAAAAACCCTTCCTGTGGCGAGATGAAGATCAGGCCACAATCCTGCCCGCGCTCGGCCAGAACGTCACACAGGGGATTGGTCAGGAAATTGAAGATCGGCGTCGCCACTGAAAAACAGATGATCATACCGATCAGAAACGCCACAACGCTGTGGATCAGCCGTGTGCGCAGTTCGGCCAGATGTTCGATCAACGGGGCCGAAGAATCGTCAATCTCGTCGGTTTTGCTCATGTCTTGCTTTCAGTATTCAGCGCGGCTTCGGCCTCTTCTGCCTTGGCCAGCGCATCGGCTGCATCCTTGGCTTTGCGCTCGGCGGTGGCACGGGCGGCTGACGCCTGAACCTTTTTGGCCTGCTCGGCCCGCTCGGCCGCCAGTTTACCCGTTTCGCTTTCAGGGTCGAACTTTGTGGGATCGATGCTTTTCGCCATCTCCTGCGCGGCTTGCTTGACACCGTCCATGGCCGATCCCACAGGGTTCACGGCAGCGTTGAGACCTTTCTTGATCTCGTTCACCCCAGCCTGATCGGCGGCCTCGTTCATGGCGCTGCTGAACTCGCGCGCCATTCCGCGCGCCTTGCCGACAAAACGTCCGACATTGCGGAACAGCACCGGCAGGTCCTTTGGCCCCACAACGATCAGGGCAACGATGCCGATGACTAGAAGCTCGGTCCAGCCCAGATCAAACATCCGCGCTTACGCCTTGTCTTTCTCGGTTTCAGGTGTGACGTCCTTGGCCAGCTCAGAAGCGTCCTTTTCCAGCTCTTCCGAACCGTCCTTTACGCCCTTCTTGAACGCGGTGATGCCTTTGCCAACTTCGCCCATGAGCGAACTGATCTTGCCGCGCCCGAACAGAACCAGAACCACAACGGCGATAAGCAGCAGGCCAGGAAGGCCGATATTGTTGAGCATGTCTTTTCTCCTTTTTCGTCGGCACGTTTGCGCGCCGGGAACATGATCTGACTCAGTCTTTACGCCTCGATCGCTGGTCTCAAAAGGGATCTGCTCCGATTTGCCGGCGAAAATTGTATCAATCGCGTGAAATCTAAGGGGTCGCAATTCTCAACTGACAGGTTTATGTCAGTTGCTATCCGTTAGGGATTTGGCATCGAAACAAGGTCAATGGAGAATTAAATGACCCACGTTGCTGAAATCGTCACCTTCACCCTGGCCAATGGCACCACGCCGGAAGAGTTCGTGAAACTCAGTCAGGCCTCTGAGGCCTTTGTGCGCAGCGCGCCGGGATTTGCCCATCGGCAGCTTAGCCAGGGCGAAGATGGTCGCTGGACCGATTATGTTGTCTGGACCGATTTGAAGGCGGCACAGGACGCAGCCGCACAGTTTCCTCAACAGGAATGTGCAGCAGGCATGATGGCGGTCATCAATCCGGATAGCATCCAGATGCGACACGAGAAAGTACTATGGAACATGACTGCCTAAACGCGGTCAGAACGGCGTGTCATGCGCCGCACTGACCGCCTGTTCGATATCATCCAGATCCTGCGCGACGGAAAACTGCACCGCGCGCAGGACATTGCGGACCGGCTTGAGGTGTCGGTTCGCACCATCTATCGCGACATGGATACGCTTGTTGCCTCGGGCGTTCCGGTCGAGGGCGAGCGCGGTGTCGGCTACATGGTGCGCGAGCAGATCACCCTGCCCCCGTTGAACCTGACTACAGCCGAGCTTGAGGCGCTGAATCTTGGCATGGCCATCGTGGCCGAGGCCGCGGATACTGACCTGAAGGCTGCCGCACAATCGCTTGCCGACAAGATCGACGCTGTTTTACCAACGCAGGTCCTGGCCGAGGCGGATAGCTGGAAATTCGCGGTCTACCCATTTGCCGATGCCGCAAGGGGCCTTGCCCATATGGCCCCGATCCGTGCAGCCATCAAATCACGTCAGAAACTTCACCTGTCCTATCGCCGCATTGACGGCGTTTTGACCGAACGCACCATCCGCCCGCTCCATATGGAATACTGGGGGCGGGTCTGGACCCTTACCGCCTGGTGCGAGCTGCGCAATGGATTTCGTGTCTTTCGCATCGACCTGATCGAAGCAGTTTCACCCCTTCCGGAAATCTTCGCCGACGAACCCGGAAAACGCCTGAGCGACTATGACCCATACGCCTGACAGGCTTCATCTTTTCAGAAATACTCTCGCCGAAGGCAGGCCCGGTACGGGCCATCCAGCCTCACTTCAGATAGGGTTCCGGGTCCACGGACTCGAACCCTTTGCGGACTTCGAAATGCACATAGGCATCGTCGCCGCCCCGCAATTGCGCCAGCTTCTGGCCACGGCGTACCTTATCGCCTTTCTTGACAGTGATCTTGTCGACATTTGCGTAGACAGTCAGAAGATCGTTGTTGTGCTTGACCACAATGATCGGCACCTGATCCGCGTCCGCGGTGATCGCCGCGACCGTACCGGCTTCGGCAGCTGTGACCGACGTACCCGGAGCGGCAGCGATGTCGATGCCCTCATTCTTGCCCTTGTCATAACCGCGAATGATAGTGCCGCCAACCGGCAGGGACAGCGCGGATGTGCGCGTATTGGTTGGCGCTTCGGCGGTCACGTCGGGGGCCTCGGCCAACGGCTCAACTTTCTCGTCCGGCAAGGGCTGCGTGGCGCTGGGTGGCGTCGGCGTCGGTGATCCCTGTCCCGGTTCCGTCACCTCCGTGGCGGGAACGGGCGCGGCACTAGCCGCATTTTGCCGGGGCGCGGGCTGGTTCTTGACCGGAATCAACAAGTATTGACCTTCACGCACGGTAAAATCTGATCCCAACCCGTTCCATTCCGCCAGAGATTCAACCGGCACCTGGTAGAGGCGCGAGATTGTATAGGCCGTCTCACCCCGCTTGACCTTGTGCCTGACCGGCTCCGGCCCAGTTGAAATCGGCGCAGGCGTTGATGCCGGTTTCGCGGGTTCCAGGGTTGTGGTCTGAACCGAACCCGACGCCGGCACTTGGTCAATTGCAGACCCGGCGACCGACGCGATGTCCACGCTGCTTCCAGCACCGACAGTGCGTGGCAGGGCAAGAACCTCACCCTCTCTCAGCGTGTCCGTTGTCTGAAGGCCGTTGAAACGCGAAAGCTCGCCCTCGGGCAGGCCAACCCGCGCGGCCACGTCCCGCACCGTATCGCCGCGGCGCGCCACGACCACCTGATAATTCGGATAGGTAATGACGCCCCGGCTGTCCGGTGTCGGGCGGGATGCCGTCGCGGATTGCGCTGCATTGGTGGTCGAAAATCCACCGATCTGCCCACGAAGGTCATAATCCAGAGGTCCCTCGCACCCGGCCAAAATGGCCAGAGCGGCCACCCCGGTCGCACAGCGGCGCATTGCTGATTTGGATACTGCTCTCATAATTCTGTCCTCAACGCCTGCCCCTGTTGCCCGGAGTTCCGGCGACCAATTCTTTAAGCCTATTACGCCTCATCCTTTCCAAGCCCCTCCAGAAGGGGAACGAAACGGACCGACGTTAATTCGTCATAATCCAGACCATTTTCGGTGCGCGTCACTTTGATCAACTGCTGCACCGCGTCCGACTGGCCCACGGGTAGAACCATAATACCCCCGATTTTCAGCTGCGCCAAGAGCGGGCCCGGAGGATCCTCGGCTGCGGCTGTGACAATGATCCGGTCAAAAGGGGCTTGTTCCGGCAGGCCAAATGACCCGTCAGACAACATAGAAGTGATATTCGTCAGGCCCAGATCGGCAAACAGCTTGCTTGTTTCGCTCACCAACCGCCTGTGGCGTTCCACTGTATAGACCCGGCGGGCCAGTTTGGACAGGATCGCCGCTTGATAACCTGAACCTGTCCCAATCTCGAGCACCGTGTCCCGTGGTCCAACGTTCAGGGCCTGCGTCATCAGACCTACGACCGACGGTTGACTGATCGTCTGACCGCAGGAAATCGGCAACGGCATGTCCTCGTAAGCGCGCCCTGCGAACAGGCCGGTGACAAAGCGACCGCGGTCCACCTGCTCCATCGCAGCCAGCACGCGCGCATCCGTGACCCCCCGTTTGCGCAGGGCAAACAGGAATTGCATTACGGTTTCAGGGTCCAGTCCGCTCATTCGACCGCCTTCAATGCCTCCAGCATGTCATGCGCAGTCAGGTCAGCGCGCATCGGCGTGACCGAGATATAGCCTTCCAGATTGACGGCCGCATCCGTTCCGGGTGCGGTCGGATTGTGTTGATAGCCACCCTTGATCCACAGGAACCGTCGCCCCGAAGGCGAACTGTGCGGTTCGACCGAAAAACGCGTGTCGCGCCGAAACCCCTGCGCCGCAATCCGCGTGCCCAGAACATCGTCTGCCGGAACCGGTGGGAAATTCACGTTGTAGAACAGCCGGTAATCATCTTGTTCTGCCGGAGTTGCGTCCAGAATCCGGCGCACCAGATCTGCACCATACCGGGCGGCTGCCTCAAACGGGTCGTCAAGGCCCAGGTTGCGGGGGCCAAAATATTGCGACAGGGCAATCGCTGGGACGCCCTGCAATGCCGCTTCCATCGCGCCGCCGATCGTACCGGAATACAACGTGTTTTCAGCCGAGTTATTGCCCCTGTTCACGCCCGATAGAACCAGATCGGGAGGGGTATCCAACATAACGTCGTGAAGCCCTGCCAAAACACAATCCGCAGGTGAACCTTCGGCTGCAAAGCGCCGCTCGCCCAGCTTGGCGACCATCATCGGGTGGGTATAGCTGATGCAATGTCCGACCCCGGACTGTTCAAACGCGGGTGCGACCACCCAGACCTCTCCATCCGGTCCGGCCAGTTCAGCTGCAATCGCCTCAAGCGTGATCAAGCCCGGGGCATTGATCCCGTCGTCATTGGTCAGAAGAATTCGCATGTGCCCGATTTACCCCCGCGTTTGGCTCTTGATAGACCCGGGCCTGCGTTGCGGCAAGCGACGCGGCCCCGCAATCTGAGGTTTTCGCGCACCACTCGGGTGGAAATCGATGGATCAGCGCCTTGTTTCGGGGAAAACGAAGCACTTGTCGCGGCGGATGGTCAGCCACATCACCCGGCCCGGACTGGGCACAAACACGTTTGGAACCGTAGCCCTGAGGATCGAGCCATCATAGTCCATGCGAAACTCTACCAGGCTTTCATTTCCCAGAAATCGCGCGCGTTCGACGACACCACGGGCCGCAACACCGTCTGTTGGTGTCGGCAATGGCCCCCTGCCGTTGCGGTCAAAGTCCAGCTTGATGTGCTGAGGGCGAAAGACGATCTCGACATCCGTACCATTCGGAATGCCCGGTGCCAGGAACTGACCAAAGGGCGTATCCGCCAATGCGCCATTCACTTGCGCCCGCAAAACGTTGACATCACTGAAAAATGCCACCGCCGCCTTATCCGCGGGACGCGTATAGACGTTATAGGGCGCGCCCTGTTGCACGATCTTGCCACGCCGCATCAGGGCGATCTCGTCGGCCATGCGCATCGCTTCTTCCGGCTCGTGCGTGACCAGCAGTACAGCGGCATCTTCTTCCTTGAGAATGGCCAGCGTTTCGTCACGGATACCATCACGTAAACGGTTATCGAGGCCCGAAAAGGGCTCGTCCATCAGCATGATGCGCGGGCGCGGCGCCAGGGCACGCGCCAACGCCACGCGTTGTTGCTCGCCACCCGATAGTTGATGCGGAAAACCATCGATGAATCGCATCAGGTCGACCTTCTGCAACAACTCCTCGACCCGGGCGCGTTTTTCGTCCTTGCTGCCCTTCAGACCAAAGGCCACATTTTTAGCCACACTCAGATGCGGGAACAGCGCAAAGTCCTGAAACATCAGACCGATCTCGCGCCGTTCCGGAGGCACCCGGAAGACGGTGTCGCAGATCAGCTTGCCATCAACATAAATCTCACCCGAGTCCTGCATTTCGACCCCGGCGATCATGCGCAACGTGGTGGATTTCCCGCAGCCCGACGGCCCCAGCAGACAGGTCACCTTGCCTGCCTGAACGGTCAGTGAAACATCATCCACAACAACCCGGCCTTCAAACCGACGGATAATGTTGCGAATTTCCAGACGCGGTGGAATTGCGTTACCTGTCACCGATGGACCCCGTTACCTTTCCCGATCAAATCCATCGGGCTTGAGCGGGGATAGCAACCCCGCCCCTCAGGTGCAAGGGATCAGCAACACCCGCCAGAAGCGACAGATGCACCCATGGCTTCAAACGGGCTTTCGCCACCACAGCCTTCGAAAATACCATAATGGGTCGAAAAATCGCCGATAAAGTCAAAATGACGGGCAAATCGCGTTTCTTTCAGCATCATCCAGGTATTGCCGCAAACCGGAAACACCTTGCCGGCTTCTATAACGTGGTGGTCATCCAGACCAAATTCATGCGGTGCGTTTGGCACGGTTCCCTTATAGATCACGGCTTGCCCATAATCTTCACAAGCCGGTTCCAATGCAGGTAGTTTGAACAGACGGTATGTCGCGGACAGGAACTTCAACGGCGCAACACGCTCTTCCAGTACGGGATTTTCGATCGTCAGCGGACGATGTGTCACGCGGCGCGGGTCGCCGAAACCGGCCGTTCGAGCCATTGACAGGAAATCATTCCAATAAAGCGCGCCGGACAGGCACTCGCCATAAAGAACTTCGTCTTCGGCCATCGCCTGCGGAATACGGCGGTCTGCATAGACATCCGAGAAATACATCTCGCCGCCCTCTTTCAACAACCTATGTGCTCCGCGCAGAACCGCATTCTTATCCGTGGCCAGGTTGATGACACAGTTCGAGACGATGATATCGAACGATCCGGGTTCCAGATCAAGCTCATCCAGTTTTTCTATATAGCCGTGATGGAATTCCACATTGCTGCGGGCATATCCAAATGCCTCGGCGTGATAATCCTGATGAGCGCGGGCGACGTCCAGTTGTTCGGGCGTCATGTCGACACCCACTACCCGGCCCGTCTTACCGACCATGACGGACAAGGCATATACATCCCGCCCGGCCCCACACCCCAGATCTAGGATCGACGTGCCTTCAAGGTCAAGTGGGGCAATCAGACCGCAGCCATAGTAGCGAGTCAGAACGTCGTCATGAATCTTTGAAAGGATCTTTTTGACATGGTCGGGCATGTCGTCAGGCGTGCAGCACGCATTGGTCTGCAAGTCAGCACTGCTTTGCAGGACTTCACCATAATAGTTCTGCACCGATTCATGTTTCATCGCGCTTTTCCCTCGCAAATGGTCATGTACGAGCTAATGCAGCCACCGGGGGTTCGCAATCCGGGGAAGGCGTTTTTGACGAAAGCGTGAGCGGTCCCGCGCGGTTTTACCCAAGCAGGTCGAAGTCCACGCCTGCACGAATTTTGCCATTTACCTGAACCTCCAGCCGGTGCGCGCCGGGAACCAACTTGAACGTTGTGGCATCACCCTTCAACTTGTGGCGTTTTTCCAGCGTCAGTTTCCCGTTCTTCAAAGCCGCCTGCTTCAACTTGTGCACCTTGGCTGAGATTTTCCCGCCAGGTCTTTGAAAATGAATGATATAGTCAACCAGAACTGGCAGCTCTCCGACCCCTTTCAAAGCGACGGAAAAGGCCAGAGCGTCACCAATCTGAGCTTCCGAATTAAGGTTGACCGCGACCTCGATGTCCGCGTCCGGGTCATAGCCTAACATCTTCATTGCTTCGGGATGCCCCGCTTTCACAAGCCCGCGCAGGGTGTGTGACGTCATCCAGTCCAGTTCGTCCTGAGTCTGATGACCCTGGTTGCGCCACGCCTTCAGACGATCCAATACCAGATCCGGGTCTTTCTTGGTGATGTCATTCAGGTGATTGGATACGGACCGGGTGACATATCGCGTCGCATCTATGTGCAAATTGTCCAGCAACGGCAGCGGGTCCTGCAAACCCAATCCAACCGCCTGCCCCCATGGCAATCGGGGGCGCGTGCCTTCGCTGACCAACCTGCGCACATGGTAACTGTCATGAGAACACCAGTCCTGCATCCGCCGCAATACCCGGTCCGGGTCGTGGTTAAGGAACGGTCGGATTGCCCATTCCATGGAAAACCTCTGTGTCAGTTCCTCCATCACGTCCAATGCCAGATCGGTATGCTCAAGTCCTATGGTCGCCACCCACTCACCGACCGGCGCAAAGATGAAATCGCCAAAGTCGTCATCCGTCTTCGTCGGGTCCAAAGGTGCAGGCAAGGCACGCAGGATCGTCGGGGCAACAGCAGGCAAATCACCGGGTACCGCCTGTTGCAGGCATGTGGCGATCCAGATGATCCGATCCTTCAGCTCTAACTCCAGCAATCGCGACATGACCGCAGATCGGAATGCCGGGGCATCAAATTCTGCATGAGAATCGGAAAACAAACCGCTGAGATAATTTACTTTCTCAGCGTTGAACATCTGATCTTTCAACGAAAACCCTTGTGCCATGGTCACATCGTCAAATTGGTTGCGCCACCATCCAGTAGAATGTTCTGACCAACGATGAACCCCGCATGATGAGAGCACAGGAACGCGCAGGCAGCCCCGAATTCCTGCCGTGTTCCATAGCGTCGCGCGGGAATGGTTGCCGAACGGTTTGCGCGTGCGTCTTCGATCGAGATGCCTTGCTGGGAAGCCACGCCGCTGTCCAGCGCATCCGCACGATCCGTAGCGTGAATGCCGGGCAGCAGGTTGTTGATGGTCACGCCATGCGGTGCAACCTGGCGTGAAGTTCCTGCGACATATCCGGTCAAACCCGTGCGGGCTGCATTCGAAAGCCCCAGCACCGCAATTGGCGCGCGCACGGATTGTGAGGTGACGTTCACCACCCGCCCCCAACCTTTGTCCATCATTCCGGGAAGCAGCGCTTTCATGAACGCAATGGGGGTCAACATATTGGCATCCAGCGCCTTGATGAAATCATCACGCTCCCAATCCGCCCATAACCCCGGCGGCGGTCCACCGGCATTTGTCACAAGAATATCAACGCCCTGCGCCGCTTCGATCACCTTCGCCTGCCCTTCCGCAGTCGTCACGTCACAAGCGACTGTTTGTGCCTCGACGCCATGCTCTGACCTGAGGCGTGCCGCCTCGCTCTCCAAAGCGTCCGAACCACGCGCATTCATCACAAGATTTACGCCAGCCTCAGCCAAAGCCTCGGCACAGCCCAAACCCAGCCCTTTGCTACTGGCACAGACCAGCGCGCGCTTTCCTTTTATACCAAGATCCATCGGATCCTCCCTGTCAGTCATTGCCGCATGTCTAGCATCGGCCAGACAGGGAAGACCAGAAATGGCTTGGGATCAGTAGAAGAACTCTTCCCGCACGATCTTACCATCTGCGACGTGATAGACACCCACTTCACGCATATCGAAGGATTCGCCGGTTTCCTTTACCTTGCCCTGCACTTCAAAAATCACCGCAAAACGGTCTTCGCCGTGTACAAACGGATCGCTGACCGAAGCGCCCGAAACCTCGTGGGCGCCTTCCCACCATTCATGTTTGCCTCGGATCGCATCACGCCCCTGTATTTCGCGCCCCATGCCTGAGTAATCGACCGCTTCAACAGAAACTGCGTCTGACGCATACAATTTCTCAAGATTTTCCTTGGCGCGGTCCTCGCGGCAGCCGGCCACCAACTCGTTGGCAATCTCTTTCAAATCCATTGGTCTTCTCCACAATTTGTTCACTATATGTTCTTATTGCCATAAGCCTGTGATTCGAACCAGCCCCTTTGTCTTGCTTCGGCAGGATTCCCCGCCTATACGCGCGGTCATGCTTGATACCTCGAACCAACCTACCCTGCCGCCCGAGATTGCCCGTCGCCGGACATTCGCCATCATCTCGCACCCGGATGCGGGCAAGACGACGCTGACGGAAAAGTTCCTGCTTTACGGGGGAGCCATTCAGATGGCTGGTCAGGTGCGCGCCAAGGGCGAGGCACGGCGGACACGCTCGGACTTCATGCAGATGGAGAAGGATCGCGGCATCTCGGTCTCGGCCTCGGCAATGTCCTTCGATTACGGGAATTTCCGGTTCAATCTGGTGGACACGCCCGGCCACAGCGATTTCTCGGAAGATACCTACCGCACACTGACGGCCGTGGATGCGGCCGTGATGGTGATCGACGGCGCGAAGGGTGTCGAAAGCCAGACGCAAAAATTGTTCGAGGTCTGCCGCCTGCGCGATCTGCCGATTCTGACCTTTTGCAACAAGATGGACCGAGAAAGCCGCGATACGTTCGAGATCATCGACGAAATTCAAGAGATGCTGGCCATCGACGTCACCCCCGCCGCGTGGCCGATTGGCGTGGGTCGCGATTTTATCGGCTGTTACGACATGCTGCGTGACCGGCTGGAGCTGATGGACCGCGCCGACCGCAACAAGGTGGCCGAGAGCATCGAAATTAACGGGCTTGATGACCCGAAACTGTCGGAACATGTTCCTGCACACCTGCTGGAAAAGCTGCTGGAAGAGGTTGAGATGGCGCGCGAGTTGCTGCCCGCGCTGAACCCGCAGGCGGTGCTTGAAGGGCATATGACCCCGATCTGGTTCGGCTCGGCCATCAACTCGTTCGGCGTCAAGGAACTGATGGAAGGCATCGGCGCATATGGACCACAGCCGCAGGTGCAATCAGCCGAACCCCGCCAGATCTCTCCGGATGAAAAGAAGGTCGCGGGCTTTGTTTTCAAAGTTCAGGCCAATATGGACCCCAAGCATCGCGACCGGGTGGCATTTGTCCGCATGGCATCAGGCCATTTCAAACGCGGTATGAAACTGACCCATGTGCGGTCGAAAAAACCGATGGCGATTTCAAACCCGGTGCTGTTTCTGGCATCTGACCGGGAACTGGCTGAAGAGGCCTGGGCCGGAGACATCATCGGCATTCCCAACCACGGCCAGCTGCGCATCGGTGACACGCTGACCGAAGGTGAGGCGCTGCGCGTCACCGGCATCCCCTCTTTCGCGCCGGAACTGCTGCAAGGCGTCCGTGCGGGTGATCCGATGAAGGCCAAGCATCTGGAAAAGGCCCTAATGCAGTTTGCCGAAGAAGGCGCGGCAAAGGTGTTCAAACCTTCAATTGGGTCAGGCTTTATCGTGGGTGTCGTCGGCGCGCTGCAATTCGAGGTGCTCGCCAGCCGGATCGAGATGGAATACGGCTTGCCTGTGCGTTTCGAGGCGTCTCAGTTCACCTCGGCCCGCTGGGTCAGCGGTGACAAGGCTGAGGTCGAAAAGTTTGTGAATGCAAATAAGCAGCACATCGCGCACGACCATGACGGCGACATTGTCTATCTGACCCGGCTGCAATGGGACATCGACCGGGTGGTTCGGGACTATCCCGCCCTGAATCTGACCGCCACCAAAGAGATGATGGTGTGATCCAACTGACTGATTGCACAGCCGAGTCAGCCTGTGCAATTCTGCGCGCATGAACAAGGATGAACTGACTTTCCCCGGCGGTCTTCCAGACATGCTGGACAGGTATGAAAACCGGCGCAGCCCGTTTCAGTTCGGCACCACCTCTTTGCCTGACCTTGACATTGACCTTATTGAACTGGCCGGTCGAACATTGCCCGAAAGTGCGACTGTGCCCCCGCCGAAGCCCAGTACAAGTTGGGATCGCAAGCGTGCTCAGATTGCGCGGGAATTTGTCGGAAACTCGGAACTTGCCTTCCTGAATGCCCAGTTGATCTCGAACCTGCGAAAGCGGTCCTTCCCGCGTCACGCCCCGCTTCTGTTTTGCCGCCTTTGGGACGAACAGTCTGACCACCTTCTGTCCACGCTTGATTTGCGATGGCTGGTCTCGTCGGTTCAGACCTTTGCGGACCACGGTCAAACTGCAACTCAGCGCGAGGTTGGTCACGCTTTGCGCATGTTGTTCGGCATGATGAAGCTATATGAGTTCGAAAGGCGCTTTTCGGGGCTGACCCCGGAAACACCGTTTCAACACCAGAATTTGAAAAGTGTCCCGCTGCCCTATCAGATGAAAGGGTTTTCCCTTGGAAGTGGCGGACTGGATGTCAATCTGATTGCTCCGGTCTGGACCAAGGCCCTAAGCGATACCACCATCGCGCCGCTGGTCGATCACTTGATGACCGAGCTCAACAGAGATCCCGGCGGTATCTTTCGGCGCCTGAAACGCATGCGCGAAGTGCGCGCGCAGCGCACATGACCACATGGGGTGTCGTGTCGATGGTCAGGGGCCCGACCGAAGATGTCCTTCGGTTCGTGGCCCATCACCTCGATCTGGGCGCCGAGACCATCTATATCTATCTGGATGAACCGAACCAGCGCACGTTCGAGGCGCTGAAGGCACATCCCGGTGTTTGCGTAAAGGTTTGCGATGACGCCTATTGGCAAAAGCTAAAACGCACGCGACCGGAAAAGCACCAAGTTCGCCAATCGGTCAACGCAACATACACCTATCGCGACACGCACCTGGATTGGCTGGCCCATATCGATGTTGACGAGTTCCTGTGGTCGCCGACCCCAATCTCGGATGTGTTGCGCGATATCCCGGCCAAGGTTCACGCCGCCCGTGTCCGCCCAATCGAGGCGCTGGCAGGCGGTGAAGACCTGTACAAGGCTCATGTGCCACAAAGCCCGGCCCGTACAGAGTTGATTGAGATGCTTTATCCCAACTATGGGGCTTTCGTCCTTGGCGGGTTCCTCAGCCATGTACAGGGCAAGTTGTTTGTGCGCACGGGATTGAAACGTCTGAGTTTTCGTATCCACAACCTGTTTCAGAACGGGAAATTGCGGCCGTGCAATTACGAGCTTGCACAGGTCGATCTATGCCACCGCCACGCGCCGGACTGGGATCACTGGATCGCACACTATCCGTTCCGCATGGATCGCGGCTCGTATCAGGCTGGTATGGCTCCGAATGCCCCTCGCGAGATGGGCGGGCTGAACAAGAATGAATTGCTCAGCTGGATTGAAAGCGAACACGGCGAGGATGGGCTGCGCGCGTTCTTCAACGAGATGAGCGGCGCTGACCCAGAAGTCCGCGCCCGGCTGGAGCAGAATGGGCTGATCCGCCACCGCGCATTGAATCTGGACGGGAAACTGGCGAAACACTTTCCCGGAAGCTGCTGAATTGTTGCGCAAAACTCGAACCTGTTTCAATCAAACCAAGATTCTGCGGTCTTCATTTGACCCCGACCCACGTATTTGTTATGTCCGCGTCCAAGCCGATATGCCGCATCACGGGCATGGCCATCCGGGCCCGGCACATCTTATACGCGCGGGCCAGGTCAAGTGTCCGCATTAAACCGGACTTACATGACAAAATTTAACGAACTGAACCTGAACCCGAAGGTCCTCAAAGCCATTGAGGAAGCCGGATACGAAACCCCAACTCCGATCCAGGCAGGTGCGATTCCACCCGCATTGGAAGGGCGCGATGTTTTGGGCATTGCCCAGACTGGTACTGGCAAAACCGCCAGCTTTGTTCTGCCGATGATCACACTGTTGGCCCGCGGTCGCGCACGTGCACGCATGCCACGTTCGTTGGTCTTATGCCCCACGCGTGAGCTGGCAGCGCAGGTAGCGGAGAACTTCGACACCTACACCAAGCACCTGAAACTGACCAAAGCACTGTTGATCGGCGGCGTCAGCTTCAAGGAACAGGATGCCCTGATCGACCGGGGCGTCGACGTTCTGATCGCCACGCCGGGCCGTCTTCTGGATCATTTCGAGCGCGGCAAACTGTTGCTGACCGGTGTTCAGATCATGGTGGTGGATGAGGCGGACCGGATGCTGGATATGGGGTTCATCCCCGATATCGAGCGCATCTTCTCACTGACACCATTCACCCGGCAGACCCTGTTCTTCTCGGCGACAATGGCATCCGAGATCGAGCGGATCACCGATACGTTCCTGTCGGCCCCTGCCCGGATCGAAGTGGCCCGGCAGGCCACCGCATCCGAAACCATTGAACAGAGCGTCGTCATGTTCAAAGGTGGGCGCCGTGACCGCGAGGCCAGCAACAAGCGCGGCCTTCTGCGCGCGCTGATCGATGCCGAAGGTGACAAATGCACCAACGCGATCATCTTCTGCAACCGCAAGACAGATGTCGACATCTGCGCCAAGTCGCTGAAGAAATACGGTTACGACGCCGCCGCCATCCATGGCGATCTGGACCAGTCGCAGCGGATGAAAACATTGGATGGATTCCGTGACGGGTCCTTGCGCCTGCTGGTCGCCTCAGACGTGGCGGCACGCGGTCTGGATGTTCCGGCTGTCAGCCATGTGTTCAACTTCGACGTCCCCAGCCACCCCGAGGATTATGTGCACCGCATTGGCCGCACCGGTCGCGCCGGGCGCGAAGGCAAGGCCATCACAATCTGCTCGGGACGCGACGAAAAAGCACTGGTTGCGATCGAAAAGCTGATCCAGAAAGACATCCCGCGCATAGACAACCCGGTTCAGGAAGAGCCCAAGCCCGAACAGCCGAAGCCCGAGAAAAAGGCTAAGGCCCCCGAAAGCATGAAAGAAGGTAAAAAATATCGCGAGCCGAAGGGGCACAGTCGTGGGCGCAAGGAAGGCACCGGCCAGACCGTCGTGGGCATGGGAGATCACCTGCCCAGCTTCATCGCGCTTAGCTTTGACGAGCGTCGCGCCAGCTAGATTGCCAGCACAAGCGCTAAAATCGAGAACCCAAGCAACATCATCCCGGCGATCTCGCGCCGGGTGATCGTTTCTCGGAAGAATAGGATCGAAGCCATGAGGCTAAAGATCAGCTCTACCTGCCCCAGAGCTTTGACGTAAGCCGCATTCTGCAAGGTGAAGGCCCAGAACCAGCAAAACGAGCCACCGAGGCTGGTCAGGCCGACGAACACTCCGGTATTCCGCGTCTGCCAGACTGCGTGCAGTTCTGCGCGGTCGCGCCACAGCAGCCATATCCCCATGCTGGTAAACTGGAATGTCACCACCACTGCCAGTGTTACCAGCGCCCGGAACCACGCATCGATATCGCCCAGTTGCAGTGAAGCCCCACGATAGCTGACGGCGGAAAACGCAAACAAAACACCTGATCCAAGCCCCAATTGCGAAGCCCGATTGGTCAGATGGCGCCACCAGGGTCCGTCCCCTCCGGGTGTTTTTGACAACAAAAGCACAGCCATCAACCCCAACAGGATCGCGATCAATGCGCCGCGCGATACACTGTCCCCCAAGACCAAAAAGCCAACAATCGCGGTCTGGATCACTTCGGTTTTCTTGAAGGTAATTCCAACGGCAAAATTGCGTTGTTTGAACAGCGCCACCACGCAGATCGTAGCAAGGATTTGCGCTGTCCCGCCGATAACCGCGTAAAGCCAGAACAAACTGCTGAGCTGGGGCATACTCGCCCCAGTTAACTGCAACGCAACACATAGCCCGATAACGGCCAACGGCATAGAATAGGCAAACCGCGCAAAAGTTGCACCTGCAGCAGACAGCTTCACGCTGGCCAGGGACTTTTGCAGCATGAAACGCACAGTCTGAAAACTGGCGGCGGCTATGGTGACAGGAATCCAGAGACTCATGCCACCCGTTGTGTCGATAAATCAAGGCTTTGGCCAGAGAGGATGTGGCACAGGGTCTTTTGCGCGAACGAAATACTGCCGGAAGATCTGTGTATAGGACCGGTAAACATAAGCCTCATTGCAAGCCAAGTACCTGTCCTTTCCGTCCCGGTACAATGCAGGTAGGCGATACCAAGGAGCGGCCGGATTCATATGATGAACGACGTGCAGGTTATTGTTCAGAAAAAGAAAAGCCAAAGGTCCGCGATCTTCGATGATTACCGTGCGGGCGCGGGATTTTTCATGTGCACGATGTTCAAGAAACGTGCGGATCTTCAAAAGCGACAACCCCAGATAGGCTGCGATCAGATAGGCCCAGGCCGGCATGGCCGATTGCGCAACCACCCACAGCACCGCCGCCGCACCGGGCAAATGCAAAGCCCATCCTAGCAGGATCGCCTTGTCCCCGCGCATAAATCCACGCCATTCGTCCCGCATAAACAGAACCTGACCAAGAGCAGGACCCAACACCATCCGCCCCAACAGCGTGTTGTTCAGGCTCAAGATCATCTGCGCCAGCCGCGGCAATCCCGACCAGATATGCGGATCCAGATAATTCGATTCCGGGTCGTCATAAGGGTCCGTCAGGGTGGCATCCTGATGATGCGCCAGATGCAGGTCCCGAAAGCGGCTATACGGAATGGCCAATGTCAACGGCAGTGCCATCAACGTCTCGTTCAGCCATTTGGCACGAAAGGGGTGCCCATGCAGGGCTTCATGCGTCAGTGACGAATGCAGAGCCGCAACGACACCCAGAGCCGGGACTGCCAACCACAAGGATGCAAGCGCCAACCAAAACAAACCGGCAAGCCATGCCGCATAACACAAGACAATCAGGAATAACGTGCCCCATTCGGGTGATTTGGGTGCAGTGGGATCAGCCATTTCGTCCCCACGAAATGTTCGCCCAGATTCTTTCGTAAATCACGTACATCGTCAGGCCGATGGCCGTGTTCACCAACGCCAGCGCCCCTCCTACAGCGGCCGAGCCTGTTGCCAACAAGCCCACCATTGTCATGATCGCCAACCCCATCGCATTCCAAACGATTGCTTTCACGACTGATCTTCGCCGCGTTTCCATTCCGAACCCCGTTCCTTTTTCTTACTCAAAAGCGTTACATCCGGACCCCAGTATTGGAAATTCTGAATATGATTAACAAAATTCAACAACAGTGATAAAAATCATGACATGCAGGTAAATATCGACAAGCGCGATCGCGCCTCCCAGTTTCGTCTCCGCCTAGCCCGCGCGATGGAAGAGCGCCATGTCAGCCAAAGTGCCCTTGCGCGCTATATTGGCGTTGACCGCTCGACCGTTTCCCAATTGCTGACAGATAATGGTGCTCGGTTGCCCAACGCACATGTTGTTGGCGGATGCGCAGCGGCGCTTGGTGTATCGGCCGACTGGTTGCTGAGCCTTTCCGACAGGCCGGAAAGCGCGGCTGAGCTTCTGGCAAGCTCGCTGACCTTTACCGAGGCCCCCCGCGCCCTTGTCGATGAACGTATCTTCGAGTGGCATCAGGAGGCCGCCGGGTACAAAATCCGCTATGTCCCGGCCACCTTGCCCGACATGCTCAAGACGCGTGCGATACTGGAATGGGAATACGCCCCGCATCTGGGCCGGACCGCTGATCAAGCCATCGGCGCGTCGGCGGATCGTCTGACTTGGATGCGCAGCGCCCAGTCGGACTATGAGATCGCCATGCCGTTATTCGAAATCGAAAGCTTTGCAAACGGCACCGGGTATTATCAAGATCTCAGCCCAGAGGTTCGGCTGGAACAGATCGATCACCTGTTGGCGCTGTGCGAACAGCTCTATCCGCGGATGCGCATCTATCTGTTTGACGCAAAACGGCTTTATTCGGCACCGGTAACGATTTTCGGCCCGCTACTCTGTGTATTCTACGCGGGAAGTCACTATATGGCCTTCCGCGACCGGGATCGGATCGAGACATTCTCACGCCATTTCGACACGCTGGTACGTGAGGCCGAAGTGGTCGCCCGGGATTTTCCAAACCACCTGCGTTGCCTCAGAACGGCGGTTTCCCGCGACGGGTGATGCAGCAGCGCTCAACCTGTGCTATTTTACTATGGCGCGAACCATAAGGCATTCCGAACACAGACGGAGGAGCACAGGAATGGACGCAATTCAAACCGCTCAATACGCACGTGCACTTTTTGCCGCCCATGGAGACCAAGCCGAGGCCGAAGCCGCGAAAAAAATGCGCGACTGCGAAGCTGCCGGGAATCGGCAAGAGGCCCAGGACTGGCAAGCGGTCCGTCGGACCATCCGCCAGATCCGTGGTCCAAACCAAGGCTGAGTTACAGTTTCGGGTCCGGGTTGACCGTGTGACCATCCACCGCGATCACCTGACCTGAAACCAGACGTGCCGCATCCGAGGCAAGGAATACTGCCATATTGGCGACATCCTGCGCTTCGATGAAGCGCCCCATTGAGGTGCCAGAGGCATAGCCCTGATAGACCTCGTCACGGGTCATGCCCTTGGCTGCGGCTTCACGGGTCAGGACGCCTTCCATCCGAGGGCCTTCAACTGCGCCCGGACAAATGGCATTGGCACGAATGCCATAGGGCCCCAACTCCATGGCCAGCGTCTTCATCAACCCAATGACGGCCCATTTTGCCGACGCATAGGGCGCACGGAACGGGTAGCCATACTGCCCGGCTGTCGACGAGGTCAGAATTATACTGCCCGCCCGCGCCGATTTCATCAGCGGCGCTGCATATTTTGCCGCCAGAAAAGCACCGTCCAGATTGACCGCGACACAAGCACGCCACGCGTCCAGATCAATTTCCTCAATAGCATTTGTCGGGCCGGCAATACCGGCATTGGCGCAGAGCACATCCAACCCGCCCGTCGACCTGATGGCGTTAAATACCGCGCGCATGTCAGCCTCGTCCGCAACATCCGCTCGGTGCCTGGTCCAATGTTCGGGCAAAGAATCCAACGCCGCCTGATCGATATCCGTGACCCGGACGTCATAGCCAACAGCGTCAAACGCCTCGGCCATGGCCCGGCCGACGCCTGACGCGCCAGCCGTCACCAGAACCCGGCGCGTCATGAAGGCTTCCTGATCGCCGCGCCTGCGCCTTCGGGGTAAGGCAACCCGGCCTGAGCCTCGGCAACCCGCGTCATAGCTACCTCAATTTCAGCAGATGGCGGGCTGGGGCGACGGGTTTCCAGACTGACATGCAGCAGAAAACTTTCGCCCGTGGCCAGCAGCTTGTCGCCCTCGTACATGCTGTGGAACACGTGCAGCTTCTTCCCCTGCCCCAACAGCATCTGCGTGCGCACGTCGATTTTGGCACCAGCATGAGCTTCATCCACATAACGGATATGGTTCTCCGCCGTGAAATAGCTGCCACCCGAGGCGATGTAATCCGCATCGCATCCAATGATTTCCATGAACCGATCGGTGGCGGCGGCAAAGGCTTCCAGATATTTCGCTTCGTTCATGTGGCCGTTGTAATCCGTCCAGTCCAGAGGAACAGCCCGCGACAGGGTCAGGATGGGCTGGCTCAGGTCCGCTTGATCCAGCGTCGGCAGCGCTCCGGGTTTCAACCGTGCATCATGTTGGTTCAGCACCGCACCCGCGCCGTAATTCTGCGCCTTGAGGGCCCGCATCATACCGACAAGGTTGTTATCGCGAATGCGCTCCAGCTCTCGGATCGAATGCATCCCGGATTGTGCGTCAGATTGATTGGCGATCAAATCGACCAGTTCGTCAGTGAACTCGGGAACATCCATCAACTTGGTCCAAGGCCATTTCAAGGCAGGCCCGAACTGCGCCATGAAATGCCGCATCCCCGCCTCGCCCCCGGCCACGCGGTAGGTTTCGAACAGACCCATCTGCGCCCAGCGGATGCCGAAACCCATACGGATGGCCTCGTCAATTTCTTCGGTTGTCGCGATGCCATCCTTGACCAGCCAAAGCGCCTCGCGCCAGACAGCTTCCAGGAACCGGTCGGCGATATGCGCATCGATCTCTTTTCGGACATGCAACGGGAAGAACCCAAGCGATTTCAACAGGTCCTGGGCCTGTTTGATCATCTCGGGCGGGTTCTTGTCCGTTGGTACAAGCTCGATCAAAGGTAGCAGGTAAACCGGGTTGAAGGGGTGCGTCACCACGATCTGCTCGGGGCGCAGCGCTCCGTCCTGAAGTTCGGACGGCTTGAACCCGCTTGTCGAGGATCCAATGATCGCGCCCGGATCGCAAGCCTCCTGCAAGCCTTTGTAAACCTTCAGTTTCAGATCCAGACGCTCCGGCACGCTCTCCTGTATCCAACGCGCACCCTTAACCGCTTCGGCCATGTCGCTGTGAAAGCTCAGCGCACCCTCGGCTGGCAACGGAACGTCACTCAGCCCCGGCAAGGACCGTCTTGCGTTGTCCAACACCTCGCCAATCTTGCGTTCCGCCTCGGGATCAGGGTCAAACACCCGCACATCCCAGCCATTGAGCAGGAACCGCGCAGCCCATCCGCCGCCGATAACTCCGCCCCCAATAATTGCCGCCGTTTTCATGATTCCCCACCTACTGGCTGCTCATGTTTCATCTTTTTAGAAATACTCCGGGGGCTTGGGGGCTGGCCCCCAAAAACCTGCGTGTCCATTATTTTGCAACAGGTGCCTGCTTGGTCAGCCCCAGCTTCGCACGGACTTCGTCAGGGCCGATCACGCGCGCGCCCATATTCTCGATGATGGATCCTGCACGTTCCACCAGTTGCCAGTTCTCGGCCATTACGCCCTTATCCAGCCACAGGTTGTCCTCAAGCCCAACGCGCACATTGCCGCCCGCCAGAACCGAAGCCGCGACAAACGGCATCTCGTTCCGTCCCAGCGAAAACGCGCTGAAGGTCCAGTCATCCGGCACGTTGTTCACCATCGCCATAAAGGTATTCAGATCATCCGGCGCGCCCCACGGTACCCCCATGCACAGCTGGACCAGAGCGTTGGGTGCCAGAATCCCTTCCTTCACCAGTTGCTTTGCAAACCACAGGTGGCCAGTGTCAAAGGCTTCGATCTCGGGCTTGACACCCAGATCGGTCATCATCTTGCCCATGGCGCGCAATGCTCCGGGCGTATTCGTCATAACATAATCTGCCTCGGCAAAGTTCATTGTGCCGCAGTCCAGGGTGCAAATTTCGGGCAAACATTCTGCAATATGCGCCACGCGTTCCGATGCTCCGACCATGTCCGTGCCCGCGGCCACTGGAAACGGGTTTTCAACACCGCCGAACACGATATCGCCGCCCATCCCGGCCGTCAGATTCAATACGACGTCCACATCAGCGTCGCGGATGCGGTCCGTTACCTCGCGATACAGATCCAGCCGGCGGCTTGGCACGCCGGTCTCAGGGTCACGCACGTGGCAGTGAACCACTGCCGCCCCGGCCTTGGCGGCGGCAATCGCGCTGTCGGCGATCTGCCGCGGTGACCGCGGCACATGCGGACTGCGGTCCTGCGTTCCGCCCGAGCCGGTTACGGCACAGGTAATGAAGACTTCGCGGTTCATTTCCAGAGGCATGGTGTTTTCCCCAAGTTATACCCGGTTCTGCCTTGGGTTTTCCCCAGGCTTTTCCCCGGATTCCGATTTGCGTTCTGACCCGACTCTGGCGCAGCTTTGGGAAACCCACTTGGCAATATGCGAATCAAACTTGATGAAATCCGCAAAAAACATACTGCAACCGGAACACCGCGCCCTAAAAACTGCGGTGCTTGTACTGGACGAATGCAACACGCTCAGCTTTGCCTCTGCGGTGGACCCGATGCGGGCCGCGAACCGTCTGGCGGACCGCCCGGCCTTTGACTGGGACTATGTGACCGCGACGCCAGAACCCGCGGTGCTTACCAGTGCGTTGCAAGTGCCCGGTATCCCACTGGCCCGGTTGCAATCCTGCGACCTGATGATCGTGGTCGCCGGTTTCCAACTGGCCCGCCACGCCACCCCCAGCCTGCTGGCTGGTCTGCGGCGCATCGCGGGCACAGGCGCAACGATGGCAGGCATTGATGGCGGCCCGTGGCTCCTGGCCGAGGCCGGGCTACTGGATGGCCATCTGGCAACAACCCATTGGGAAGACCTCGAAAATTTTGCCACCCGGTTTCCCGAAGTTGATGTGCGCACTGATCGCTTCACCGTTTCCGGCAACCGCCTGACTTCGGGTGGCGCAATTCCGGCTGTAGAAATGATGCTGCACATCATCGCCGCCCGTCACGGCGCAAGTTTCGCCGCGCGCGTTGCAGGCCTGTTCCTTTACGATGGCGCTCCGGACCCCGGAAAACCGCAAAGCCGCACAGGCGCGCCACATCGCCACACAGCGCTGACGGCCAAGGCCAACTCGATGATGCAGGCGTCACTGGATGATCCCCTGCCGCTGGCCTTTATCGCAGACCGCCTGGGCACCAGCCCACGGACGCTGCAACAACAGTTCCGCCTGCGCCTGAACACCACGCCGCAGGACCACTATCTGCAACTGCGCCTGGCCGAGGCCCGCCGTCTGGTCACCGACACCGACATGCCATTGATGGATGTGGCACTCGCCACCGGCTTCGCCTCACAATCCAGCTTTGCCCGCGCTTTCCGCACCGCCCACGGTCAATCGGCCCGCGACCTGAGACACGAACGCGCGCATCCCACCCATCACTGACCGGATCCCCCTTCATCTGGCCAAAAATATCCCGGGGGCGTCGCCAAAGGCGACGGGGCCAGAGCCCCTAAAACGGCATCGGGTGCGCCCGATGCGCCCTGCCGATCTCGGCCAACACATCCTTGGATAATTCTAGATCCACGCCCGCCAGAAGATGATCCAGCTGCGCGACGGTCGTGGCCCCGAAGATTGCCGACATCATGAAAGGGCGCGTCCGGCACCACGCCAGCGCCATATGCACCGGATCCAGACCATGCCGCGCGGCGATGTCCAGATAAGCTGCAACCGCCTCGAAAACACGACCGGATTTCCGGCCGCCCATCTCTGGCACAAATGACATACGCGATCCGTCGGGCACGCAGTCGTTTTGGTACTTTCCGGTCAAAAATCCTGCTGCCAAAGGGGAAAACGCCATCAGCCCAACATCTTCATGCACACTCAACTCACCCAGGTCGGTGTCGAAATGGCGGCACAGCAATGAATATTCGTTCTGCACAGATGCCACACGCGGCGCCCCCATCTGTTCGGCCAGCCGCAGCCATTGCGCGGTTCCCCAAGCACTTTCATTCGACAGGCCAAAGGCACGGATATTGCCCTTGTCCACCTGAGCCTGCAGTGCCTCAAGGCATTCCTGCATGTTGCTCAGCACTTCGTCTGTGTATTCGCCAGACGGCGCATAATCCCAATTCTGCCGAAACATATAGCTGCCCCGATTGGGCCAGTGGAACTGGTAGAGGTCGATGTACCCGGTCTGCAATCGTCGCAAAGACCCCTCAATCGCTTCGGGTATGGTGCGGGCGGTGATCGGCGCACCATCACGGACAAAGGACAGCCCCGCGCCGGAATGCTTGGTCGCCAGAACATAATCACCCCGGCGGGTAGGATTGGCGGCATTCCAGTTTCCCAAAATCTCTTCGGTGCGCCCGATCGTTTCCTTCGCGACAGGGTTCACCGGGTACATTTCGGCCGCGTCGACAAAGTTGATCCCCGCGTCCAGCGCCATATCCATCTGCCGGTGCGCATCCGTTTCAGATGTTTGAGAGCCAAATGTCATCGTGCCAAGGCACAGATCGCTCACCATAATTCCGGTACGGCCCAAAGGCTTCTTCTGCATCGTCGTATCTCCTGAAAATTGCGGGCCGGTCAGGCTTCGGCCTTTTTCTCCCACCGCCCGGACTCCTCCGACCAGTATTGTGCGGAACATCCGGCATCCGTCAGCGCTTTCCACTGCCCGCGCGCGTGTTGTACAGCCATGTCGTCATTGCCATCGAACAGGATACAAACCCGTTCCAGCGCGGCGACTTCTTCCGCCTCGACCGGCGCTCCATCCACGGCCATGATGCAGGTCGCGCCATTTCCCGCCACGGCGCTGGTGGTCAGCAGGATCGGCTGGTCCGCGTCATGCGGACCGCCTGCGCGACCATGGGGCAGGAACCCGTCCTCGGGTCCCAGCCAAAGTTTTTCATCCAGCCAGTCCATCCGTGCAGGGTCAGTACCCCGCACGGCTATCCGCCACCCGGATTGCCGCGCCTTGTCCAGCAGCGCAGGCAAGGTGTGCTCCAGCGGCTGGCGGGTCAGGTGGTAGAAATAGACAGCGCCCATATGCCTACTCGAAATTGTCCTGCACAAACCGGCTCAGTGCGCGTACGCCCCAGCCGGTGGCGCCTTTGGGCGCATAAGATGTCTCGTCGGCAACCGAGGCGACCCCCGCAATATCCAGGTGAATCCACGGCGTTTCCTCTTTCACGAAACGCTGCAGGAATTGCGCGGCGGTGACTGAACCCGCGGGACGACCGCCCACGTTTTTCATGTCGGCAATGCGCGATTTCAGCAATTTGTCATAGGCATCGCCCAATGGCATCCGCCAGGCGCCTTCATCCTCGGCCTTGGCTGATTTCAGAAAGGCATCGCAGAATGTGTCATTGTTCGAAAAGACACCAGCATTCTCATGGCCCAACCCGATAATGATCGCACCGGTCAAAGTTGCCAAGTCGATCATGCCGACCGGCTTGAACCGTTCCTGCGCGTACCACATCACGTCACACAGAACCAGGCGGCCCTCGGCGTCAGTGTTGATAATCTCGACCGTATCACCTTTCATAGACCTGACCACATCACCCGGACGGGTGGCGTTACCCGAGGGCATATTTTCGACCAGACCAACCAGCCCCACGACATTGGCTTTTGCCTTGCGCTTGGCCAGCGCGCGCATGGCGCCCGCAACAACTCCGGCTCCGCCCATGTCCATGGTCATCTCTTCCATGCCAGCAGCTGGTTTGAGCGAGATACCACCCGTGTCGAACACTACGCCTTTTCCGACCAAAGCCAGAGGCGCGTCGTCCTTGGCCCCGCCATTCCACTGCATCACCACCACTTTCGAAGGGCTGTCCGAGCCCTGCCCGACGCTTAGCAATGTGCGCATTCCCAACTCGGCCAGCTTGTCTTCGTCCAGCACTTCGACCTCAAGACCCAGCTCCTGCATCTCAACCAGACGGTCCGCGAATTCGGTAGTGGTCAAAACATTTGCCGGTTCATTGGTCAGATCGCGCGTCATCCGAACGCCATCAGCAATTGCATAGAGAGGTGCAAAATCTGCCTCGATCTCTGCAGGCTTTGCGTGGCTGATTGTCACTGTACCGGCCTTCTGGCTTTCCTTGGTTTTATGCGCGTCGAATTCATAGCTGCGCAGAACAATCCCCAGTGCCAGATCCTCGGCCCGCGCCTGATTGCCCACCATCACCAGCATGTCCTTGCCGCCTGCCAGCTTAGCCAGCGCCGCACCTGCCTTGCGGGCTTCGGCGGCCTCGGGGCGACGTGGCAGAACCAGAACATCCAGCGCCTCAGCCGCCATTCCGGCGGGCCATGCCATCGAGATGACATCACCTGTCTTGGACTTTCTGAAACTCTCGCTTTCAACAAGCCGCGCCAACCCGCCCTTTGTCAGACGGTTCGCCTTGCGGGCTGCCGGGCCCATCTTACCGTCATCCGGAATGATGATGGCGACGCGCCCTCCGGCCTGCGCCATAGCCTCCAGGTCAAACTCCTGAAAACGGATCGGTATCAGACTGCTCATTGTACACTCCTCGAATTCTGTTCCCCAAGACCTAGCCCGCAGGGCACGCGTTGACCAGATAGCAGTTTTCCCTGCCTTTCAATTGCATTAAGGTCCCGAAAAAATGACCGGCAGGCTCGGGGGAGAAAGACGTGGTACGAGAGGGCAGGCATACGCCATCGCGCACAGCATTGCGCAGGCGCGATATCGGCCCGAAGCCTCGCACTACAGGCACTGCGGGGTCGTGCCTATGATCCTGGACCGTTATTTCGCTCGCCGGTTCCTGCAAAGCTTCATGGTCATCGGAGGTATTTTCCTGACCTTGATGATTCTCATCGATCTGATCGAACAGATTCGCCGCTTTGACGATTTCGACCTGTCATTTGCCCAGTTGCTGCACCTTACGCTCCTGAATACACCAGCCGCCATCAGCGAAATGCTGCCTCTGCTGGTTATCCTGTCCACCATCGCCTTGTTCGTCGGGCTGGCACGCACATCAGAACTTGTGGTGACCCGTGCAACTGGCCGCTCGGGCATCCGCGCTTTGGTCGCCCCTGTCCTGTTGTCGCTAATCATTGGCGCGCTGGCCGTTGCATTGTTGAACCCCATCGCAGCGGCCACATCCGAAGAGTTCCGCCGCCTGTCGGATTCATACCGAAACAACGGCAGTTCGGCCCTTTCGATCAGCAGCGAGGGCCTGTGGCTGCGCCAGTCCGCCGAAAACGGACAGGCCGTTATCCACGCCCGGTCAACGTCGAACCAAGACAAGCTGCGGCTGGACGGTGTAACCGTCATCACCTTTGGGCGGGATGGCAAACCGACCCAGCAGATCGTTGCAAACCGGGCCGAGTTGGAAGATGGGAACTGGGTTCTGTATCAGGCAAAAACCTGGGCCTTGCAGGATGGGCAAAACCCCGAATCCAATTCAGTTGTACACGAGCGTCTGGAGCTGCCGACCTCGCTGACCCGACAGCGGATCATGGACACATTGGGACAACAGGATTCGGTTTCGGTTTATGACCTTCCCCAGTTGATCAGCGACCTGCGCGAGGCGGGATTTTCGACCAAACAATATGAGGTCTGGCTGCAAGTTCAGCTTGCCCGGCCTTTGTTTCTGATCTCGATGGTTCTGATCGGGGCCGCCTTCACCATGCGCCACGTTCGGTTCGGCGGCACAGGGATCGCCGTCCTGACAGCCGTCCTGCTTGGATTTGCCATCTATTTCGTGCGCAATTTTGCGCAAATCCTCGGGGAAAACGGACAATTGCCCATCTATATCGCTGCCTGGGCACCGCCCTTTGCCGCAATTCTGTTGTCTCTTGGTCTGCTTCTGCATGCGGAGGACGGCTGATGCGGCATATTATTCATGTGTTGCTTACCAGTGCGCTCGCTTTGTCCGTCCCGGCGGGACTTGCAGCACAGACCTCTCAAGGTCAACCACAGCCACAGGGCACACAAGCGCAGCAAGAGCCCGCCTTGCTGGTGGCCGACAAGGTTTTCATCACGCCTGAACATAAACTTGTGGCAGAAGGCAATGTCGAAGCCTTTCAGGGCGACACCAAATTGTCCGCTCATCGCATCACTTATGACCGCGAGACCGGCGAGCTGATACTGGAAGGCCCCATTCGTATCGATCAGGGTGGCCAGACCACGCTACTGGCGGATTCAGGGCAACTGGACAGCGGAATTCAGAACGGACTGCTGATCGGCGCACGCATGGTGTTCGAACAGCAGGTACAAATCGCCTCGGTTCAGGCGAAACGGACCGCAGGTCGCTATACGCAATTCAGCAAGGTTTCGGCCACATCTTGTCATGTCTGCACCGACGGCAGGCCGCCTCTGTGGCAGATCAGGGCGCGCAAAGTCACGCATGATCAACTGGAACGGCAACTATATTTCGAAGGCGCGCAGCTTCGGGTGCTGGATTATCCGGTATTCTACTTTCCCTATCTGCGCTTGCCCGACCCAACGCTAGAGAGGGCAACCGGATTTCTGGTTCCTTCGATCCGCAGCACGTCGCAATTGGGCACTGGAGTTCAGGTCCCTTATTTCTTTAAACTTGGCGATCACAAGGACCTGACACTTACTCCTTACGTCTCAGCCAAGACGACAACGCTGGGATACCGCTATCGTCAAGCCTTTGTGAACGGACGCATTCAGGTGGAAGGCGCTTATACACGGGATGATGTGCAACCCGATCAGGATCGCGGCTACCTTTTTGCCACCGGCTGGTTCAATCTGAAGAACGATTTTCGTCTGACCTTCAATCTGGAAACCACATCCGACGATGCGTACCTGGCCGACTATGGCTTGCCGGATCTGGACCGTTTGCGCAGTGAAATCGCGCTGGAGAGGATCAATCGCGACAGCGCGTTCAAAACCAGCCTGATCTATTACAAAACACTGCGGGACAGCGAAAATCAGGACGAGATCCCGTCCCGCGTCTTCGATCTCAACTATGAAAAACGCTATTTTCCCAACACACTGGGCGGCGAGGTTCGGCTGGCTTTCATCGGCCACGCGCACGAACGTACCAGCAACACAGATGTTGTTGGCCGGGATATTGCACGGGCCACCTTCGACGCCGAATGGTTACGCAGCTGGACGTTCGCGTCGGGGCTGCGGGTCGATACGACGCTGGGGGCGTCGGTTGACACTTTCAACGTCCGCCACGACAGCAACTATCCAGACAACGTGACCCGATCTACACCGCGTGCGGCTTTGACACTCCGTTATCCAATGACACGGCGCGAGGAGTCGGGGGCAGTTCAGTTCCTCGAACCGATCGCACAGTTTGGATGGACACATGTGTCGGACACCGATGTTCCGAATGATGAAAGTACCTTTCAGGAATTCGATCAGGGCAACCTTCTATCCCTGTCGCGTTTCCCGGCTGAAGATCAGCGCGAGAACAGCGCCACCGGCGTGGTTGGCCTGAACTGGGCTCGGTATAGCGCGGGTGGCTGGCAGGCCCAGGCGACCGTGGGTCAGGTGTTTCGTGCTGACGCCGATCCGAATTTCACGCTGACATCGGGGTTGCAGGGCACATCGTCGGATTTGCTGGTGGCCGGGCAGATCAGCACGGCCAATGGCTGGTCACTTGCCGGGCGCGGTTTGATCGACGGTGATTTCAGCTTTGTCAAAGCCGAGCTGCGCGGCGCATGGGCATCCAAATATGCCGGCCTGTCTGGCAGCTATATCTGGCAGGAACCGGACCCGGCGGAAAACATCACCGAAGAAATCTCGGAAATTCTGCTGCTCGGGCGTTACCAGGTCGATCAGAACTGGCTGACAAATGCCCTGGCGCGCTACGATCTGGCCGAGTCGGAACCGATCCGGCTGGGTCTGGGCGTGACCTACCAGAACGAATGTGTTCAGGTTAACATGTCCGTAAGTCGGCGCTTTACTTCAACATCCACTATTGAGCCTTCGACAGAATTCGGCTTTACCCTTTCTCTGACAGGGTACGCCCTTGAAGGCGGTGGCAAGACATACAAGAGAACATGCAGTTGATATTAGGTTTCTCCAGGTTTCTCGGTTCCGGTTGGCTTAAGCCGGTCACACCGGCACTAGTTGCCGCAGTTTTTGCAATCGCGCCTCTTCAGGGCGGCGCGCAAAGCCTGTTCTCACCCGCGATCCGCGTCAATCAGGACATTGTCACCTGGTATGAGCTTGAACAGCGCTTGCAATTCCTGAATGTTCTGGGCCTGCCCGGTGGTAGCGAAGCTGACGTCAGGGATGCCTTGATTGATGAAAAACTGCGCAGGCAGGTCATGCGTGACGCCGGCGTGCAAGCAACGCCCGAGGCCGTTCAACTGGGCATCGACGAATTCGCCTCGCGCGGACAATTGTCATCCGAACAATTCCTAAAACTTCTCGGCGACGCGGGCGTCGACCCGGAAACGGTCCGGGATTATGTCGCCGATCAACTGGCATGGCGCGACTATATCAGTTCGCGCTATCTGTCGCAGGCCCGCCCGACCGAGGATGAGATCGATCGCGCTCTGGGCCAGACGGGCGGTGGCGGATTGCAGGTCCTGCTGTCCGAAATCATCATCCCGGTAAACCCGCAAACGGTTGCCCAGACCGAGCTGTTGGCCGAAGAAATCTCGCGGCTGGAAGGGCAAGACGCTTTTTCTGCCGCCGCGGCTCAGTATTCCGCAGCCGCAACACGGGGTCAGGGTGGACGTCTGGACTGGTTGAATATCTCGAACCTGCCCCCGGCGCTTCAACCTGTCATCCTGGGGCTTCAGACCGGTGAGATTACCGACCCGATCACCTTGCCGAACGCTGTTGCCCTGTTTCAGATGCGTGGCTTGCGCGAAGTCGCAACCGGCGCTCCGCGCATTTCAAAGTTGGATTATGCCGCCTATTACCTGCCAGGCGGGCGCAGCGCCGAAACCCTTTCGCGGGCCGCGAAGCTGAAAGAAGAAATCGACACTTGTGATGATCTCTATGGCATTGCCAAGGATCAGCCCGCCGAAGTTCTGGACCGGGTCGAAGCCGCGCCTTCCGAGGTGCCCGGTGATATTGCCGTAGAATTGGCCAAGCTGGACCGGAACGAAGCATCGGCGAATCTGACTCGCAACAATGGTCAGACGCTTGTGTTCCTGATGCTGTGCAACCGCACGCGGGATCTGGGCGAAGACACCTCTCGGGGCGATGTCGCCAATGCGCTGGCGCAGCAACGTCTTCAGGCCTTTGCGGCCAGTCTGGTGGAACAGCTGCGGGCTGACGCTGTCATTACTCAGGAATGATACGCCCCGTCGCGCTCAGCTGCGGCGAACCGGCCGGTATCGGCCCGGAAATCACGGCCAAGGCGTGGGCTGAACTGCGCGATGCCTGCCCGTTTTTCTATATCGGGGACGCCAGCCACCTGCCCGCAGGCACTCCGGTTGCCAAAATCGAACATCCCAGTCAGGTCGCTGAAATCTGTGATCGGGCCCTGCCCGTTCTTCAGATGGACTTTCCCGCCCCTAACGTATTCGGCCAGCCAAACCCGGCCAACGCGCCGTCGGTGGTTGATGCCATCGAAACCGGCGCCGAACTGGTACAGACCGGTGAGGCCGCAGCGCTTTGCACTGCACCGATCAACAAGAAAGCCCTGATCGACGGCGCAGGCTTCACCTTTCCTGGCCATACCGAGTTTCTGGCAGCCCTTTCCGGAACCCGTCGGGTTGTCATGATGCTGGCCAGCGAGAGGTTGCGCGTCGTTCCCGCGACAATTCACATTCCATTGTCACAGGTTCCCGCGGCACTTACCCCTGATCTTCTGCGCGAGACGATTGAAATCACTGTACGCGGTTTGCGTGATCAGTTCGGGCTCACACATCCCCGCATCGCAGTTGCAGGTCTGAACCCACATGCAGGTGAAGGCGGCAAGATGGGCACAGAGGAACTCGACTGGATTGCTCCGATGCTGGCTGATCTGAACCCAGAGGGCGCAACCATCACCGGCCCCCATCCTGCGGATACTCTGTTTCACGCCGCTGCCCGCACCCGCTATGACGCCGCCATCGCCATGTATCATGATCAGGCTCTGATCCCGATCAAGACGCTGGATTTCGACCGGGGCGTGAATGTCACCCTTGGCTTGCCTTTCATCCGCACCTCACCCGACCACGGAACAGCACTGGACATCGCGGGGAAAGGCATCGCCACCCCCTCCAGCCTGATCGAAGCCCTGAAACTTGCCCGGCGCATGGTAAAAAGCTCTTGATCCTTCACCTGGCTGAAAATATCCCCGCCGGAGGCACAAAAATCTCGGGCGCAGCCCCTTTCACAGGCGCCAAGGTATTCCGATCATGAGCGCTATAGACACGCTTCCCCCTCTGCGCGAGGTCATCGCAACCCACCAGCTTTCAGCGCGCAAATCGCTGGGGCAGAACTTTCTGCTGGATCTGAACCTGACCGCTAAGATCGCCCGACAGGCTGGCGATTTGTCAGAATGCGATGTGCTTGAAATCGGCCCCGGTCCCGGTGGGTTGACGCGGGGCCTGCTGTCCGAAGGCGCGCGCAAGGTCGTGGCCGTTGAAAAAGACACCCGGTGCATTGCCGCCCTGAACGACATCGCGGCTGCGTATCCGGGGCGGCTCGAGGTGATCAACGGCGACGCCCTGGAAATAAACCCGCTTGAATACCTGTCACCGCCAATCCGCGTCGCAGCCAACCTGCCCTACAATGTCGGCACCGAGCTGCTGGTGCGTTGGCTGACACCGCCCGAATGGCCCCCATTCTGGCAGAGCCTGACGCTGATGTTCCAACGCGAAGTGGCCGAGCGTATCGTCGCCCAACCCGGCAGCAAGGCCTATGGACGCCTTGCCATCCTCGCTCAATGGCGGGCAGAGGCTCGTATCGCCATGTCGCTTCCCCCCGGGGCCTTCACCCCGCCGCCCAAGGTTTCAAGCGCCGTGGTCCACCTGACCGCCCTGCCCGAACCACGCTTTCCCGCCGATGCCGCCACCCTGTCACGTATCGTGGCCGCCGCCTTCAACCAACGTCGCAAGATGCTGCGCGCCTCACTCAAAGGCATTGCCTCGGATATCGAAGACCGTCTGCTGGCTGCTGGTATCAAGCCCACGGACCGTGCCGAACAAATCCCGCTTGAAGCGTTCTGCGCTTTGGCGCGCGAAGTTAAGAAAACCTGATCAAACAAAAAAGCCCCGAGTTTGACCTCGGGGCTTGGTTCATTGGGCGTCAGCTTTACTCAGCCGCCTCTGGAGCATCCCCGGTGTTGGCGGGTGCTTCCTCTTTTGCCTCGGGTGCAGCTTTGGGCTTCCGCGTGCGCGGCTTACGCGCGGGTTTTTCTTTGAGCGGTGCCTCTTCCGGTGCCTCAGCTACCGGGGTTTCTTTGTTTTCTGGTGTTTCTACCAAGCCGCTATCGGGCTCTGAAACTTGCTGAGACAGGTCCATCAAATCAGGCTGCGGTGCTTCGGCCGGATCAGCCTGACGGGTCGCTTCGCGTTCCTGACGTTCGGCACGTTCACGATCGCGCTCAGCCTGGCGTTCGCGGTTCTGGCGCTCCTGCTCTTCACGGCGCGCATCCATTTCGCGCTGCGCTTCGCTCAGCATCCGCAGATAATGTTCCGCGTGTTGCTGGAAGTTTTCTGCCGCCACGCGGTCATTCGACAGCTGAGCGTCACGAGCCAACTGGTTGTACTTGTCAATAATCTGCTGCGGCGTGCCACGTACCTTGCCTTCGGGACCCGAGCTGTCAAAAACCCGGTTTACGACGTTGCCGCCAGAAGGACGATTGCGGTTATTCTTGGCCCGCGAACGGGGTTTGGAAGATCTCATCTTACTTTACGTCAGCCTTATCAATGCGCTGTCGCTCAACCCGTGTTTTGCACTGCTCTAAGGCGTTTGCCGTGACGGGAAGTCGACTTTTTGGGCTTGGCGTCAGGGGTGCGCTGCAACAGCGTCAACCTCGCCGACTAATCCTGAGTAAACATGTCCTGACGGCGCAGACAAGAGGAATCTCGGGTTTTCACAAGCTTTTTTGTTCGGGTTGGCGTTTTTTGCCGCAAACCCGCCACTCAACCCGGCATTCTTGCGCCGACAACGCGGTCGCGACCGTCCAGATCAGGGATGATCCGAACATCCACCAACCCGGCAGCGTCGAACAGGGCTGATACTTTTGCCGCCTGCGTCGGACCGATTTCGACAAGAATTCGCCCGCCCGGCAACAGAAAATCCGGGGTCGCAGCCGCGATCCGACGATACGCTCCCAACCCGTCCCCCTCATCCGTCAGAGCCATGCGCGGCTCATGCTCGCGCACTTCGGGCGACAGCTCTTCCATCTCAGACACTGAGATATATGGAGGGTTGGAAACAATCAGGTCGAATTGACCATTAATGTCTTCAAACCAGTTTGATCGAAGAATCTCAATCCGCGCCTCTACCTGATGCTGAACCGCATTGGCACTGGCTTGCAGGCAGGCGGCTTCGCTCAGATCGACACCCACGCCCGTGGAACTGCTGCGTTCGGCCAGAAGGGTTATCAGGATACACCCCGAGCCCAGCCCCAGGTCGAGGACATGATCAAATGGTTCGCTCAACGCCGCTTCGATCAGGGTTTCTGTTTCCGGGCGCGGATCAAGGACATCCCGGCTGACGCGAAACCTGCGGCCGTAAAACTCCCGCTCACCCAACAGATGCGATACCGGAACCCGAACGGCACGCAAGGAGATCAGCTGGTCATAACGCTCGGCGATTTCGGGCTGCAATTCTTCCGGGGCAATCAGTGTCACCCGGCTGGCTTCAATCCGTGCAGCGTGGGCCAGCAACAGACGCGCGTCGCGCGCCGGATCGTCCACACCGGCCGCACGCAGGCGCGCTGTCGCTGCTACCATGGCCTGTGCCGCTGTTTGCAGACCCGTCATTGTGCCATCTCGGCCATCAGCCGGGCCTGATCGTCTGCCGTCAGCGCATCAATCACCTCGTCCAGATCGCCCTGCATCACCTGATCCAGCTTATATAGCGTCAGGTTGATCCGATGGTCGGTCATGCGCCCCTGCGGGAAGTTATAAGTACGAATGCGTTCCGAGCGATCCCCCGAGCCCACCTGACTGGCACGATCTGCCGAGCGTTCGCTGTCAATCCGCTGCCGTTCCAGATCGTACAAGCGCGTTTTCAGAACCTGCATGGCGATCTCGCGGTTGCGATGCTGGGACTTCTCGGAACTCGTCACCACCAATCCCGTCGGAAGATGCGTGATCCGCACTGCCGAGTCGGTCGTGTTCACGTGCTGTCCGCCCGCGCCCGAGCTTCGCATCGTATCGATTCGGATATCATTGGCGTCTATCTGGATGTCTACATCCTCGGCCTCGGGCAGAACCGCCACTGTCGCCGCCGAGGTGTGAATGCGCCCCCCGCTTTCGGTTTCGGGCACGCGTTGCACCCGATGGACGCCGGATTCGTACTTCAGGCGCGCAAAGACATTGTCGCCTTTGATATGGGCGACCACTTCCTTGATGCCGCCCAGATCCGAGGCCTGTTCTTCGATAATCTCGAATTTCCAGCCACGCGCCTCGGCGTAACGCTGATACATGCGCAACAGGTCGCTTGCGAACAAAGCGGCCTCGTCCCCGCCGGTGCCGGGGCGGATTTCCAGCATCGCCGGACGGGCATCCGCCGCGTCCTTTGGCAACAATGCCAGTTGGAGCGCGTTTTCCGCCTTGGGGATGCGGGCCTGCAACTCGGGGATCTCCTCCTCGGCAAGCTCTTTCATGTCCGGGTCAGTCAGCATCGCCTGCGCCTCGGCCAGATCTCCCACCAGCTGTCGCCAGGCCATGATCTGATCGACGACAGGCTTGAGGTCGGAATATTCTTTGGCCAGCGCCGCTATGTCACCACCCGACGCGCCATCGGCCATGGCTGCCTCGAGGTACTGGAAACGCTGGGTGATCTGTTCAAGACGTTCTTCGGGGATCATCCCGGCGGTGTCTCTCATCCGGGGGCTTTGGTCAAGGGCAACGTCATGCTAAGCTTGCGGCCATGAAACGGGTTTTAATTACTCTGCTGCTGACAACGACGCCTGCATTCGCCGATTACATCGGCCCTGATGGCAAGACGCGGGATTGCTATTGCACTGACACATCCGGGTCTCGCATCGAACTGGGTGAGATGATCTGCCTTCAGGTCGACGGACGCATGTTCACGGCGCAATGCCAGATGTCCCTGAACGTTCCCATGTGGCGTGAGGTTCAGGAGGGGTGTTTGTCGTCTGGGTTACACTCGGACTGGCCAAATTTGGATACACCGCCAGATGGTGACAACGCTCTCTGAGCGCTACAAGTCTTCCCACTTGCTCAAATTGTATGCCCTGCGTTGGAACAGTCTGAGTGCGACTGTTAGCAAAGTAAGTGGTACGGCGGCCAACGCTGCAAAGCCAAATATATTGGGAAGGCAAAAGTTCTCACCAAGTATGACAGTTACCCCGGCCTGAACCGAAGCAATTATCAAGGTCAGCAAGACAAACACAGCAACATTGGTTAACGGCGATGCCCAATACAGAAAGGGTCTTGGTTCAAAGCCAAGTGCTTTCAATCGTTCAAGATCAGAATCAATTCTTATGTGCTGCTTAATACCGGCCTGCTCAATTTCAGCCAATGCATTATGGAACTTTTGTTCATAGTCATTCATACGTCCAATTTAGGAACTTTCCCCTTGATTTCAATCTATTGAAGTGCAGTCAACCACCCATCGACTCGCGCTCTGTTAACCCCGAAATCCTTGCGGCCAAATCGCAGGCGCCCATGAATGCGCAGGGTGTCACCATCCTGCTGAACCGTGGTGTAGTCGGGAAAGCCGATCCATTTCGTGCGGGTGATATAGGTGATCATACCCTCACTGACCGAACCTGCCAAAACCGTGGTGCGCGACGTGGCTTGGGCAATCTCGTCAAGACGCTGCAACCCGTCGGAGCCGGTTTCGACAACGCGCACCACACCACCGGGCAAATCCTGATTTTCGGTTGCAACAAAAGCGACGTGCCACCGCGTAGGGTCGGACGGTGCCAGGCGGACATAGCCGCCCGCCCCAACCACAAGCGCAATCACTGCCCCCAAAGCCACCTTTTTCATCCCGTTCTATCCTTTTTGGTGAACCCTAAGCGGAACAAAACCGGCGGCAAGACATTCCACCGCGTCTTACCGCGACGTCACACCCGGCAGGATACACAGCATCTCGTAGATCAGGTTGGCTGCTGTCAGTGCAGTGTTGCCCGATGGATCATAAGGGGGTGAAACCTCAACCAGGTCACATCCCACCACGTTTACCCCATGCAGGGCATGGATCAGTTGCAGCGCTTGCGGTGTCGTCAGACCTGCGATTTCCGGCGTGCCGGTGCCCGGAGCAAACGCGGGATCAAGGCTGTCGATGTCATACGAGATGTAAACCGGGTGGTCCCCGATGATCTTGCGAACCTGCGATCCGATCTGGGTCAGGTTCTGCTGCCACAGCTCCCAGGCCGGGAACTGGCGGAAGCCCCAGTCCTTGGCTTCGGTGAAGTCCGAAGCGGCATAGCCCGAGCCCCGAATGCCGATCTGGAACGTCTTGTCGGGAACAATCAGCCCCTCTTCATAGGCGCGGCGGAAGACGGTACCGTGGGTTTCACGCTCACCGAACATCTCGTCATTCACATCGGCATGGGCGTCCACATGCACCAGCGCCACGGGCCCGTGTTTTGCCTTGATGGCTCGCAGGATCGGCAGGGTGATCGAATGATCGCCCCCCATCGCCACCGGGATCACGCCTTTCGCCAATATGGCGTCATAGCTTTCCTTGATGATCCTGAGGCTGTCTGCCAGCGAGAAGGTGTTGATCGCCAGATCCCCAATATCGGCTATCTGCAAACTGTCGAACGGGGCCGCTCTGGTGGCCATGTTATAGGGCCGGATCATCGCGCTTTCGCCGCGGATTTGCTTGGGGCCAAAGCGCGTGCCCGACCGCCACGACGTGCCGATATCCATCGGCACCCCCAGCACCGCCACATCCAGCCCCTCAAGCGAGGAGGCCTGCGGCAGGCGCATGAATGTGTTCGGCCCGGAAAACCGAGCCAGATCATTCCCGCTAATTGGTCGGTTGAATTCGGTCATGCGCGTAATAGTCCCGCCCCTGTTCGTCTTGTGATCCAGCACATACCTTAAGCATGGCTAACTGTTGGTTAACGTGAACCCATGCGGGTTTCCCCTTCTGCTTTTTCCAGCTTGTTCCACCCCAACAGGCAAATGATCTGCGTCGCCACATGAGCCCCAGCAATCGCTGTCGCACCTGAGGTGTCAAAGGGCGGCGATACTTCGACCACGTCCCCGCCCTTGATATTGATCCCGGCAATGTCGCGCAGGATGATTTGCGCCTGAATCGAGCTTAACCCACCCCAGACCGGCGTGCCCGTACCAGGGGCAAAGGCCGGGTCAAGACCGTCAATGTCGAAGCTGAGGTAAACGGGGCTGTCACCAAGAATGTCTTTGATCTTTTGCGCCACGGCAGCAGGTCCCGATTCATAAACCTCACGCGCATCGATGATGTTCACGCCCAGCGTATCCTCATTCGTCGTGCGAATACCCACCTGGACCGAGCGTTTCGGATCGACAATGCCCGACTTTACAGCCTTGTAGAACATTGTCCCGTGATCCACGCGGGACATATCGTCATCGACCCATGTGTCGGTATGCGCATCGAATTGCAGCAGGGACATTGGCCCGAATTTCTCGGCATAAGCCTTGAGGATCGGAAAGCTGATATAGTGGTCGCCACCCAACGCGACCGACGCTACGTCAGCGGTCAGAATGGTCCGGATGTGGTCGGTCAGCGTGTCGGGAAAGGCCGGTATATTGGCATAATCATAAGCCATATCGCCATAGTCCACGATCGCCAGTTCACTCAGCGCATCAAAGGGCCAGCCATAGGGCGCATCAGGCGACTGAAGCGCACTGGCCTCTCGGATCGCCCTAGGGCCAAGGCGCGTGCCGGGCCGGTTCGTAACCGCCTGATCAAACGGCACGCCGGTTACGGCGATGTCCACACCCTTCAGGTTCTTGGTGTAAAGCCGCCGAAGAAAAGACGTCGCGCCGCCGAACGTATTTTCATAAGACAACCCCTTGAGGTCCGGATTGGTGAATGCCTCATCCACTTGGTTTCTTGCGTCTTCCAGTGCCATGTCTTCCGTAGTCCCTTTCCCGAACCTTTATCAGCTCAACGGCTGCGCTTTTTCCACGATTCGCGCGAAAAACGACGCGCCTACCGGTGCGATTTCGTCGTTAAAGTTGTATTTCGGATGATGCAGCCCCGCGCCTTCACCCTGCCCGAGGAACAGATAAGCACCGGGGCGCTTTTGCAGCATGTACGAGAAATCCTCGGCCCCCATCTCGCGCCCGGTATTGCCGGTGACCCGGTCATCTCCGGATATTTCTCGCGCCACCTCGGTCGCAAAACCCGCCTTTTCGGCATCATTTATGGTGGCAGGGTAATCGACATTGTATTCCAAACGCGCCTCGACCCCATAGGATTTGGCCTGCCCCTCGACAATCTCGGCCATGCGTCGCATCACCATCTGCTGCACGTTCGGATCGAATGTTCGAACGGTGCCGTTGATATAGGCCGTATCCGGGATCACGTTGTTGACCGTGCCTGTGTGAATTTGCGTGACCGAAACGACAAGATCATCCAGCGCATAGTGGTTGCGACTGACAATGGTCTGAATGGCCTGCGCAATCCCACAGGCCGCCATAACCGGATCACGGGTTTCATGCGGCATCGCACCGTGGCCGCCGACACCCTGAATATGCACTTCGAACGTATCGACAGCCGCCATGATCGGCCCTGGCGTGGTATAGAATGTCCCTTCGGCAAATCCCGGCGCGTTGTGCAGCGCGTAGACCTGCGAGATGTCGAAACGGTCCATGATGCCTTCTTCGACCATCACGCCAGCACCACCGCCATCTTCCTCGGCGGGTTGAAAGATCAGCGCCACGCGACCGCTGAAATTTCGCGTCTCGGCCAGATAACGGGCCGCGCCCAGTAACATCGTGGTATGCCCGTCATGACCGCAGGCATGCATCTTTCCGGGGTTCTGAGAGGCGTAGTCAACGCCTGTTTCTTCGGTAATTGGCAACGCATCCATATCGGCGCGCAGGCCAATCGTCGGCCCGTCGCCCTGCCCGTTTATGATCGCGACCATCCCGGTCTTTGCGAGCCCCTCATGCAACTCATCGACCCCGAACTCACGCAGACGTTCCGCCACAAAGGCCGCAGTTTCATGGCATTCGAATTCCAACTCTGGGATGGTATGCAGATACTGGCGCCATCTGGTCATGTCGGCAGAGAAATCGGCAATTCGGTTGACGACGGGCATCTGGGGTGGACTCCTGATCGGGACTGCGGAATGGATGCATCTGACACCGGAATGAAAGGGTTCGCAATGGCTGAAAATCCTCTGATCCATGACAGCGATGCAGGTATCGAACGGCTGCTGGAAATCATGCGCCGCCTGCGCGATCCGCAATCCGGCTGCCCGTGGGATATCGAACAGGATTTCGCGACCATCGCCCCCTATACGATCGAAGAGGCCTATGAGGTCGCGGACGCCATCGAACGCGAAGCCTTTGACGAGCTTAAGGGCGAACTGGGAGATTTACTGTTTCAATCCGTGTTTCACGCCCAAATGGCAGAAGAAGCAGGACATTTCACCTTTCAGGACGTAGTGCGCACCATGTCGGACAAGATGGTCAGCCGCCATCCGCATGTGTTTGGCGATGAATCCCGCGACAAGTCGGCTAACCAGCAAATCAAAGATTGGGAGGCCATCAAAGCCGCCGAGCGGGCGGGCAAGGAACAGAAAGGTGCGCTGGACGGTGTGGCCGCAAACCTGCCCGCACTACTGCGCGCGCATAAGCTCCAAAAACGTGCCGCTCGGGTGGGGTTCGACTGGCCTGACGCCAGCCATGTTCTGGCCAAGATCACCGAAGAAGCCGCCGAACTGGAAGAGGCGCGTGACAAAATGGATGCTGACGCGCTGGAAGACGAATTCGGCGATCTGCTGTTCGTGATGGTCAATCTGGGTCGTCATCTTGGCATCGAACCCGAAGCCGCCCTGCGTCGCACCAATGCCAAGTTCACCCGTCGCTTTGAAAAGGTCGAAGCCCGGCTGGCCGAACGGGGCAAGACCCCCTCGCAAAGCGATCTGGCCGAGATGGATGCGCTGTGGGACGAAGTTAAAACGGAAGAGCATCGCGCGAATGGCAAACTCCCGCCGGTGGATACACTGGCCGCGACCAGAAACGGGTAGACAAGCGATCCGACACTTGCGAGTGTCCCACCTTCACGACCCCCGGAGACGCCTATGCCCCCTCGCAAGATCATCATCGACACCGATCCCGGACAGGACGACGCCGTCGCCATCCTGCTGGCGCTGGCCAGCCCGGACGAGATCGAGGTTCTGGGTATTACGGCCGTCGCGGGTAACGTGCCGCTCGCCCTTACGGCCAAGAACGCCCGAATCGTTTGTGAATTGGCCGGACGTACGGATGTGCCGGTTTATGCGGGCTGCGACAAACCGCTGAACCGCCCGCTTGTCACCGCAGAACATGTGCATGGAAAAACCGGGCTGGATGGTCCGGTCCTGCCGGATCCGCAGATGCCCCTGGCCGAAGGTCACGCTGTGGATTTCATCATCGACACCCTGCGTGCCGAAGAGCCGGGGACCGTGACCCTTTGTCCACTGGGTCCGCTGACAAACGTCGCGACTGCGTTTCGCAAGGCACCCGATATTATCGACCACGTGCAGGAAATCGTCTTGATGGGTGGGGCGTATTTCGAAGTCGGCAACATCACCCCCACCGCTGAATTCAACATCTACGTCGACCCAGAAGCTGCTGATATCGTTTTTAAATCCGGAATACCGATTGTTGTCATGCCATTGGATGTCACGCACAAAGCGCTGGTGACCAACCCGCGAAACGACGCGTTCCGCGCATTGGACAGCAAGGTTGGGCATGCCGTGGCCGAGATGACGGATTTCTTTGAACGCTTCGACAAAGAGAAATACGGCAGCGCGGGCGCTCCCCTGCACGACCCTTGCGTCACCGCCTATCTGATCCGCCCCGAGCTGTTTTCGGGCCGCCGCGTGAATGTCGAGATTGAAACAGGGTCCGACCTGACCTTGGGCATGACCGTTGCGGATTGGTGGGGTGTCACCAACCGCGCACCAAATGCGTTGTTCATGGGGGAAATCGACGCCGACGGCTTTTTCACCTTGCTGACAGAAAGGCTGGCCAGATTATGAGCGCTGCCCTCCGCCTAGCGCGTCCCGACGATCTGGATCGCCTGATGACGCTGGTCACCGCCTTTCATACCGAGGCCGGGCTCACACAGGACGCCGACAAGACACGCAATGCCCTCGCCCCCATGCTGGATGGTATCCCTCATGGCTGTGTCTATCTGATTGGGCCCGGGCGCGCGCCTTTGGGATATATCATCCTGACCTTTGGCTGGTCAGTCGAGTTTGGCGGCATGGACGGTTTCGTGGACGAAATCTATATACGCCCCGCCGTTCGGGGCCGCGGCATTGCCACCGAGGTTCTTTTGGATCTGCCCAAAGCTCTTGCCGGGGCAGGCCTGATGGCTCTTCATCTGGAAGTCGACCGAAACAATGAATCTGCCCATAAGCTCTATCTGCGTACCGGGTTTAGACAACGCGACAGGTATATGCTGATGAGCAAGGTACTTTAGCGCGACTCGCCGCGGAAGATATTTGCCGGATTCATATGCTGAACCGGGTCATTCGACGAAACCTCTTCTCCGGTTATCGGATACGTTCCCGGACCCGCGCAGGCGGACAATACTGTGATGGACGCTGTGACGATTATCAGAAGGAATTTGGATACAGACATCGTAGTCTCCTTTCTGCAATGAAGACAAACTACGGCATTCTGTGCGGGCGTGATAAGTAACAAGTTCACACATAAGAATAGATAAGCCACATTTTTTTATCAAACACCTCAACCGCAAACGAACATGTCCCTGAAAAATTTAACTTTTCTCTGGCCTGAGGGTGCCATTCTCAAATAGCGGCATCTCAAAAAAAAGCAGGTGGTCGCGTGCGATTTCAGGAGTTTCGTAATAGGCGTCGCGCAAGTGAAAGCCCAAAGACAGGTATAACCGAGTCGCCGCTTCCAGGGGTTTGCCGGTGTCCATTCGAATATAGTCGAACCCAATATCTCGGCACATTTCGATCAGCGAAAGCATGATGGCACGGCCTGCTCCGGTCCCCCTTGCTGCGTCAGTTACAAATACACGTTTGATTTCAGCTACACCGGGTTCGTACGTGTGAAACATACCGCAGCCGACCGGTTCCCCATGCAGCAATGCCAGTTTGATCCCACCGGTCGGCGGTGTGTGTTCCGTGTCGATGTTGTCCATCACGCGGGCGTATTTTTCGCTTGGGTAGAAAGCCTGCACAATCTGGGCGGTTCTTTCATCCAGTGCCAGCAGGAAATCCCTGTAATCCCAACACAAACGCCGAACCGCTTCAATCTGGTCCGGCGTTTCCGGTTCGATGATGTTCAGCACAACGCGACCCCCGGATTAAAACCAGGGGCCAGCCTAGCGCCAAGCGCGTTATTTACGAAGGATCAACGCGCCTGCGTATTCCGCAACCTCGCCCAGCGATTCCTCAATGCGGATCAACTGGTTGTATTTGGCCAACCGATCCGACCGCGCCAGCGAGCCGGTTTTGATCTGACCGCAATTGGTCGCCACCGCCAGATCGGCAATAGTGGCATCCTCGGTCTCGCCCGAACGGTGCGACATCACGTTGGTATAACGCGCACGGTGCGCCATATCGACGGCGCGCAGGGTTTCGGTCAGCGATCCGATCTGGTTCACCTTAACCAGCATCGAGTTCGCGCAGCCGCGCTTGATCCCTTCGGCCAAGCGCGCCGGATTGGTCACAAACAGGTCGTCGCCCACGAGCTGCACCTTGTCGCCGATGGCGTCGGTCAGGGCTTCCCAGCCGTCCCAGTCATCCTCGGACATGCCGTCTTCGATCGAGATGATTGGATAGTCATTGACCAGAGCCGCCAGATAGGCTGCGTTTTCTTCGGGTGTCAGGGTGATCCCCTCGCCCGCCAGAACGTATTTACCATCCTTGTAATACTCGGTCGCCGCGCAATCCAAGGCCAGGTGGATTTCTTCGCCGGGTTTGTAGCCCGCCTTTTCGATGGATTTCAGGATGAAATCCAGCGCCTCGCGGGTGCTGGCGATGTTGGGGGCAAAACCGCCCTCATCGCCCACGCCCGTGGCCAGCCCCGCGGAAGACAGTTCTTTCTTCAGCGTATGGAACACTTCGGACCCCATTCGCACGGCCTCGCGGATATTCGCGGCCGAGGTTGGCATGATCATGAATTCCTGAATGTCGATCGGGTTGTCGGCGTGTTCGCCGCCATTGATGATGTTCATCATCGGTACCGGCAGCACGCGAGCTGAGGTACCACCGACGTAACGATAAAGGGGCTGCGTCGTGAAATCGGCTGCCGCCTTTGCGGTGGCCAGCGACACACCCAGAATGGCGTTGGCGCCCAGACGGCCTTTGTTATTGGTTCCGTCCAGTTCGATCATCGCCTGGTCGATGGCCACTTGTTCTGTCGCGTCAAAGCCCACCAGTTCCTCGGCGATTTCACCATTCACGGCGGCCACGGCTTCCAGAACCCCTTTGCCCATATAGCGGGATTTGTCGCCGTCGCGTTTTTCTACGGCTTCATGTGCGCCGGTGGACGCACCGGACGGTACGGCGGCGCGGCCCATGGTGCCGTCTTCCAGAATCACGTCGACCTCGACCGTCGGGTTGCCCCGGCTGTCCAGAATTTCGCGCGCGTGGATGTCAATAATGGTGCTCATGAGGTCTGTCCCTATGGCTGCAGTCTGTTGCACGCGTCATAGCAGCAACCGGCCAAAAGTAAACCGGTTCCGTTATCGCTAACACGCATATTTACCGACCTTTAGGGCTAACAGTTTGCTGTTTGCGCCAACAGGATCAGGCCGGAACCAGATTGCGCGCCAGACGTCGCTCGCGGATAAAGGTATACAGGCCAGATCCGATGATGAGGCTCGCCCCAGCCATTGTCAGCGCGTCAGGGCGTTCACCGAACATCAACATTCCGGCAAGGATCGAAAACACCAGACGCGTGTAACGGAATGGCATCATGGCCGAAGCCTCGCCAACCCGCATGGCCGTTACGATGCCGTAATACCCCAAAACGCCGAAACCGATCGCGCCCAGATATGGCCCTGCCTGGCCGCTTTGCACCGGCACAAAGGGTGTTCCGGAAATGACCATCAACAGCAGCCCGGCCAGCGCCACTGCGATATACGCCTGCATCGCCACAACGGATGAGGCCACCCGAGCATCCAGCTTGCGCGTTATCAGATCACGCGCCGCAATCGCAAACACGGTCAGGACGACAAACAGCGAGTCTGGCTGAAACCCTTCCAATCCGGGGCGAATGATCATCAGAACACCGATAAAGCCGACACCAATGGCGCTCCAGCGGCGCCAGCCGACCTGCTCTCCCAGAAACAGGGCCGCGCCCATGGTCACGGCAAGCGGCATGGCCTGAAACACGGCGGCGACAGTGGACAGATCAATCAGCGACAACGCGGTGACAAAGGTTACGGCACCGAATCCTTCTGTCCCTGCACGTACCATCGGCAGCAGTTTCCACGCCACGGGATCGAAGATGCGTTTGCGGGTGACCACCGACATCACCGCAAAGACAAGCCCGCAGAACACACCCAGACACACCATGATCTGACCTGTCGGCACAGCGCCCGACAGGAACTTGATGAACATATCCTCAAGAGAAAAGGCCGCCATCGAGCCGATCAGCAAAAGGATGCCGTTTACGTTATTCATGCGCGCGTCCGTAGGAAAAGGGTACTTGGGGTGCAGTATGCGGGCACATGAACCGCAACCAGCGGCATCTGGCAAGCCAATTCCCGACACATTCAATGAATTAACGTGTTGGGGCCGTTCGTGATTTGTGATGGATCACTTCTGCTTGAGCGGCACGCCATACAGTTCCAGCCGATGCCCTTTCAGCTTGTACCCAAGCTTGGCGGCGATCTTTTCCTGCAGGGCTTCGATCTCGGGGTCGACAAATTCGATAACCTCCCCCGACTGCATGTCGATCAGGTGATCGTGGTGATCACGCTCGGCATCCTCGTAACGGGCCCGCCCATCGCCGAACTCCAGACGTTCCAGAATTCCGGCCTCTTCGAACAGTTTGACCGTACGATACACCGTCGCAATCGAGATGCCTGTGTCGATGGCAGAAGCACGCGCGTACAGTTCTTCGACATCCGGATGGTCGTCGCTTTGTTCCAATACCTGCGCGATGATCCTTCTTTGACCGGTCATGCGCAGACCCTTGGCCTCACAACGTCCAATAATCGTTTCCGACATGATGCCCCTCAGAATTGCTCGGGTGTCTGTCTTAGTATGTCTGTGCGATTTGCGCCACAGGGATTTCTTCTTTTCCAGTGAACTTAAGCCACGCGCGCCAAATCAGCCCAAACCGGCAGATGATCCGATGCGATATGTGCCGGGCGCGCGTCATGGACACCATGCGCAGTGGCCCTGACGCCCGCGCCCAGCGCGATCCGATCCAGCGCGCCCAGCGGCTGCGCGGCGGGAAAACTTGGCTTGGGGGGCAGGAAACGCATTTCCGGCGCAAGGTGATCCAGAACCGGCTGTCGGGACCATTCGTTGAAATCCCCCGCCCAGACTGTCGGCATCTGCTCCAGCTCTTTATCAAACCGCCTGATATGCGAGATCTGCTGACGTCGCGATGCAGGCAACAGCCCCAGATGCATTCCCATCACCCGCAACGGCCCGATATGGGTATCAAATTCGACACGGACCGCCCCGCGCGGTTCAAGCCCGGGCAATTCGTGATGTCCGGTCCGCCGGACCGAAAGGTGCTGGCCACGCCAGATCACCGCGTTGCCATGCCAACCCAGACTGCCGGCACCGCCCAGATCGACGATCTGCCACCCGGCTTCATCCAGCATGAAATGCGGCAGGGCCGCCGGGCGCGGCGGCAAACGTTTGTCGGCCTCCTGCAACACAACGATATCGGCCTGCATATGTTCGATGACCTGCAAAATGCGCTGCGGCTGGCGCCGGAAATCCAGCCCGAGGCATTTCTGAATGTTATAGCTGGCAATGCGAAGGGTGGAAGATGACTGCATATAGACCTGACCAGTGGGCTTGACCCAAAGTGACACGCCTGCCGCCGGACGCAACCCTTCAGTTTCACTTCGCAGCAACGGCAACCGGGGAAGTCGCTTTGGAATGGTATATCGCTTAAAAACCCGGCACGTGACGCGGCCGGAAACAAATGGGTTTCCCCTCATTTCATCCGGGAGCGGCAGAACGGAAGTGCCGCAGTTTCAGCGCATCCAACACCGATTTAGACCGGACAAAACAATTCGCCCCTCCCCGCGAAACCATACCGCACCGAGCGACTACCAGAGATGTTTGACCGTCACGTACCACAGAACGTGGCGTGCACGACCTCGTTATCGGTCGGGGGCCGTTTCAGATCCTCCGCATCTGCCTGATCGTCGTAGGGCCGCGCGAGGACGGCGTTCAGCCGATGGAACGGCTGGTAATCCCCCGCCACCGCTGATTGGATCATCTGCTCGACCCGGTGATTGCGCGGAATAAAGACCGGGTTCGCTGCGGTCATCACGTCATGCGGTGACGCCTCACGTGCCAAGCGAGCACGCCAGCCCTCTGCCCAGCTGTCAAAGGCCTGCGGGTCGATAAACTGATCGCGCGCGGTATCTTTGCCCAGCGCACCGAAGGTGTTGGTGAAATCAGCCTGCCCCTCGGCCATGCGTTTTAGCAGATCGGTGATCAGCGCCTGATCGCCTTCTTCAGCGGTCGTCAGTCCGACCTTTGCCCGGAACCGGGTCAACCAGTTCTGTTGCAGCAGATCCGGCATGGCATGCACGATCTCGGTCGCCTCCTCAACAGCGGCGTCCTTGTTGTCCATCTGCTGGATCAGTGAGGTTGCCAGCTGCGCCAGATTCCACACTGCAATATCTGGCTGGTTGGAATAGGCATAACGGCCCATCCGATCTATCGAGCTGTAGACCGTATTGGGATGATAAACGTCCATGAACGCACAGGGGCCATAATCGATGGTCTCACCCGCGATCGAGCAATTGTCGGTGTTCATGACCCCATGGATAAAGCCCACGCCCATCCACTGCGCGATCAGGCGGGCCTGCGCATCCCGAACGGCCCGCAACAGGCCCATTGGCCCTTGGGCTGCGGGATAGTGGCGCGCGTTGGCGTAGTCTGTCAGGCACCGCAGATTGTTCAACTGCCCCCGCGCAGCAAAGACCTGAAAGGTACCCACCCGCAAATGGCTGGTTGCAACCCGGGTTAGCACCCCACCGGGCATCGGACCCTCCCGGAACACGGTTTCACCGGTCTCTACCGCCGCCAGCGCGCGTGTTGTGGGGATGCCCAGCGCGTGCATCGCCTCGGACACCACGTATTCGCGCAGAACCGGACCCAGCCACGCCCTGCCGTCGCCCCTACGTGAAAACGGCGTCGGACCCGAACCTTTCAGCTGAACATCCCGCCGCACACCATCCGTTCCGACAGTTTCGCCCAACAGCACCGCGCGCCCGTCCCCAAGCTGCGGGTTGAACTGGCCAAACTGATGCCCGGAATAAAGCTGCGCGATGGGGTCCGCACCATCGGGGATGCGATTACCTGCAAAGGCTTCCGCCATCTCTTGCACGTCGCCCGGATGGACCTGCAACAGCCGTGCCAGATCATCATTGAACGCGATCAACTTGGGCGCGCGTACAGGCACCGGATTCTGTCGCGCAAAAAACGCGTCCGGCAGGCGGGCATATGAGTTATCGAATGGAATGGTCAGTGTCATGCGGCATACATATTCCCCGTGCGCACGAATACCATAGCGGATCACACCTTGCCGTGCATAATTGCGCCAAACACACGGGGGCCACATGACCGCACAAGAGATCATCGACCGCCTGAACCTGCAACCTCACCCCGAGGGCGGCTGGTACGCGGAAACCTGGCGCGCCGAGAACAAGGGCCGCCCGACCGGCACCTGCATCTACTTCCTGCTGCAAGCGGGGGAAAGCAGCCACTGGCACCGGGTCGACGCGACCGAGATCTGGCTCTACCACGCGGGCGCGCCACTGATCCTGTCCTTGAGCGCAACAGACAAGGGCCCGGCGGTTGACCATGTGCTGTCACCCGATTTGTCTCGGGGCGCACCGCAACTGATTGTTCCCACCGGCCATTGGCAGGCCGCGCGCAGCACCGGTGATTACACGCTGGTCAGTTGTACAGTGTCTCCCGGATTTCAATTCGATGGGTTCCAACTGGCAGAACCTGGGTTTGATATCCCTCGGGGATAGGTTGATCTGGGGATGCTCTGAAAAGGTGAGTTTACAGAAAGTTACGCATTTATCATTCTGTAAACGCAACCGCAGGTATCGGAGCATCGGGTGATTGTGAAACGCATCTTTCTGGTCCTTCTGCTTCTGTTCGCAAGTACCTGTCTTGCAAACGCTGAGCCCGCCTGTGCAGAATCCCGCCTTTCATCCGAACTGGCACTGCCCGATCTGCAGGAGGAAGTCACGACCGAACATATCGAACCTACCGGGACTGTCGAACCTGCGGTGCTGACCTCGAAACGCCCAGCGCTGCGCCCTTGCAAGTTTCGCCAGTTTGAAGTGGGTCGTCAGCGTATGCGTGACCGCGGGGCGGTCTGTGGTGACTGGACCATCTTGGGCGAAACCCGCACGTCTTTGGCTGGAAAAGCGCTGGGTTGCGGCATCGCCAACCCGGTCCGGATTTACAGAATTTCGGACATTGCGCTCAGCCAGTTCTCGCTGATGGACTGTCAGACAGCCGTCACGCTGAAAACATGGATCGAAAACGTCGCCAAACCCGCCTTTGCCGATCTCGGGGGTGGGCTAAAGGGTATGCGGGTTGTTGGCCACTATGCCTGCAAGACGCAGAACAACCAGCCCTATGCGCGCATTTCCGAACATGCGCGGGGTCGGGCCATCGATATCTCGACCTTCGTGTTGCAGGACGGAACGCAGATCACCGTTCAGGACGGGTGGAGCGACACCGATCAAAGCGTCGTGTTGCAAGAGTTGCACAGCGGAGCCTGTGGCCTGTTCGGAACTGTTCTTGGTCCTGACGCTGATCGCTATCACAAAGGGCATTTTCACTTCGACACAGCCCGTCGTAGTGGCAAGCCTGTGTGTCGATAACGCGATAGCCGATACCTGTATGCAGCCTCAACCCACCGGTTGAACGTTCACTGAACTGACCATACCGCCACCCACCAGCGCTTTCACCCCGGTTGTTCCGGGGCACGAGGTTGGCAATCCCCGCGCCACGCGCACAGCCAGATAGGCAAAGGCCTGCGCCTCGAGCATGTCGCCGTCCAGCCCCACCGCCTCGACCGGTTCGACCGGGCAGTCGAGAGATACGCGCAGCATCTCCATCAACACCGGATTGCGCCGTCCACCGCCTGTAACCAGCACGCAAGACGGCGGCTGCGGACAATGTTCCATCCCCTGCACCACACCCGCTGCGCACATCCCGGTCAGGGTTGCCACCGCGTCAGCGTCACCCAGTTCTTTCACTAGGTCGATCATCTCAGAGAAATCGTTCCGGTCTAGCGACTTGGGCGGCATACGTGCGAAGAAAGGCTCAGCCAGAAACAGCTCCAGCGCGCCCATTTCGACGGTGCCATTGCGCGCAACCGCACCATCCCGGTCCATCGGCTGCCCCAACCGGGCTTGCATGAGGTCATCGACCGGCGCGTTCGCCGGCCCCGTATCAAAGGCAAGCAGCGCCCCCGGTGCCTCGGGACCATCAAAGCTTGGGTCCACATAGGTCAGGTTGCCAACACCACCCAGGTTCAAAAAGCACAAGGGGCGGTCCGCGCCAAACCACTTGGCGCAGGCAAAGTGAAAAAACGGCGCCAACGGAGCGCCCTCGCCCCCCATAGCCACGTCATCGCTTCGGAAGTCCCAGACCACCGGGCGCCCCAGCGCCTGCGCCAACCCAAGACCATCGCCCACCTGCAATGTCCCGCGCCCGCGCGGTTCATGCGCCAAAGTCTGGCCGTGAAAGCCAATCAGGTCTATATCTTCGAACTCGGACAGCGCTTCGGCATGGGCAAAGGTCACCATCTCAGCCGCCGCGTCGACCTGTGGACCGTGCCATTGCCCCAAAGCCGCCCGCAGAATTTCGCGTTCGGCATCGGTATAGGCGCGATAGCCGCTTTTCCCGAATCCAGCGATGGAATGCCCGTCGGTTTCCACCACCGCAGCGTCCACCCCGTCCAGCGACGTACCGGACATTGCGCCCAATGCCCGAACCATTCCGTGTTTCTTGATGGTTTGGCCCACGCCTGCCTCCTGATCTGGCAATGTTTCCGCCGTGCCCGGGGTTCTGGACTTCACCTCTGGGTTGCAGCTTGGTCAAGGTGCTTTTGTTATGCCGCCTTGGCAAGCCTTCTGATTGGGGGCGTCGGTTTTTTTCCGACGTCGCGTTTCATGATCAACACCCCGGCCATCAAGTTGCGCGCGCATATCACGGCACGCGGTTTTAGAGTGAAAAGGTGGCTTTTCCTCATCCGCAGCGCCGCCTATACAGTGCCCCGCAACACAAACCCCGAGGGCACGATATGACCTACCACCCCAAATCGGATTTCATCGCCACGATGATCGAGCGCGGCTTCCTCGCCGACTGCACCGATTATCAGGGCCTTGACGACGCGCTGATCAGTGGGTGCAAGCCAGCTTATATCGGCTTTGATGCAACGGCCAAGTCGTTGCATGTGGGCAGTCTGATTCAGATCATGATGCTGCGCTGGTTCCAGAAGACCGGCCACCAGCCGATCACCCTTATGGGCGGCGGCACCACCAAGGTGGGCGATCCCTCGTTCCGCGCAGATGAACGCCCCCTGCTGGGTCCCGAACAGATCGACGAAAACATCGCGGGCATCAAGAAAGTGTTCGCGGCCTATATCGATTACGACACTGATGCCGAAAACAAGGCGCTGATGTTGAACAATGCCGAATGGCTGGATGATCTGAACTACCTCGATTTCCTGCGCGACATCGGGCGGCATTTCTCGGTCAATCGGATGCTCAGCTTTGAATCGGTGAAATCCCGGCTGGATCGCGAGCAATCGCTGTCGTTTCTCGAGTTCAACTACATGATCCTGCAAGCCTATGACTTTCTGGAGCTGAACCGCCGCTATGGCTGTGTTCTGCAAATGGGCGGTAGCGACCAGTGGGGCAACATCGTCAACGGTATCGACCTGACTCGCCGGGTGCTGGATCACGAAATCTACGGCCTGACCTCACCCCTGCTGACCACCAGCGACGGCAAGAAGATGGGCAAATCGCAGGATGGCGCGGTCTGGCTGAACGCCGAGATGCGCTCGCCCTATGAATTCTGGCAGTTCTGGCGCAACACCACCGATGCGGATGTCGGGCGGTTCCTGAAGCTCTATACCGAATTGCCCGTGGATGAATGTGACCGTCTTGGCGCGCTTGCCGGGTCCGAGATCAATGAGGCCAAAATCCGCCTCGCCAATGAGGTGACAGCCCTTCTCCACGGGGCGCAAGCTGCAGCAACGGCCGAAGCCACGGCCCGTGAAGTGTTCGAAAAAGGTGGGGTTGGAGACGATCTGCCCACCCTGACCCTCAGCGCGGACGAGCTGGGCGACGGCATGTCCATCGTCCAGATCATTGTCAAATCAGGCCTGGCCAAATCCGGCAAAGAGGCCAAGCGCCTGATTGCCGAAAACGGGGCCAAACTGGACGACGCTCCGCTGACGGATGCGGGCTTGATGATCGACGCGGGCGCATTGACGTCTCCGATCAAGCTGAGTGCAGGCAAGAAACGCCACGCATTGGTGCAACTGGGCTGACGCCCCTTTCACCTTGGAAAGCAAAACAGAAAACGGCCACCCGATTGGGTGGCCGTATCTATATTGGGGTGGACGAGACTACTGACGTCCCTTTCCGCGACCGGGCCGGTCGCTTTCGCCCTCGTCGTCATTGGCGTTGTTTCCGCGACCCGGACTGCTGCCCTCGCCGCCGTTGCCGCTGCCATTGTTACCCCTATCGCCACCTTTGCCGCCGCCGGCATTGCCTTTGCCACCGCCGGGCTCTCCACCGCCAGCACCGGGTTCTCCACCGCCATCGCCGGGTTCCCCACCGCCACCGCCGGGTTCTCCATCGCCACCGCCGGGCTCTCCACCGCCAGCACCGGGTTCTCCGCCACCGCCGCCGGGTTCTCCACCGCCACCGCCGGGTTCTTCGCCGCCGTTGTCAGGTTCTCCTCCACCACCGGGGCCGTCAGGACCAGCTGCATTCGCAAACCCTGCCCCGCCGGGTTCTGAACCGCGGCTTTCACCTCGATTCTCGGCCAGACCGGACAGGCTCGCCGTTGGCAAGTCTGTCAGCAAAGCGGCCAGACCCGGACATTGCGCCCCGGTAATGCTCAACGTTGTCTCGAAATCCGGTCTCTTCTGAAGTCTGTCCAGAAAGCTTGGGGTCACCTGAACACATTCGCAAAGCCCGGCATAGTCGCCTGCATTCGCAAGACTTCGAGCCGTTTGCCAATTACAGGTTTCCGGCGCTGCAAAAGCATTGCCGGCAACCACAACCCCAAAGACAGGCGCGGCCAGAACAGCGCCCAGTGTTAGTTTCTTACTATTTACCATATCGGAACCTCCTGACGAAAAAACACGCAATGGCTGTGATTACTTCGTTCACGAACAGGCGCGTTTTCGTGAAGCGCGGATTAAGATGCCTTAAAGATGCGTATTGACCCGGCAGCGGCTATTCCGCGCCGCCCCTTTGGGCGTTCGGGCTCAAAGATATGGACACAGCCCCTGCAAAGCAGTTATTGAACAATTGTTCATATCCTAGGGAGGAGTTCCGATGCACCTGTCCACCACAGCCGCTCTTGTCACCGGCGGCGCATCCGGTCTGGGCGAAGCCACCGCCCGTCACTTTGCCGCGCAGGGCGCACAAGTTACTATTCTAGACCGTGACGCGGACCGTGGCGCTCAAGTCGCCTCCGAAATCGGCGGGTATTTTGCGCTGACGGATGTAACAGACGAATCCTCGGTCGCAGCTGCCGTGCGCCACGGTATTGACAGGATGGGCAAGATTACCGCGACTGTGAACTGCGCCGGTATCGCTTATGGAATCAAAACGGTCGGCAAGGATGGCCCACACCCGCTGGACGCGTTCCAGCGCACGATCGACATCAATCTTGTCGGCACATTTAACGTCTCAAGGCTGGCTGCGGCCGAGATGGCAAAGAACGAACCCGAACCAGACGGGGCGCGCGGTGTGATCATCAACACTGCATCTATTGCTGCATTCGACGGCCAAAAGGGACAGGCGGCATATGCAGCATCTAAAGGCGGCGTGGTTGGCATGACCCTGCCGATGGCCCGCGACCTGGCCTCAACCGGGATTCGCGTCATGACCATTGCGCCGGGAATCTTTATGACCCCGATGCTGGCGGGCCTTCCTGAAGACGTGCAACAACAACTTGCCGCAGATGTCCCGAACCCGGCCCGCCTGGGTGACCCCAAGGAATACGGGCGACTGGCCGGTTTCATCGTTGAAATGGGCTACCTGAACGGCGAGGTCATCCGCATCGACGGCGCTCTGCGGATGCGGTAAGACAGCTCCATGTCGGAGCGCCAGAAAATGCAGTCCGGGCAGTGGTATTGCTGTCTCGATCCTGAGTTGGACGATCTGCGCGCGCAAGCACGACGGGCTGTTCACGCTCACAACACCTGTCCGCCCGATACACGCGGCGCGATGGCCCCGGAACTGCACGCGCTGCTGGGCCATGTCGGCGAGGACTGTTTTCTCGAAGCCCCTTTTCATTGCGCCTATGGAATGAACATCCATCTGGGCAGTCGGGTTTTCTTCAATGCCGGATGCGTTGTTCTGGACACGGCCCCCGTTCGGGTTGGCGACGACACGATGTTCGGCCCCAATGTTCAGATTTACTGCGCGCATCATGCCAAGGACCCTGCTGATCGGGCACAAGGGCTGGAAGTCGGCCTGCCCGTCAACATCGGCAGGCAGGTTTGGATTGGCGGCGGAGCGATCCTGTTGCCCGGCATAACCATAGGCGACTACGCCACAATCGGCGCAGGCAGCGTCGTCACCAAAGATGTCCCCGCCAGAGAAACCGTGGCAGGTAATCCAGCAAGACGTCTGGCCCTCTAAACGCTTTCAGCTTTCTCTTCGAGCGTCAGCCATTCCTCTTCAGCGGCCGAGAGTTTCTCCTGCCGCTCAACCAACGCCTCGGTCGCTTTTTGGAACTTCACCGGCTCACGCGTGAACAGCTCGGGATCGGACATCAACTCTTCCAGCTTGGCAATCTCGGCCTCTAGGCGCGCGATCTCGGCAGGCAGTTTCTCCAGCCGGTGCTTCTCCGAGAAGGACAAGCCGGATTTCGGCTTTTCTTCCTGCTTGACCTTTGGCTTTGAAAGCTTTGCTTTTTCTACACTTTTTTCGATCACATCACCGCGCTGTGCGATGTAATCCGACCAACCGCCAGCATAAACTGTCGCCTGTCCGTTACCCTCCATCGCGATGGTGGTTGTCGCCACGCGGTCCAGAAAATCCCGGTCATGGCTAACCAGCAGAACGGTGCCGTCGTAATCGTCCAAAAGCTCTTGCAGCAGGTCCAGCGTCTCGACATCCAGATCGTTGGTCGGTTCGTCCAGCACCAATAGGTTCGAGGGTTTCGCCATCAGCTTGGCCAGAAGCAATCGGGCTTTTTCCCCACCGGACAGGGACTTGACGGCTGCTCGGGCCTGCCGTTCGTCAAATAGAAATTCCTTGAGATACCCTACAACATGTTTGGGCTGCCCGCCCACCATCACCTGATCGGCCTTGCCCGACACCCGCATAGCCGGATCGCCGGTCAGACTGTCCCACAGGCTCATCTCAGGGTCTAGTTGGGCGCGGTTCTGATCGAATACCGCGATTTCAAGGTTCGTCCCCTGAGATACCGAGCCCGCGTCCGGCTCCACCTGCCCCAGCAGCATCTTCAGCAACGTTGTTTTTCCAACACCGTTCGGCCCGACAAAGGCCACCCGGTCACCGCGTTGTACCAGCAGATCAAAGTTCCGAACGATCTGAGTGGTATCAAACGCTTTGGCCAGCGCCCTGGCCTCAATCACTTTACGGCCTGATTTTGGCCCGGCCTCCAGTGCCATTGCAGCCGAACCCTGACGTTTGATCTGCGCCGCCTTTTCGGCCCGCAACGCCTGCAAGGCCCGCACCCGGCCTTGGTTACGTTTGCGTCGGGCGCTAATGCCCTCAACCGCCCATTTCGCTTCGGACTTAATCAGGCGGTTCAGCTTGTGGCGTTGCTGGTCTTCTTCCTCCCAGACCTTGTCCCGCCAGGCCTCAAAGGCTTCAAAGCCCTGCTCCTGTCGCCGAACAGCCCCCCGGTCGATCCAAAGTGTTGCCCGGGTCAGCGCCCTTAGAAAGGCCCGGTCATGCGAGATCAGCACAAAGGCCGCTCGGGTCGCGCCAAGTTCGCGTTCCAGCCACGCGATGGCTTCGATATCCAGATGGTTGGTCGGCTCGTCCAGCAACATCAGATCCGGAGCTTCTGCCATCAGCTTGGCCAGCGCAGCCCGCCGCCGCTCTCCGCCCGAAGCGGTCTCAACCGCCCGTGAAGGATCGAACTTCAACCCTTCACCGGCCCGTTCAACTTTGTAAAGTTCTCCCGGCTCCAACCCGCAGGATGCGTAATCTCCCAACGTGGCAAAGCCTTCCATCGTCGGATCTTGCTCCATATAGCCAACGGATTTCCCGGGCGGCACGACAATCTCGCCCCGATCCGCCTCGACCAGACCGGCCATCACTTTCATCAACGTGGACTTTCCGGACCCGTTTCGCCCCACCAGCGCAACACGATCACCGGGTTGAACCACCAGATCCAGTTCGGAAAACACCGGGTCACCCCCGAAAGTCAGGGAAATGCCGGACATCTGCAACAAAGGAATTCTCGCCATGTCCGCCAGCTAAACCGGCTGACACATTGCGTCAACGCCCCGTCTTCACCTTTTCAAAAATACTCAATCTACCCGGCCACCGCCCGCAACAGACGTTTGCGCGCCGGGGGGATCGCACCGATTTCCACCCCTGTGAAAACGTGCAGCGTGTTCATGTCGCGATCCACCACCGCATGATCGCTGACCCAACCGCCCATCATCAGATAGGTCCGCAACAAAGGCGGCATCCGCAGCATTGCCTTTTTAGAATCCGGTCTGCGCCGCAAACGCGCGGCAAAACGAAACACATCCGGAGCCTTCACGCGCGGCAACCAACGTTTCGGGCCCAGATGGCGATGTTTTAGCATCGCAAACGCATCCAGATACTGCTCTGTTTCGGTACCGGCAAAAGAGGAACATCCAAACAGCATCTCGACGTTGTTCCGATCAACGTAGGCCGTCATTGCACCCCAGGCGACACGCAGGATGTCGGGGTCGCTGTGATCAGGATGGATACAGAATCGTCCCATTTCGACCATCCGACCTTTGAAGCCTTCGAGCGAGGTCAGGTCATAGAACTGCGCCGAATAACTTCGCCCAATCTCGCCGCCACTATCCATGGTCAGCATCCGAAAGCAGCAGACCAGCCGTTCTGCCGAGCGCATATCCTCGACCAGGATATGGCTACAGCGTGCATCAAACTCGTCGCAGTCCGGTTGCTCTGTGCCAAAAGCCAAGGTCCGCAATGCCTGAGCTGTTCTGATATCCTCGGGCGACTGCGCCAGTCTGGCGCGATAGCGCCCCTTGCTTAACAAAACTGCCGTTGCCACGGTCGCGCCCTCCACGGTTGCCGACCCTCAGGCGTCGGTACGACACCATTAGCACAAGACATGTGACTGCCCTGTGACCACCGCAAGGTTTAGGCGCAAATTAGTTGGCGCCCGGAATGTTCGCCGGGTTGAAGTTGCCGATATTGCCTAGCAGCTGACGCAGGAAGCCTTTGTCCTGAACGTTGGAATCGGTAACGCGGCGCTCCAGAGCAATCACATTCCCGTCTTTAAGACCAAAGCGTTCGATGTTTCTGACGACACCGCGCTGATCAAAACTGATGGCAACCAGTTCGCGGGATACCACCTCGGGCCGTTTCGGACCGTAGTGACGCACGCGAGAGCGGACATAGTAATAGCCCGAATCCCGAACCACGCCGGATGCACCCGGCGCGCCGATAGCCTCTTGCACACTGTCCCGCGTGTCTACGCCTACTTTGATTTCCGCCAGTTCTTCGGCCGGTGGCACATAGCCGTGATTCTTGAAGATAGCCGTACAAGCCCCGGTCGCAGCCAGACAGGCAACAAACACAAGCGATTTCGCAGTTGGTTTCAACCGGTTCACTACCTTCAACATCTGCACCCTCTTGCCTTGGCCTTCTTCGGCTTCTATCCGATTACATAAACCGCTGCCACGGTTCAACACATAGAAAGGCTCACGAATGAGCAACACGACATCATTTCGGGTGTCTGACCTGCCGCAGAACGCCCCGACACCGTTCGATCTGCGCCCCGCAACCACCGCGCTCGAGCAGATCAGGCAAGACCTTGGGCTGCTGGGGCTGCGCAAACTCAGCTTTTCGGGCGAACTGAGGGCGCAGGGCAAACGGGACTGGGTTCTAAACGGGAAACTCGGTGCAACTGTCATCCAACCTTGCGTAGTGACGCTGGAACCGGTGACGACAAGGATCGACATACCAGTGCACCGGACTTTTCTTGCGGATTGGGCAGACCCAGATGATCCAGAGTTCGAAATCCAGGAAGATGACGAATCTGAACCTTTGGGGCCTGAAATTGATCCGGCCCTTGTCATGGTCGAGGCCCTGTCTCTGGCTTTGCCACAATATCCGCGTAAAGACGGCGCGGAACTGGGCCAAGCTGCCTACACAGAACCGGGCAAACAGGCGATGACGGATGACGATGCCAAACCCTTTGCAGGATTGGCAGGACTGCGCGATGTGCTAAAAAAAGACGAGTGACAGGTGCCAGATTTCCTGTCATAGCAGGCGGTCACAAAAATCGCTTGAACATGCCGAGAATCGCAGTATTTTCGCGCGCTCATCGGATTTTGGGTTGGACATTGCGGGGCCCGTCGCCTAAACGCGCGTCAAACCACGATAAACGAACTACGAAACCCGGGTCGGCAGCGAATCTGCGGCCCCCAGTCAGACAAAGGTTGAGACCATGGCCGTCCAACAGAACAAAGTTTCCAAGTCGCGTCGCAACAACCGCCGCGCACACGACGCTCTGGTTGCTGCAAACCCGAACGAATGCCCGAACTGCGGCGAGCTGAAACGCCCGCACCACGTTTGTGCCTCTTGCGGCCACTATGACGATCGCGAAGTCGTCGCACAGGCCGACGAAATCGATCTGGACGAAGACGCAGCCTAAGCCTGATTGAGCGCAGGCCAAGGCATGAACGATCAGCCCACGCACGCCGGACGGATCACCATCTCGGTTGACGCAATGGGAGGGGACGCAGGTCCCGCTGTCGTCGTTGCAGGTCTGGCAAAATCGGCTGGCAAGAACCCGAATATCGGGTTCCTGCTGCACGGGCCCGAACAGGTATTGCGCAAGCTGGTTGCCAAACGACGTGTCCTTGAAGGGCGCGTCGTTTTTCGTGATTGCCCCGACGTTGTCACGATGGAAGACAAGCCCAGCCAGGTCGTGCGCAACGGCAAGCAGACCTCGATGTGGTCCGCGCTGGAAGCGGTTCGTCAGGGTGAAGCCCATGGCGCGGTGTCCTGCGGGAACACCGGTGCCCTTATGGCCCTTTCGATGATGCGTCTGCGCAAATTGCCGGGCGTGAACCGCCCCGCAATCGCGATCCTGTGGCCTTCGCGCAACCCGCAGGGGTTCAATGTAATGCTGGACGTGGGTGCCGATGTGCGCGCAGACGCCAAGGATTTGCTGCAATTCGCCCTGATGGGCGCTTCTTATGCGCGCAACGGCATGGCCCTGAACCGCCCCCGGATCGGGTTGCTGAACGTTGGCACCGAAGAGCATAAGGGCCGGGCCGAACTGAAAGAAGCGCATGCCATGATTTCGGAATACGCCGAACAGGCGAATTTCGAGTTTGTTGGCTTTGTCGAAGGCAGCGACATTCCCGGCGACAAGGCAGATGTCATTGTTACAGATGGGTTTACGGGCAATGTTGCGATCAAAACGGGCGAAGGCACAGCCAGGCTGATCGGAGATCTTCTGCGTGAGGCGTTCAAATACTCTCCGTTGTCGCGATTGGCTTCGGTCCTGGCCATTACGTCACTACAGCGCCTGAAAAAGCGCATTGATCCGCGGCGTGTGAATGGTGGCGTGTTTCTGGGTCTGAACGGGACTGTTATTAAATCCCATGGCGGGGCAGATGCGACCGGAGTGTCGGCAGCGATCAAACTGGCCTTTACTCTGGCACGGTCCGGCTTTGCCGAAAAATTAGCTGCGCGGGTTGCATCCACGGCCCAGCTTGCACAAGATGCCGCGCAAGCTGCGCCGCAGACCGATAAATAACAAAAAAGGCAGTACCCCAAAAATGGCAGGCCGTTCAGTTGTAGTAGGTGTCGGGCATTATTTGCCGGAACGTATTGTTCCAAATTCCGAGTTTGAGAAAACGCTGGACACAACGGATGAGTGGATCAGAACCCGGTCGGGGATCGAACGCCGCCATTTTGCTGGCGATGACGAAACGACGTCGGACCTGGCCACCAAAGCTGCCGAGGCTGCCCTGGCCGATGCGGGCCTGACATCGGATGATATTGACGCGATCGTCGTGGCGACCTCGACCGCGGACCTGACCTTTCCTTCTGCCGCGACCATGGTTCAGGCCCGGCTGGGTATGACCAAGGGGTTTGCTTTCGACGTACAGGCCGTCTGCGCGGGATTCGTTTTCGCTCTCAGCAACGCAAATGCGTTGATCTTGTCCGGTCAGGCCAAACGCGTGCTGGTCATTGGTGCCGAAACCTTTTCCCGGATTATGGACTGGACCGACCGCTCGACCTGTGTTCTGTTCGGGGATGGTGCCGGCGCTTTGGTACTCGAAGCGCAGGATGGCGAAGGCACCGCTGCGGATCGCGGCATACTCGCAACCGATCTGAACTCGGACGGGCGCTACAAGGACCTGCTTTATGTCGATGGGGGTGTTTCGACCCAATCCACCGGGCATCTGCGCATGCAGGGCAATCAGGTTTTCCGACATGCCGTTGAAAAGCTTACCAAAACGGCTGAAACAGCCCTGAGCCGCGCGGGGCTGAGCAGTGCTGACGTCGACTGGATTGTTCCTCATCAGGCCAATATTCGCATCATTCAGGGCACGGCCAAAAAGATGGGCCTGCCGATGGAAAACGTGGTTGTGACCGTTCAGGATCACGGCAACACCTCGGCTGCATCCATCCCATTGGCACTGTCGGTTGGTAAACAACGCGGGCAGATCAAACCCGGCGACTTGATCGTGACCGAAGCAATTGGCGGCGGTCTGGCCTGGGGCGCGGTGGTTCTGCGCTGGTAACCGGCGCAATCCAGCTTACACAGCTGCTTGCAATTCATTGATATTGACAGCGAATTTGCCATACCCATATGCTTTGACAGCAACAGGGGAAATGACATGGGCGACAATACACTGACTCGAATGGATCTGAGCGAGGCCGTCTTTCGCGAAGTTGGGCTTTCGCGCAACGAAAGTGCGCAGCTGGTCGAAAGCGTTCTGAACCACATGTCCGACGCTCTGGTGCGTGGCGAGCAGGTGAAAATCTCGTCCTTCGGTACGTTCAGTGTTCGCGACAAGACCGCGCGAGTCGGACGCAACCCCAAAACCGGCGAAGAGGTTCCGATACAGCCCCGCCGCGTACTGACCTTTCGCCCGTCGCATCTTATGAAAGATCGCGTCGCCGTCGGGAATCGCAAGTAACCCCAGGGTCACGCGGATATGAGCAAATCCCGCGACGCGTTTCGCACGATCAGTGAAGTAGCGGATTGGCTTGGTGTTCAGGCCCATGTTTTGCGTTTCTGGGAAAGCCGCTTCACTCAGGTCAAACCGGTCAAACGCGCGGGCGGGCGTCGGTATTACCGCCCCAATGACATGCGTCTTCTGGGCGGCATCAAGAAACTGCTTCACGAGGACGGGATCACAATCAAAGGTGTGCAGCGCATCCTGCGCGAGCAAGGCGTCGCACATGTCGCAGCACTGTCTCCGCCTCTAAACGAACCGGGCCCTGCCCTGATTGAACCCGTTCAGGGCAAAGTGGTGCCGTTCGAACCGAAACCCGCTGCCGCCACCGAACAAATCCTTATGGATCTGGACGAACCGGCCGAGCAGTCGGTGAAGGAAGGCGTGCAGGCTGACGCACTTCCCGCGTCTGTGTCAGAACAAGAGCCAGAGCCAGACCTGAACACTGCGCCCCTGATGGGTGGGATCGCGTCGCTGGCGTGGAAGCGCGCCGAGTTTGACGACGAACTACTGCGCCGGATTGCACCAATTGCAAAAGACCTGCGCCGCTGGCTGGATCGTGTTGAAACACAGGCGACGGGTTAGGAAAAAAGGCAGTGTTTTCCTCTTGCCCCTGCCGGGAAAATCTTTATGAACGGCCCAACGTCGGGCTATGGCGCAGCCTGGTAGCGCGTCCGTCTGGGGGACGGAAGGTCGCAGGTTCGAGTCCTGCTAGCCCGACCAAATCACACCGACGTTTATGGCACAAAGGCCAGATCCCGCTCTGGCACATGAGGGGATCGAGATGACAGGTGTTTGCGCGAACCAGCAAATCGAAGCAATGATCGCGCGCGGAGAGATTGCCGCCAACCCCGATGTCCTGCCAGCGCAAATTCAGCCAGCCAGCCTTGATTTGCGTTTGGGAACAGTGGCCTACCGGGTGCGCGCCTCGTTCCTCGCGGGCGAAGGACGGACCGTTACGGATCGGTTGGCCGAGTTCGAAATGCACCGCATCGACATCTCGGACGGCGCTGTTCTGGAAAAGGGCTGCGTCTATCTGGTGCCCCTGATGGAATCACTTGCCCTACCCAGTGGCGTAACCGCCGTCGCCAATGCCAAAAGCTCGACCGGGCGGCTTGACCTTCTGACCCGTACCATCACCGATGGTGGCACAGAATTCGATCGCGTTCCTGCGGGCTATAAGGGCCCGCTGTATGCCGAGATCTGTCCACGTTCGTTTTCGGTTCTGGTCCGGCCCGGTATGCGTCTGAACCAGATTCGTTTCCGTCAGGGTCAGGCTGTCTTGTCTGACGCCGAACTGACCGCCCTGCACGCCGAATCGCCGTTGGTAGACGGCCCTGCTGTGATTCAGGACGGTCTTGGCTTTTCGGTCGATCTGCAACTGCCCGATACCGATCTGGTCGGTTATCGCGCCAAGCCCCATACCGGGGTAATCGATCTGGACCGAATTGGCGAATACGACCCCCAGGACTATTGGGAGGAAGTGCGCACCAAGGACGGCCGCATCATACTTGACCCCGGCGCATTCTATATCCTTGTCAGCCGCGAGGCGGTACACATCCCGCCGATGTATGCCGCCGAAATGGCACCTTATCTGGCCATGGTTGGTGAATTCCGGGTGCATTATGCCGGATTCTTCGATCCCGGCTTTGGCCATGCAGCCGCCGGGGGGGCCGGGTCGCGAGGCGTGCTTGAGGTGCGATGCCACGAAGCGCCTTTCGTGCTGGAGCACGGACAGGTGGTCGGGCGCCTTGTCTATGAGAAAATGGCTGAAATGCCCACGCAGCTATATGGTGCCGGGATTGCATCGAACTATCAGGGCCAAGGCCTGAAGCTGTCCAAGCACTTCAAAGCGGCCGGCTAATCCTCAGAATTTCTTGCAACGGTGCACGTGCCGGATAACCCACGTTGCCTGTCGCAGGTTCCGCGCCTGACCCGTAGTGACCTGTCCGGGTTATTATTCCTCAAACAATTCCGACTGGTCCTCGTCCACTTCGTCCTCGCGCCCCTCGCCCAGAGGGATAGCCCCCGGTGGAGGCCGGTTTTCCAACAGACCCGCAGCCCTCAATTCCTTGAGACCCGGCAGGTCGCGGGCGTTCTCCAGACCAAAATGATCCAGAAATTCGGACGTCACCACAAATGTCACCGGACGACCCGGTGTCATGCGACGACGGCCCAGCCTGATCCACTCCATCTCTAGCAATTGATCAATCGTCCCGCGAGAGACTGACACGCCGCGAATTTCCTCAATCTCGGCGCGGGTGCAGGGTTGGTGATAGGCAACGATGGCCAATGTCTCGATCGCGGCCCGGCTGAGTTTACGAGTTTCAACCGTTTCCTTTTGCATCAGAAAGCCCAGATCAGGGGCCGTACGGATCGCCCATGCCTCTCCAACACGCACCACGCGCACGCCGCGCCCTTCGTAACGTCTCTGAAGCAACTCAACGGCTTGTGCGGCGTCGCTTCCATGCGGCATCCGCGCCTCAAGGTCGGCAATCGTCACCGGATCGGCGCTGGCAAACAAAACGGCCTCGACCATACGCTCCTGTTCCGCCAATGGTGGCGCCTCGAACAGGGTGCCGGTTTCTTCTGGGGCGTCAGTCACGTGTCTGGGTCCTCTTGCGCAAATGGATCGGCGCGAATGTCTCGCTCTGCTTGATCTCCATATGTCCTTCTTTCACCAGTTCCAGCGAGGCCGCAAAGGTCGCAGCCGTCGCCGACCTGCGGCGCACCGGGTCAGTATCCCAACCATCGGGCAGATAGGTTTCCATATCGGTCCACGTCCCCGCAAAACCGATCAGCGGGCGCATCCGCTCCAGTGCCTGCTCCATCGTGAACACCGAGTCGCGGTCCATCACAAAGGGGCGGAACTCGTCACGGGTGCGAATACGGGCATATCCCTGCATCAGATCCAGCAGCGTGGCGGAATAGGTTACGGTGCGGATGCGGGTTACGTCCTCGCCCTGCCCGCGCTTGAAAAAATCACGACCCAGTTGGTCGCGGGCCATCAGCCGCGCAGCGACGTCGCGCATTGCCTGCAGGCGTTCAAGTTGAAACGCCAGATGCGCGGCCAGTTCTTCACCCGATGGCCCATCGTCATCCGGATCTGGCGGAAGCAACAGACGGGACTTGAGAAAGGCGAGCCACGCCGCCATGACCAGATAATCGGCGGCCAGTTCAATGCGCAGCGCACGCGCCTTTTCAACAAAGGCCAGATATTGCTGCGCCAGCGCAAGAACCGAGATCTTGCGCAGGTCCACTTTTTGCGTGCGTGATAGGGTCAGCAGAACGTCCAACGGGCCTTCGAACCCGTCGACATCAACAATCAGCGCTTCGGCCGCAAGACGATCCGCGACCGAGACAGGGTCTTCGCTAAAAAGATTATCGTTCATATACCTGCCCGCCCATTAGGGCAGATAGTTCCGCTTCGGCGGCTTGGATGTCAAGTTCCCGCGGGCGTTTGCGCATCGCCAGCGCCCGTTCTGCGCGGGCTTGTGCCACATCCGACATTTCTCCGGCAGTTTCCATTACAGCGGAACGTTCAGAAAAACTGCCATTGCAATGCAGGACTACATCGCAGCCCGCCTGCAAAGATTGGCGGGAGAGGTCCGTCAACGCCCCGCTGAGCGCCTTCATCGAGATATCGTCGGTCATGATCAGGCCGCCAAAGCCGATATTGTCTCGGATCAGACCCATCATGGCCGCGGAAATGGTGGCCGGCCGGGGATCTATCTGATCAAAGACCAGATGCGCGGTCATCCCCATCGGCAGGTCGTTCAAGGCACGGAACGGCGCGAAATCGCTGTATTCCAACTCTTCCAGCGGCAAATCAACGTGCGGCAGGTCATGGTGACTGTCCAGAGTGGCACGGCCATGGCCGGGAATGTGCTTTAGAACCGGAAGAACGCCCCCGTCCAATAGGCCCTGCGCCACGGCCCTGCCGATCCTGGAAATCTGCTCAGGATCAAAGGCATAACAGCGGTTTTTCAGAAACGCGTGGGTCTCGGGACGCGCCACATCGACCATAGGGGCACAATTGCTGTCGATGCCCAGACCAAACAGCTCATCCGCAATCAGGCGGTACCTGAGGTACATGGCGCGTTCCGCTTGGTCACCCGCCCTGGTCACATGATCCAGCGGGGGCAGCCATTCGCGGGCCAAGGGTGCGCGCAAACGCTGTACGCGCCCACCTTCCTGATCAATGGTAATGGGGCAGTTGCGCCCAACAGCCTCTCGGAAATCATCACACAAGGCGCGCACCTGATCGGCGCTTTCAATATTGCGGGCGAACAGAATGAACCCAAACGGGTTCATCTGGCGAAACAGATCTCTTTCCTCCTGCGTCAGGCGCAGTCCTTCAGCATCTGTGATCGCTGCTCCGAACTTCACCTCACGGCCACCGGGATACAGTCAGCGCCTTGCGCGACCAGAGCGGCGCAGAATTGGCGCGAGTCGCTCAGATCTTCAAACCCCAGAACACGCAGGCGGTAGAAGGCCCGCCCACCGCTTGAGGTTTTCTGAATAACGCGCTGTTTTCCCGACATATACTCACCAAACTGACCATTCAAACGGTCCCACTCGGCCTGTGCCACTTGCGTGCTGTCATAAGCCCCAAGCTGCGCCAGTCGGGTCCCCTTGGCCAGTGTATCCGGATCAACATCCACCCCAACCGCAGCTTTCACCGCTGCATTAATGGCGTCTTCGGAATTCTCGCTGGGTGCGACCTGACTGCGGGTCGACCGTGCCGGACGCGTCACAGGGCGCAACGATCGGCGCACACCCGGCAACTCTGCGAAACTTGGGTCTGGCAAAGCCGCAGCAAAATCTGCCGGGTCAATGGCGGGTTCTTCGTCGGGGGTGGTCAGCGATGCCAGTTGCACACCATCTTCGAATTCTTGCTGCGTTTCTGCTGCCGCACCCGCCAATTCCGCGACCAGCGCATCTACTGCGTTCTGGCGCAGGCGCGCGGCTTCCTGCGTGGTGATCGGTTCTTCGACCACATGCAGCGCAGGGGTCGGCTTCAGTTCTCCGGCGGGCAGGTCTTCTTCCGTAAGGGACACCGGGCGCGGCGCAAGGATCAACCGGTCAGCCGGTGCCGCGGCACTGCCTTCGGCGGCGACGGCATTCACGGCAAAGCCCTGATGATCGGCGGGTGTTCCACCCGGATTTTCCGGTTGCACACGCATCGGCCCTTCGGCGGCGCGGACAACCGGCACGCCACTGACATCGCGCATGATCAGTTGATAGCCCCAGACCCCGACACCGGCGACCAGCGCCAAGGATGCAACGGCCCCCAGGAAATTGACTGCCCTGCCCAGACCAAACGAGCCTCGCGGCGCGTCATCTTCCTGCGTGTCTTCGGGAAAATCATACACATCTTCAGAATGCGCTTGATTCGGGTAATTAATCTGCCCGGGGCTTTGATGCCCCGAGTAATCGTAACTCGCCATGTCCGCCTCACTGCCCGTTTCACGCCTGAAAATAAGGCCCGCGGGTCATTTCTTGCCTACCTCGTACCGGCGGTTCGGGCGATATTTGTTACCGCATCTCCTGCGCCGGAGTAACGCCAAGAATACCCAAGCCCGCTGAAATCACAACAGAAACGGCCCGGGCCAAAGCGATTTTTGACTGGCTTGTGGCAACATCGCCATCCTGGATGAAACGCAATTGCGTCTCGTCATTACCCTTGTTCCACAACGCATGAAAGTCGCCTGCAAGTTCATAAAGGTAAAATGCGACCCGGTGCGGTTCATTGGTCCGCGCCGCAATCTCGACCAGCCGCGGCCATTCTGCCAGCTTCTTGGCAACAACCAGTTCCGAGGCATGATCGTTTTTGCTCAGGTCGGCGCCTGCAAGGGTCGCATCATCAACCGCAATTCCAGCCTCGGCCGCGCGGCGCAGCACGCTCATGACACGGGCATGTGCGTATTGAACGTAGAATACAGGGTTCTCGCGACTTTGTTCCAGAACCTTGTCAAAATCGAAATCCAACGGCGCGTCGTTCTTGCGGGTCAGCATAACAAACCGCGTCACGTCCGGGCCCACCTGATCGACCACATCGCGCAGAGTGACAAAGTTCCCTGCACGCTTGGACATCTTGAACGGCTCGCCATTCTTCCACAGCTTCACCAGCTGCGTCAGCTTGATATCTAGCGGCACCTCACCGTCGGACAGTGCCGAAACAGCCGCCTTCATCCGCTTGACATACCCGCCATGGTCCGCGCCAAACACGTCGATCAGCGCGTCAAAACCACGGGACACCTTGTCATAGTGATAGGCAATATCCGGGGCAAAATAGGTCCAGCTGCCATCTGATTTCTTGACAGGGCGATCCACATCATCGCCATGTTCGGTCGATTTGAACAGCGTCTGTTCGCGTGGCTCCCAATCTTCGGGCTTTTTGCCCTTCGGCGGCTCGAGCACGCCTTCGTAAATCAGACCCTTGTCAGTCAGCGATTGCAATGCGGCCTCGATCCGACCGGTGCCATAGAGCGATTTTTCCGAGAAGAACACATCCATCTCAACGCCCAGCGCTTTTAAGTCAGCACGGATCAGATCCATCATCGCGTCGGTCGAGAACTCACGTACCTCTTCCAGCCAGTCACTTTCCGGCTTGTCGATCAGGCTGTCGCCGTATTTCTCTTTCAACGCTTCCCCAATTGGGATCAGGTAGTCGCCGGGATAAAGACCTTCGGCAATCTCCGGGCTCAGACCATTGGCCTCGCGATAGCGTTCGTAAGCCGAGCGCGCCAGCACATCCACCTGCGCGCCGCCGTCGTTGATGTAATACTCACGGGTCACGTCATGGCCGGAATAGGCCAGCAGGCTTGCCAGAGCGTCACCGAAAACCGCGCCCCGTGTATGACCCACGTGCAGCGGACCGGTTGGGTTGGCCGAAACATATTCAACGTTGACCTTTTGCCCATGGCCCATAGTCGAGCGGCCATAATCGGTGCCCTTCTCCAGCACAGCCGCCAGCACGCCTTGCCAGACCGACGGTGCCAGCCGCAAATTGAGAAAGCCCGGACCTGCCACATCGGCGCTGGTGATCCGGTCATCTGCCGCCAGCTTCCCCGCCAATACCTCGGCAATGTCACGCGGTTTCATCCTGGCCGGTTTTGCCAGCACCATCGCCGCGTTTGTCGCCATGTCGCCATGCGCTGCATCGCGCGGCGGTTCGACCGCCACGTTGTCAAAACTCAGCCCCTCGGGCAACGCGCCTTCGGACTGCATCTGCGCCAGCGCGTCCAGTACAAGGCCGCGGATCTCGGAAAACAGGTTCATTTCGGATGTCCTTTTGCTTGCCCGGCGGTTTACCACGCATCACGGCAAGGTCAATGGACGCCTAATGTTTGGACTTGGTTTGCGCCCAATGTCTGCCAATCTCGCCCGGATATCCACTGTCAGAGATTTCAAATACCCTGGGCGCTGTCTGTCGTACGGCTTCTGATCATCGCTTCCCGCCTGCGCAAGGCACCAATCAACCCACAAAAAAGGTCGCAAACATGGACCATTATCCGTGTCATTGCGGCCCAGTCAGCCAGTCAGCCGCGCGTGATCCTGCAAGGCAAAACGGTCGGTCATACCTGCGATATAGTCCGATACGATCCGGGCCAAAGCTGTCTCATCCGCCGCAGCTTCAATATCCTCGTGCCAACGTGCGGGCATCTGTTTCGGGTCGTTCAGGTAGATCGGGAACAGGTCTTCGACAACCGTTGCAACCTTGGCCCGTACCTTCATGACGCTGGGTGCGCGATACATCCGGGTGAACAGGAACGCCCTGATTTGTTTCAGATCCGCCCAAGTCCCGGTCGAGAATTGGATGACAGGATGCCCAAGATGGCGAATCTCTTCGACCGATTGCGCGCCCGAGGCTGCAATCAAGTCTCGTGACGTTGTGATGACATCTGCCACCATGACCCCAAATACCCGCCGCAGTGCTTCATGACGTCGTCGATACGGATCAAGACCGGGGTATTTAGCATCCACATCCGCGTAGCATCCCCCCACGATCGGAAGGTGACGCAGATCATCATCTTCAAACAACCCCGCGCGCAACCCATCCAGAAGGTCGTGATTGTTGTAAGCAATGTCATCAGACAAAGCCGCCACCTGCGCCTCGGCACTTGCATGGGTATGAAGTTCAAGATCAAAGCCCTGGTTGCATTCAGCCAGCGCCCACGGCAGATCGCCAACAACTGGACCGTTATGCTTGGCGATACCCTCCAGACATTCCCAGGTCAGGTTGCATCCGTCAAACCCGGCATAATGCCGCTCCAGCTTCGTTACGATCCGAATGGCCTGGGCATTGTGATCAAACCCCCCGTAAGGCACCATCAGCGCGTGGAGGGCGTCTTCACCCGTATGACCAAAGGGTGTATGACCCAGGTCGTGCGCCAGGGCTACAGCCTCGGTGAGTTCAGGATTCAGGCCCAACGCCCCTGAAATGGTTCGCGCGACCTGAGCAACTTCGATGGAATGGGTCAGCCGTGTTCGATAACTGTCACCTTCATGCTCGACAAAGACTTGCGTCTTGTGTTTGAGCCGCCGAAACGCACTGGCGTGAATGATCCGGTCGCGATCACGCTGAAAGCATGACCGGAAGCTGCTTTCTTCCTCTGGCACCAGCCGCCCCCTTGCACGGTCTGGGTCCGAAGCAAATCCCGCTCTGTCCAAAGGCCTTGTCCTTGTCGCCTGTCTTTTTGTTTCATATATTGTAGGACGCTTGGGAAATAAACCTTTGGAGACCGGCATGAATCTGCCCCCATCAGTCACCGAACGCGCCTTTGACCGCCTCGCCGAGATCGGCGCCGCGGAACAGGGGCAAGCCCTGCGTGTCGCAGTGGAGGGTGGTGGATGTTCCGGTTTTCAATATGAAATCGCTCTGGACACGCCAAACACCGATGACCTCATCCTTGAAGGCAAGGGGCAGAAAGTCATCGTCGACCCGGTCTCTCTGCCCTTTCTTGAAAACGCGGTGATTGATTTCACTCAGGAGCTTATTGGTGCAAGGTTTGTGATCGACAACCCCAACGCCACCTCTTCCTGTGGCTGCGGCACGTCGTTTTCGATGTAACCGGCGGGGGCTTTGCCCCCACACCCCCAGGATATTTTCAGCCAGATGAAGCAGGGATCCGCTCTCTGACCAAAACGACCAGAGAGCTTCACCTGGCGCGGTCATCGGCGTCCCCGCCTGTACCGCCCCTTCTAGTATCGAAAAAACGGTTAAGGGTTCGTTTCTTCATCTGGCTAAAAATATCCCGGAGCGCGAGGCAGAGCCTCGCTAATCCGATCTCCGACTTGCCGCTGGGCCCGTTCTGAGCGATAGGTTGCCACAAGGTTTCGGAGGATCGCGCATGAAAATCGCCACGTTCAACATCAATGGCATCAAGGCACGAACCGAGGCGCTGCCCCGCTGGCTGGACGACGCCCAACCCGACGTTGTTCTTCTTCAGGAAATCAAATCCGTCGACGAGAACTTCCCCCGCGAGATGTTTGAAGATCGCGGGTACAACGTGGAAACACATGGGCAAAAAAGCTTTAATGGTGTCGCGATCCTGTCGAAGCTTCCGCTGGAGGATGTATCTCGCGGCCTTCCCGGAGATGACAATGATGAACAGGCGCGCTGGATCGAGGCCACCGTCGTAGGCAAAAAGGCCCTGCGGCTCTGTGGGCTGTATCTGCCCAACGGGAATCCGGCACCCGGACCGAAATACGATTACAAGCTGGCCTGGATGGAACGGCTTTACGACCGCGCCCAGGCCCTGATGAAATCAGAGGAGCCTGCCCTGATGGCCGGAGACTATAACATCATCCCACAGGCCGAGGATGCCAAACGCCCCGATGCCTGGCGGGAAGACGCGTTGTTCCGCCCGGAAAGCCGGGCCGCCTTTCGAAAGATCCTGAACCTTGGCTTTACCGAGGCCTTTCGCGCCACAACGCAGGGCCCCGATCACTATTCTTTCTGGGATTATCAGGCTGGCGCGTGGAACCGGAATGACGGAATTCGAATTGATCATTTCCTGCTGACGCCACAAGCGGCCGACCTCATGCGGGATTGCCAGATTGATGCGGCTGTTCGGGGGCACGAAAAGCCATCCGATCACGTTCCCGTCTGGATTGACCTGGATCTTTGAGGCCCTAGGCGGCCGTGACGTCGTGACTGTAGATCCATTCATAGCGTTGTGACAACCGGGCACCGACGACCCTCAGCACACATTGCGCAGCCATACGGGCTGGACCGCGCAGATGAAAGTTCCGCGCATTTGACCCGGCCGCCGCGACAACGCGCTGCGCCCTTGGTTTGCGGGTTGTTTCATAGGCCGCCAGTGCGTTGGTGATACCCGATCGTTCGTCAAACGCACGCGCCAGAACCCAAGCGTCCTCGAGCGCCAGACATGCCCCTTGTGCCATGAATGGCAACGTCGGATGGGCCGCGTCCCCCACCAGAGCCAACCTACCATTCTGCCAGTTTTGCGCGACAGGCCGCAGAAACAATGCCCACAGATGCACATCCGAGACTTTCGACAGAATGTCGCGTACGGGGTCGCCGAAATCGGCGAAGCGCTTGCGCAATTCTTCAGGGTCGCCCATCTGACGCCATCCTTCTTCCCGCCAGTCCGAACGTTCTTCGACCGCGACAATGTTCATCATGCTTTCGTCACGCAACGGATAGGTTACCACATGCCGCCCAGGCCCCATCGTCAGGGATGCGGAAACCGGGTCGCGACCGGGCTGCCAGGGGATGGCGGCGCGCCACGCCACCTGATGCGTGAACTCCGGCACCTCTGCCCCGTTCAGAGCCGGGCGGAGCATGCTGCGGCCGCCATCGGCCGCAATGGCGCACTCGGCGCGAATTCGCTCGCCTGACGCCAAGATCACCTCGGCCTCGTTGGGATGCTTTTGCACATGCGAAACTCTGGCACCCAATCGGATATTCACGCCTGCGTCACAAGCCGCATCATGAAGAAGGTTCAGAAGGTCGGCACGGTGGTAGTAATAAGTCGGACCAGCTGCAGGGCCCGGCAGGTGACTGACCACGCGCCCTTTTCGGTAATCGCGCAAGACAGTTCCATGGGACTTCTGCCCGACAGAAAGACCTGTGACGCCAAGTGCATGAAGAACGCGCATCCCGTTCTCGCTGATCTGCAAACCAGCGCCGACTTCGGTCAGGGCCGGGGCTTGCTCCAGAAGCGTGACATGCGCCCCACGGTGTTTCAGTGCCAGAGCCGAGGCCAGGCCGCCGATTCCACCGCCAATGACACAGAATTTCAATTCATCCATCTTCATGGCATCCGCATAGCGCAAAAACGCCGGAGCCACAGGCCCCGGCGTTTGGATTTCTTACACATACCCGGCGATTAATCGTCGCGGTGGACCTTTTCGCGACGCTCATGGCGCTCTTGTGCTTCAAGTGTCATGGTTGCAATCGGTCGTGCGTCCAGACGCTTCAGCGAGATCGGATCGCCCGTCATTTCGCAATACCCGTATTCGCCATCATCAATCCGGCGCAGGGCCGAGTCGATCTTTGCGACCAGTTTTCGCTGACGATCACGGGTCCGCAGCTCCAGCGCACGGTCAGTTTCTTCACTGGCGCGATCCGCGACGTCCGGAATGTTACGGGTGTTGTCTTGCAGCCCTTCGATGGTGTCGCGGCTACCAGCCAGTAACTCTGTCTTCCAATCCAGCAGCTTGCGGCGAAAATACTCAAGCTGACGATCATTCATGAAAGGCTCATCTTCGGCCGGACGGTAATCTTCCGGCAGAAAAACTTCCTGCTTCATATTTGCTCCCTCGGTATGGCCAGTAACGTCGTTCGAGGCTGTTTCAGCTGACATTTGGCTCTCCCTTCTGCGCAGCGTTTAGCCGACGGGCGGTGGAATGTCACTACACAAACGTTGCGCAACAGTGCACCCCCGCGGATTTGTCTAACTATGAGACAAACATCAACAAAACCTTGTATTTCTATGAAATTTGACAGGCTTTTTTGGGGCGAGAGTTACAACGTCCGGGAATGGTCTACATCGGAATCAAGCAAAAGGGCTTGGAGTTGCAGCACAATTCCCGCCGGGCGACGCAGGGACGCGGGTTGTAAAAAACCTTGCCGCTCTGTAACCCGGAAACCACAACCTGCCCGTCCAACGCAATATACGCACGAGAGGCCCATGACCGCACGTTTCCAAGGTACAGCCGAATATGTCGCCACCGACGATCTGACCATTGCCGTGAACGCCGCTGTCACGCTTGAGCGCCCCCTGTTGGTGAAGGGCGAACCCGGTACCGGCAAGACCGAGTTGGCCAGACAGGTGGCCGGTGCGCTGGGGCTGAAAATGATCGAGTGGAATGTGAAATCCACCACCCGCGCGCAGCAGGGTCTTTACGAATATGATGCCGTCAGCCGCCTGCGTGACAGCCAACTAGGCGAAGAGCGTGTCCATGATGTGTCGAACTATATCCGCAAGGGCAAGCTGTGGCAGGCCTTCGACGCCGACGAAAAGGTTGTTCTGCTGATCGATGAAATCGACAAGGCGGATATCGAGTTCCCCAATGACCTGTTGCAGGAGCTCGATAAGATGGAGTTCCACGTCTACGAAACGGGCGAGACGATCCGGGCCAAGCACCGCCCTATCGTCATCATAACCTCGAACAACGAAAAAGAGCTGCCAGACGCTTTCCTGCGCCGCTGTTTTTTCCACTATATACGCTTTCCGGATGAGGCGACGATGCGCCGGATCGTTGATGTGCATCATCCCAGCATCAAGGACGCACTTCTGACCGCCGCGCTGACGCAATTCTATGAGATCCGAGAGACGCAAGGGCTCAAGAAAAAGCCCTCGACCTCGGAGGTGCTGGACTGGCTGAAGCTGTTGCTGGCCGAAGACCTGACGGCCGAAGACCTCAGGCGTGACGGGGCCAGCGCGCTGCCGAAGCTGCATGGCGCTTTGCTGAAAAATGAACAGGATGTGCATCTGTTCGAACGTCTTGCTTTCATGGCACGTGGCAAACGCTAGCCTGCGTGTGAACAATCAGTGATCACGGCTTGCCATTGCGTATCCCGGGTGTCAGCATCGAAATACCTGACGCAACCGCGTTTCAAAGCAGCAGTATTGGGGTCATCACTTGGCGAACGCTCTGACAATCCGGACCCTGCGGGCCGAGGACAAAGATCCGTGGGCCGAAATGTGGCGGGATTATCTGGCGTTTTATGAAACTACCCTGCCTGAAAACGTGTATGAAACGACCTTTTCCAGATTGTTGGGCGACGACCCACAGGATTTTTCCTGTTTTGTTGCGGAACAGGATGGCGTTTTGGTCGGGCTGACGCATTACCTGTTTCATCGCCACGCTTGGAAAGTGGAAAAGGTCTGTTACCTGCAAGACCTGTTCGCCCGACCTGAAACCCGAGGAACGGGCGTCGGTCGCGCCTTGATTCAGGCGGTTTATGAAGAGGCGGATCGCCAGGGCGCCCCATCCGTTTACTGGCTGACGCAAGAGTTCAACCACACGGCACGCCACCTTTATGATCGCATCGGCACCCTGACACCGTTCATCAAGTACGCCCGCCCATGATGCGTTTGGGCGCCCTTTTTCTGGCGCTGGTTATCGCTGGCTGCACGTCTGTCGAGACAATCGAACTCGGGAACGATGTATCATATGTCGAAGTGGCGTTGCCACCAGCCAAGTCTTTTGCGGCACCGCGTCCCTCGCCACCGGCACGGTCCAACACGAACATCGCGGCGGATTTCCTGTCCCTGCATTTCGAACTGGAAAGCGGGGCCGCCCTGCCCGTTTTCACCCGGTTCGAGATGCCGATCACCGTTCGCCTGACCGGATCGCCGACACAAAGTATGCAGCAGGATTTGACCCGCCTGCTGAACCGCCTGAAGCGCGAGGCGGGTATCAACATCCGACAAATCAACGACGGTCAGGCCAATATCACGATCGAAGCGGTCAGTCAGAAGGAAATTCTGCAAATTCTGCCAAACGCGGCCTGTTTCGTGGTGCCAAACGCGTCCAGCCTGGCTGAGTATCAGCGCGACCGCCGCAAGACCAAAAGCAGTTGGGTTGAGCTGCGCCAGCGCGAACGATTGGGGATATTCATCCCCTACGATGTCAGCCCGCAGGAAATGCGCGATTGTCTGCACGAAGAACTGGCGCAAGCCCTTGGTCCGCTGAACGACCTCTATCACCTGCCGGATTCCGTGTTCAACGACGACAATATTCATACGGTTTTGACCGGGTTCGACATGCTGATTCTGCGCGCGGCCTATGCGCCCGAACTGCACACCGGTATGACACGGGATCAGGTCGCCGCCGTCATCCCCGATGTTCTCAGCCGCCTGAATCCACGCGGTGACCGATTAGCCGCGCAACGGCCAACGGATACCCCCCGAGAGTGGATCAACGCGATCCAGAAATCACTGGGACCAGGGCCGGGTTCCCCCCGGCAGATACGCGCCGCGCAAAAGGCAGCCCGCATCGGGCAGCAATTGGGATGGACGGATCACCGCCGCGCCTATCCCCACTACCTGATGGGTCGGATGGAGCAGTTTCGTGACCCGGCGGAAGCCCAGCGGCAGTTCAAGATCGCGCAACAGTTTCTTCGCGCAACGCCCGGAACCGAGGTTCATCAGGCTTATGTCTCAACGCAAACCGCAGCCTTTGCGCTTGCGCAGGATCGCGGGCCAGAGGTCCTGCCCGAACTGGATCAGGCCATCGACGTGATGACCCGCGCGGAAAACGCTTCGCTTCTGGCAACCTTGCTGCTGTTGAAATCCGAGGCCTTGAAACAGGCCGGTCAATTACAAAAGGCACGTGCCGTCAGACTGGACAGCCTTGGATGGGCGCGATACGGGTTCGGTTCTGATTTGGTGGCTCAATCTCTGGCTCAAAACAGTGGCCGACGCCCCGCTGACAGCACGAAAGACGGATGAAACGCATATGTTGCTAGTACTGGGAATGGCGATACTGGGTGCAATCCTGGGTGCTTTGACCGCAAAAAAACGCAATGGAAACGGCGCTGACATGGCACAGTATGCCGCCGGATATGGGATCGCTTTTGCGCTTGTGGGGCTGGTGATCTCGCTGGTTCTGCTTCGCATGGTGGCATGACGCAATGTTCCTGCCCTTTTTCAAAAACCTCCGCAAAGCGGGCATCCCGGTATCACTCCGGGAGTATCTGACTTTTCTGGAAGGCATGAAAAAGGGTCTGGTCACCTATGATGTCGAAGCGTTTTATTACCTTGCCCGGGTGTCGATGGTGAAGGACGAGCGCAATATAGACAAATTCGACCGCGCCTTTGCCGCCAGCTTTGAGGGCTTGGGCGAGATCAGTTTCGATCAGGTGTTGGAAGCTGTCGATATCCCTGCCGATTGGCTCGCCAAGATGGCCGAGAAACACCTGTCGGAGGAGGAAAAAGCCGAGATCGAAGCGCTTGGCGGGTTCGACAAGCTGATGGAAACACTGCGCGAACGGCTCAAGGAACAACAGGGCCGTCATCAGGGCGGCAACAAGTGGATCGGCACCGCAGGAACCTCTCCGTTCGGGGCCTATGGGTACAACCCCGAAGGCGTCCGTATCGGTCAGAAAGAAAGCCGTCACCAGCGTGCGGTCAAGGTCTGGGACAAACGGGAATTCAGGAACCTCGACGATACGGTTGAACTGGGCACCCGCAACATCAAGGTCGCCCTGAAACGCCTGCGCCGCTGGGCGCGGGAGGGAGCAGCCGAAGAGCTGGATCTGGACGGCACCATCCGCGCCACGGCCGAGCATGGCTATCTGGATGTCAAAACCCGGCCCGAGCGCCACAACGCCGTCAAAGTACTGTTGTTTCTGGATGTCGGCGGCTCGATGGACCCGCATATCAAGGTGGTTGAAGAGCTGTTTTCCGCTGCAAGAACCGAGTTCAAGCATCTGGAATATTACTACTTTCACAATTGCCTGTATGAAGGGGTCTGGCGGGACAACCGCCGCCGCTGGAACCAACAGACCCCGACCCACGAAGTGCTGCGCACCTATGGGTCCGACTACAAGTGCATCTTTGTCGGCGACGCTTCGATGAGCCCCTATGAGATCGCCTATCCCGGCGGTGCCAATGAACATTGGAATCAGGAAGCTGGTCAGGTCTGGCTGCAACGCGCGCGCGAACAGTGGGCGTCAAACCTGTGGATCAACCCGGTGCCCGAGAAATACTGGGAATATACCCATTCCATCAGCATGATCCGCGACATCTTTGAAGATCGCATGGTGCCCATGACACTGGCTGGTCTTGAAAAGGGAATGCGCGAGCTGACGCGGTAGAGACTGATGGCAGGTTTGAGGCCATAGCGACCAATTTTCCAACTTACGAGCGTCCAGTCTTCGAACATCTTTGTTTTTTGCACCTAATCCGGCACACCAGCCTTTTTCAAACTCGCCAACCAGATTTTTCGGTTTTCTGGATGATTTTTCGATCCTGCGAACTGTCTCTTCATCGCCGAAATTGAAAGTTTCGGATTAATGCGCATAGCCGCCTCCACGGCCTCATGAGCTTCTTCCGGTCGATCCATTTCGGCAAGGTTTGCGGCGCGCAGTAGATGATGAAACAGACGCCAGGTGTTGCTTGTCGCGACAGTGCCCAGCTGCCTTGCAGTATCCAGCGCCTCTTCGTGGCGTCCAAGATGAAACAGGATATGCCCTTTATAAAAGTACATGTTCTGCAGCATCGGATCGCGCGGACTCAGTTTGATGGCCATTTCAATCTCCGGCAACGCACGGTCCTGCATACGAAACCAATCGAAAGTATGCGCCAGTTCCAAACGGATACGAGCGTCATTGGGATTGAGAGCGACCGCGCGTTCGAGGTTTGCGATGGCAGGATCCGCCTCGCCGGTAAACCGGTAAATATATCCCAATGCCGCGTGGGCCTGCGCTTCCTGACCGTCGAGTTCTATAGCTCGCGTAGCGGCTTCGGTAGCGGATATGAGCGTGTTCTGCGGGGTGTCTGCCCATTGGAAGAAGAAAGTCGTCCCAAGGGCACGAGCCAACAGGCTGTAGGCTGCGGCAAAACCAGGATCAGCCGCAATCGCTTCCCGCGCGTAGCTTGCGGCTTCCTCTTGTGCCTCCTTGGTAAACTCGGATTGACGCACCCGACCGCGAAGGTACAGATCCCACGCTCCCATGTCCTGGGTTGGCTTTCCCTGTGAGCGCGTCGCGTCCGACAGGTATATTTCCGGCAACAATTGCCCGGCGATTGCTTGGCTAATCTCGTCCTGAACCGCAAAGATACCCGTTGTTTGCCGTTCGAAACTCTCTGCCCAAATAGTTTCGCTGGCATCCACATCAATAAGTTCTCCGCTAACCCGCACCCGATCGCCAGCGCGTCGGACGCTGCCCCGGACGATGTAATCGACCCCCAGTTCGCGGGCGATTTCGATCGGGCTCGCCTCGCCACGCGCATAAGAAAACATCGTCGCGCTGGAAACGACGAACAAGTCACGGTTGCGTGACAGGTGAGTGGTCAGATCGTCTGTAAGACCATCGACAAAGTACTGCCCCGCGTTATCACCGCCCAGATTATCAAAACGAACAACAGCCAATGACGGGGTTTCGGTATCTGGCAATCCTTGCCGTTCAAAGGAGACAGAAAAAAAGACAATGGCAAGAGCACACGCCGAAACAATGCTCGCAGCAAGAGCAAGCCGTTTTGAAGGCCTGCCAGATTGCTGTTCCGAAGGCTCGTTTTGAACGACCGGCGCAACGAACTGAAACCCGCGCTTGGGAAGCGTCTTGATGTACTCCGAACTCGCCGCGCTATCGCCCAGTGCTTTTCGTACAGAGCGGATTCGCGTGTTCAGAGCTGCGTCCGTTATGGCCTTTCCGGCCCAGACTTCATCAACTATTTCATCCTTGGTGACGATTCGACTGCGGTTTCTAATCAGTAATTCAAGCAGTTGAAGTGCCTGAGGCTCCAATGCCACCGGATGTCCGCTGCGGCTCAAACCTTTTGCCGGGTCAAGTTCAAAATCCAAAAACCTGTACATAGTTCAACTTACATCCGGCTGTGTTTGTCGCTCAACGGATTTTGCCAATTGTCATCTAAATGTCAGGAAATATCAGCTTTCGATCAAGTGCCGCGGCCGGAATCCTTCTAACTTCCGTATGGCGGGAAATCATCCCGATACGTTTCCCCCATCATGAAAGGAGAAGGAACATGCCACGGTTGAGAACACTGCTCATGGCGGCCGCAATAACCTGTGCCGGCGGCTCGGTCTTCGCGCAAACTGACCTTGAAGCGGCATTGGCCAATGGCGGCAAAAAGCTGAATGCAGAACAGATAGCCGAGTTACTGATCGGAAACAGGGTCACAGCCAGTTCCGGAGAGAAGACGTTCCGTTTCTATTACGACCCGAACAATATCGTCAGTGGCGAATTAACCAACGGCGGTTGGACGGGTACGGGAGCATTTGCGATCACTGATACGGATCAGGTTTGTGTTTCCATGGTAGCAGATGAAGGCCGCTATCGTTGTCTGACGGTCGTTCGCGACGGTGACGTGGTTCAGAAATTCGACGTCAATGGAAAGAAGACTTTCGTCTTACTGGAAGTTGAGCCGTCTACAGGTCTTTGATTGCTACATCGCATCCTATAGATCAACAAAGCTGCCGCAGGATCGCAGAATTCTGGCGGTAGCTTTGTCCCAAAAGCGGCCCCTGAATTTTTCGTTTGCCCTAAAAGCCCAGTGCTACCATATCTAACCCATGCTTCGCCTGACCCCGATCCTGCTGGCCATTGCCTATGGAATTGTGATGTACCGGATTTCCGTCTGGCGCACCCATCGGGAACTGGATGCGAAATCGACGGAACTTGCCGATCCAGCGCTGAAACGCATGACCGACCGGCTGGCGGCGGCGCTCGGGATCGAACGGGTGCCGGTCTATATCTACGAGATCGACCCGGTGAACGGGCTGGCCGCGCCGGACGGGCGGATATTCATCACGCGAGGATTTTACCGCAAGTTTCACAACGGAGAGGTTTCTGCTGAGGAAATGGCCAGTGTAATCGCGCATGAGTTGGGGCACGTGGCGCTGGGTCACGCACGGCGGCGGATGATCGATTTTTCAGGGCAGAATGCGATGCGAACGGCGCTGATCATGGTTCTGAACAGGTTCATCCCCTTTGTCGGGGCGATGATTGCCAATGCGTTGACCGCACTGATCGCCTCGCGCCTGTCGCGGCAGGACGAGTATGAGGCGGATGAATACGCAGCCGCTTTGCTGACAAAAGCCGGGATTGGAATCGGACCACAGAAATCACTGTTTCACAAGCTGGAAGAGTTGACACAGCAGCGCGCCGGGGTGGTCCCGGCCTGGCTGATGAGCCATCCCAAGACAGATGAACGTGTTGCGGCGTTGGAAAAGCTTGAACAGCGTTGGGCACGCGGGTGATGCCTGTGCTGCGAGAGGCCAGCCTCTCGCGCTCTCCGGGATATTTTTGGCCAGATGAAGCTGGATCCCGCTCAGATGGCGAGCGCTTTGCCCAATCGCGGAAGCCGGGCTTTTTTCATGAGCGCGCGGAGAGTCCATTGTTCGCCTGAGAGGCGATCGGCTTCGGCAAGGACCTGTGTGGCAAGTGTGCTCATGCCTTCTGGGTTTGACTGCCAGAAGCTGTACAACAGGCTGTCGGGATCTTTCCGGTCAAGCCCTTCATAAGTCAGGATATTTCTGGGAAAATCCTTGGCATTTACCGTGACAATCAGATCAGCGGAAGCCGCGATTGCTGTGGCCAGCACGTGGATATCTGCGGCGTCCGGCAGCCACAGACGGTTTTGAAGACCCTCGTTCGCTGGACGTTCGGCATCCGGCCAGGCACCTTGCACCAGCGCGATTTCAGCACGCGCCTGCGCCTCCCCCGTCGGGCCCAGCTTGCGGGCGGCGCGGGCCCATTCTTCGAGGATGCGGGCGGACCAGATCGGGGTGAAGTGTCCCAATCGCGCGGCGCCCAATAGCATCTCGCGCATGACCGTGGGATAGAGGACGCAAGTGTCGAGAACAGCCTTCATAGGCAGTAAAACACCGCCTTGAGGTAGCCGCTTTCCGCCAGTTGCGGCAGTTGCGGGTGATCCGGCCCGGCAAATCCGGTGTGGATCAGTTGCGCCTGTCGACCCGCCCGGCCGATCCCGCGGGAGGAGGCGTCGCGGAACCGCCCCAGATCGGCGGCATGAGAACACGAGCACAGCCCCAGATAGCCGCCGGGTTTGACCAGAGGTGCGGCAAGCCGTGCGATACGCTCATAAGCGCGCAACCCCGCGTCCAGCGCTTGTTTTGAGGGGGCAAAGGCAGGTGGGTCACAGATAACCACGTCAAACGCCGCACCCTCGTCCCCCAATTGGGTCAGAACATCGAACGCGTCGCCCTGCCGTGTCTGGAACCTGTCGGCAAGGCCCGATGCCGCAGCGCCTTTGGTGGCCAGTTCCAGCGCGGCAGCAGACCCATCGACGGACAGGGCTTGTCCGGCACCTGCGGCCAGCATTGCCAGACCAAAGCCGCCGACATGGCTGAACACGTCCAGCACCTGCGCTCCGGGATGTACCAGCCGTGCGGCAAAGGCATGGTTGGGGCGTTGATCGTAAAACAGGCCGGTTTTCTGACCTCCGGTCAGGTCGGCCATATACGTGGCACCATTCATCGGCACAGGCAGGGGTGCGTCGGGTGCGGTGCCGTGCAAAGTCTGGTTCTCATCGTCCAGCCCTTCCAGCCCGCGCGTACGGCCCGAGGCGTTTTTCAGCACCGTCGTCACGCCTACGACCTTGATCAGCGCGTCGGTGAGCGTATCCAGATGCACCTCGGCCCAGGCCGCGTTGGGCTGGATGACACAGCTATCGCCAAACCTGTCGATGATCACACCGGGAAAGCCATCGGCCTCGGCGTGGACCAGACGATAGAAAGGCGCATCAAACAGACGTTCACGCAGTGCAACGGCGCGGCTGAGGCGGGTTTCGAACCAAATATTGTCCAACTGCGCGTTGGTGTCGCGATCCAGCACCCTGCACATGATTTTTGAGTCAGGATTGACGGCCACCAGCGCAAGCGCTGCACGGTTGTCATCCTCGAGAATCGCCAGAGCGCCTGTGGGGATCTTGCGCGTACGGCGGTCGGTGACGATGTCATTTGCATAGACCCAAGGGAAACCATGGCGCAGGCCGCGCGCGTTGGCTTTGGGTTTCAGGCGGATACGGGGGCGGTCGGCAGTTTGGGTCATGGCGCCCTCTTAGTCGCGAATATGCCGATGGAAAAGCCCTAGCGGTTCCGAGAGCGCCAGCCACCGCGCCGTTTCGGGGTTTGGGCCGCCTGAAGGCCCTCGGACAGAACCTGAGTCATGGGATGATCCGGGCTGTGCGGCGCGTATGCCGCGTGCAATTCGGTCAGCGCCGAGTTCTGGTCACGCTCTTCGGGCAGGCTGAGCGCCCAGTCGAGAAATATGCTGCGGCATTCCGGCAAGGTGATGCCTTCGATGCGATAGGCTTCCTGGATCAGACCTTTGTGGTCATTGGGATCAGTGCTGCGTGCCATCTTCGCCCTCTTGGATCACGCTGCCGATCAGGTCGGCTGCGGTTGTGTAACTCTTCTGCAATGCCCGTTGCAGTGCATCGACCTCTTCAAACCCGGTGGCGCGGCACAGGAAATCCACACCTCCTTCACCGATCTGTTCCGCCTCGATGACCTTGCCCGAAAGAAGCCGGGCCGCACATTGCACCGACCAGCATAGGCTGTAGCAGTCTTTCAGGGATTGCGCCTGCGCGACATCCAGCAACCCGGCAGCGACGGCACCATCGAGGCCCGAGGACACGTCGCGTGCCGTAGTCCCTGCCAGCAAGGCACCGGTTTCGGCCATCAGTTCGATATCCATCAGGCGGCCGGGCCCGTTTTTGGCATCCCAGATCCCGGCGGGTGCCTTGGCTGCGGCCAGACGCGTTCGCATCTCGGCGACTTCGCGCAAAACCTTGTCCCGCTCGCGTGGTCGCGACAGAAACCCGACGCGGAACGCTTCGATATCATTTGCCAAACCGGCATCACCCGCAACGACATGAGCACGGGTCAGGGCCAGATGTTCCCACACCCAGGCCTCATTCTGCTGATAATTGGTAAAGCTGGCCCAACTGGTGGCAACCGGCCCCTGATTGCCGGACGGGCGCAGGCGCATGTCGACCTCATACAGCCGCCCCTGTGACATCGGTGCCGAAAGTGCCGTGATCAGCGCCTGCGTGAACCGCGCGTAGTAAGTGCGCGTGGCCAGAGGACGCGGACCATCGGACATGTCCTGATCCTGCGGGTCATAGATCACAATCATGTCCAGATCGGATTGCGAATTGATCCGTCCTGCGCCCAGCGACCCCATGCCCAACACCGCCGCTCCGCGCCCCGGTGCGGGCCCGTGTTTGCGGGCGAAATTTTCGGCAACATATGGCAGGATGGCGGCAATCACCGATTGTGCAAGCTCTGCATATTGCCGGCCTGCCTGTGCCCCGTCGATCAGACCGCGCAAGTGGTGGACACCGACCCGGAAATGCCATTCCTTACACCAGCGCCGCGCAAGGTCGAGCCGGGTTTCATAGTCAGGCTCTTCCGCCAGCGCACGGGCCAGTTCGATTTGCAAAGCCTTCTGCCCCGGCCAATCGGCAAAGAAACTGCCGCCGATCACCGCATCGAAAACCAAGGCATTGTGCGACAGATGCGAGGCCAGAGCATGAGACGTGCCAACGATATCGACCAGTAGGTCAATCAGTTGCGGATTGGCCTCGAACAATGAAAACAGCTGCACCCCGGCAGGAAGGCCTGACAGAAACCCGTCCAGCGCCATCAACGCCTCGTCCGGTTTGGCGGTCTTGGCAAGACGCGACAGCAGCTCGGGCCGCAACCGTTCGAATATCCGCGACCCGCGCTGGGACCTTAAGGCCGGATAGGTCGTCCACCGGGCCAGAACACTCTGGTCAAACTCCACATCCTGCGCCGCCACAGGTGCAGGACCGGGCCCGGGCGCAAAAAAACCTTCGGTCAGTTCGTGTACTTCCGTCAGGCGGTTTTTCAGGTCCTGTTTCAGTTCGTCGCTGCCGATCCCCATCAGACAGGCGATGCGTTCGATGCCTTCCGGTGATTTCGGCACCTTATGCGTCTGTGCATCATGAACCATCTGAATGCGGTGTTCGACTTCGCGATGCGCCCGATAATGATCGGTCAGTTTGTCCGCGACATCCTGCGGCACCCAGCCTTTTGACGCCAACGCCGCCAACCCCGGGACCGTTCCGCGCACCCGTAAATCCGGATCGCGGCCACCTGCGATCAACTGACGGGTCTGGGTGAAGAACTCGATCTCGCGAATACCGCCCTGCCCCAGCTTCATGTCGTGGCCGGGGATCGACAAGGCCCCGCCCGTACCCTTGTTTTCGCGAATTCGAAGACGCATATCATGCGCGTCCTGAATGGCGGCAAAATCCAGATGGCGACGCCAGACAAAAGGGCGCAATGTGTCCAGAAACCGCTGCCCCGCGGCCAAGTCTCCGGCGCAGGGGCGGGCCTTAATATATGCTGCGCGCTCCCACGTGCGGCCAAGGCTTTCGTAGTACCGTTCAGCGGCCTCCATCGCCATGCAGACCGGTGTTACGGCGGGATCAGGTCTCAGCCTCAGATCTGTACGGAAAACATAGCCATCGGCAGTCTTGTCGCTAAGCGTCGCGCAGAAGTTCCGCGTTGCCCGCACCATACCCTGCCGGGCCTCGTAGAAGTCGTCGGGGTCAAACCGTGTCTCATCAAACAGCACAATCAGATCGATATCCGAGCTGTAGTTCAGCTCATGCGCGCCCATCTTGCCCATGGCCAGAATGACCATCCCGGCGGCAGTTTCGATATCGTCCTCGGTCATACCCGGCAGTTTGTTGCGCCGGATCAACGTCGCAATCTCGGCCTTGGCCGCAACATCTGCGGCCAGTGCCCCGTAATCGGTCAGTGCCGCGGTGACTTTCTCAAGCGGCCAGGCACCTGCGATGTCGGCAAGCGCGGTCAACAGCGCCACACGCCGCTTGGCCTGCCGCAAGCCGGATTTCAGCTGATCCGGCGGCAGCTCACGCGCATCCGCCATGACTTCAGTCAGCGCCTGGTCCGGGCGCACTAAGGCATCAGGCAACCATTCCCTTTCATGCTCTATCAGGCCTTTAAGATATGGGCTGGACCCGGCCGCTCCCGCCACCAGCTCTCCCATCTCCTGCGACAGATCAGGTATCAGAGCGCGGGCTTCATCGCCCAGGGACGGATCAAACGCACGCGGAAGGCGGGTAATGGCAAGAGCGTCAGTCATGCGCGCACCCTGCGCATTGCGGGACGTAATCGTCAATGGGGCATTCTGATCAGGTTTCCTGAACCGGCGTGTCCTGACTGAAGCTGTTGACCCAAACGTCGTTTCTTCGTTCCCACAAAGATGAAATCAGCATCGCCTCGCGCCGATCTGCACCCGGGCGCAGGTAATCGGCACGGTAGGACAGCAAGACGATATCCGGGGTCAGAACGCGTAACCGAGCGTCACTCAGATCAAACTCGGCCATCGTTGGCGCATCTGCAAATTGCCCGACGTGATCGTCCCGATTGGCAAATCCTGTGGGATAAACGCCCAGAAAATCCGCGCTCAGCAAGGCGCGGTCGGCGCTTGCATCACCTTCAACCAGCGCCACCCAGACCTGCGTTTCCAGTTCAAGAATGTCCTTTAGTGCAGGGGCAGCTTTGTTGTCCGTCTTATCCATACCCGGACCCTGCGAGCCAGATCCTGAAACGTCAACCGGATTGCATAATGTAAATCTTTTTCACATTACCCCTTGCACCCGTCCAAACGGTACCCCATCTATGCAATGTGAATAGAGTTTACATCAACCCTGGAGAGCTCAAATGACCGCATTGTCCGACCCCGCCGTCCCCGCGAATCCGGGATGGCTTTACCGAACCGAAGCTTGGCTGGATGACAAAGGCAAAGGGGCCTGGATCGCCGCCATGGTTCTTGGTTTCATCTTCTTCTGGCCCGTTGGCCTTGCCCTGCTGGCCTATATGATCTGGAGCAAACGCATGTTCAGCAAATCCTGCAACCGCCGCAAATCCTGGCACAGCCACATGAGTGCAATGAAGCCCTCAGGCAACAGCGCCTTTGACGCCTACAAAGCAGATACCCTGGCCCGCCTGGAACGCGAACAACAGGATTTCGAAGCCTTCTTGCGCCGCCTGCGTGACGCCAAGGACAAAGCCGAATTCGATCAATTCATGGATGAACGCGCCCGCGAAAGCCATGACGAAGACGGCAAGGGCGAGCCCGCCTGATTGACCTTGCCCTGCCCCGGTGTTTCGGGACAGGGTACCCCTACCCCAGTTTTTCGGACCTATCGAATGAACCATCTGCCCGACCCGGACACCCAACCTGATTTCTATCGTTCGGTGACAACCAAACGCTTCGTTGCCTGGCTGTTCGATATCGCCTTCATTTCGCTGCTTTGCACGGTGGCAATCCTTTTAACCGCCTTTCTGGGTCTGTTTTTTCTGGCCCTGATCTACGCGGTTGTTAGCTTCGTCTACCGGGTAGTGACAATCGCCAACGGCTCAGCCACGCTGGGAATGCGCTTTATGGGGATCGAGCTGCGCGATGCGTTCGGAGAACGAATGGATCTGGGCAAGGCGCTTGCCCACACAGCTGGTTATTTCGTCAGCATGGCCTTTCCCGTGGTCCAGATCATCTCGGTCATCATGATGATGACCAGCGCCCGTGGCCAGGGTCTGACCGACAGTTTTCTGGGCACCGTCATGATCAATCAACGGGCCTGACGCAAGGTTGCGTGAAACACTTGGCGGTCTCGGGAACGGTTGCTATCATCCCTCCCGAGGCTGGATGGGGATTTCATGCGACATACGCTGCCAATTGCGCCACAATTCTATGTCACGGCACCGCAGCCCTGCCCTTATCTTGGCGGCAGGATGGAACGTAAACTGTTCACCGCCCTGCAAGGCGAAGGGGCTGAACAGCTGAACAATTCCCTGTCTCAACAAGGATTTCGCCGGTCTCAGAATGTACTCTACCGGCCTTCGTGCACGGATTGCGCAGCCTGCCTGTCGGCCCGGATCGATGTTTCAGCCTTCCGTCCGACCAAAAGCCAGAAACGCACGGCAAAGCGGAACGGGTATCTGGAACGCCGCGCAACCTCGCCATGGGCCACGGATGAGCAATACGAGCTGTTTCGCCGCTATCTTGACACCCGTCACGCCGATGGTGGCATGGCTGACATGGACGTTTTCGAATTCGCCGCGATGATCGAGGAAACACCGATCCGCAGCCGCGTTGTGGAATATGCCGATCCTGAAACGGGCGAGTTGATCGCCGTCAGCCTGACCGATGTGCTCGATGACGGGCTAAGCATGGTCTATTCCTTCTACGACCCGGAACAGCCGCAGAACTCACTCGGCACCTACATGATCCTCGACCATATCGACATCGCACGTGAGGCGGGCCTGCCCTATATCTATCTGGGGTACTGGGTCCCCGGCAGTCCCAAGATGGGCTACAAAGCCAAGTTTTCTGGGCTTGAGGCGTATATTCAGGGGGGGTGGCAAAAGATCAGTGATCCGGATGCTTATTCCGGCACATCGCATCACCCCTTGTCGGCGCCGCCAATCGCCGAACAGGTCGCCAATATCCAGCTCCCTGACCGGCATCCGACCAAAGGCTGACCGCGCGATGAAACAAAGCCTGCATGCCGTCACCCTTGTTGTGCCGGATTGCGACGACGCCATCTTGTTTTATACAAAGACACTCAGCTTCCAACTCATCAAGGACATCGACCTCGGCCATGGCAAGCGCTGGGTTCTCATCGCGCCTCCAGGTTCGGACAGCGGATGCCTTCTATTGGCAAAGGCTGACGGACCTGAACAAACCGCCGCCATAGGCAACCAGACCGGCGGGCGCGTTGGGTTCTTCCTGCAAACCGATGACTTTTATCGTGACCACGCAGATATGCGCGCTGGGGATGTCCTCTTCGAAGAAGACCCACGCCACGAACCCTATGGCATCGTCGCTGTCTGGCGTGATCCCTTCGGCAATCGCTGGGACCTGATCCAGTTCACCTGATCCGCATCTTAATCTGGCTATAAATATCCCGGGGATGAATTGGCCGCAGGCCAAGAAGGGGCTGGCCCCTTGCCCGAAACAAACAGAAAAGGGGGCCAATCGGCCCCCTTTGCAATATTCTCTTCCGGATCGGATCAGTTTGGCATCAGGTCCGGAACGATCGTGACAATCGTCGGGAAGAACCACAAGATCGCGATCCCCATAACCTGGATCAGAACAAACGGAACGATCCCGCGATAGATATGACCAGTTGTGACCTCTTTCGGCGCAACCCCCCGAAGGTAGAACAACGCAAACCCGAAAGGTGGCGTCAGGAACGACGTCTGAAGGTTCACCGCCACCATGATCGTGACCCATTTCGGATCGAACGAGCCGCCATAGATCACCGGGCCCACGATGGGGATCACGATGTAGATGATCTCGAGGAAATCCAGCACGAACCCCAGAATGAACAGCACCAGCATCACGATCAGGAAAACCGTGAACTCGTTGTCAAAGCTCTTCAGGAATTGCTGGATATAATGCTCCCCTCCGAATGAAATCACCACGAGGTTCAGCAACTGCGATCCGATGAGGATGGTGAACACCATCGAGGTCACTTTGGCTGTCTCACGCACCACCGGGGTCAAAACACCGCTGGAATAGAGCACCCAGCATCCGTACAGCAGCCCGAACAGGGCGTAAAGGTAGGCCGCATAAGCAATGATGAAGGCGATCCAGGTTTCCACCGTCACACTGCCTTGATTGATACGCAGGTCAAAGTTGACCCCCATCAGCAGTGCAATGACAACGGCGAAGGTCGACCAGATGACCACTTTGCCCGAACGGCCCTGATCCTGCAGCTTGCGATAGGCGGCCAGCATGATCGCGCCACCCGCGCCCAGCGCAGCCGCCGGTGTCGGATTGGTGACACCTCCCAGGATCGAGCCCAGCACCGCGATGATCAGAACAAGCGGCGGGAAGACCACGCGGATCAGATCGTTTGTGGCACAGCGGGCCGCAGCCTCTTTGCAACCATACATGGCCAGCGCGAACGGCAGGGCGAGCAGCACGAAAGTCACGCCAGAGGATGTGGTAGGCGATATTATCAGGATATCGACCAACGCCATCAGCAGCAGCCCGATTGCGCCAAGTATCAGCGGTTGCGGTGACCGCGACGGTGCGATCCCTCGGCCCAGAACCAGGGTCAGACCCAGCAGGACGAGGGTAACCGCCACTCCGGTGCCGATCGGTGCCGCATCGGCAATCCTTTTTTGCTGTTCAGCAGCCAGTTCCTCTTCTGTCAGGCGATGCGCTTGGGTTGTGCCGCCCGCGGCATCAATGGCTTCCTGCTCGAAAACCGCCTGATCCCATGCAGCCTGCCCATGCAGGTCGATCATTGACGCCTTGCATTCTTCCGATACGTTGGTCCGCAGCGACGCACCCTCGCCGATATCCGAGAAGGCCGAGACCGAGATGTTCTGGCTTCCGATCACACCGACATTGCCCAAAAGGACCGCGCCGACGATCAGGGCTACAGGCGCACCCAGCAACCATGTCAGGCCTTCTGACCGCGTAATGGGTTCCCCGGAACCACCGGACACAGCCACAGCGGGCGCTTTGTGTGGATTCAGCAATGCATAACCAAAGGCATAGAGCGCATAGAGCAGCGCCAGCATGATCCCTGGCAACAGCGCAGCCTGGAACAATGTCCCGACCGAGACAACCGCAGGCTCACCCAGATAGGTCAGCGCGTCGGTGCAACCGGCCTCAACAGCCCTGGTTTCCTGGGCTGTCGAATACAGATCTCCTGCCAATGTGCCCAGTAGGACGATCACGATCGACGGCGGAATGATCTGCCCCAAGGTGCCCGATGCCGCGATCACACCGGTCGCCAGTTCCGGTGAATAGTTGTTGCGCAACATGGTTGGAAGCGCCAGCAGGCCCATCGTCACAACGGTCGCGCCAACGATACCGGTCGAAGCCGCCAGAAACGCCCCCACAACCACAATTGACACGGCCAGACCACCCGGAAGCGGGCCAAAAACACGTGCCATCGTCGTCAGCAGATCATTGGCAATCTTCGAACGTTCCAGCGTGATGCCCATCAGAACAAACATGAGCACGGCCAGAAGGGTCTCGATGGATTGTCCGGCCAGTACGCGCTCGTTCATGCGGTTCACGATGAACGAAACGTTGCGGTCCAGCGCGGTTTCCCAGCCCGAGGCAAAAACCGGTTCGGCGAGCCTTGGCAAATCCGGGTATCGGAACACCGATATGGTGTCCGGCTTGATCCCGGAATTCACAAGGTCCCGATAACTTTGCGATCCAACATCAATCGCCTGGTGGATCAGCAACCCCGCACTGTCCAGCGCGGCGATGATGCCAAAGGATATGATCCCCGCCCCGCCGATGGCAAAAGCCACCGGAAAGCCGGAAAGAATGCCCCCGAAAAGGCAAAAGAATACGATAATGAGGCCTATCTCGACGCCATCAAGTCCGAATAGCATTGTCTTTGTCTCCGCCCTTAATGCGCGCCTTCATAGGCTTCTTCGCCCTCACCAAGGCTGTCCTTGTCGAGGTATTTTCCGATGCTGTCCGGCCCTTCCACGTATTCCAGATACGACCGGTACAAAAACGCGATGGCGTGCAGGAACACCATGGCCGCAAACGCCACCAGAAGGATCTTGAACAGGAAGTAGGCATTGAACCCGTTGGGGCTGAACCCGATGGTTTCCACGTTCCAGCGCAAGGCACGGGACTTGGCTACCAGACGGTCCAGCGCGTCACTGGCCGAAGGGTTCGGCACGATCAGGTGACGCCACAGGAAGAACCAGCCGTACATCCAGGTCAGCACCGCCATTGGCATCATGAACAGTAACGCACCGCACATATCGACCACGCGCTTGGCGCGGTGGCTGATACCGGCATAGATCAGATCAACGCGCACATGCCCGCCCTGCACAAATGTGTATGTACAGCACAGACAGACGACCATGGCGTTATACAGTTTCAGCTCTTCCGCGAACCAGCTGATATCCATCTGGAACGGTATTCCCAGACCGAAGGACATATCGGGACGGGTAAAGACCCGTTGCATGAATACGATGACAATCTGCTGGATTACCATCAGCAGACCCGCCCAGGCAAAGAACCGCCCGGTGGTGTTTGCAAACCCTTCCAGGCCACGCACGATGGCCCACATGAAGTTTCTGTAATACAACCCGACGGCTGTCAGAACCAGAAAGAAGGTGAACACCACAAAGAAGAATTCGACCGAACCGCCGTAATAGACAAAGCGCATGATCGACGCCTTGTCAGACCAGTCCAGCCAGAGCTGCGGATGCGTGATCGCATATCCGAAATTATAGAAGGCTTCGGCAATGTTCTGAATGAACCAAACCAGTCCATTCCACAGGGCGCCGAAGAACGAGATACCGTTTTCGTCCTGCATGTTGTCCCCAGGTCGTCTCAGTTGCGCGCAGGCCTATTGTGGCTTGCCCAAGTCCTTTCGCGCAACGGGAAAGGTTTCCCCGCAAGGCGCGGGGAAACCGTTTTTCCTTTGATCAGGAAGATTTAGCCGCGAACACGGTCACGCTGTGCGGTGTAGACACCCGACGACAGGTTGTTCCATGCCGACGAAGCCGCCATCGACGGCATTGCGCTGTCGTAGATCTTCTTGAACAGCTCGTCGCCCATGTTCTCGTCCAGAACCTCTTGGCTGGCCTTGCCGAACGCATCCCAGACACTGTCGGGGAATTCCAAAACCTTGACGCCACCGGCCTGCAGGCGCTGCAGGGCGGCACCGTTGTTGGCCAGGAACTGCGCCAGGTTCCACTGGTGCGCTTCGGCGGCAGCGATCTCGATGATCTTCTGCTGGGCCGGGGTCAGTTCATTGAACACGTCGCGGTTGGTTGCCAGCGACAGACCTGCGCCCGGCTCGTGGAAGCCCGCGGTGTAGTAGGTCTTGGTGATTTCCTGGAAGCCTGCCTTTTCGTCGGCCCAGGGTCCGATCCACTCGGTTCCGTCAATCGCGCCGGACGACAGCGCCTGATACACTTCGGAACCGGGGATGTTCTGAACGGACGCGCCCAGTTTGCCCAGAGCTTTACCGCCCAGACCGGGCATACGGAACTTCAGACCATTGAAGTCTTCGGGGCTGTTGATCTCTTTCGAGAACCAGCCGCCCGCCTGCGCACCGGTGTTACCGGCCAGGAATGACTTCAGGCCAAAGATTTCGCCCAGCTCATCATGCAGCTCCATACCGCCGTCATGATAGTACCAGTTCACAAGTTCCTGTGCGGTCATGCCGAAAGGCACTGCCGTAAAGAACGCATAGCCCGGGTGCTGACCGACAAAGTAATAGTCAGCGGCGTGATACATGTCGGCCTGGCCGGACGACACCGCGTCAAACACCTCGAACGCGCCAACCAGTTCGCCTGCCGCCTTGATCTCAACATTCAGGCTGCCATCCGACATGGCGTTGATGCTGTCGGCACAACGCTGCGCGCTGTCAAACACGCCAGCCAGACCACGACCCCACGAGGTCACCATGGTCAGTGTGCGCTGTCCCTGTGCATAGGCCGGAGCCGCCAGAGCGGTTGCTGCGGCTGCCGAACCGCCCAGCGCGGATTTTTTCAGAAATGAACGACGATCCATATGAGTGTTCCTCCCCTTCATAGTCACGATCCGGCAGAACCGGACCTGTCGCATTCAGTGCGCGTCAGCCTAATGTGAGCGAAGCGAAAGGGAATACCTACTACTGCGTAGAGAATCGATTTCTTTGGGGGATGCGGTGAAATTTCCGATTGAAAACTCCAACAAATACGTCCCAAATACCGGAATTTCACCGACCAACGCCAATCTTTTTGCATTTTTGCCGCCGCTTGCGTATCGATTCGTCCATGCAAAGACTCCGACATCTGATTTCGCTGACCTATGCGCAGAAACTGTCGCTGGTGGCCGCAATCCCGCTGGTTGTGGCCGTGGCAGCAATCGCTGTGCTTGTCGCATATGAGGCGCGTGCGACCGCTGAGCGCGAGATCGAAGCCCTGGAGCGCAGCCTGATCGAGGCCAAGAAAGAAGAACTGCGCAACTACGTGACGCAGGCGCGCAATGGTTTTGCCTATATCTATGGCCGCGCTGAACCGGACGATGAGGTGTCGAAGAACCTTGTCTCGCAGATACTTTCGGCAATGATCTATGGGCAGGACGGGTTCTTTTTCGTTTACGATTATGATGGCAACAATCTGGTCAGCCCCCGTCAGACACAATTCATCAACCGCAACTGGGAAGGTCTGACCGACAGCGATGGCACACCTATCGTTGACGAGTTCATTCGCCTCGCCCGTCAGGGAGCCGGGTGGCACAGCTTCATGTGGGAAAAACCCTCGACCGGGGATGAGGCGCAGATGATCGCCTATGTCGTCGGGTTGCAGGACTGGCGCTGGGTCGTGGGTACCGGGGTCTTCATTGACGACATTGTCGCCACGGTCGCCAACGCAAGGGCCGAGGTTGAGACCCGCGTGCAGCGCACCTTCATGTATATCGGCGCCATTGTTGTTGCTGCGGTTCTGATTGTTTTTGCTTCGGGCATGTTGCTGAACATTCGCGAGAGACGGTTGGCGGATGCCAAGTTGAAAGAACTGACGCAGCGTGTCTTCGACGCGCAGGAAGAGGAACGCGGCCGGGTTGCCCGCGAACTGCATGATGGCATAAGCCAGATCCTTGTGGGTGTGCGCTATGCGCTGGACAATGCGCGCCGCCGGCTGTTGCGCGGCGATGATGCAGGCGCGCGCGATCCGCTGGACAAAGGCATTGACCATCTTCGCACCGCTATCACCGAGGTGCGCCGCATCAGCCGCGACCTGCGCCCCGGCGTGCTGGATGACCTTGGCCTTGGACCTGCGTTGAAGGCTCTGACCGACGATTTTCGCGAACGAACCGGGATCGAGACCGAGTTTTCCACCGTCGTATTCCGCAACCGGCTGGATCAGGACAGCAAGATCGCACTCTACCGCATCGCACAAGAGGCGCTGACAAATATCGAACGCCACGCGGATGCCTCTTATGTGACGATTGACCTGCGCGGCCACAAGAAAGGCGCAACCATGCGGATCACCGACAATGGCCGTGGGTTGCGCGCAGAATCCGGGACCCCGACCACCGGCATCGGTCTGCGCAACATGCAGGAGCGAATTGAGCAACTTGACGGATCGCTGCGTATTCTGTCATCACGCGGACCGCGCGGCGGTACGGTAATCGAGGCCAGCCTGCCGCTGAGCCACCTGTTGCCTCCGCAGGAAGACGCAACTCCGAACCGAAAGGCCGGTACATGAGCGCCAAAAACATCCGAGTTCTTATTGTCGACGATCATCCCATGGTGGCCGAGGGCATTCAGTCGATCCTTGAAAGCTACGACGATATCGAAGTGGTTGGAACACTCGGCAGCGGTCAGGCCGCGGTTGATCAGGCGGTTGGCCTCGCCCCGGATGTCATCCTGATGGACCTGAACATGCCTGGCCTCGGCGGACTCAGCGCCACGGAGATCATTCTGGAACGTCTGCCCGATACGCGCATCCTGATCCTGTCGATGCATGACAGCCCCGAATACATTTCGACCGCGCTCAGCCACGGCGCAAAAGGCTATGTTCTCAAAGATGTCCCAACCGAAGAGATCAAGCAGGCCATCGATGCGGTCATGCGGGGTGAGCAGTATCTGTGCACAGGTGCAAGTGGGTCCCTGAAACCCAAAGGCGACAACGCACGCGAGGCGCTGACTGGGCGCGAGCAAACAATTCTGCTGGAACTGGCTCAGGGCAAATCAAACAAAGAAGTTGCGCAAAAGCTGGATATCTCGGTGCGAACGGTTGAAACGCATCGCAAGAACATCAAGCGCAAACTGGGAATATCCTCGACCGCCGGGCTGACCCGCTATGCGCTGGAACATGGCATGCTGCAAGGCACCGGGGTCGGCTTCTGATCGATGCGCGGCCGCAGCGCGCAGCGCGCTACCCGGCCCAACCAGAGAAGACGCGCCACAGGCGCGTTGACGACGGGCGGGAGCCTTGACCTCCGGTAGTGCCCCTTCAATCCAGCAACTGATCTTTTCGCAAACCCGCACGCTCATAATGGTGTGGCAACACACGTCCATAGAGCTGCTGCGTCCGTTCGATCCCACCACACATGCCTTCGGCCTCGACAAATGAAAAGATACCCACATACCGCCGCCGCGTGCCCTTGACCGGGGCGACCCTGTGCAGGGAGTAGCGGCCTTTGAATATCTGCAAGTCCCCAGGTCGCAGCTCCAACCGATGAACGCGCTCACTGTTTCCGTCCAGAACCGACGCGACCTGATCGAAATTCTCATCCTCGGCTGTGCGCAGATTGGGTGCGTATTCGAATGCACCGCCCTGCTCGCCATTCTGGATCGCCAGTGTCACGGTGTAGTTGTTGGTGTCGAAATGCCAGGGAAAGCCCTGCCCCTCTTCCACGACATTGATGATCACATCTGCCAGAGGGTCATCGTAACGAAAGAAGCGGTCCTCAGGCTCATCCAGCGCATCCCGAATGAAGGGAAGAAATCCGCTAAACTCGTAAATCCTGCGCAAAGGACCGGAATGCGCAAAATTGTCGGCAGGAACAAACGCGTTCGACCGGTCATAGAACCGTCTGATCGGATGGGCGGCGTCGAACCGTGGGTCGTCTTTGGTGAAATAGGCATTTGTGCGATTGAAAGACCGGTGTGCATTGGGCGCCACCTCGTCGGCCTCCTGCACCAACAGCTCGATCCCTTGCGCATGTGCGAAACCCGGCAGAACCGCACAGCCGTCCTGTTCCAACTCGCGCCGCAAATCCCCGATCAATCGCCTGTAAGCTGGCGAATCCGGGCGATCGATCGGATATCGTCCCAGATCTACCAGGTCCTGTAACATGCTCCGCCTCCCTCGTTTGCGAACACAAGGTCAGCGTGACCCAGACAAATCACCGGATCATGCCAGTTTCAGACATCGGCCTGACGCATTCAGACTTTCATACCTGTCCCGCCCTCAGGAAAACGACTGCCCTTTTCCCGGAAATTCCCAGCATGCGGCAATCTGCGCAACAAAATTTCGCAAAATACCGCCATTGAGATAGAAAATTGGTGGATTTGCCTGTTGACGCTCCTCCCCACCGACCATAATGTCCCCTCCAAGCAAAAAGGAGCCTCTGGCGATGAGAACGCTAGTCGTAATCGTAGGAACCACGCGCATGGGCCGGTAACGGTAAACCATAATCGAACCCATGCGCCTCCGAAATTTCGGGGGCTTTTTTTTGTCAAACGCAAGACACATGTCGCGAACGGAGCAAAGCAGATGACACGTGAGATGACCGGCGCAAAGATGGTAGTTCAGGCCCTTAAGGATCAGGGCGTGGACACGGTATTCGGATACCCCGGTGGCGCCGTCCTACCGATCTATGACGAGATCTTTCTGCAAAACGACATTCGTCACATTCTGGTGCGTCACGAACAGGGTGCAATCCACGCCGCCGAAGGCTATGCGCGGTCGACCGGCAAGCCAGGTGTCGCGCTTGTAACCTCTGGTCCCGGTGCCACAAACGCAGTTACCGGCCTGACCGATGCGTTGCTGGATTCGATCCCGATTGTGGTTCTGACCGGACAAGTCCCGACCTTCATGATCGGATCGGATGCCTTTCAGGAGGCCGACACCGTTGGCATCACGCGCCCCTGCACCAAACATAACTGGCTGGTAAAGGACACGAATTCGCTGGCCGAGACGCTGCACGAGGCTTTCCATGTGGCCAAATCGGGTCGTCCCGGCCCGGTTCTGATCGACATTCCCAAGGATGTGCAGTTTGCCACGGGTGAATACAACAGTCCGAAACCTTCGACCTCGCACTACCAGCCTGTGCTGAAAGGCGATCTGGAGGAAATCAACGAGCTTGTTGCAGCCATTGAGAAAGCCAAGAAGCCGGTTTTCTATACGGGCGGTGGTGTCATCAACTCTGGCCCCGCAGCCAGCCAGTTGTTGCGCGAACTGGTGGATTCCACGGGCTTCCCGATCACCTCAACCCTGATGGGTCTGGGCGCTTACCCCGCCTCAGGCGAAAACTGGTTGGGTATGCTGGGGATGCACGGCCTCTACGAGGCGAACCTTGCGATGCACGGCTGTGACCTGATGATCAACATCGGTGCACGGTTCGACGACCGGATCACCGGGCGCATTGACGCGTTCTCTCCAAAGTCGAAGAAAGCCCATATCGACATTGATCCGTCTTCGATCAACAAGGTCATCCGTGTGGATATTCCAATTGTCGGCGACGTGGCGCATGTTCTGGAAGACATTCTGAAGGTGTGGAAGTCACGCGGGCGCAAGACCGATGCAGCGGCTGTCAAGAAATGGCAGGCACAGATCTCTGAGTGGCGTAAGATCAACTGTCTGTCCTACACCAACAGCGAAAAGTCGATCAAACCGCAATATGCGCTGCAACGGCTTGAAGAACTGACGAAAAAGTATGACCGCTATATCACCACCGAGGTCGGCCAGCACCAGATGTGGGCAGCACAGTATCTTGGGTTCGAAGATCCCAACCGCTGGATGACATCGGGCGGGTTGGGCACCATGGGCTACGGCTTCCCCGCTTCGATCGGCGTGCAGATGGCACATCCGGACGCGCTGGTGATCAACGTCGCCGGTGAAGCCTCGTGGCTGATGAACATGCAGGAGATGGGAACGGCCGTTCAGTACCGTCTTCCGGTCAAGCAGTTCATCCTGAACAACGAACGCCTCGGCATGGTCCGCCAGTGGCAAGAGCTACTGCATGGCGAGCGGTATTCGCATTCCTGGTCCGAAGCCCTGCCCGATTTCGTAAAACTCGCTGAAGCGTTCGGCGCCAAAGGCATCCAGTGTTCCGACCCCGCCGATCTGGACGACGCAATCATGGAAATGATCAACTACGACGGTCCGGTAATCTTCGACTGTCTGGTTGAAAAGCACGAGAATTGCTTCCCGATGATCCCGTCCGGCAAAGCGCATAACGAGATGCTTCTGGGTGAGGCCGAAACGCAGGGCGTGATCGACAGCAAAGGTTCGGTTCTAGTCTGATACCGTCCGAGGATTACCGCCGGGCGACCATTGCGCCCGGCAAACACAGGATGATGAAAGGGACATAAATGTCTGCCCTACATATCAAAAAAGGCTCCAACCGCCATTCGGCCTATAACCTACGGCCTACTTTTTCGGACGTGCAGGAACGCCACACCATTGCCGTGCTGGTCGAAAACGAACCCGGTGTCCTGGCCCGCGTGATTGGGCTGTTCTCGGGGCGTGGATATAACATCGAAAGCCTTACCGTGGCCGAGGTGGATCACACAGGACACCTGAGCCGCATCACCATTGTCACCACCGGCACGCCGCAGGTGATCGAGCAGATCAAGGCGCAGCTGGGCCGGATCGTGACTGTCCATGACGTGCATGACCTGACGGTCGAAGGCCCGTCGGTTGAACGCGAACTGGCCATCATAAAAGTCGTGGGAGAAGGCGACAAACGCGTCGAGGCGCTGCGCCTGGCTGACATCTTCCGCGCCAATGTGGTCGACAGCACTCTGAACTCTTTCATCTTCGAGATCACCGGCGCGCCGGACAAGATCGACGCTTTTGCTGACCTGATGCGCCCGCTGGGCCTGATGGAAATCGCCCGCACCGGCGTGGCGGCCCTACTGCGCGGCGACTGAACAACGTACCCGCCTTGGGACTTTTCTTGCACCCAAGGCGGGAACACTATTTGAGGTTGGTGGGCATTTTTAAAACCAACCCACGCGCCCTTCTATGCGCTAAATTTGCCATAGGGCCGGCTTTTCCGAATAAGGATCAGGTATTTTCACATAAAGCCTATTGCCATTGCACTTAATGGCATTAGCCTCGATGCCGCAACGCGACGTGGGGATACGTTGCTTGGGGTCAATCTGTACGATTTTTGAATGCGCGCCAGGGTCTGGCCCGGTGTTGCGATGGTTTTTCGGGAAACTCAGCAAGGCGTGGGCATCCATGACCGACGACATTCGCAGCCCGTCTGAACTTCGCGCGATGTTTGGTGCGAACCTGCGGCAACTGGCACGAAGGTATCGGTCAGTCTCAGCACTGTGCCGCAAGCTTGGCGTGAATCGGACGCAATTCAACAGGTATCTTTCGGGCGAAAGTGTTCCACGGCCGGATGTTCTGGATCGCATCTGCCGGTTTTTCGACGTGGATGCGCGCATTCTCCTGAAGCCTCTGGACGAAATTGAAAAGATCGAGGACCACCCCGCAGCGGCGGCCTTGACCGAGTTCCTGGGATCAGGTGTGGACATGATCGCCAGAACTGCGTTTTCTCCGGGGTTTTATGCCGTGATCGAAAGCGTCTCGGCCTCGCACCGTATGACCTTGCTGCACGCCCGACCACTGGCCCAATGCACGTTGATACGCGGATATGTGTCGCGCGCCGCGATGCCCGAAGCAACACCACAGGCGCGCGAAATACAGGGGATCGTCGCCTGCACCGGCAGTTCCGTCTATATGCTGACCTCTCAGCGAGCGGGTCAGAACAGTCGTGTTTATATGATTGCACCCGATCCGACGGGAACAGCAGTTCAGTGGCGCGGCACGGTCATAAGCCCGGCCAACCCTTCGACACCGGAACCCGTGGTTCTAAAATATCTCGGGCACGATGCAACGGCGATTTTCGCCGCTGCACGGTTGTCGACCAACAATCCGGCACAGTATCCCTGACCGGTTTTCTCAGGACGATGTGCCCTCGCCTTCGACTTGGGTGATTTGCCTATACAGGTGCCAACTGGCGTGGCCCAACAGTGGCAGGACCACCAGAAGGCCCAAAAACCAGGGCACCATGGCCAGAAACGTCAAAACAGCGATGATCACCCCCCAGGCAAGCATCACCGGAAAGTTCCCGGAGACATAGGTAAAGCTTGCAATCATTGCCGTGACAAAATCCAACTCGCGATCCAGCAGCAGTGGGATCGACAAAACGGTGATCATATACAGAACGGTTGCGAAAACCGCCCCGACCACCGTGCCCACAGCCAGCATTGTCAGGCCATTCGCCGTCAGAAAGACCTCAAGCGAGGATGACACGTTTGTCATCGTGGCCAGCCCAAGGAACAGGGCAAAGATCATGTGCCCCAGAAAAAACCAGAACAGAAACACCACGACGATGATGGCGCAGATCGACGGCAATTGCCTACGGCTTTGTTGCAGCACGACACCAAAGATTGCGCCAAGATCCAGCGGTTCACCCTGTTCCAGCCGGTGCGACACCTCGTAAAGGCCAACAGCGGCAAACGGGCCGATCAACGGAAAGCCAATGGCTGCCAGAACCAGCCAGAAGGTTGTACCGGTCTGGATGGTGACCCATGCCATCGCCCATCCCGCAAGCACGTAGAACCCGGCAAAGATCAACCCGAACTGCGGCGCACGCCGAAAGTCGGCCCAGGCGCGCCCCAACGCGGCGCGTAGCATGGCAGTATCTACCGGACGCATGTCCGGAACGCCAAATGGCTTTTCCATTAAGTCTCCTCCCTGATCGGCGTTATGACATCGCCGGCCTCTTGTTGGGCCAGTCGGTTTCGGCGTGATAGGCCGCCCCGACCGACAGTAATTTCTGATCCGACCCTCTTGGTCCAAACAGTTGAAAGCCCATGGGCAGGCCCTGCACACCAAATCCGGCAGGCGCAGCCAGACAAGGCAAGCCGATCAGGCTGACCGGTACCGTGACATGCATCCAGCGATGATATGTATCCATTGCGCAGTCCGCGATCCGTGTGGGGTATGGTGTTTCAATCCCAAACGGCCAAACCTGTGCGGATGGCAGGACAAGGGCATCAAACTGCTCGAACAGTTCAGCCGCGCGCCGGAACCAGTCTGACCGGATAACACTGGCGTGATGCACATCCATGGCACTCATCGTCAGACCCCGATCCAGCTCCCACTGTGCTGTGTCTTTCAGGTGGTCCCGTCGTTCAGCCAAGGGTTCAAGCCCTGCGGCAACGCTCCAGGACCGCAGGGTGATCCAACTGGTCCATAACCGTTCGGCATCAAAAGGCGGGGCGACATGTTCAACGCGCGCGCCGAGCATTTCGAACACCTTCAACGCATCCCGGCACAGCTCAAGAATTCCGACCTCTGTTGGAAAGGCCCCGCCCCAATCACCCAGCCAGCCAATGCGCAGCCCGCTCAGATCTGCTGCGACCACCGGTGACACCGGCGTACAATCTCTGGCCAGCGGCAGGCGTGGATCAGGCCCCGAGATCACATCGAGCAGGAGACCCAGATCCTCGGGGCTTCGCGCCATGGGCCCCAGCGTAGACAATTGATGTAGAAAACTATCACCCACAGGATCAGACGGCACCCTGCCCCAGCTTGGGCGAAAGCCATAGATGTTGTTCCATGCCGCCGGGTTGCGCAGGCTGCCCATCATGTCGGACCCGTCGGCCAATGCCACCATACCCGTCGCCAAAGCCACTGCTGCCCCACCGGATGAGCCACCGCAGGTGAAACTGGCATCATACGGGTTGCGCGTCGCACCATAGACCGGGTTGAACGTGTGCGAGCCCAGCCCGAATTCCGGCGTGTTGGTCTTGCCGATCAGGATGGCGCCCGCGGCCCGCATCCTAGCGGCAATCAGATCATCCCTGTCAGGGACGACATCCCTGAAAACAGGCGATCCATGCGAAGAGACAATACCTGCTACATTGACCAAATCCTTGACCGCAATTGGCAAGCCGTGCAGCGGGCCAGTGACGGGGCCGCTGTCGCGGGCCTGTGCTTCGGCCATCAGTTCACTCTTGTCCCGCAGCGCCACGATGGCGTTCACGTCACCGTTGACCTTGGCAATGCGATCCAGCGTGGCCTGCATGACTTCCGTGGCCAAAACCTGTCGTGTAGCCAGTTGGTTCAGAAGCTCTGTGGCAGATATCCGGGTCAGGTCCATAACACGCCAGTCTATTGTTGTCTTCAGCAGCCTAGCGAGCGGTTCACCTCATTTAAACCCACTGTTTAGATGTATATTTTCTTGTCTTACTAACAACAGCATCACAACGCTTTGCCGTGCAATGGCAGGTTGCTGTTCCGGCCCAGCCAATACCGTAGACAAAGGGCAATGGCGCCACCACTCAACACCAGCCAGACCCCACCCCACAGCATCGCGGTGCCGCCGAATTCCTCAGCCAGCAGGAACGCGTCCGAGCGCGCTCCGGATCGCCGGATAGTGTCATCAAAGATATCAAACGGCACGTAGATCATGCTGGTCAGCCCGATGACGCGCAGCACCAGATCACTGACCTCGTGGCTCAGAAACCACGCTGTCGCAATCATTGCCGTCCCGACCCCTGCGCAAAACAGCAAGGCGAAAGCATCGCGTATGTACAGCAGTGCGATCAGACACATGATTGCGCCGAAAACAGCCAGAACAGCTCGGTCAGCATTTGTCCGCAAGGCGATGATCAAAAGCGCAATGCCAAACACAAGCGAGCCGAGATACCCGGCGGACAGGCTGAGAAACCTGCTGCCGCCCCGGCCAATCACCATTCCGCCTTGCTGGGGTGAAATCGTGAAACTCTCGACCGAGCCGCCAGTCAGTAGGATTGTCCCGGCATGAGACAGCTCATGCAGAAAGACGACCAGAATTTTAAGCGGAACAACAACCGGCGTATTCCAGAGCGCAAAGACCAGACCGGTGATCAGGATAAGCTGCCAGTGCCCTTTCAGCAGGTCCAAAAAGGAACGCTGGCGTGTCACCTTAGCTGTCGCCCTGCGCCTCGGATCGGCTTTTGCCTGCCACGTTCAGGGCCAAGGTTGCCGCCATGAATCCGTCCAGATCGCCGTCCAGAACGCCTTTGGTATCCGAGGTTTCGTGATTGGTTCGCAGGTCCTTTACCATCTGATAGGGCTGCAACACGTAAGACCGGATCTGGTTGCCCCAGCCTGCGTCGCCCTTGGCCTCGTGCGCGGCGTTGATATCCGCGTTGCGGCGATCCAGTTCCTGCTGGTACAGACGCGACTTCAGGGCCTTCATGGCAATATCGCGGTTCTGGTGCTGCGACTTTTCCGAGCTGGTCACAACAATCCCGGTCGGGATGTGTGTAATCCGGACGGCCGAGTCGGTGGTGTTCACGTGCTGGCCACCAGCCCCCGAAGACCGGTAGGTGTCGATGCGGATATCGGCCGGGTTCACCTCGATCTCGATATTGTCGTCGACCACCGGATAGACCCAGACCGAGCTGAACGACGTGTGGCGCTTGGCCGCCGAGTCATAGGGCGAAATCCGCACCAGCCGATGCACGCCGCTTTCCGATTTCAGCCAGCCATAGGCGTTGTGACCAGAAATCTTGTAGGCTGCGGATTTGATCCCAGCTTCTTCGCCCGGTGTCTCGGATTGCAGCTCGACCGTGTAACCCTTTTTCTCGGCCCAGCGCACATACATGCGCGCCAGCATCGACGCCCAGTCGCAGCTTTCGGTTCCCCCCGCGCCCGAGTTGATTTCGAGGAAAGTATCATTGCTGTCAGCCTCACCGTCCAGCAGCGCCTCAAGCTCTTTTTTGGCGGCTCTGGCTTTCAGCGTCTTGATCGCCGCTTCGGCATCCTGAACGACTTCTTGGTCTTCCTCCATCTCGCCCAACTCAATCAGTTCGATATTGTCGCTGAGATCGGTCTTGATGGATTCATACGTCTCGATTGCATCGACCAGCATCTGCCGCTCGCGCATCAGTTTCTGCGCGTTTTCAGGGTTATCCCAAAGGTTGGGGTCTTCGACGCGCGCGTTGAATTCCTCAAGGCGATGCGGCGCGGTTTCATAGTCCATACGCTGCGCCAGCAGCTCCAGCGACTTTTTGATATCCGCCACGATGTTCTGGGTTTCGGCGCGCATGGTCTTGTCCCAACTTGCTCAATCAGGCCTGCGTGATAGCAAGAGGTGCGAGACACCACAAGACAGGCTTGACCTGAATGCAAAACACAGTCGAAGAGTTTCTGGGCAGATGGGATTTGCACTTGCCTGAACTGGTTGCGGACACCGGCCATGCAAGAGTGTGGAAAGTACAATCCAATTGCGGCCCGGCTGCCTTGAAGCTTTATCGCAGGCAAGATCGCGGGAACGAAAAACCGGGCACCAGCTTGTTGGTCGGGTGGCGCGACAGGGGCGCTGTTCGGATTTTGGAAGAGGCACGGAGCGCCGTGCTGATGGAGTGGTTGGATGGACCATCTCTGGGGGATATCGCCCGCGCGGGCAGGCCCGAAGACGCCGTCAAGACACTTGCAGAAACAGCAGCACGTTTGCACGCAGGGGGCCCGGTCAGCGCCACTGGCATGAAACCCTTGCAAAAGGTGTTCGCCCCTTTGGCTGAATGCACCTTTGCGGCCGAGTGCCCTGCCCAACTGCGTAACGCGGTGAAGTCAGCGATTGCACTAAGTGAAGACCTGTTAGACAGCCAACCATTACCCGTACCTCTTCACGGGGACTTTCACCCAGACAATGTCATTATGACACCATCAGGACCCCGGATCATCGATGCAAAAGGTTATCTAGGCGATCCCGCTTTTGAACTGGCCAACGCGTTGCGACACCCTAAGGGAATGCCGGATCTTGTGCGCCAGCCCCTGCAAATCGAAACCTGTCTGTCGGAGTATTCCAAAGCAATGAGTGTACCACGAATACGGCTGGCTCAATGGGCTGCCGCGAAATGCGCATTGTCCATCTACTGGCGATCTGACGGCCCGATCTGCGGTGACGCAGAAGCTGATCTACTAAACCTGTTTCTGAAAGCGGCCGGTCAGTAAAGCCCGCCGGTGCTCAGGTCCCCTTGGGAAGCTTTCGGTCCAACGGTCACGGTCTCGCCCGTTGACGTCTGAACCTGAACCCCCGCGCGCTGCACTTCTTCAAACAATGGCAGATCCGATCCGATGGCAAAACCACCATCATAGATACGGTCGATGAATCCATCGACACCGTCGCGGAAGAATTCGGCCACGACATAATCACCGGTGGCATCATCTGGCAGGCGGGCCCCGCTGAAACGGTCGATCTTGATGAAATGGCCGCCTTCGGGCACTTCAAACGGACCACCGCCGTATTTCTCGACCGCTTTTTCCATGAAGCTCTGGAAAACTGGGCCGCACAACGTGCCACCATAGGCCCCACGTCCCATCGGACGCGGTCGATCATAGCCGATGTAGCAACCCGCCACGATGTTCGACGTAAAGCCGATGAACCACGCATCCTTGGAGTCGTTGGTGGTTCCGGTTTTGCCTGCTGTTGGCACCGGCAGATTCACTACGCCGGATGCTGTCCCGCGATCCACCACGCCCTTCATCATCGATGTCAGCTGATAGGCGGTGATCGCATCCATGACCTGCGCGCGATCCGTGACAAGGGTCGGCGATTCATCTGGTTCCAGCCAGGTCGAGTTACAGTCCAGACACTGACGGTCATCGTGGCGATAGATGGTTTTTCCGAACCGGTCCTGAATGCGGTCGACTAGAGTCGGTTCCACACGTTGGCCGCCATTGGCGAACATCGCATAGGCCGCGACCATCTTGTAAAGCGTGGTTTCCTCGGCCCCCAGCGAATTGGCCAAAAACGCGCCCATCCGGTCATAGACACCGAACCGTTCCGCATAGCCGGCAACAACGGGCATTGTAACTTCCTGCGCCAGACGGATGGTCATCAGGTTCCGCGACTGTTCGATCCCTGTTCGCAAAGGTGTAGGGCCGTAGAACTTGTTGGAGGAGTTCTTGGGGCGCCACAGACCCTGCGGCGTGTTCACTTCGATTGGCGCATCGACAACGATGGTCGCGGGGCTGTATCCGCTGTCCAGCGCGGCAGCATAGACAAACGGCTTGAACGACGATCCCGGCTGGCGTTGTGCCTGTGTGGCCCGGTTGAACACGGTATCCTGATACGAGAACCCGCCCTGCATCGCCAGAACACGACCCGAGTTCACATCCATCGCGACAAAGCCGCCTTGTACCTCGGGCACCTGGCGCGCCGACCATTGCCCATCTTCACCCGCAACGACAAAAATGACATCACCACGCTTGAAGTTGGCCGCAAAATCACCCTGCATCCACTTGATGTCCGCGCGCGGGATAATCCCATCGGCAGGACCTTCTTCGACACCAACGGTCAGTTGCTGGTCGGTCACGCCCAGAACCACGGCGGGATACCAACGGGTTGGCAGAATAACGTCGCGCGGAATTTCCATGGTCGCCAGCGCCTCGCGCCATTGCGCCTCATCCGCCAGTTTTTCTTCCGGGATCACGTCACCTGTTCCGCGCCATTTGCCACGGGACCGGTCGTATTTCTCGAGCGCCTCGCGCAAGGCCCGTGCGGCCTCAACCTGCATTTCCTCGTCCACCGATGCACGCACGGTGAAGCCCCCGGTAAAGAACTCGCCCTCACCAAAATCTTCGCTCAGCTGGCGGCGGATTTCGTCGGTGAAATAGTCGCGGGGCGGCAGGGCCGTACGGAAGCTTTCAAAATCTCCGTTCTGGACCGAGCGCAGAGGCAGCTCGACCTCGGCCTCATAGGTCGCCTGATCAATGTAACCGTTCTGCCGCATCTCACGTAACACGTAGTTGCGCCGGGCCAGAAGGCGTTCTTTTTCCCAAACGGGGTGGTAATCTGACGGCGCTTTGGGCATGGCAGCCAGCATGGCGGCCTCATGCGGGGCCAGTTCCTGGAGAGTCTTGTTGAAATAGGTCTGCGCAGCGGCAGTCACACCGTACGAGTTCTGGCCCAGAAAGATCTCGTTCATATAAAGTTCGAGGATCTGTTCCTTGTCCAATGTATCCTCAAGCCGAGTCGCAAGAATGATTTCCTTGATCTTACGCTCGGCCCGGCGGTCACCGGACAGCAGAAAGTTCTTCATGACCTGCTGCGTGATGGTTGATGCACCGCGTACGGTTTCGCCCTTGGTCCGCACTGCCTCGACCCCGGCGGCAATGATGCCGCGCGGGTCATAGCCCTGATGGTTGTAGAAATTCTTGTCTTCCGCCGAAATAAACGCCTGCTTCACCAGATCCGGGATTTCCTCGGATGGCGTAAACAGGCGGCGTTCCTGCGCGAATTCATCAATCAGCTTGCCTTCACCCGAATAGATCCGGCTGATCGTGGGTGGTTTGTACTGTGCCAGTGACTCGTGGCTGGGCAGGTCGCGCCCATACATCCAGAACACCGCGCCGATCACCAGCGCGGCCATGAAAATACCCAATGTCACGAGGCTGAAAATCGCCCCGAAAATCGAAAGAATGAACCGGATCACGTTACTGCCTTTTTTTCGCGGTGCTGCATATATAGTGATGCGCCGCCCAAGGGTCAAAACACCGAGCGTATTCTAGCCGTTTTGCGCCGCAAGGTCACTGACCAATAAGGGATTTGCGGATCACATCCTGCTGGCGCCAATCCTCAAGCCCCCGATGAATTCCCAGCGCCATTCTTGCACGCCAATCAGGATCTTTGAGGTTCTTCAGGTCTCTGGGACTGGACAGAAATCCAAGCTCGACCAGAACCGACGGGATGTCCGCCGCCTTGAGTACTGAAAAAGATGCGGTACGCAAGGGTTTGCCGTTCATCGGCCCGCCTTGTTGTGCCAGGCCGTTTGCGATGGCCTTGGCCAGCGCGCTTGTGCGTGGCATCGTTTCCTGACGGGCCATGTCCAGCAGAACATCGGTGACCTGATCATCCGCCCCGTTCAGATCGATACCGGAAATCAAATCCCCGCGGTCGTGCCGTTCCGCCAGCTTCGCACTGGCCACATCCGAGGCATCGTTAGACAGGGTATAAACCACCGCGCCATGCGCCCGCCCCTCGGACAGGGAATCGGCATGAAGCGAGATGAACAGGTCCGCACCGGCCCGGTGCGCCAGCGCAATTCGACGCTCCAGCGAGACGAACTGATCGTCGACCCGCGTCAGAACCACCTCGTATCCGCCTGATCTTAGAAGAACTTCGCGCAGCTCACGCGCGAAAGTCAGCATAAGGGTCTTTTCATCAATCGCGTCAGTCTCGGCCCCCGGGTCAATGCCTCCGTGGCCCGGATCCAGCATGACACGCAAGGGTCGGTCGGCACCGCGCACCGCGGCTTGAGGCACATCCGCCGGTTCCGGCAAGTCCCAGCCCGGGTTTCGCGGCGCACCTGCCGAGGCGTTGAAGGCATCGAAATCCGTCCCCTTGAGGTCGAGCGACAGCAATGCAGCACCTGAATCCTCTGCCACCGACATTTCTGCTTTCGTCACTGCCATCGGCGCCCCCAGTTCCAGCACCAGACGTGACCAACCCGGAACATATGCGCCAAACTGCACGCCGCTGATGCGATCGGATTGCAGGAAATCTTCGCGGATCAGCCCGACCCAATCCACTTCGTTGAAGTCCAGAACCATACGGTAGGGATCCTGCAAGGTGAAAATCCTGTAGGGAACGCCCTGACTGAGGGCGATGTCCACCCGAACACCGGTACGCCCGACATCCGTAATACGGCTCTGGTCAGGCTGGACACGCGCCAACGCGCTGAAATCCTGCGCAATGGCACCACCAGCCAACGCCCAACACAGCGCAATGCTAAAGAAGATCCTGCTCATGGCCTCAAGTTTTCCCGAGATCGTTTGCCGGGCACCCTATACCACAAGCGGCCGCTTGTGAACGGCTCAGGCCGGTTCCCTGACAGCGCCGCGCCGCGCCATAAAAAGGCGCAAACGCTCAAGCCCTTCCTGAATGTCATCCGTCGCGCGCGCATAGGAAAAACGCAATGTGGTATGGCCGCGCTGCGGGTCGAAATCCAGCCCTGGCGTCACGGCCACACCGGCCAGTTCCAGAATCTCGGCCGCAAATGTGCGGCTGTCGTCGGTCAGGTCGGATACATCTGCATAAACATAAAACGCCCCGTCGGGCGGCGCTATGTTCGAAAACCCGGCCTTGGGCAGCCCGTCCAGCATCAGCGCGCGATTGCGGCGGTACACATCCAGATTGGCTTGTAATTCGTCGTCGCAATCCATCGCAGCCAGCGCTGCGACCTGGCTGGCATGAGGGGCGCAGATGAACATGTTCTGAGCAATCCGTTCGACCACGCGCACCTGATCCTCAGGCACCACCATCCAGCCAACGCGCCATCCGGTCATCGAAAAGTATTTCGAGAACGAGTTGATCACATAGCATTCATCAGTCAGCTCCAGCGCCGTCACGGCCTTGGCTTCGTATTCCAGCCCGTGGTAAATCTCATCACTGATGAACGACGCGCCCTGCCCGTGCGCCGCCTGGATCAGGGTGTTCATGGCGGCACGGTCCAGCATCGTACCGGTCGGATTTGCGGGCGAGGCAACCATCAGCCCTTTCAGGTCCATCCCCTGAATATCCGCCGCCACGGGCTGCAACCTGTTTTCCGGCGCGGTCGGCAGGTCGACCGGGACCAGCCCCAGCGCCTTCAGGATCTGGCGATAGGACGGATAGCCGGGCGCCCCGATACCGACACGGTCACCGCTGTCGAACAATGCGGTAAAGGTCAGCAGGAATCCGCCGGACGAGCCAGGTGTGATCACCACCCGCTCTGGGTTCAGATCGACATTGTACCAATCCCCGTAAAGCCGGGCGATCCGCTGCCTCAGGGCGGGCAGACCCAGGGCAACCGTATAGCCCAGCGGGCCTTGCTCCATCGCCGCGGCCAAAGCCTCGGTCGCGCCCTTTGGCGCGCCGGTTCCGGGTTGGCCGACTTCCATGTGGATCACGTGGCGACCCGCCTCTTCGGCCTTGCGTGCCGCCTCCATCACATCCATCACGATGAAGGGATCGACCCCGGACCGGGTTGAGTTTCTCATGCCCATCTCCCATGTTGCAGTCATGGCTTTTGAGCGCGTATCCCGGTTGGCGTCAATCCCGGCCCTGATGGTTGCCGTTGTCGTCTGGCTGGCGGCAGCGATGCAATCGCACGCGCAGAGCCTAATCCGCGACCCTGATATCGAACATGGCCTGCGTGAACTGGCCTTTCCGGTGTTGCGGGCTGCGGGGCTGAACACGAACCGGGTTCAGATTCTGGTCGTAAACGACAACACGTTCAACGCATTCGTCATCGACTACAACGCGATTTATGTGAACTACGGGCTGATTTTGACCGTCGAAAGCCCTGAGATGTTGCAGGCTGTCATCGCCCACGAGGCCGCCCATATCTCGAATGGTCATCTGGCGCGACGGGCTGAGAACCTGAAAGCCGCGCAGCGCAACGCCAGCCTCGGCACGGCTTTGGCCCTGCTGGCTGCAGCGGCGGGTGGGGGCGAGGCCGCCATCGGGATCGCTGCTGGCACCCAAGGCGCGGCAATCCGCGGTTTTCTGGGTCACACCCGCGCGGAAGAGGCATCCGCCGACCGCAGCGCCGCAAGTTACCTGCGATGGGCCGAAATCTCACCCAGCGGAATGGTGGAGTTGCACCGAAAGTTCGCCGGTCAGGAACTGCTGAGTGTCGCCAACCAGGACCCCTATATGCGATCACACCCGACAAGCCGTGATCGTCTGCGCGCCGCCGAGGCTTTCCTGGATGAGTTTGGCGACCGAGCCGTTCCAAACCCCAATGCGGATTACTGGTTTGCGCGGGTTAAAGGCAAGCTGTCGGCCTTTCTGCGGTCGCCCAGTTGGACCTTGCGGCGCGCCGGCGAAGAACCCTACCGCGACATCCGCCTGATGCGAGAGGCTTCGGCCTATCATCAGAATCGCGATCTGTCCCGCGCTCGTGCCGCGATAGACTCGGCGCTTGCCGAGCGTCCTGATGACCCGTTCTATTACGACCTGAAAGGGCAAATCCTGTTGGAAAACAGAAGGGTAAGCGAGGCTGTTAAAGCCTACGCAAGCGCTGTTGAAATGGCACCCAACAATGCGTTGATCCTTGCGGGCTATGGGCGCGCACTGTTGGCGCAAGGGGAAACAAAACAGGCATTGAATGCACTGGAACAGGCGCGTGCGCGCGACTTTCGTAATGCACGCCTGATGCAGGACCTGGGTGTGGCTTACGCGCAGGTCGGAAATAACGGCATGGCTTCGACCGTGACGGCAGAGCGCTATGCCCTGCAGGGTCGGATGGAGGATGCCGGAATTCACGCGAAACGGGCCGTGGCGCAATTGCCGGAAGGCTCTCCGGGTTGGCAAAGGGCACAAGACGTGTTGATTGCCTCAGAACGACTCAAGAAAGATAAAAGGAAACGGAAATGATCCTCAGACATGCTGCACCTGCCCTTCTGGGGCTTTCCATGGCGGCGACCTCAGCGCAGGCGCTGGACCTGAACGCGATGAATGATGCCGAAAAGGCAGAGTTTGGCGCTCAGGTACGCGAATACCTGCTGGAAAACCCCGAAGTCATTATCGAGGCAATCAATATCCTCGAACAGCGAAACGCAGTGGCCGAAGCGGCCGCAGACAAGGAACTGGTTGCCGCCAATGCGGCCGAACTGTTCGACGATGGCTTTAGCTGGGTTGGGGGCAACCCGGATGGCGATATCACACTGGTCGAGTTTATGGATTACCGCTGCGGCTATTGCCGCCGCGCGGTGCCCGAAGTGGCAAACCTGCTGGCCAGCGATGGCAATATCCGCTTTGTGATCAAAGAACTGCCAATTCTGGGCGACGCATCTGTTTTGTCCTCTCGCTTTGCGGTGGCAACCAAGCAAGTGGCGGGCAATGACGCCTATAAACAGGTTCACGATGCGCTGATGGAATTCAGCGGCGAACCCTCAGAAGTAACTCTTCGCCGCATCTCTGACGGGCTGGGTCTGGACAGTGACGCGATCATCGCCGCGATGGACAGCGACAGCGTCACGGATGAGATCAGCCGCACCCGCGCCCTGGCGCAACGGATGCAGATTTCGGGCACGCCCTCATTCGTGTTGGGAACCGAGTTGCTGCGCGGCTATCTGCCTGCCGATCAGATGCAGCAGATTGCAGATGGCGTTCGCGCAGAACAGGGTTGATAGGTATTGGGGGCGGCACAGCTGCCCCCAGACAAAAAGGCGGACTGATTGCTGACCTCAGCCGTCTACCGGTTCCACGGCCCGTTGATAGAGATGCCACGTGGTATGGCCAAGGATCGGCAAGGTAAAGATCAAGCCCATAAACGCCGGAACCATCGACAATAACATTGTGACCGAGATGATCGCTGCCCAGCCGAGCATGACCACAGGGCTTTCCGAGACGACGCGTAAAGACGTCAACATGGCTGAAACGAAATTTGTTTCCCGGTCCAGAAGCATGGGCATGGCGACGACAGTGACCGAAAACAAGACAGCCGACAGAAACGCCCCGACACAGGTGCCGATTGCTAGGAATGTCCAGCCCTGCGGGGTGAACAAGATGATGTTCAAGAATCCGTCAAAATCCGAAAAGGATGAATTCTGCAGGATGATCGCAAGCCAAAGCCGGACCTGGTAAACCCAAACCCAGAAAATGAACAGCGTAACAAAGGCCATCCAGCCCATTTCGCGCTTGCGTTGATCGGCCATGACTGTGAGGATTTCATACCAGCCAAATTTCTCTCCCTTCTGTAACCGCCGGGACATCTCATAAAGTCCTGCAGCGGCGAAAGGCGCGACCAGAGGAAACCCGACAATCGCTGGGATGATCATCCAGATCTTACCAAGCCAGACCAAGCTCCAGACCATCAGGATGCCGAAAGCCGCATAGAAAAACCCGAAGAAACCGCTCATGAAGGGGCGCGCCAGAAAATCGGAGAACCCAGCTTTTAGCGACGCCTTTATATCATCCGAAGTAACCCGATTGACCTTGGGCATGGCCTGCTGGTGTGGCGTCAGGTTCTCAGGTGGCGTAGGGCCTGCGGTCTTGGATGTCATGACACACTCCTCCCAAAGCATGGGTCCGCGCTGTTCTGTTTACCGACTGAACCGGCGGCGAAACAGGCATCGTTCGGTCACGAAACAAGTTTGCAACAGCTCAGGCATCAGGGCAAGGGATGAGTAAGGTCGCTATGTCTGCCTTACCGACACAGCCGACCCCACACTACTCCGCCGCTTCCGCAGCCGCGTCCAGTTCCGCGGCTTTCTTTTCGACCTGCTCCACGATGTGGTCGATCATCTGATCGTTGGACATCTTATGGCTGGCCTTGCCCGCCAGATAGACCATCCCGGATCCTGCCCCGCCACCGGTAAACCCGACATCGGTCATCAGCGCCTCGCCCGGTCCGTTGACCACGCAGCCGATGATTGACAGGCTCATCGGTGTCTTGATGTGTTCCAGACGACGTTCCAGCGCCTCGACGGTCTTGATAACGTCAAACCCCTGCCGCGCGCAGGACGGGCATGAGATGATGTTGACGCCACGGTGGCGCAGACCAAGGGATTTGAGGATTTCAAAGCCGACCTTCACCTCTTCCACCGGATCGGCAGACAGGCTGACGCGGATCGTGTCGCCGATCCCCATCCACAGCAGGTTGCCCAACCCGATGGCGGATTTGATGGTGCCGGACACCAGTCCGCCCGCCTCGGTGATACCCAGATGGATGGGCGCATCAGTGGCTTCGGCTATGCCCTGATACGCGGCGGCGGACAGGAATACGTCGCTGGCCTTCACACTGATCTTGAACTCGTGAAAATCATTGTCCTGAAGGATGCGGATATGTTCCAACCCGCTTTCGACCATCGCCTCGGGGCACGGTTCGCCATATTTCTCAAGCAGGTGCTTTTCCAGGCTGCCTGCATTTACGCCGATGCGAATCGAGCAATTGTGGTCGCGCGCGGCCTGAATGACTTCTTTCACCCGACTTTCATCGCCGATGTTGCCGGGATTGATACGCAGACAGGCAGCGCCTGCCTCGGCCGCTTCGATACCACGGCGATAGTGAAAATGGATGTCCGCAACGATGGGCACCGGGCTTTCGCGTACGATTTCTTTCAATGCCTTAGCCGACGCCTCATCTGGGACTGAAACGCGCACGATATCCGCGCCAGCCTCGGCTGCGGCCTGAACTTGCGCCACCGTTGCCGCCACATCGGTGGTCAGGGTGTTGGTCATGGTCTGAACGGCGATCGGGGCATCCCCCCCGACGGGAACGTTACCGACCATGATTTGACGGGATTTACGACGATATATGTCACGCCAGGGGCGCACGTGATTAAGGGACATAAGGACGGATCCGCGTCTGCCTGAGTTGCGACTGTAGATAGTCCGGCAAAGGGGTTACCGCAATGGCAAGATCACTCGGCGGGCGCTTCTGTCGCCTCGGTTTGCAGTTCAGCCACCAATTGCTTGAGAGCGCTGTTCTGTTCCGCCTCAAGATCGGCAACGGCATAAACTTCAGACACCGCGTCTTTCGAAAGGATCACCCCTTTGGCAACCGTGCCGGGTGCCCCTGCCGGGCCATAGTGCTCGCCGTTCATTGAGAAATAAACCGATCCCGACGCCCCTGCCCGCAACAGCGGTGGTTCTTCCGTTAGCGGAACCTCAAAGACACTGCCTTGCTCGACCGTTCCAAGGGTCCCTTCGAAAATAACACTGCCATCCGCCGCCGTCACCCGCATCCAAGAAGGATCGACAGCAACGATTTTCAGCATGGTATCAATCTGTTCCACGACCTGCGGCAAGGATGGTCGTTCAACCGTGTGCACTTCGGCGACTTCGAACTGCGGCAGGCTTGGCGGGCGGAAGGTTCCGACATCGCGTGGATCAAGGGTCGAAATTGGCGCATCGCGGGCAACCAGAACCGGAACATCCAAGGCCTGCGGACGATAGAGGCGGTCCAGTGCCTCGGTGTTCGCCGCAGCAACCGCATCATCGACAACGCCGCCGCGCACGGCATCCAGCGGATCAAGGTCGGAAAGCACCACAGGCGCTTGTTCAACCGGGCTGACCTGTACCTGCTGGATCTTGTTCAGAACCGCCCACCCGCCATAGCCGATGCCACCAATAACCGCCAAAAGCACCAGCGACGATCCGATGGCGCGCGGTTCAATCTGACTGACCAGAGATTCCTTGCCCGGAATGTACGGCGTATTGGGCGAGATGAAGGGATCGCGCCCCATTGGCCCACGCGCCGGAAGCGCACCGGTCGGCTTTCGCACCACCGAAGCCTCGGCCGACATGCCATGCGCGACCGAAAAACCGCTTTCCGCGCAGAAAGTCGAGAAGGTTTCATCCGGGTTCATCCCCAGATAACGCGCGTAAGAACGCACATACCCGGCGATAAAGCCGGGCGTGTCAAAGGCATCAGGATCTGCGTTTTCGATGGCAGCAATGTAGTTGGCTTTGATCCTCAGCTCGCGCTGAACATCCAACAGGGATTTGCCCATGGTTGCGCGTTCGCCGCGCATCTTGTCACCAAGGCGTACTTCGTAGTCGTCAAACCCTTTCGGTCTGACATCTACATCCTCATCAGATTCGCGCTGTGATCTGCGCCCAATCATTCCTGCTGCCCCATTCTGCCTGTCGCGTGTTTCGCGTTAGCGGCGAATCATCCCCAAAACGATTCGTCCGCCGATTTTGTTAGCGTAAGCTTAACACGCGGCAAATACGTTGCACACTTTGGCGTGAGGTTAACCGGCAAGTTCGGCGCGATTTAGCGCACAATGTGACCAAAGTTCGTCCATCGCCTGTACCAGACGGTTCATTTCGTCAGGCCCATGCACCGGAGAAGGGGTAAAGCGCAGACGCTCGGTTCCGCGCGGAACGGTCGGGAAATTGATCGGTTGCACATAAATGCCGTAATCATCCAACAGCATATCGCTGAGCTTCTTGGTATGGACCGGGTTTCCGACGATCACGGGCACGATATGGCTACCGTGGTCGATCAGCGGTAGCCCCATCCCCTTCAACCGCAGCTTGAGGATTTTGGCCTGCGTCTGATGCTGCTCGCGCAGTTCGGGTGCGGTTTTCAGGTAGGCAACAGATGCAGCAGCCCCGGCCGCAACCGCAGGTGGCAGGGACGTGGTAAAGATAAAGCCCGGCGCATATGACCGCACGGCGTCGCACATCTTGGCGCTGGCCGCGATATAGCCGCCCATCACGCCATAGGCTTTTGCCAGCGTGCCATTGATGATGTCGATCCGGTGGGCAAGGTTATCGCGCTCGGTCACACCGCCGCCGCGCGGGCCATACATGCCTACCGCGTGCACTTCGTCGATATAAGTCAGTGCGCCGAATTCATCTGCCAGATCGCAGATCTCTTCGATCGGACCAAAATCGCCGTCCATGGAATAAACCGACTCGAATACGATCAATTTGGGTGCGGCCGGATCGTCCGCCTCAAGCAGCTCGCGCAGATGCGCCACATCATTGTGCCGGAAGATGCGCTTGGCCCCGCCATTCCGGCGCACGCCTTCGATCATCGAGGCATGGTTCAGCGCGTCAGAGTAGATGATCAGGCCCGGGAACAGTTTAGGCAGCGTGCTGAGCGTTGCGTCATTGGCGATATAGGCGCTGGTAAAAAGCAGCGCGGCTTCCTTGCCGTGAAGATCGGCCAGTTCAGCCTCAAGCCTTTTATGATAAACCGTGGTGCCCGAGATATTGCGCGTACCGCCTGAACCTGCACCGGCTGCATCAACAGCTTCGTGCATTGCATTCAGAACGACCGGGTTTTGCCCCATGCCCAGATAATCGTTGCCGCACCATACGGTGATGTTCTGCTGTGACCCGTCCGGACGTGTGCGCACCGCGTGGGGAAAATGCCCATTGCGACGTTCGATATCGATGAAGGTCCGGTAACGACCTTCATCATGCAGCCTGGCAATCGCTGAATCGAGCTGAGCAGTATAGTCCAAAGGACCCTCCTTGAACGCCCGTATCCGGTTTCCCATTGGGCGATATTTTCGCCACCTCCCACAGCTTACCCTGTTTCGGTGGCTTTGTGTTCCCTTATTCAGCTGGTTACAGCCGAAAAGGTGAACCCAACTTTGATTTGCATCAAATATAAGTTTGCGCCCCATCCGACAAGTAAAGTTACGGCCATCGAACGCGTGGAAACGACGCAGGTCTCGCCTCCCTACCCAAAGCTTACGCTGCCGGGCCGCAATTCGTGTCAACAACTCTGGACGGCGCCGACAACGCTGCTAGGGTTCGCGGGAACAATAAACAGGCAGGAGCCCCCCATGTCGCTAGACGCCGTGTTGAACCGGATTGACGAAGATCTGCAAACCTCGATCGACCGCCTGATGGAACTGCTGCGCATCCCGTCGATCTCGACCGACCCCGCATACAAGGCCGAGGTCAGCCGCGCCGCGGACTGGCTGGTCGCCGATCTGAACAGCATCGGGATTGCGGCAGAGAAACGGGAAACACCGGGCCACCCGATGGTTGTTGGCCACGTGGGTGAGGACGCGACTGCGCCGCATTTCCTGTTTTATGGCCACTACGATGTGCAGCCGGTCGATCCGTTGAACCTGTGGAACCGGGATCCATTCGATCCCGCCATTGAGGACACCGAAACCGGACCGGTCATCCGCGGACGCGGAGCGTCAGACGACAAAGGCCAGCTAATGACTTTTGTCGAAGCCTGCCGCGCCTGGAAGGCCGTACACGGATCCTTGCCCTGCCGCATCACTTTCTTTTTCGAGGGCGAAGAAGAATCAGGCTCGCCCTCACTGGTTCCTTTCCTCAAGGAAAATGCCGCCGAACTCAAAGCGGATCTGGCGCTGGTCTGCGATACATCCATGGTGTCACGCGGCGTTCCGTCGATTGCGGCGCAGTTGAGGGGCATGCTGAAGGACGAGTTTACCATTGTGGGGCCGCGCATCGATCTGCATTCCGGCCACTATGGCGGCCCGGGCCTGAACCCGCTGCGCGAACTGTCGAAAATCGTGACCTCTTTTTATGACGACGAAACCGGGCGGGTAGCGGTCGACGGGTTCTACGAAGGCGTGCATGAAGTACCCGAAGACCAGTTGCGCCAATGGCAGAATTGCGGCTTCGACGAAGCGGATTATCTGAATTCGGTCGGCTACACCCAGCCGCATGGCGAAAAGGGTTACTCCACCTTGGAGCAACAATGGGCACGACCAACGCTCGAAGTGAACGGGCTGTGGGGTGGTTATAACGGTGCGGGCTCCAAAACCGTTATTCCGTCCAAGGCCCATTGCAAAATCACCTGCCGTCTTGTTGGTGACATGGACCCGGACGCGCTGCGCGCCAAAATCCGCAAACATGTCGAGGATCAGCTATCCCCGGACGCCAAAGTGGTCTGGGATAACGATATGGAAGGGTCTCCCGCTTCGGTCATGAATATCACCCGCCCCGAATTCGAAGCCGCGCGCGGCGCATTGTCGGATGAATGGGACCGCGAGGCGGTGTTCACTGGAATGGGGGGATCAATCCCTGTTGTCGGCTATTTCAACACCGTTCTGGGGCTCGACTCGATGCTGGTTGGCTATGCAAACGAAGATGATGCCATCCATTCGCCGAACGAGAAATATGACGTGAAAAGCTTCCACAAGGGCATCCGGTCATGGGCGCGCATTCTGGATGCTTTGAACAAATAGGTCTTATGCGAGGCTCTGCCTCGCGCTCCGGGATATTTGCAGCCAGATGAATAAAGGATCCCTGCTTCATCTGGCCTAAAATATCCCGGGGGAGGCGCGCGGCACGCGCGGCGGGGGCAGAGCCCCCAACCCTGACGGGGAACTACGCCGATCTTACATATGGATCACGCGACCATAGGCATCCAGCACACTTTCGTGCATCATCTCTGACAGTGTCGGGTGCGGGAAGACGGTGTTCATCAGGTCTTCTTCCGTTGTCTCCAGCTGGCGACCGACCACGTAACCCTGAATCAGTTCGGTAACTTCGGCACCGATCATGTGGGCGCCCAGCAACTCGCCTGTTTTCGCATCAAACACGGTTTTGATCAGCCCGTCCGGCTCACCCAAGGCTATGGCCTTGCCATTGCCGATAAAGGGAAAGCGGCCGACTTTGATGTCGTAACCCAGCTCTTTGGCCTTTGCTTCGGTATATCCAACCGAGGCAACCTGAGGCTGGCAATAGGTGCATCCCGCGATGCTTTCGGGTTTGACCGGGTGCGCATGTTGACCCGCGATGAGGTCCGCGACCATGACACCCTCGTGGCTTGCTTTATGTGCAAGCCAGGGCGCGCCTGCGATGTCACCGATCGCATAAAGGCCCTCAACGCCGGTGCGGCAATACTCGTCCGTAACCACATGTGTCCGGTCGATCTTGACGCCCAGAGCTTCCAGACCAAGGTTATCGATATTGCCAACGATCCCGACAGCCGAGATCACTGTGTCGAACTCTTGTTTCTCGACCTTGCCCTTTACCTCGATATGCGCGGTCACTTTCCCCTTGCCACGGTCCAGCTGCTTGACCATGGCTTTTTCCATGATGGTCATGCCCTGTTTGGTGAACGCCTTCTTGGCCAATGCGCTGATTTCGGCGTCTTCGACCGGCAACACCCGGTCCATCACCTCGACAACTGTGGTGTCTGCGCCCAGCGTATTGTAGAAGCTGGCAAACTCGATGCCGATCGCACCAGACCCGATGACGAGCAGTTTTTTCGGCATCCGCGGCGGTTGCAGTGCGTGCTTGTACGTCCAGACCAGATCGCCGTCAGCTTCAAGGCCCGGCAGTTCCCGCGCCCGTGCCCCGGTTGCGAGAATGATGTTCTTGGCGGTCAGTTCCTCGGTGCCTTTGTCGGTCTTGACGCTGACCTTGCCCTTTGCAGGGATCGTGGCCTGCCCCATTACAACGGCAACCTTGTTCTTCTTCAGCAGATGGCCAATGCCTCCTGACAGCTGCGCGGCCACGCCACGGGATCGTTTGACCACCGCGTCCAGATCATATCCGATCTTTTCGGCTTTCAGACCGAAATCCTTGGCGCGCTCCATCAGATGGAACACTTCGGACGACCGCAACAGCGCCTTGGTCGGAATACAGCCCCAGTTCAGGCAGATCCCCCCCAAATGCTCGCGCTCGACCACTGCGGTTTTCAGGCCCAGCTGGGCTGCGCGGATTGCAGCGACATAGCCGCCGGGGCCAGCCCCGATTACGATCAGATCATAGGATTGTGCAGCCATGTGTTCCTCTCGGCGCAGGAGTTGAAAATTTAGTTTACCATTAAACTATTATTCGGAACGCATCAACACACCGTTCCCGCGACAAATAGGACGCAGGGTAAGCGATGCCTGAACTTGCGGATTTCAGCCTATACCCCGGGCCATGCAATGGCTAGAAAAGAAACGCCGACACCGGTCGGACCTATTCTTTTCTCAACCCATTCAAGGGGCTGACCATGGCCAAAACTCTGAAAGATCTGCTGCTTGCCCTGCTCAATGCCACATTGATACTTGTTGCGCTGTGCCTGTTTCTGGGCTGGAAACTGGCGTCCAAAGCCGAAAACATCACTGCTGAAGTCTCGCAAACGGTTCAGGCCTTGGCCCCCATCCGGGATGAGGCGAAGGGCATTCGGGACGAGCTTGCGGCGTTGCGGACTGATTTGGCGGCGCTTTCACAGCAAGACACGTTTGCAGACAGCCAAGCCGCGCAAAACCTCCGGGCAACGCTGGGGCGCCTGAATGCAGCAGAACAGAAGCTGCAAACGGTTCAGGAGCGGATTTCGGAACTGGCTGACACGCCAGAAATGCTGATTGCGCAGGCGATCCAAACCGGCGCCGATATCGCAGCGGAACGCGTTTTGGCATTGCGGGGATGCACACCTGAGTCATAAAGCGCAGCCGTGACCAAAGAGCGGTTGCGGCTTCGCGTTCAGCCCGTAGCTTGTAGTTCGCGCACGGTCGTGCCGTACCCGCCCATATCGACATAGGCAGTTTCATGCGGAGTCGAGCTGCGGGACAGCGCCGCGTTCCGATACGGGAAACGACCGAACTTGCGGATCACCTCGCGATGCGCTCTGGCGTGCAGCAGGTTGCTTGCGTCGCTGCTCATGTTTTGGCAGATCAGACGCACACAGCGTTCCTGATCGCACAGGTTTTCCGAGTGCATCATCGGCAGGTAAAAGAACTGTCTGGCTGGTTCGTCGATCTTCTTGTCCCAGCCTTTGTCGACTGCGCATTTCGCCGCCGCCAATGCCGCACGATCGGTCGAGAAGGCACGCGCCTCACCTCGGAACATGTTACGCGGGAACTGATCTGTCAGGATGATATAGGCCAGCGCCCCGCTGGGATAAGTCAGCCAGAGCGAAAACCGACCCGCTGCCGCTGCTTCCCAAGTTGACTGAAACCGCGCCCGAATGTCTGCGTCCAGCGCCTCATTTTCAATATACCAGCCCTTAGGGCCAACTTCATCTAACCAAAAACTCAATACTTCTTCAGGCGTTACCATTGCCTCAAACTCCGTCAATTGCCCGCGCCCCAGACGTAACGTCATTTAAGTCCCTTTTACAGAACTGTTACAGTAACATATTGCAACACAACCGACATAATTTCGTGTCTCAAGCGGTTTCGCGCGCACCTTCTTCGAACTCTGCTTCTGCCGCCTCTATGGCAACTTCCTGTGCAACCTCGAATGCAACGGGCGATGCAGTGGGATAAAGCGTCGACATGGTGCCGGTTTCTTCAACAGGAACTGCTGCACGCTGGGTCATCCGGTAGACCGAATAGGCGGCCAATGCGACAAGCAACACGGCAATGATCAGGAAAAAGCCCGGCGGGCCAAAGACTGCGTCACCCATCAGCCAGCCTGTGATAACGGGTCCGGTAATTGCCCCAAGGCCGTTGATGAAGATCAGACCACCGGATGCCGCGGCCATATCCTCGTATTCCAGAAAATCGTTGGTGTGCGCAATCAGCAATGAATACAAAGGGTTGGTCATTCCGCCGATCACAAAAGCAGACGCCAGGAGGATTTCGAAGGAAAAGCCATAAAGCATACCACTGACGGCGCCAACTGCTCCGGTTGCCGCGACCAACAGGATCAGGAAACGCCTGTCCATCCGGTCGGAAAACCAGCCCAGCGGGTATTGCAGGACAATTGCCCCAACATAGAACGCCGCCACAAATGCCGAGATCTCAACCAAGGACAGACCGGCCTGGGCCCCGTAAACCGCAGACATCCCGAATTGCGCCGAGAACACGCCGCCTAGCAGGAACATGCCGACACACCCCAGCGGAGAGCTTTTCATCAATTCCCGCAACGTCATCGGCTTGGTAGTATCGAATGCCGGCGTTGGCGAAATTGACAGCAAAATCGGTGCGAAAGATACCGAAACAAGGATCGAGGCGATCACGAATGTTTCGTATCCGGCAGGGTCGCCCAACAGGAAAAGGCCCTGCGCGCCGATGATACCCAACATCTGAACGATCATGTAAAGCGACAGGGCCTGACCGCGGTTTTCATTATTGGCTGCGTTGTTGAGCCAGCTTTCCGCAGTGACGTAAACGCCCGAAAAACAGAACCCGATCACCACGCGTCCCAGAACCCAGGCGATCGGGTCTGCCAGCATCGGGTACATGATCATCACGGCAGAAATGAAAGACGCCAGCGCCGCAAAGACCCGCACATGACCAACACGCCGGATCATCTCGGGCGCAAGCCGTGAACCACCCAGAAAACCAACAAAATATGCTGACATTACAAAAGACATCTCAAGGGTCGAAAACCCCTCGAGTTGTCCGCGAACACCCAGGATCGTGCCCTGAAGGCCGTTTCCGACCATCAGCAACCCCATGCCGAGCAACAATGCCCATGCGCTGGACAGAACCTGAATCATTTGGGCCTCCGATAGGTGCCAAGCTGGTTTGAGTTTTGTTCTGCGATCAAAGACCGCTTCCATCGCGCTTGTCTACGACATTCCCTGTCGGTGATGCCGTATGCGCGCCTATCCGGGGATCAAAAGCGACGCATCGCCATAAGAAAAGAAACGGTATTTCTGCGCGATGGCATGGGCGTAAACCTCGCGCATCCGGTCCTGACCCATCAACGCCGAAACCAGCATCAACAACGTGGATTTCGGCAGATGAAAATTTGTCATCAGCGCATCGGTCACGTGAAACCGGAAACCGGGATAGATGAAGATATCGGTGTCACCTTCCCACGGTTCGATCGTGCCCGAACGCGCAGCACTTTCGATCAGGCGCAAGGCGGTGGTGCCCACCGGGATGACACGCCCGCCCGCAGCTTTTGTCGCCTGTATCTCGGCAACAGCCTCGGCGCTGACCTGCCCCCATTCGGCGTGCATCTTGTGGGTTGTCACATCCTCGACCTTGACCGGCAGGAAGGTTCCGGCGCCAACATGCAGGGTCACATGTGTGACGGCGACACCCCGTTTCGACAAAGCCTGCATCAGGGCATCGTCAAAATGCAACGAGGCGGTCGGGGCTGCCACCGCACCGGACCTGCGGGCCCAGATGGTCTGATAATCCGTCTTGTCCTGCTCGTCCGCCGGACGTTTGGCGGCGATATAGGGCGGCAGCGGCATCGCACCGGCCTGATCCAGCGCCTTGTCGAAATCCTGACCACTGAGATTGAAGCGCAAGTAGGCCTGCCCGTCTTCCACCCGATCCAGCGTCGCGCTCAGATCGGCCGAAAACACGATCTCTTCCCCCGGCTTCACTTTCTTCAATGGCTTGATCAGCGCAGACCAGGTGCCATCGGCCTGCGGGTCCAGCAGAGTGGCCTCGACCCCGGCGGAAACCGGGCCTTGCGCGCTGTCTCTGTGGCGCCGCCCGTTCAGGCGCGCCGGGATAACGCGCGTGTCGTTCAGCACCAGCCGGTCGCCCGGCCGCAGGAAATCGGGCAGGTCGAACACGTGGCTGTCCACTGTGGCACCCCCCCGCGCCACAAGAAGGCGCGCAGAGGATCGCGGGCTGGCAGGCCGCGTGGCAATCAGGTCGTCGGGCAGGTCGAAATCAAAATCGCTGAGCTTCATGACCGCGCCTTACAACCCCACAAAAGATTCGGCCATATCCCGTCAGCGGTCACTGGGAGGAGAACCAAATGTCGGTTTCGGCTCGTCAGGTTCCACCGGCGCAGCATTGGGGCCGTCCGAGACCTTTGGCGCAGGCTGACGCAACAGATCACGCAAAAACAAGGGCGCCAGACCGGACAGAGGGTTCACCGCGACTTTGGGCGAGGATATCGGCCCGGTCAGCGTGTAATTGAATCCGATGACACCTTCGCCCTTGCGGGTAAACACGCTGCCAACGGCATTGAGAAGGTAAATCGGTGAAATCGCCCCCCGCAGGTTCAGCAGGCTGTTCACGGTGTCGATTGTTCCATCAAACGAAAGCCCCATTGACGGGCCAACAGCGCTGCCACTCAGCACTTTGATGTCGGTGGGCGATATCCTCATGCGGCTGTCAATCGCCGAAAAGAAGATCCCCTGCCCGGCCATCTCGTCCAGCAGGCCAACAAGGCTGATCGCGTTCAGGATCGCGGCCATGGCCGGGGCATCGGTGATCCGGGTATTAACGATTTTCAGGATGACGTCGTAACTGCCGGGCTCAGCCACCGGTTCAAGCTTGAGGTCCAGATCACCGCCACGCGCCTGTGTCAGAACGCCGGCCGATCGCAAAACGGCCCCCGCGTCTTTCGACGTCAGGTCAACGGCGCTTCGATTTCCCCGTGGGGTCACTTGACCGGCAACAGCCGCACCGCCGTTCACCCGCGCTGTGAAGGTGCCATTTACGCCGCCGGTTGTCTGGAACGCCCCCCGGAAACCTGTCAGTGCAACAGTTTCGGTAACCTGAAGACGGTCCAGTGCCACGTCCAGTTTCGGCCCCGGGGCACCGCCGCCGCCCGATCCGCCGCTTTCCCCGAAGTTTGCAGACCCCATGTTCAGCACACCGCCAAGGACGCGGATATCCGGGACAGCGGCTCCCCGCCCGATCAGTTCCGCCGGAACCGCAAGCCAGTCCCCCAGATCGAACGAGCTGAACTGGACACGGTCATATTCACCGTTTTCGTGAAAGGAAATGGATGCGGTTGTGCGCAGTCCCGCTGCATTGATCCGCAGGTCGTCCACTTTCAGCTGCGCGCCCAACGTCGCGTCCGCAGTCAGTGATCCTGTGGTGTTTACCTCTTTGCGCCAACCGAGTTCAGGGATGGCTAGCGCCACGCCCTGAAGGTCCGAAACAACAGACAGTTTCGGAGGTGCCCCAGCGCCCAGACCCAGCGTAATATCAGCAACCCCTTTGCCCGTCAGCATCCCCGGCGGCAGGCCAGCCTTGATCTCATCCATCAGACGCGGGGACAGTTCGATCTGGCCGGTGAAGGTGCTGCGCTGTTCGGTTTCGCCGTCAATGGGCTGCTGCCAAAGCGCCTCAAGCGGAACATCGCCGAACTGTCCCAGCCCTTGAATCTGGACACCCGACTGATTGCCGGAAATATCCAGCATCGGGGCACTTATGGAAAATCCCGGCACCAGACGGTCACTGGACAGATTGGCCAGCGTTCCGATAAAGTGAAATTCGGTATCCTGAAACTTCAGCTCTTTTATCAACGGCAAGGACAGCGTTCCGGTCAACGCAACCGTGCCTTTGGCAACGTCAACGGGCAAACCGGCCTTGCTCAGCAATTCCAGCGGCGGCCGGTCCAGCAGCGACAACGCAGAAGTCACGCTGCCCTTTGCCTGAATACGGGCGATGCCGGGTGCGGATTTCTTGATATCCGTGTCAGGTATGATGAAGGACGTCCCCGCGGCATCCACACTCCCCCCGTCATCGGCGACCACCACCCCCTGCTGCGCGGTGACCGTAAACCGGCTGTCGATCAGACTGGCCTGACCTTGTGCATCTTCGATTGGCGGCAGGGTCTTTGCAAAGCGAACCTTGGCTTGCTCGAACCCGAAATCAAGATACAGATCCGGTTTGGAACCGGGCTCCAGACGCAGGGCGAAATCCATGTCCGACAAAACCCCCTGATAGAGGTTTTCCGTCACCCATTCCCGTGGCTTCGGCGCCAGACGCTCGGGCCAGTAACTCAGAACATTGTCCGAGCTCATCTGATCCAGATGGGCATCCAGCGCCACAGCCCAGCCATCGGGACGCCCGTGCAAAACCCCGAAGGCGCGCACGGTATGACCCGGATCCTCGATGGTCATCTGGCCAAGGCGCAACTGGAACGGGTTGAACGCCATCTTGAAATCCACGCTGGCACGCGACAGCTGAATCGGCTCCGGGAAAAGATTTGCCGGGTTCACATTGATCCCGGACAAGCGCAGTTGCGTCTCCAGACTGTCCAGCACACCATCTTCAGCCCCTTGCAGAAACGCCTTTCCATCGGCCTGAACTGTGCCCCAGGCCGACACCACCGACACCTCATTGAAGTCCAGCATCTGGGCGTTCGGGTCATAGGTGAAATATGTACGGGCAGATTCGAACGGGACAGGGCGTGTTTCCGGGTTGGGCTGCACCGCCCCGGCCCCCAGATTGAGGGTTGCGAACACGGTTCCTGTTGCCCCGTTTTCATCGACACTGCCCCGCAAAGCCCCTGAAATCGGTGCGCGCAGAACCTGCAACCAGGCAAGGGCCGGGCTTTGGCCTGCTATATCCTCGGCCGGAAGATCGGTGACCGAGATGCCAAAGCTGGCGGCAGGCGTGCCCAGTACGCTGGTATAGTTGGCCTCGATACTGCTGACATAGTCACGCCCCGACAGAACCGAAAACCCGGTTGCAAGCCGCACTTCGTTATCACTGCGGTTCGCCTGAATATGCCCACCGTCCAGAACCCACGACCGCCCCTGCCGCAGGTCGCGGTAATCCAGCGTAATCGCATCAAGTTCGACCGAGGTCAGCGCCGACAGTATCGGAGATTGAAAGACCTCGTCCGAGGTCTCGATCAGCTGTGCAAGGTCCGGCGCTTCCTGAACCGGCGCGCTGCCCGATCCCACGGTCAGGGTCAGCGCCCCGTCCTGATCGCGGGTCATGGCGATCTGCGCGCCACTCAGAATGATGCGCTTGGGCCGGACCTGACCGCGCAGCAAGGGGCGCATGGCCAGGCTGGCGCGCATATCGGATACCTGCGCAATCTGCTGGCCCGCCGCGTCACTGATGGCAACATCGGTCAGCCGCAGACGGGGTCGCCAGCCTTCGTGAATGATGAAACTGACGTCTCCAAACCGGATTTGCAGCCCGCCCAGCGCCCGTTCCAGCCGGGCTTCGACCCTATCGCGCAGCCAGACCGGCGCGTGCATTCTCTGTCCCACGACCATGAAACCGGTAAACATCGCCAGAAGCACCAGCACGATGGCCCCACGCATAGCCCACAGACCAGCGGTGCGGCGGCGCGACCGACGGCGCACAGGCTTGCCCGGCTTTGCTTCGTCGTCTTCGTGCTGCTTCAATTTGCTATCCACGCCTTCCAACCCGCACGCGTTGCCCTATGATGACGGGCAGCCTTTAAAAACCTTTAGCGGAGTTTCCAATGCCCGACGTTTCAGACATCGCCCCCGACTTCACTTTGCCGCGCGACGGCGGTGGCGAGGTGACGCTTTCGGCGTTGCGCGGTGGCACCGTGGTTTTGTTCTTCTATCCCCGTGATGATACGCCGGGCTGCACCAAGGAATCCATCGGTTTCTCAGAGCAGCTTCAGGCGTTTACCGATGCAGGGGCTCACGTTTTCGGCATTTCGCGGGACAGCGTCGCCAAGCATGACAAGTTTGTCGCCAAACACGGGCTGACCACTCCGCTGTTGTCGGACGAAGGCTCGACCGTCTGCGAGGACTATGGCGTATGGGTTGAAAAGAACATGTATGGCCGGAAATCGATGGGGATCGAGCGATCGACCTTTGTCATTGATAGCGAGGGACGCATTGCCAAGGTCTGGCGCAAGGTCAAGGTGCCCGGCCATGTGGAAGATGTGCTGGAAGCGGTGAAGGCGATCTAAGCCCCCCTCGACCTGCCGCGCCATCCGGTCTATCACCCGCGCTGACATGCCAAAGGCGGAGCGACCCGGTGCCCAAAACACTGACACAGATGGCGACAGAGGTTCTGACAACAGCGGACGGGCGGGCCAAAACCGCCCTGTCCAAAGCCCATGCCGCCGCGTGGTTTGCCTCCCGCAAGGCCGAGGGTGAACCCATCGAGATCGGCACCGCATCACCGCCCCTGTCCCCCGCGCGCCCGGACAAGCCCGAGCTGTTGTCCCCGCGTGAGGTACCCAAACGGAAACCGGGTACCGAGGCCGGGCGCATTGCCCTGCTACACGCGGTTGCCCATATCGAGCTGAACGCCGTCGATCTGCACTGGGACATCATCGCGCGCTTTGGCCATGTACCCATGCCCATCGGGTTCTACGATGACTGGGTGAAATGCGCCGAAGAAGAATCGCGCCATTTCGAGATGGTCTGCGATTGTCTGGAACAGATGGGCAGCCATTATGGTGCCCTACCCGCTCATGCCGGTATGTGGCGCGCTGCCGAAGATACTGCCGAAGATCTGATGGGGCGGCTGGCCGTTGTGCCCATGGTGCTTGAGGCGCGTGGGCTGGATGTCACTCCCGGCATGATCGAGATATTCCGCAAGGCCAAGGCCGCGCAGGCCATCGCCGCGCTCGAAGTGATATATGCCGAAGAAGTCGGCCACGTCGCTTACGGCTCAAAATGGTTCCACTTCCTGTGTGGCCGCGAAAACGCCGACCCCAAGGACGTGTTTCACGCGCTGGTCCGGCGGTACTTCCACGGTGTTCTCAAGCCCCCCTTCAACGAAGAAAAACGGGCCGAAGCCGGGTTGCCCCCCGATTTCTACTGGCCCCTGACCGAAGACCTGCCCGCGCCCGGAGACCTCTCGAACTGACACTTCTGCGTTATTTTCGGCAAAATCTCGCCGATCTTTGCGGGATTTCAGCGCCATTTGCACCTGATTGGTCAACAAACTTGCCCGAACGCCCCTGCCGCTTTATGCAATCGGCGCAAGGGACGGCAGGCACTCACGACCGGTTCCGATCTTGGGGATGAAAGGTAGGGCGCGTGCGAACACGTCTGGCAATAAAACTGCACTCACTGCTTGAGAGGCATTTCCCGGAACGCCGGGTCTTTCTGAAATCCGACACAGACACAAAATTTATCCGGCTCAGTTCGGAAACTCAGGTCGTCGCAGTGGCCGGCGTTGCCGTCATGGTCGGATGGACAGCGGTTGCGACAGCCATATTGTTGATGGACAGCATCGGGGCCGGGAATTTCCGGGAACAGGCAAAGCGCGATCAGGCCATCTATCAGGAACGCCTGAACACTCTGTCGGCAGAACGCGATGCCCGTGCGCATGAGGCGCTGGCCGCTCAGGACCGGTTCAATGCCGCGCTGGACCAGATTTCCGCGATGCAGTCGGAACTGCTGGCCTCGGAAAACCGTCGCCGCGAGCTTGAGACAGGTATCGATGTCATTCAGACGACATTGCGCACCACGATGAAACAGCGCGAAGAGGCGCGCTCAGAGCTGGCCCAATTGAAACAGGACACCAGCGGCTCCGATATGTATGCCGCGGTTTCCAGCGCCCCGGTACAGATGGCCTTTATGACCGACGCTTTGGCGCGGACCGCCAAAGAACGCGACCTGATCGCCACCAACGCCCTGGACGCGCTGGAACAGCGGGACGATCTGGAACTGGAAATCCGTCTGATGCAGGAACGCAGCGACGAGATTTTCCGCCAGCTGGAAGAGGCGATGGTCATTTCGGTCGAACCTCTGGACAAGATGTTCCGAGAGGCCGGAATGCCGACAGATCGCATCATCGAAGAGGTCCGGCGCGGATATAGCGGCATGGGCGGTCCGCTGACCCCTTTATCCCTTAGCACACGCGGCGAAGAAGACGAGCTTTCGCCCGAAGAAGTGCGCGCGAACACGTTGCTGCGCCAGATGGATCAGCTGAACCTGTACCGAATTGCAGCGGAAAAGGCCCCCTTCGCCAGCCCGGTCAAAAGCGCGTTTCGCTTTACCAGCGGATATGGTCGCCGCCGCGACCCAAAAACCGGCGGTAGCCGGATGCACAACGGCACGGATTTTGCCGCAGCAACGGGCACCGATATCTTTGCGACCGCTGATGGCGTGGTCACGCATGCCGGTTGGCAATCAGGCTTCGGACGCCTTGTGAAAATCAAGCACGCGTTCGGAATTGAGACACTTTATGCTCATAACACCAAGATCAACGTAAAGGTCGGCCAAAGGGTCTCGCGCGGGGATCATATTGCTGATATGGGTAACACCGGACGGTCCACCGGCACGCATCTGCACTACGAGGTGCGCGTGAACGGAAATCCCGTAAACCCAATGACTTACATCAAGGCTGCGAAAAATGTTTTCTAAAAGCAAAATCAACGAGCCCGCACCCAAAGCACCTGAGGCGGCCAAACCTGCCGCTCCGGCGACCCCAGCGGCTCCTGCTCCGGCTGACGCGAAACCTGCAATGGCACCCAAACCCAAGCCGCCGGCCTCGGTTCTGTCCTCGGATCTGCACATCACCGGCAACATCAAGACCAGCGGTGACATTCAGGTGGAAGGCACTGTCGAAGGCGACATCCGCGCCCATTTGCTGACCATTGGTGAATCGGCAACGATCAAGGGCGAAGTCACCGCAGATGACGTTGTGATCAACGGTCGCATCGTTGGCCGCGTACGTGGCCTCAAGGTTCGCCTGACCTCGACCGCCCGTGTCGAAGGCGACATCATCCACAAGACCATCGCCATTGAAAGCGGCGCGCATTTCGAAGGCTCGGTTCAGCGTCAGGACGATCCCCTGAACCCCGGCCGCAGCGCCAAAGCCGGATCGAACCCGGCGGCAGAAGTCAAACAGTAAGCAGACTGCACTTCATGTCAGGGCGCCGTGGGGAAACCCGTGGCGTCATTTCTTTTGAGTGTCCGGATGATCCGGGATTCCCGTTTTCGTCCCTTTCTGATCGCGCTACAGTCGATCCATGTTGCTTTTTCTGACGGTTGTCGCGCTGATCGCTGGCGCTGCGGCCTTTCACTTCTGGTCGAAACGACAAACCCGCCTGACCTTGCTGGCCAAGTCGCTGTCCCAGCACCAGCGCGATATTGTGAACGCTCAGGTGCCGATTATCCAGAAGCTGCCCAAAGACTTGCGCGGGGCGCTGGAAGGAAAGATCAACCTGTTTCTTGATCAGGTCGATTTCGTCGGCTGCGACGGGCTGGACGTCACCGAAGATATGCAGGTGTCGATTGCCGCGCAAGCCTGTCTGCTCGTGGTGAATACAGACCAGTGGTATGACAACCTGACGACCATTCTGGTTTACCCCGGTGCCTTCAAATCAAAACAGCGCCGCCACAGTGGCTATGTCGTCACCGAACAGGAAATCATCCGCAGCGGGGAAAGCTGGAACCGCGGCCCCGTGATCCTGTCCTGGGCCCATAGCCAGCGCGGTGCCCTGAATGATCACGATGGTCGGAACGTCGTCTTTCACGAGTTCGCGCACCAGCTTGATGACCTCTCGGGCGCAACCAATGGTGTTCCCGTGCTCAGCAATGACCAAAGCTTTGACGAGTGGGAAACCGCCTTTCTGAACGGTTACAAGACACATGTTCACGCCGTGGAAACCGGGAAACCCACAGTGATCGATCCCTACGGCGCGGAAGGGCACGAAGAATTCTTTGCCGTTTCGGTCGAGGTGTTCTTTGAACGACCACATGCGCTGAGATCCTCTGACCCGGCAATCTATGAACAGCTGTCAAAGCTTTTTCATCTTGATCCCGCTCAATGGCACAGCGGTCCGTTCTGACCCGATTGAGGAAGCTTCGAAAAAAAATTCCCCGTTCGCAACAATTTAACATAAGCTAATTCTTGAATTACGGTTAACCTCATTATTGGGCGGAGGATTTTCTATGTCATCGAAACTACTTGCCGAGTTCTTCGGCACGTTCTGGTTGGTTCTGGGGGGCTGCGGCAGTGCCGTTCTGGCGGCAGGCGTAGCTGATGTGGGCATCGGTTGGCTTGGTGTTTCCTTTGCCTTTGGCCTTACCGTTTTGACGATGGCTTACACAGTTGGCCCAATCTCGGGCGGGCATTTCAACCCGGCCGTCAGTTTGGGGCTGATGATTGGCGGACGGTTTCCGGCCAAAGACCTTCTGCCCTACTGGGTCGCACAGGTCGTTGGCGCAATCGCTGCCGCAGTGGTTCTGTACCTGATTTTCAGCGGGGCACCCGATTTCGCAGGTGTCGGAGGGTTCGCGTCAAACGGGTATGGTGAGGCCTCGCCGCAGGGATATTCGTTGATGTCGGCTTTGATCATCGAAGTCGTGATGACGGCTTTCTTCATTCTGATCATTCTGGGCGCGACGTCTGAAAAGGCACCCGCCGGGTTCGCTCCGATTGCCATCGGTCTAGCGCTGACCCTGATCCACCTGATCTCAATCCCGGTGACGAATACCTCCGTCAACCCGGCGCGCTCAACCGGCGTTGCCCTGTTTGCCGACGGCCCGGCTCTGGCTCAGCTCTGGCTGTTCTGGGTGGCCCCCCTGATTGGCGGCGCAATCGGCGCTTTGATATGGAAAGCAATGTCCTCGGATGACTGATCCGCGCGGGAAAGGTAGTTATCCCGTTTTCTGAAAAACACGGTATCCTTCCGCCCAACCTGGCTTGGTCACAGCCTTTAATTCAACGGGAGGATACAATGAAGACATTTTCCATAGCACTTTTCCTAAGCTGCGCTGCGACGGCAGGCTGGGCCGAAGACAAATGGCTGAGCATCCCGCAAGCCCCCCAGATGCCCGCCGCCACCGAAGCGGGCACGGCAGAGATCAACGGCATCGACATGTATTACGCCACGTATGGCGATGCGGGCGGCACTCCGGTTCTGATGATCCACGGCGGGCTTGCCCATGCCGATGTCTGGGCTGCGCAGGTTGCCGACCTGTCGCAGGACCACAGGGTGATTGTGGCGGATACGCGCGGGCATGGACGATCCACAAACGATGGCAGCCCTTATTCTTACGCGTTGTTGTCGCAGGATTATCTGGCGCTTCTGGATCATCTGGGGGTCGATCAGGTGCATCTGGTCGGCTGGTCCGATGGGGCAAATATCGGGTATTCAATCTCGACCACCAACCCGGATCGGCTGGCCAGTCACTTTGCCCATGCAGGCAATGTCACGCTGGACGGGATCGATCCTTCGGTGGAAACCAACGAGGTGTTTGGCACTTACGTGGGCATGATGGCCCAAGATTATGCGGCCATGTCCCCCACTCCTGACGGGTTCGAGGCATTTCTTGGTGGGGTTGCCGCCATGTGGGGCACCGAAAAACCCGGTGGGCTCGGGGCGCTGTCATCGATCACCGTCCCGACACTCGTGGTTCAAAGCGCACATGACGAGGCCATTCTGATGGCGCATTCACAAGCAATTGCTGACGTGATCCCCGAAGCCAAATTGCTTGTTCTGGAAGATGTCAGTCACTTCGCATCTTTTCAGGATCCAGTTGACTATACCCGTGCCATCCGTGATTTCATCGACCAATAGGCCAAAGAAAAAGCCCGGCGCTTGAGCCGGGCTAAATCATCTTATTCGGTAACGGTGACTTTTTTCATCATATCCGGTGCACCGATGATCGCACCATTCTGACCTTCGCCCCGCTTGATCGCGTCGACTACATCCATACCGTCGGTCACCTGACCAACCACGGTATACTGGCCGTCCAGAAACGGGCCGGGGGCGAACATGATGAAGAACTGCGAGTTGGCCGAATCCGGATCGCTGGACCGGGCCATGCCGACCACACCCCTGTCAAAACTCACGTCCGAGAACTCGGCCGGCAGGTCCGCGCGATCAGACCCGCCGCGCCCGGCATAACGCATGTCGAATCCGTCCGCGCCCGAGTTGCCGTATTGCACGTCGCCGGTCTGCGCCATGAAGCCATCGATCACGCGGTGAAACACGACGCCATCGTACTGACCTTCAGCAGCCAGAGCGGTGATCTGTTCCACATGCTGGGGCGCGACATCTTCGAACAGGTCGATCGAGATTGTGCCATTGGCCCCTTCCCCTTCGACCTCGATCTGCAAACCGCTGGCCAGCGCCGGGCTTGCCAGCAAGGCAAAAGCCGCAGCCAGTTTATGCATCTGCTGCCACCTTGACGCTGATCATGCGGTCCGGGCTCGCAGGCGGCTCACCGCGTACGATGGCGTCCACATGCTCCATCCCGTCGATGACCCGGCCATAGACCGTGTACTGACCGTTCAGGAAGTGATTGTCCTTGAAGTTGATGAAGAACTGCGAGTTGGCCGAATCCGGGTTCTGAGAGCGCGCCGCGCCCAGCGTGCCGCGATCATGGGGCAGCTTGGAAAATTCTGCCGGAACATTCGGCAGCGACGAACCGCCGGTGCCCGCCATGCGCAGGTTGAACCCGTCTTCCATATCGCCATGCTGCACGTCGCCGGTTTGCGCCATGAAACCGTCGATCACACGGTGAAACGCCACGTTGTCATATTCACCGCCACGGGCCAGTTCCTTCATCCGCGCACTGTGCAGAGGCGCTACATCCGGCAGCAGCTCGATGACGACATTGCCGCCTTTCAGCTCGATGATGATTGTGTTTTCGGGGTCTTTGATCTCGGCCATGAGGCCCTCCTGTCGTTTATCTTGCGCAAATACCTATGACGCACGCGTGCGAATGCCAAGTGACGCATTGACCTGAGGGCAAAATGCAGGAAAAGAACCGCCTAAATCGGTTGCCAATGACAAGGATCGCACAATGGGCTGGAAAACACTGGACGATATGGACCTGAACGGCAAACGCGTGCTGGTGCGTGTGGATATCAACGTGCCCGTGGTTGACGGTGTTGTGACCGACGCCACCCGTATCCAAAGGATCGTCCCTTCGGTGCGCGATATTCTGGCCGCTGGCGGCAAACCGATCCTTCTGGCCCATTTTGGCCGTCCCGGTGGCGAACGGCGTGAAAGCCTGTCACTGAAACAACTGGTCCCGACTTTGGAAAGCGCTTTTGGCGCAAAGGTTCTGTTTGCTGCCGATTGCGTCGGGGCCGAGGCGGAACTGGCCGCCAGTGCCTTGCAACCCGGCCAGGTCCTGTTGCTCGAAAACACGCGCTTTCACGCAGCCGAAACCAAGAATGACGCCGATCTGGCCGCTGGGATGGCCAAGCTGGGCGATGTCTATTGCAACGATGCGTTTTCAGCCGCGCACCGCGCCCACAGCTCGACCGAGGCCATCGCACGTCTGCTGCCGGCCTGTGCGGGCCGTCTGATGCAGGCCGAGTTGCAGGCGCTGGAAAGCGCGCTGGGTGCACCCAAGCGCCCGGTAACGGCGGTTGTCGGCGGCGCCAAGGTCTCGACCAAGTTGGAACTGCTGGGCAACCTGATCGACAAGGTCGATTATTTGGTGATCGGTGGCGGTATGGCGAACACATTCCTTGTCGCCCAAGGCATCAGCGTTGGCAAATCTCTGGCTGAAACCGCAATGAAGGACACCGCCGCCGAAATTCTGGCCAAGGCCGAAAGCTCGGGCTGCCAGATCGTCCTGCCGCTTGATGTTGTGGTGGCTGAAAAATTCGAGGCCAACGCACCCCACAAGGTTCTGCCCGCCGATCAATGCCCTGCGGATGGCATGATCCTGGACGCGGGCCCTGAAAGCGTCGCAGCGATTACCGCGATTTTCGACAAAAGCCAAACCCTGATCTGGAACGGCCCGCTGGGCGCGTTCGAGCTGGAGCCGTTCGACGCGGCCACCAATGCCGCGGCCTTGAAAGCCGCAGCCCTTAGCCGTTCGGGTCAGCTGATTTCGGTCGCGGGTGGCGGTGACACGGTTGCGGCGCTGAACGCGTCGGGTGCGGCCAAGGATTTCACCTATATCTCGACCGCAGGTGGTGCATTCCTTGAATGGATGGAAGGCAAAACCCTGCCCGGTGTCGCTGCGCTGGAACAATAGGCAGCACTGATCGCATTTGGCCGCTTGTCACGGTTCATGGTATTATCCCCTATTTGAACGGGGGATTATGTCATGAGGTCATTATACCTGCTCATCCTTCTCGCGATGCCGTGGCCTGCAACAGCACAATCCAGTTGCGGTGGCCAGACACAGCTTGACGCAAATTTCTGTGCCAAGGAGCAATGGGAAGCCGTTGACCGCAACCTCAACCGGTTATGGAAACAGATCAAGCCGGTCGCTGATGCGCGTGGCAACGGCGATGCCCTTCTGGCGGAACAACGTGCGTGGCTAAAGACACGGGACGCCACTTGCGACAAGGAACTGTCCGGCGGCGGCAGCGCTGCGCCCATGTTCTACTGGACCTGTATGAAAGAGCAGACGCTTGCAAGAAATCAGCAGCTTCAGTCCTGGCGCTGAGCTTTAACCGGGACGCACACGAAATACTGATAAAAAAGCCGAATCAGGGGATTCACAACCCGAATCGCCTGTGACATAGTGCGATCAGAGGCTCGGAAAGAGCCCGTTATTGAGGCAAGTTTTCATACGGCGGTAAACAGAGTGTCCCGTTCCCATCGGCCCGGTTTGGGTGCAGTTCTCTTCTTCTCGGTGGCTTTCATGCTGGGTGTGTATTTCACCTTCGCCGCCGTTCAGGGGGATTACGGCCTGTTTCGGCGGGTCGAAATTGCGGCGGAACGGGACGCTCTGTCACGCAGTCTGGAAAAACTGAATGTCGAAATCGCCGAGATGGAAAACCTGACACGGCGTCTGTCCGACACCTATCTGGATCTGGACCTGCTGGATCAGCAGGCGCGCTCGGTTCTGGGCATGATCCGGTCGGACGAAATTGTGATCCGCTGATCAACGACCCTTTTCAGAAAAGGCAACTCAGGCCCGGCGTTTCGGTCAGGATGCGCCGTGCCGAACGCTGCGTCACATTTCCCCTCGCCAGAAAGCCTCAAATGCTTTATGAGATAGTTTAACGCTAAACTATCTGTCCGAAAGGGGGAGATCGCCACGATGGCTGCGCGAAAAACCACAAAGAAACCAAATGTTTCTGCGGAAGAACTCCAGACATACTACCGCGAGATGCTGCTGATCCGCCGATTCGAGGAAAAGGCCGGTCAGCTTTATGGCATGGGCCTGATCGGCGGGTTCTGCCACCTTTATATCGGACAAGAGGCCGTTGTTGTCGGGCTTGAGGCCGCTGCAGAGGAAGGCGACAAGCGCATCACCTCGTATCGCGACCACGGTCACATGCTGGCCTGTGGCATGGATCCGGGCGGCGTGATGGCCGAACTGACCGGGCGCATCGGTGGCCTGTCCAAGGGCAAGGGCGGCTCGATGCACATGTTCTCGAAAGAAAAGCATTTCTACGGCGGGCATGGTATCGTCGGCGCGCAGGTTCCGCTGGGCGCGGGGCTGGCTTTTGCTGACAAGTACAAGGAAAACGGCCGCGTTACCTTCACCTATTTCGGGGACGGTGCCGCGAATCAGGGTCAGGTGTATGAGACCTTCAACATGGCGGCCATCTGGGGCTTGCCGGTGATTTTCGTGATCGAGAACAACCAATACGCCATGGGCACCGCTCAGTCCCGTTCGACCTCGACCAAAGACATCTTCCATCGCGGCGAAGCGTTCGGCATTCCGGGCGAGATCGTCAACGGCATGGATGTGCTGGCGGTCAAGGAAGCAGGCGAAAAGGCTGTCGCGCACTGCCGCGCGGGCAAAGGCCCCTATATCCTGGAAATCAAGACCTACCGCTATCGCGGCCACTCGATGTCCGACCCGGCCAAGTACCGGACCCGCGAAGAGGTTCAGAAGGTCCGCGAACAAAGCGACCCGATCGAACACGTGCGCGAGTTGCTGCTGACCGGAAAGCACGCGACCGAGGATGACCTGAAAGCGATCGACAAGGAAATCAAGGAGATCGTCAATCAGGCCGCCGAATTCTCGAAAGAAAGCCCCGAGCCTTCGGTCGAAGAGCTCTGGACTGACATTTACGCCTGAGAGGACGAATAAGACATGGCAACCGAAATTCTCATGCCCGCCCTTTCCCCCACGATGGAAGAGGGCACGCTGGCCAAATGGCTGGTCAAGGAAGGCGACACCGTATCCTCGGGCGACATCATGGCCGAGATTGAAACCGACAAGGCAACGATGGAGTTCGAAGCCGTCGATGAAGGCATCGTCGGCAAGATCCTGATCGCCGAGGGCACCGAAGGGGTCAAGGTGAACACCCCCATCGCGGTGCTGGTCGAAGAAGGCGAAGACGCCTCTGCCCTGCCCGCAGCAGCCCCCGCAGCGGCAGCGGCGCCCGAGGCCACCCCCGCAGCAGCCCCGGCCCCGGCTCCTGCCGCAGCAGCCCCCGCGGCTCCAGCGGTGGACCTGTCACCCGACTGGCCCGCGGATGCTGAAATGAAATCCGAAACCGTGCGCGAAGCCTTGCGTGATGCAATGGCCGAGGAAATGCGCGGCGATGAAAACGTCTATCTGATGGGCGAGGAAGTCGCTGAATATCAGGGGGCCTATAAAATCTCGCAAGGTCTGCTGGATGAATTTGGCTCCAAACGCGTGATCGACACCCCGATCACCGAACACGGGTTTGCCGGTATCGCGGTGGGTTCGGCCTTTGGCGGTCTGAAACCGATTGTCGAATTCATGACCTTCAACTTCGCCATGCAGGCGATTGACCAGATCATCAACTCTGCGGCCAAAACGCTCTATATGTCCGGTGGTCAGATGGGTTGCCCCATCGTGTTCCGGGGGCCCAACGGGGCCGCGGCCCGCGTGGCCGCACAGCACAGCCAGGACTATGCCGCGTGGTACATGCAGATCCCCGGTCTGAAGGTCGTCATGCCCTATTCAGCCGCTGATGCCAAAGGTCTGCTGAAATCGGCCATCCGCGATCCCAACCCGGTTGTGTTCCTGGAAAACGAAATCCTCTACGGCCGCTCTTTCGAAGTGCCGCAGGTGGATGACCTGACCATTCCGCTGGGCAAGGCCCGCATCTGGCGCGAGGGCTCGGACGTGACCATCGTCAGCTTTGGCATCGGCATGCAATACGCGCTGGAAGCTGCCGACAAGCTGGCCGAAGACGGCATCAGCGCCGAAGTGATCGACCTGCGCACCATCCGCCCGATGGACACTGGCGCCATCATCAACTCGGTGATGAAGACCAACCGTCTGGTGACAGTGGAAGAAGGCTGGCCGCAGGGGTCCGTCGGCAGCTACATCAGTTCGGTCGTGATGCAGGAGGCGTTTGATTACCTCGACGCACCGGTCATCAACTGCACCGGCAAGGACGTTCCGATGCCCTATGCCGCCAATCTCGAAAAGCTGGCCCTGATCACCACCGATGAGGTGATCGCCGCCGTCAAACAAGTGACCTACCGGTAAGGAGCGACAGACAGATGCCTACAGAAATTCTGATGCCCGCCCTGTCCCCGACGATGGAGGAAGGCACGCTCGCCAAATGGCTGGTCAAGGAAGGCGACACCGTCTCCTCCGGTGACCTGCTGGCCGAGATCGAAACCGACAAGGCCACGATGGAGTTCGAGGCCGTTGACGAAGGCACCATCGGCAAGATCCTGATCCCCGAGGGGACCGAAGGGGTCAAGGTCAACACCGCCATCGCGGTTCTGCTGGAAGATGGCGAAAGCGCCGATGACATTGGCACGGCCCCGGCTGCAGCCACGGCGGCTGCCCCCGCAGCCGTCGCGGGCAACGAGGCTGCCGCGCCAGCGGCACCCGAGGCGGCCGCCCCTGCCCCGGCCGCTCCGGCCAAGGCTGATGGTGGTCGGATTTTTGCCTCGCCTCTGGCCCGCCGGATTGCTGCGCAAAAAGGTCTCGACCTGACGCAGATTGCCGGTTCCGGCCCGCATGGTCGCATCGTCAAGGTTGATGTTGAAGGCGCAACTGCCACCGCTCCGGCAGCAGCTCCTGCCACTGCTCCCGCCGCCGCCGCGCCCGCAGCTGCCCCAGCAGCTCCGTCTGGTCCATCGGCGGATATGGTCGCGCGGATGTACGAAGGCCGCCCGTACGAGGAAATCAAGCTCGACGGTATGCGCAAAACCATCGCCGCACGTCTGGGCGAGGCCAAACAGACCATTCCGCATTTCTACCTGCGCCGCGATATCAAGCTTGATGCGCTGCTGAAATTCCGTGGTCAGTTGAACAAGCAACTCGAAGGTCGCGGCGTCAAGCTAAGCGTCAATGACTTCATCATCAAGGCTGTCGCCAACGCGTTGCAGCAGGTTCCGGCTTGTAATGCCGTCTGGGCAGGTGACCGGGTGCTGCAACTGAAACCGTCAGATGTGGCTGTTGCCGTCGCAATCGAAGGCGGGTTGTTCACGCCGGTCCTGCAAGATGCTGACATGAAATCCCTGTCAGCCCTTTCGACCGAGATGAAAGACCTTGCCGCCCGCGCACGCGAACGCAAGCTGGCTCCGCATGAATATCAGGGCGGCACCTTTGCCATCTCGAACCTGGGCATGTTCGGCATCGACAATTTCGACGCCATCGTGAACCCTCCCCATGCCGGTATTCTGGCCGTCGGCACCGGCGTCAAGAAACCGGTTGTCGGGGATGATGGCGAGCTGACCGTGGCAACGGTGATGTCTGTCACCATGTCCGTTGATCACCGGGTCATCGACGGCGCGCTGGGGGCCGAGCTGCTCAAGGCCATTGTCGACAATCTGGAAAACCCGATGGTCATGCTGGCGTAAGCCATACCGACCTCGCGAAAAAAAAGGCCGCCTCGAATATCGAGGCGGCCTTTTTTGTTAGTTCAAATCAACCTACTGATCTTTGCCCAGCATGTGATCCATCGAGATCGACGGCTGATCGCATCCGGCCTCGCCCACGATCTTGGCCGGGATACCGGCAACGGTCTTGCACGGCGGAACGTCCTGCAACACCACCGAACCGGCGGCGATACGGCTGCAATGGCCGACCTTGATGTTACCCAGAACCTTTGCCCCGGCCCCGATCAGAACACCATCTCCGATTTTGGGATGGCGGTCTTCCTCCTCCTTGCCGGTTCCGCCCAGCGTCACTGAATGCAGCATCGACACGTTGTCTCCGACCACGGCGGTTTCACCGATGACGATGGAATGGGCGTGGTCGATCATGATCCCCTTGCCGATCCTCGCGGCCGGGTGAATATCGATGCCGAATATCTCCGACGATCGCATCTGGAAGAAATAGGCCAGATCAAAACGCCCCTTGCGCCACAGCCAGTGCGCCACGCGATAGGCCTGCATGGCCTGATAGCCCTTGAAATACAGGATCGGCTGCAACAACCGATGGCAGGCCGGATCACGCTCATAAACCGCCATCAGATCGGCGCGGGCGGCTTCCAGCAATCCGGGATCGTTTGCATAGGCCTCGTCCACGATCTCACGCAGAACCATCATCGACATTTCGTTCGAACACAGCTTGGCCGCGATCCGATAGGACAGTGCACGCTCAAGGCTGCGGTGATGCAGAATACAGGCGTGTACAAGCCCGCCCATAAGCGGCTCCGTCTCGACGGCTGCTTGGGCTTCGGATGTGATACGGTTCCAGACCGGATCGACCGGTGTCACAGGGCTGCGTTTTTCAAACATAGCTTTTGATCCTTTGCTGCGCCTAGAATGCCATTTAGTGGCAAAAAGGCCAAACGCAAACCCGTGATCCGCGATACAACGAAAATGAATGAGTCCGAGCGCACATATTTTGAAACACGAATTCGCGAGCGTCTGGCCGAACTGGATCAATTGTCCGCATCAGGCCAGCAGGCTCAGGCCGTTGTTGAACTGGATCAGCAGGCGGTTGGTCGGCTCAGCCGCATGGATGCGCTGCAAAACCAGGCGATGGCAAAGGCGCAACAGGTGAATCGCAATGTTGAAACCCGCCGCCTTCAGGCCGCGCTTATGCGGCTGGACGAGGGGGAGTACGGGTATTGCGAGGATTGTGGCGACCGTATTCCCGATGGACGATTGTCTCTGGATCTGGCCGCCAGCAAATGTGTCAGCTGCGCGACCGGGTGATCAGAAACTCGGCAAGATGGTGCAAAACCGTCGAAGAACACCGACAATATTGCAAATCGTCAAACCCAGGCTCATCGGCCAGCACCCTGTTGCGCGCAACCGCCATCAACGATCCGTTGCCGTAAACCGGATGCAGCCGACCCGTGCGCGCGCGGTGATTGTCGGCCAGTTCCGCTTCATGGATCATCCGGGCGCATAAGCGGGTCCGCTCGGTCGGCGGCGCCGCCAACAAGGCGCGCGCCGCGGCGCTTACATCACCATGCAAAACCGGTCGCATCAGGCCGCTTATCCGACAACCAGACGCGCCATCGCACCGGGGCCGTAAATGGCCGACACCTGCGCAATCCCGACCTCATATGACCCGGTCAGACCATCTGCCGCCTTCATCGCTGCCGAATAGGACCAGCCCTGAAGGGATGTCATCTCTTCACGAACAAGGGTTCCCCCCGCAAAGACACGCACGAGATAGGATTCGCTTTCCTCGCCCAGTGGAACCTCCAGCCCTGACCAGTCATCCCCATCCAACCGGGTGCGCCGCACCCAGGTCAGGTGATCGCCGGTTGCGTCGGATCGCACCCGGAGGTGAACCGGGGAAAACGGGCGCAAACCATTGCCATCGAATGAGGCGATCAGGTGCTGGTAAGCCGGATCGTCGTAACCACGGGTCGCCGGGCCGATGCGATAGTGTTTGGCCAGCCCCCGCTCGTTGCGCAACAGGTTGATCTGCTGCACCTTATCGTTCAGCAACACGAAAAGGGACCCGTCCGGCCAGACATCCGGCATCAGGGCATCCGACCCCAACTGGCCCCTCAACCGCCCGGACAACGCGTAAACGCCGGGGGAGTCAAGCGTGGCATCCGAGAACTGGAACACCTCCCAGTTGCCGGGTGTTCCGTCGCCGATGGCCGCCAGATTGACACCGTTCAGAACCGCGCTGCGCGGGCGCGATTCCAGCTGACCGGCCAACAGTCGCACCTTCACCGCCAGGCCTTCGTCCCAGACGCCGATGCTGGCGCGCCTCAGCGGCGTTTCGGTCACGCCCACAATGGCCTGACCGGGGATCACATCACTCAGGCTGTACCCCTCATCGGTTGAGGAGGAATAAACCGTCGCGGCCCCCGGCCAGGGATCAGCGGTCACCGCAAGATAAGGTGCATGCGGGATCTCTGCCCCGGTGATCATCGGCAGGTCCAGAAATACCGGCAACACTGGAACGGGCGCGGCATAGGGCCTGACAACCGCCGGGTCGTCGCGCAGGTGCGATGCCTTGTACACACCTTGTTCAACCCGGACCGCTTCGACCAGTTGCAGATCGGCCGATTCCAGACGGTCAATCCGGTAAAGGGGGCTGTTTTCGGTTTCTGACAACCGCACCAAATCACCTGCGCCCAGATGCAGCAGCGATGGCGGCAAGGCAAACCGCACCGTATCGCGGGAAACACGGGCCTCGCTCAACCAGCGCTCAGCCGTTTGCCGGCCTTCGGTGCGTGTCATGGACAACGGCATCTCATTGACCGAGACCGAATGCGTGCTGTCCTCGGGCAGAACCGCCTCTTCCGCAACCAGATCGTGATCCGCATCCGACTGGACAAAACGCAGGCGCACGCGGCCCGTCATCTCGGCCTCGGCTTCTCGCCGGTGCTCAACCGTGCCATCCAGATCACCGCTGATCGCCAGATGATCGGGATTCAGGGCAATCGCGCCATAGCCATCGCGCATCTGAAAGCGCAAGATGCCGTTCCGTTCGATCGCGTCGAACCCATAGCGCAGCATCAGCGGCTGCAAAGCCGACCGCGCATTTGTCACATCTTCGATGACATATCCCCGAACCACGCCATAAAGCCCGGAAACATCGATATCCGTCACCCCTGCCGCGTGGCATATCTCAGTCACGACCGAGGCCAGCGTCCGCGAGCCGGACCGGCCGTTCAGCCAATGCCCCCGGTCATAGTTCGCCCCATCATCCCATTGGCTTCGCAGATTGGGAAAGGTCGGAAACGGGCGGGTATCCCACGCCCAGACATAGGCATTCGCCAAATCCAGCATTGGCCCGCCGTAGACTTGCGACACCGGGTTGACGTCCGGGTCGCTCCAATATCCAAGGGTCGCTGCAAGGTACTGGACCTGAATAAAATCGTCGCGCAGACCGTTTGAATATGCAGGCAGCAGCGACTCAGACGATTTCGGGTCCAGAAACTTGTTCGGCTGGTTCGTGCCCTTGTCGATTGCCGCACATCCCAACTCGGTAAACCAGATCGGCTTTGATCCGGGCACCCAGTCGGTCGGATTGGGTTGACGAACGCCACCGATCCGCTCGTGGTGCAGATTTGACCACCAGCCGCGCAGGTCCTTGTACCGCCAGACCCATGGCTCATCATGCTCCTGATCTTCGATGGGCGTTCTGATCTGTGCCTCGGCCTCTTCCGGCGAGGCATAATACCAGTCATACCCCTCGCCCCCCTCGATATTGCCGCGCAGATACCCAAGGTCGTAGACCGACGGCGCACCTTCCTCGGCGTCTACGTGACTTTCGCCATCACGCCAGTCAGACAACGGCATGTAATTGTCGATGCCAATGAAATCGATGTTGTCATCCGCCCATAACGGGTCGAGGTGAAAATACCTGTCTCCGCTTCCGTCGGGCTGGTATCCGAAATACTCGCTCCAATCCGCCGCATAGCCGATCTTGGTGTCCGGGCCCAGAATCTGGCGCACCTCTGCCGCCAGCGCACGCAGTTGCGCAACAGCGGGAAAGCCCGAGGCTCCGCGGATCTGGGTCAGGCCACGCATCTCGGACGAGATACAGAAGGACGACACTCCACCAGCCGCCTTGCACAACATGGCATAGTGCAGAATGAACCGGCGCAGGCCCCATTCCTGCGGACCAGAATATTTGACGATTTTCGTGGCCGGAACCGGACCATTGCCAAGCAAGCCGCCAAACGTGCCACCACCGTTTACCCATTGCAGATCGCCAGGCCCGCGATCATCCGGCCGCCCGCCAAGCACCGGGCCCGAGCCACTGCCGCCGCCGCCACCGCCCGAGTCCACCGGGTCGTCAAAGCCTTCGTTGATCGTAAAATCCGCAGCACTTGCTGTCCCAAAGAACGCGGCCACCTGCGCGTCCGCCGCAGCGGTCTGATCAGCAGACCCCGCGCGCCCCGGTGCCACATCCAGCGTGATCCGTCCCCGCCAAGGCAGATGGGGCTGGCTTGCGGCCTCCGACCAGGGATCAGGCAGCCCGTTTCCCGGCAATTGCTCCATCAGGATGAACGGGTAGAACATGACCCGCTTACCCGACTGGTTGAAGTGACGGATCGCCTCGACCACTGCCGGGTCTGCGGGTGTTCCGCCATAGACCGGGCGACCATCCTGCCGCGCGACCTGGCCCGCCGTGCTGCGGACCTGATCCGACACGATCCAGGGCATGTTGCGGCTGTCCGTGTCGCTCTGTTCGACCTTGGGCCGGATCGTGCATGTTCCGCATCTCAGATCGTCACCGAACCACGAAACCACCAACGAGGCCGCATCGCAATTTGGCAGCTCGGTCTCCAGCGCACGGGTCGAGCTCACAAGATCCGATACACCGGACGCAGAATGCGCATTGGCCGCCCAGCTTGTCCCGGATTGCGTATAATTCACCTGCGAACGGGCCAGCGCATACTCGCCCGTGCCCGGTATCATCGCCACCCCGCGCACGATTTGCGGCAAGGAGCTTGGGTAATCAGGCATGTCGCGCTGCGCGGGGCGCACCACCTCGAACGAGAACTGCGGCACCCGGTTGCCAAAACTCGCAAGCTGGAAATCCTCGATCACCACATAGGCTGTACCGCGATAAGCTGGTACCGTGCCCGCCCCTTCGATTGCTTCGATCAGGGGATCGGGCAACTGATCCTGCGTGCCGTGATAGATGCGCATGTTCAGCCCGGATCGGTCCTGTTCTTCCCCGTCTGCCCAGATGCGCCCGACATCGGCAATCTCGCCCGCACCAACGGCAATGGCCAGCGAAATCGAATAGCTGTAGCTGACGGTGGTCACTTCGGGGGCCTTGGGTTTGCCTTTACCCCCGCCTCCGCCGCCCTGCGTTTCCCGGGTCTCGGTCTCAAGAAAGTCCGACGCCCAGATGACCTGACCGCCAACGCGCATACGCCCAAAGACAGTGGTCACCGGCGCGCCCTCGCCGGTTTCCGTCAGCCTGAACCGGTCCATGCGGCCTGTTTCGACGACTTCGCTGCCACTGCCCATAACGGACTGGCTGAAGAACCTCTGATCGATGACCCGCCCGACCGTTGCGCCAATGGCCCGGCCTATGATCGCGGTGGACAGGCCCGCAACGGTGCCACCGATTGACCCGCCCAGCGCCGCCCCGGCTGCGGAAAGAAGAATAGTAGCCATCAGAGCACCTCCAACGGGAATTCGAAACAGGAAACAACCCTGCGACGCCATGGCCCGCTCAGCGCGTTCTCGACGACGCCATGACCGGAATAGGCGTGAATGAACCTCGGCTCAGAGCCTGCGACGCTGACGATGCCAAGATGTTTGGCCACGCTGCCATCGCGCATCCGGAACAGCAGCACATCTGCGACCGCGAAATCGGCGGCCGGTTTTTCGACCAGATGCCGCCGCGCCGCCGCCCACATGCGTTCCTCGCCCTGCGGTTCGGACCAGTCCAGACTGTAGACCGGAACCGCCTCGGGCTCCTGCCCGATCACGGCGCGCCAGACGCCGCGCAGCAGGCCCAGACAATCCGTGCCCGCCCCCTTGGTCGAGGCCTGATGCACATAAGGCGTCCCCAACCAGCTGCGCGCTTCTGCGACAATATCCTGCCTGTGTATCGTCACCTCAGGCTTCCTCCGCTGTTGGCTTTGCTCTGTTTGGGAACGGCCATCACCCAGTCTTCGCCCGGAAGATCTGGAAAGCCCTGAAAGTTCAGCAGGTTGTTGAACTTCAGGCGGCAGGTCTCCATGCGTTTGTCGCACCCCGCCCGCAGCCTGACCATGTCACCCGGCACCAGGCTTTCCCCGAAACCGGACCAGAGCGTGATCTGCCGCCCTTCCGCTACCTGCCCGTCATGCTTGATTGAAGACCAAAGCCCCTTCGCCGCTCCCGACACTACGTCGACCCTGCCGCGCTCGAACCACCCGTCATCGATGGTTCCCCCGCCTGCCACAAGCAGAACGGTTCCGCCATCGAAACCGGTGACGGCGCCCTCGATCCAATAGCCGGGCGTATCCATGTCGAACCGACAAGTCCGATCCCCCAATACGGCGGTACAGGGTTTCTGATACACGCGCCCCAACAGGCGGTTCAGCAAATCGGTCAGGCCACGCAGCTCGGCGTGAAACGCGCCGCCTGCGCGCCGCAATTCCCCGATTGAGCCCCGGAACTGAAGGATACGCTGATCCGGGTCGGCCCAGTTGACCAGCCACGCGCGCACCTCGGCCCCGTCGAACCGCCCCGCCTCGATATCCTCTTCGCGAATGGCCGCATCCGACAGCGCGCCCATGGCTTCGGTGTTGTCAATGGACAGGCCGGTGGCCTGTTCGATGGCCGCCGCCGTCAATCCGGTGCTGGCCCTGAACGTCAATCCGTCAAAGCCAAGTTCCAGATCATGATCGGTGAACCCGTATTCCTGACCATCCCGGCGTCTGATCGCCCAACACCGGCACACAGTGGTCATTCCGCTTTGCAGATGCGCGTGCAGGCCCTGTTCATCCACAGCCATCAGACACGCACCTCGACCACGGGAACGTTCGGCGCCTCTCCGGCCTGAAAACTGGCGACGCTGGTATGGATCTTGTCGGTGTCAAACCGTACTGGTACATCGAATTCGAACCCGGCGGTGATATCCACCTCTTCCGGTGGCGGGTCGGCAAAGGTGATCCGGCCGGTTGCCAGATCGACCTCGAATTCCACACCCTCCCGGATCTCATCCTGATCCAGCCCCAGACGCACCGTCCCCAGCACCGGCTTGACGATGGGGCGGGCATAGCTGACCCCGCCCGAGCTATAGGTCTTGATCAGCTGAAACTCAGTCCGCACACCGTCGCCGCGTGCGATAACCTGATCTCCGACATCGACATCCAGCGTGGCCTTGCCGGATTTGAAATCCGACCAGTCCTTCCAGCGAAACCCATACATCTGGCCCTGCCGCGCCTCGAAGAACGAAATCAGCGTCTCGATATCGTCCAGCGAGCGCATCCCCAGCCCCGCATCATACCTGCGCCGGGAATGGGCCCAGGGCGTGTTGCGTTCTTCGAACCCGTTGGCCAGCGTCACGATATCCGTGCGTCGCTCGGGCCCCCCGACCGAGCCAAAGCTCAGGCTGGCGGGAAATCTCACCTCGTGGAAAGTCATCACCTGCTCCTTGATTTACCTGTTGCGATTGCCGCGCCCCAACGCACGGCTCATCTGTGCTGCAATCTGCCCCTGCGAGCGGCGGAACCCCTGCACATCCGGGGTCGTGATGTTCATCACCACATTCACCGAACGCCCGCCGCCCTGCGTGCGCACGCCCAGCTTGCCGTCCGCGCCGCGCGCCAGCGGCATGATCGCCTCAGGGCCGGCCTCGCCCATCAGCCCGGTGCCGCCCCGCATTGGAAACATCGTCGGGCTGCTGACCACGCCGCCATTGGCAAACGGCATCACCCGGCCCTGGCTGAAACTGCCGCCATCGGCAAAGGGCAGAAGACCCTGCACCAACCCGCCGACCGAGTTTGCCAGCAATCCGCCAAAATGATCCGTCACCGGCTTGATCGCTGCTGCATAAGCCGTTTGGATCAGCGAGTTCTTCAGCACATCCAGCGCGCCTGACAGGCTCATCCCGTCCAGAACCACACCATCAAAGGCCTTGCGCAAACCGCTGGACATGCCCCGCTCCAGCGTGGCGACATCCTTGCCGGTTTCCTCGAACGCGGCGCTGATCCGCTTCATCTGGCTGTCAAACGCCGCGGCCATCGTCGCAGCATCACCCAGGGCATCGCCCAGCGCTGCACCCCGTTCCTGCAAGTCGTCAAACCCGTCACGATCCGTCATCACGCTCTCCTTGTTGCTTGTCCGGGAAGGCGGCCAGCAGCGCGTCAAGGCCTGCCCGGTTCATCGCGGGCATCACGGCGCCCTGCCCCAGCATCAGCCGCAGTTCCGCCGGGGTCAGACGCCAGAACTGCTCCGGCGTCAGCCGCAGCCCCAGAAACCCGGCCCGCATCAGGGCGGGCCAGTCGAACCCGCTCATGTCGTTTCCGGCACCATGAAGGCACGGGCCAGCAGTTCGGCCGCCGCTTTGGCCGCAGCCATCGGGCCGCCCTCGATCTCGGCATGAAACAGGTCGGCGCGGGTGGCATTCCGGCCTCCGCCCCGCAATCCGGCAACGATCAGCGCCAGCACGTCACCGCTGGAATACGCGCCACCCTCAAACCGCTGCACCAGCTCGACCAGGGATCCGGTGTTCAGCTCCTGCTCCAGTTCCGCCAAAGCGCCCAGCGTCAGCTTGAGCACCCGCCGCTCTCCATCGATGGTCAGTGCCACCTCGCCCGTCCACGGATTGGCCATGCGATTACAGCGCCGTAAAGCTCAGCGCACCGGCGCTTGCCATGCTCATCTCATAGGTCGCCTCACCGTTGTGTGAGCCCGCATACTCGATGCCCGTCACCTGAAAAGCCCCCTCGACAATGCCGAAATCGGGGATGATCACCTGAAACGCCGGGGTCTCGCCGTCAAAGAACAGCTGCCGCGCACGTTCGTCCGTACCAGCATCCTTGAACACGCCCGAACCCGAGATCGAGGCCGATTTGACCCCCGCCCCCGACAACAGCTCGCGCCAACCCCCCTGACTTTCCAGACTGGTGACGTCCACGCTTTCGGCGTTGAAACTGATCCGCGTGGCCCGCAGGCCCGCAATGGTCTGGAACAGGCCCGTGCCGTTCATATCCACTTTGACCAAAAGGTCTTTTCCGTTCTGGGCAGCCATGTGCTCTCTCCGTTGATTGCTTAGTCGTCTTCCACGCGGGCGCGGAATCTCAGGTCGATCTGGCGGATGCTGCCGCCGGTCCCGGTTCGCCGGGCCGAGGCGCGCTCGAACCACAGCCCGACCAGATGCCCGCGGCTCAGAACCAGCGGCGCATTGTCCAGCGCGTCACACACCGCCCCGGCCAACGCCTTTGCCGCGCCAAACCCGGCGGCTTCGGACACCACCGAAACCGTAAAGCGGTGGATCGCACCCGCGCCCGACCGGTCCGAGGCGTCGCGGACCTCTTCCGGGCCCAATGTCACATAGGTCTGCGGAACCGTTCCCGTGGGCACCGCGTCATAGATCGCGCCGCCGGACTGGCCGCTGACATCCGCATCCGCGGTCAGGTGCTGAAACACCGCCGCCTGCAGGGCGGCTGATACGCCATAGCTCATGCCGCCACCTCTTCATCCGCGAAACAGGTCAGGTACTGGCCGCGCGCGTCACGCTCTGCCACGGCGCGGATGACGAAACGGCGATTGCCCTCGCGAAACCGCTGATCCGGCGCCGGGCGCATGGTCGACCCTTCGGGGGCGCCCCGCACCACGATGCGATACCCCACGCGCGAGACGGAAACGCCAGCGATCTGCCGTTCCGCACCACTGCGCGCCGTGACCTCGGCCCACAGCGTTCCCAGCGCTGCCCAAGCCTCGGTATATCCCCCGGACCCGTCAGCGCTGCGCATCGGGGCCTCAAGCACCAGCTTGCGGTTCAGACGCGGGGTGTTCATTGCACCACCCCCGCACCAAAGCGCACCATCCGATAGCGCTGGATCAGGCTGGTGACACCAAACGGCATGCACCCCGCGCCCAGCGCGGTCTCGTCCCGGTATTCGTAATAATGCGCCGCCAGCAGCAGAACCGCCTGGCCCAGATCGGCAGGCAAACCGACCCAGCCCGTGGCCATCCCGGCCGTGAAGGCGATCTTCACCGCGCCCCCCGTTGCAATCGCAGGCAGGACCGACCCGACCGGACGCAACCGCGGGCGCTGGCCATCGCGTTCCAGCCGATACACCGCCGCATCCGCAACGGTTTCAGAACCTGCCGCATCGGTCAGCGTCACGGCCAGCACCGATGTCACCGGAGCAACCGGCAAAACCTCGCCCGACGGATCGCGCCAACCGCTCAGGCTCCATGAAAAGTCGCGCTCGATCAGAACCTTGCCGGTGCGCGCCTCAATCGCGGCCATGGCCGCCCACAGGAACCCCTTCAGCACCTCGTTCTGAACGTCATCTTCGGCAAAGCCCCTGCCCAGCCGCAGATGCGCCTTGAACTGATCCACCGGCAGCGCCGCATCCGCGATGGCGGTTTCTTCGATCAACATCATCCATTCACTCCGCAATCTCGGACCCCACCGGGGGCCTCAGTCAGGAAAATGACGGGCACGCGCCGCCCCACGTTGCTCGGACGGAGGGGAGCAGCTAGACAACGCGGGGGATCTCACCCCGGCCCGTGCCCGCCGCCCGAGGGGCTGATGGCCCCCCGGATTCGCCACCGCCTAGGCGATGCCGAATTTCACCAGCTTGATGGCTGCAAAGTCGCTCACATCACCGCCCACGCGCTTGGTCGCGTAGAACAGGACATGCGGCTTGGCGCTGAACGGATCGCGCAGCACGCGCAGATCGGGGCGTTCAGCGATGGTGTAACCGGATTTAAAGTCGCCAAACGCAATCGAGAAGCTGTCCGAGGCCGCATCCGGCATGTCCTCGGCAATCAGTACCGGATAGCCCATCAGGCGCGCGGGCTCACCAGCGGCCAGACCGTCCGACCACAGGAAGCGGCCATCGCTGTCCTTCAGCTTGCGGATCACACCCGCCGTTTTCGAGTTCATGACGAATGTGCCATTGACCCGGTATTGCGCGCCCAGCGCATAAACCACATCGACAATCGCATCCGCGTCGATACCGCCATCGATGCCGGTGGCAACATACCCCAGGCTGCCCCAGGACCAGGTGTCATCGGATACCGCGCGGTGGATCATCAGACCTTTGGGTTTGTCCACACCGTCACCCGCGATAAAGGCCGCCGCCTCGGCACGGGCGAACTTGTCGGCAATCCGACCGGCCAGCCAGCCCTCGACATCGAACGCGCTGTCATCCAGCAAACGTTGCGAGGCTTTGGGCAGCGCGCTCAACTCGTGCAGTGGGATCGAGATGCGGTCGATCGACGGGGTTCCGGTTTCGGAAGTGGACGAATTCTCATCGGCCCAGCCGGCACCGACATCGGTATGGTCGATCAGCACATCGAACGAATTCGCCTCGACATTCACCACCGACGCAATCGAGCGGATCGACGCGGTTGCGTTCAGAACCGACTTGATCGTCTCGGCGGTCTGCGGATCGACCAGATACCCGCCATCGCTGTTGACGGCGGTGGACAGCGATTTGCTCTCCATCTCCAGCCCGCGCAGCCCGTCATCCTCGCCCGAGCGTACATAGGCGTCGAACGCCTTCTGGTGCGGTGCACCGTCCAGGGTCGAGGCCGCAAGATGCGGGCGCGCCGCGATGGTTGATTTACGATCCAGCATGGTCAGTCGCTCTTCTGTCTGTTGCAGTTTTGTTTTAACTTCAGCCTTCAGGCCCTTGAATTCATTCACGAAGCCAGCCATCGCCTGCTTCACCTCCTGAACCAGGGGCGCACCCTCTCCGGTCAAGGCCGGGATCTCGGTCTTGCTCATCAGCATGTCCTGTTTTTGGGTGGGTTTGAGGCGCGCTAGGTCCGCGCCAGCTCCTGCCGGGCGTCGTTGAACACCTCGGCAATACTGCGCCAGGTATTCTCGGCATCGGGGTCGCTCCCCTTTGCCGCCACCCGCGCACTGGGCAGCATCGGGAAGGTCACCAGCGACACCTCCCAAAGCTCCAGTTCCGTCAGGACCCGCTGGCCCTTGTCATTCTTCACGGCCCGTTTGGTGCGATAGCCGATCGACAGGCCATCCATCGCACCCGCGCGGATCAGCCCGGCCGCTTCGCGGCCTTTCTGGGTGCTTTCCAGCAGACGTCCCTTGACCCACAGGCCCTTGTCGTCCTCGCGTACCTCGTCCCAGACGCCTATGGGTTGCGCCGGGTCGTGCTGCCACAGCATCTTGACCCGCTGACCCGCCTTGGCGAGCCCCTCTAGCGAGGCGCGATAGGCCCCGCGCTGCACCATGTCACTGCCATGATCGACTTGCCCGAAAAGGCTGGCATAGCCTTCGATCATCGCATCCTCGGTCACCGACAGGATGTCACCGAACCCTGCGAACTTATGCTCCAAATCCATGAACTTCTCCATGTAACCCACTGAACTTATGGCGTTACCACCAGGAATGACTGAAACGCCTGCGCCAGGATCACTGCGGCCACACCATAGACCGTCAGCCACAGCCGTTTCTCCAGCCGCTCCATCATCTCTTCGATCTGATCCAGCCGCCTGCACAGATGCGCGTGCTGGATCTCGGCCACCCGCTCATGCGCGGCCAGACGCAACCCCGGCGCGCATTCGAACGGAGGATACCCCTCAGCCATCTGCACGCTCCGGCAGCCCCAGCAACCTGCGTTTTTCCACATCGCTCAGGAATTCCGCCCGGTTGACCCGCGCCCATTGCGCATCCCGCTCGGCAGACAGGGCTGTTACCTGATCCAGATCCGGCTTCAGCATCAGATCCTCGCCGGTAAAGCCCGTCAGCCACTCCGACACCGCCGCCGCCACCCGCGTCACCAGGGGCAGCACTGTCAGGCGGTAAAACGCCCGGTTGGCCTCCTGATAGTTCGAATAGGTCGCGTCGCCCTGTATCCCCAGCAGCATCGGCGGGACCCCAAAGGCCAGCGCGATCTCGCGGGCGGCGGCTTCCTTGGTCTTCTGAAACTCCATGTCCGAGGGGGAAAAGCCCATCGGCTTCCAGTCCAGCCCCCCCTCCAGAACCATCGGCCGACCCGCATTGCGCGCCCCGCGATAGTTCTGCTCGATCTCGTCGGACAGGCGGCGGAACTGCTCCTCGGCCATCATTCCGTGCCCATCACCGCCCTTCCACACCAGCGCCCCCGAGGGCCGCGCGGCATTGTCCAGCAGCGATTTCGACCACCGCGAGGCGCTGTTATGCACATCAATCGCCGTCGCCGCCGCCTGCATCGGCGAGAACCCATAATGATCATCCTGCGGGTGGAACGTCTTGATATGGCAGATGGCCTCGGCCGCGAACCGGTGCGTCTTGCCACCGACACTGTAATCATAGGCCTTGGGCCACCCATCCGCCCCCGGCACCACGCTCATCCGGTCCGAGCGCAGAACATGCAGTTCAACCGGCAGCCCGTCCTCGGCCTGCACCGCCTCGACATAAGCATTGCCCGACAGCAGCAGCTGCCCGAACAGGGCCTCCAGCATCTCTGCCCGCCCCTGCGCCGCATTCGGGCGTCGCAACAGGGCCAGAATCGGATGCGCATCGAAACGCTGCCCCTGACCCTGCAAAACCAAGGGCAGAGCCGCCGCCGATTCAGCAATCAGCTTGACCGACCGAAACCCCACCGGATTGCCCGAAAACCCCGTCCGTGTCAGCGACACCGTGTCCCGCGGGCTCCACGCCACGCGCCCGCCGGTCTGCCATGCCACCACAGGCCCGGTCGCGCTCGCCTTCGCCTCGGGCGCGCTCCCAGCCGATCCACGACGCAAGAAATCGAATACCATCTGTGCTCCTTTCTGCCGCCGCTCTGCCCGGCTTGTTGAAAGGAGTTATGACGGAAAGAAGTTTAGGGCTTGGGAATGGGGCGTACGGGGGGTGCGCAACGGCTTAGCTCTTTAACCGATTGCACCGGAACCGCCGCTTAATAACAGTATTTGCGATGAACGAAGTTGCAGCTACACGGGCTGCCGTTAAATCAACTCTGAAAGACACTGACTGGCTTGATCAAAGTTGCCAAATAGTCCCGAGTTGCGCCATCCCAATCGTCTGGATTTTCATCGTGCGCAATCTGCGCGTGAAGTTCCATGAGCTTCCAAACTTCTTCCTTGGATTCCGCCACCATGCTCGCTGGACAAGCTTCCATTCCCTCACAATCTCTACAGGCATACGAATAAGCGTCTGACATCTATCCTCTCCCCCAAGTCCAAACTGAAGTATAACCGATGTGCGCAGATTCACCGAATCCGATTGCGAGAAAAGCTGTTGTCTCAGCGGTGAGATTACCTTTTCCCTCCCCCAAAAGAGGAAATTTGTATGATCGTTTGAACAACCTCTCACAACGCCCGCACCCTAGGTCGCCGATACACCCCCGCAGGCCCCACAACCAACTCATGCAGCGCCCAGACCAGCGCATCGAGGCGGTCGGGCGAGCCCTGCCCCTCGAACCCGCGCGCGGTCATCTGGCACATCTGCTCCTCCAACGCGTCCAACCCGGCCACATGGCGCACCCGCCCCTGTTCGTACAGCGCCGCCACAGGCTCGGCCCGCGCGACCTTGCCGCGTGACGCCCGCACCGCGCGATATGGGACCAGAGGGTCCACCTGCCGCACGACCTCTTCCACCAGTTGCCCGCCCTGATTGACCTCGGCCACCAGCCGTTCGGCCCCGAACTCATCCATCGCGTCAATCGCCGCCTGCGCCCAGCCCGCCGGGCCAACGCCCTGCGCCGTCCGGTCAGCCAGCACGAACGCCCGCCACGCCTCAGGCGGGCCTTGCACTTGCGCCCCAACCACCACGATCCCGCAGGCATCCGCGCCTGACCCGGATGTCACCGCCGGGTCCAGCGCCACCACGATGCGATCCAATTCGGGCACCTGCGTACAGCGCGCCGCCTCCAGCATCGAACCCGTCCACAGCGCTCCTTCCGCGTCTGACAGCAGCACCCCGTCCAGCTCCTGCCGCCCCAGCCGAGTACCCGCATAGCGCGCGCGCACTTCTTCCAGAAACGACGCCGCCAGATTGGCCCGGTTCGCTTCGGTCGGCGCATGGGTCTGCACGGTAGAGGGTGACGCCAGCAACTCCTTCAAAACCTTCACATTGCGCGGCGTTGTGGTCACGCAGACCCGAGGCCGCTCGCCCAAGCGCAGCGCAAATTGCAGCATGTCCCAGGTCTCACCCGCCTTCTTCCACTTGGCCAGCTCATCCACCCAGGCCGCATCAAATTGCGGCCCGCGCAACCCTTCGGGATCATGCGCTGAAAACGCCTGTGCCTCGGCCCCGTTGGGCCAGATAAGCTTGCGTTCCGATGCCTTCCACGTGGGCCGCCGATCCGGGGGCGAGCATTGCAATATCCCGCTATCGCCAAAGATCATCACGTCGCGCACCTGATCGAATGTTTCACCCACCAGCGCCACGCGGCACGCCTCGCCCTTGTCCAGCGGTTTCGGACCCTCGACCATCGATCGCACCCATTCGGCCCCTGCCCGCGTTTTGCCCGCGCCACGCCCGCCCATGATCACCCAGGACCGCCAGTCGCCCTCGGGCGGCAATTGATGCGGCAGCGCCCAGAATTCAAACAGGAAAGGGAGGGCACACAGCCCCCCCTCCCCGATCTCACTCAGAAATCTCTCCCGCACCGCAGCATCGGCGGAGGCGAGCCAGCCTGCACCCGATCTCAAATCGGGCCCGCTCAAGGTCGAGCGCATAGCCCCCTTGGGCAACTCCGGCTTGTCTGTAATGTTGTTCGACAAAGCTTGTCTCCACTTTCTGGCAACTTCGGATCAGCCCCTCCAGCTGACCGAGTTGCTTGGCTGAACCAGCAAGATCTGCATCCTCCCCGGCACCGATCTGTTTGCGCAGGTCTTCTGCCGCTTGCCGCAGATCGCGAATGGACCTTTCCAGGGACTGCAACAGTTCAGCCGTCTGGGAAATCCGCTCTTCCGGGGTAATCAAAGTCATGTTTGCCTGTGACCTCATGCGTGAGTGTTCTCCGCACGAGAGAAACGAAAAAACGGCCACCGGGTCGCCCCGAGGCCGTTCGCCCACTTCTTCTAGCATGACACAACCAATACGGGATAAAGCGCGTAAAGTCAAGGATTTACGCAACAGGCGCGCAACAGGGATCGTACGGTGCGGGTTAACGGACAGTGAATTTCCGGCCATGGTAACCCTCGGCCAAAACGCCGCCCCGCCCTTTAGCCTTCCAAGCTCTGACCGCCTCACCGACCAGAGGGATTAACACAGGGTTACCCCCTTGCCGCTTTCAGCGTGTACAAATTGCACACTCCCCACCTTGACGCGTGTACAAACCTGACATTTTCCGAAATCGCGCTCAAAATCGCCCGCATCACCCGATTTCGACGCGTCAAGGTCCTGCGCGCAACCTGCCCGCGGCAAAACCAGTCCTTGACATTCCCTCCCGAAACCCTCATGTGCCCTTAATCACGGCGCCACCGCGTGAGCATCGTCGGGCTTCAGGCCCCACAGCGCCAGCACATTACTCCCGGTTCCCCTTCACGCAGGGTTCTTTACGCGATGGCCGGATGGCGCTGGATTCGCTCGCGCATCCCGAGGTCTCGCACAACCCTGCCGGTCACATGAACGTGGCCAGTCACCACCTGCTCGTGGGGTTTAACCTGCGGGCCGTAAAGGAAAATTTTTTGTTCGACTTCGATATGCTCGGCCTCGCGCCGACACTGAACGACGCGTTGAAACGCGCCAATTTCACTCAACCCACCCCGATTCAGAACCAGGCCATTCCGCTGGCCCTGAACGGGCATGACATCCTCGGGCTGGCCCAAACCGGCACCGGCAAGACACTGGCCTTTGGCCTGCCCCTGATCGACCACCTGCTGGCGCAGCCCGGCAAGCCCGATCCCAAAACAGCCAAATCACTGATCCTCGCCCCCACCCGCGAGCTCGTGAACCAGATCGCCGACAGTTTGCGCACCCTCACCAAAGGAACAAAGCTGCGGGTCGCTACAGTTGTTGGTGGCCAGTCGATCAACAAACAAGTGATGTTCCTCGCACGCGGCACCGATATTCTGGTCGCCACCCCGGGCCGCCTGATTGACCTGATGGAACGGGGCGCTGTTGACCTTGGTTCGGTGCGCCATCTGATATTGGACGAAGCAGATCAGATGCTTGACCTGGGCTTCATTCACGCTCTGCGTCGCATCGCGCCTGCACTGGGCACGCCCCGCCAGACCATGCTGTTCTCGGCCACAATGCCGAAACAGATGGAGGAGCTCAGCCGTGCCTATCTGAACAATCCGCAGCGGGTGCAGGTTTCGCCCCCGGGCAAGGCCGCTGACAAGATCACCCAGTCCCTTCACTTTGTTTCGAAACCCGGAAAACCGTCTAAGTTGCGCGAAATCCTGTCGCAGGACGCGGATGCACTGACACTGGTCTTCACCCGCACAAAACACGGCGCTGAACGGCTGATGAAAGGGCTGGTGGACGACGGCTTTAACGCGGCGTCCATTCACGGGAACAAAAGCCAGGGCCAGCGCGACCGGGCGATCAAGGCCTTCCGCGCAGGTGAGGTGAACATACTGGTCGCCACCGACGTTGCCGCGCGTGGCATCGACATCCCTGGCGTCGCCTATGTCATCAACTTCGACCTGCCCGACGTGCCCGACAATTACGTCCACCGAATCGGGCGCACCGCCCGTGCCGGGCGCGAAGGCGAAGCGATTGCGTTCTGTGCACCGGAAGAAGTCGACCTGCTGCGTCAGATCCAGAAGCTGATGAAAATTGAAATCCCTGTCACAAGCGGCACCATGCCGGAAGGGGTCGAGGTTCAGCAACCTGCACGTCGTCAAAACAACCGCCGTCGCGGGTTCAAGCCCAAACCGGCCAACGGCGATGCGAAACCGTCCAGCGGCAGACGGCGCCGTCCCAACAAAAGACGCTCAGCCGCCTAAGGACTGAAGAGGCTGCCAAAGAAAACGCCGACGCCAGTTGCTATACCGGCGTCGGCGTTTTTTGTTAGCTAAACCAGCAACCCGCCGGGTTTAATTCCCCGAGCTCTGCTGTTCCTCGATCTCGCGCCATTTGGCAACGTTACGATTGTGCTCCTGCAGGGTTTCTGCAAACGCATGCCCGCCCGAGCCGTCGGCGACGAAGAACACATAGTTGGTGTCATCTGGCGCAACCGCAGCTTCAAGACTCGCCAGACCCGGATTTGCGATCGGCGTCGGGGGCAGCCCGTCAATCTGATAGGTGTTCCACGGTGTCGGACGGTTCAGTTCGCTGCGCCGCAACCCGCGGCCCAATGTGCCCTGCCCCTTTGTCACGCCATAGATGACGGTCGGATCTGTTTGCAGGCGCATCCCCTGTTTCAGGCGGTTTACGAACACACTGGCGACCTGGCCGCGCTCCTCCGGAACACCGGTTTCCTTTTCGATGATTGACGCAAGGATCAGCATCTCTTCAGGAGTGTCCAGCGGCAACCCGCCTTGGCGGCTTTCCCAAACCGCGTTGATCCGCAGTTGTTGCTTGTCCTGCATGGCCTGCAAAATCGCATTGCGATCCTGTCCGGCCACAACATCGTAACTGTCCGGGGCCAACATGCCCTCAGCCGGGATCTCGGTCACTTCACCTGACAGCGCTTCGAATGATTTCAGAGCTTCAACCACCTGCCACGAGGTCACACCTTCGGCCAGCGACACGCGATAGCGCGTGTCAGCTTCGTTACGTTTCTCGGTATAAGCTTCAGGCGTTTCTTCCTCTGCCGCATCAAATGAAGCAATCTCGACGAAATCCAATGTTGCCGGGTTCAATTCACGCACGCGGGTTTGGGTGCGTGTCACACCTATACGGTATTCGATTTCCGACCCACAAGTGCTGGCGCCGCTGCTGGTGATTTCTTCGATGATCTGCGCCATAGACGCGCCTTCGCGCACCAGAAAGCTGCCCGCTTTCAACCGCTGCGCCTGATCGGTATAGTCAGCGGCCATCCGAAACAGAATTGAACTGCGAATGGCACCCTGATCTTCCAGATCGCGACTGACACGTGTCATATTCGAACCGCTTTTGACCTGAAGGCAAATCGCAGTTTCAAGCGGGCCTTCGGCCTTGTACTGCGACTGTCCCCACAGGATCAGACCGCCCACCAGAAACAGGCCGACCACCAGGATGGTCAGCGCATTCGAAGCGATGGCCCGCCACATTTAACTGACCTTTCCGAAAATCACGCTGGCATTGGTTCCACCGAACCCGAACGAATTCGACAGCGCCACGTTAATCTCACGCTCGCGTTTGGCGTTGGGGGCAAGATCAATCGGGGTTTCAACTGCCGGGTTGTCCAGGTTAATTGTTGGCGGTGCGACCTGATCGCGGATTGCCAGAATTGAGAATATTGCCTCAATCGCGCCCGCAGCACCCAGCAAGTGACCGGTTGCCGACTTGGTCGAACTCATCGTCGCATTCCCGGCATGCTCGCCCAACAGGCGCTCGACAGCACCCAGTTCGATCGTGTCCGCCATGGTCGAGGTGCCATGCGCGTTGATGTAATCCAGGTCCTTCGGCTCCAGCCCGGCGCTGCGCAACGCCGCTCTCATAGAACGTTCGGCCCCGTCGCCATCCTCGGACGGCGCAGTGATGTGATAGGCGTCGCCCGACATACCATAGCCCAGAACCTCGGCGTAGATCTTAGCCCCACGCGCTTTGGCGTGTTCGTAATCTTCCAGAACCACGATGCCGGCGCCCTCGCCCATCACGAAACCGTCACGGTCCACGTCATAGGGTCGGCTGGCAGCCTTTGGATTATCTGCGTATTTGGTCGACAGCGCCTTACATGCGTTGAACCCGGCAATACCGATCTCGCAGATGCAGCCCTCGCCGCCACCTGCCACCATGACATCCGCGTCACCCGCCCGGATGATGCGGCTGGCGTCGCCGATTGCGTGCGCACCGGTTGAACATGCGGTCACGACCGAGTGGTTCGGCCCTTTGAACCCATGGCGAATTGATACCTGACCCGAGGCCAGGTTGATCAGTGCGCCCGGAATAAAGAACGGAGATACCCGACGCGGACCCTTGTCGCGGATCAGGTTCGCGGTATTGGAAATCGATCCCAGACCACCAATGCCCGAGCCGATCAGAACACCCGTACGCAGGCGCGATTCTTCGTCTTCCGGCAGCCAGCCTGCATCCTTACAGGCCATTTCGGCGGCCGCGATGGAATACAGGATAAAGTCTTCGATCTTGCGCTGCTCCTTCAGCGGCATCCAGTCATCGGGATTGAAGGTCCCGTTGGTTCCGTCGCCGCGCGGCACCTCGCAGGCGTAGGTCGTTGCGACCCCGCTTGCCTCTGCATCGAAATGCGTGATTGGGCCTGCACCGGACTCTCCGTCCAGCAGCCGCGACCAGGTTTCCTCGACCCCGCTGGCCAAAGGAGTGACCAATCCAAGACCGGTTACAACGACTCTGCGCATGAAGTGCCTCTTGCCTGCTTCCTCTTATGAGAACCGCTCATACCCCGGCCCGGGGTGCGGGGGCAAGAGCAACGGTTCTTTCCGTCCCGGCGTCCTGTCGCCGAATGCCCAAGGAAACCAGAAATTCGGCGCTTGTCAAAACCGCCCTTTCGCGCGTCCAGCCGAAAGGGCGGAGTTGCTTACTGAAACTGCGCGACCGGCTCGTGGGCCGATTTGGCAGTTTCAAGTGCTTTGGCCAAGTCCAGTGTCTTGCGGAACAACGCACGCCCGACAATCGCGCCCGAGATGTTGGGGATGTATGCCAGCCGTGAGATATCGTCTGCTGTGCGCACGACACCGCTGGCAATCACCGGAGTACGCGAATGGTTTGCCAATCGCGAGATCAGACCAAGCTTTGCCTCGACATCTTCGATGTCGCTGTCGATATCTGTTACCACGATGGCGGCAAAGGGCGTATCGCCGAATGCGTCGATAAAGGCTTCTGGCGTGAACGCACTTTGGCTGCGCCAGCCGTCAGTCATAACAAGGCCTTGCCAGACATCCACTGACAGCACGATCTGGTCAGGGTGCAGCTTGGCCAGATCCTTGACCAGGTTTGGTTCACGCGCAGCAAGCGTGCCAACCACGATGCGGCCCGCGCCCTTGTCGATCCAGCGCTCAATCTGCTCGCGCGAGCGCATGCCACCCGCCAACTGCACCGGAATCTCGGCCTTGCGAAGGATATCCTCGACCAGCTGCGCGTTGGTATCCTTACCCTCGATCGCGTCGAAATCCGTCAGGTGCATCCATTCGGCACCCGCCTCTGCCCAGCTCCGTGCGGTTTCTACCGGATTCACGTGCCAGATCATCGCTTCTTCCAGACGACCCTTGTCCAGCGAGACACACCGGCCGTTCTGCAGTTCCATCGTGGGGTAAATCCTCATGAGCTTGGTCCTCCGCTCAATCGCTCTGAAAATCCCCGGCAGCATACATCCAGAACGCCCGCCCGAAATCACCGGGATCGGCACAGCTTGGCCATTTTGCGGCATACTGTTTAAGTGGCGAATCTATGCGCGAGCTGGCGGTCCGTTGCGTCGTAACAAATGCACCGGGGTTTCATTATACACCCCTTCCCGCATCAGAACATAGCCTAGCTTCTTGGCGAGTTTCTGCGAAGACATGTTCGTCGCGTTTATCATCGCGACCAACGGTCCGGGAATCACCCGATCAAACCAGTCATGCGCAGCCTTGGCTGCCTCGTATCCCAATCCCTGCCCCTGTGCTTCGGGGACCAGCACCCACCCCGCCTCGGGGAAGCCGTCGAAATCGTCGCCCATGCATCGGTTGCTATAGAAGAATCCGGCCTGCCCGATCAGCTTGCGATTCGATTGTTGCATCACGCCCCACTGGCCAAAACCGGCCATCTGCCAATGCCCGGCATTACGCAGGAACGAATCCCACGCTTCGCCACGCGACCGGGGAGAGCCGCCGATATGCCGGACGACACAAGGGTCACGCCAAATTTCCGCAAACCGGTCAAAGTCTTCCGGGCGCATGGCGCACAGCGTCAAACGCGCGGTATTTATCATCGGAGTGGATCTTATCATGCCCTGTCCACTTTGAGTTTTGCCTCAGTGGAAACAGTGCGCAGGCCACAATAGCCACGCAAGTCCGAAATTCGGGCAGGCATAAAAAAACGGCGCCCCCGTTGCCCGGAAGCGCCGATTTTGATCAGAAAGAAACGCTTAGGACGCTTCGCTGATGAACTTGACGGCGTCGCCAAAGGTCTGGATGGTCTCGGCTGCGTCATCGGGGATCTCGATGCCGAACTCTTCTTCGAAGGCCATGACCAGCTCAACTGTGTCCAGGCTATCTGCGCCCAGATCGTCGATGAAGGACGCGTTTTCCACGACTTTATCTTCTTCAACACCCAGGTGCTCAACAACGATCTTCTTAACGCGATCTGCGACGTCGCTCATGTCAATTCCTCATTCCTTTACAGGGCGGTCCGCCCGATTCTGCCCTTGCCCGCACGGGTTGGCTTTGGTTTGCCCGTTTTGGGCGGTTTCGGTCCCGGCGAACCGGGAAATAGAAGGCCGACCTGAACGACCGGCCCCGCATAGATGCGCCGCCTATAGCATAGTCGACGCAAGAGGCAAACGCTTTCGCACTCGCCCCTGTCGCGCTCACAACATGGCCATACCACCGTTCACATGCAAGGTGCTTCCGGTAACATAGCCCGCTTCGGGGCTGGAAAGATACAGAACGGCAGCTGCAATTTCCTCGGGATCGCCCATGCGACCGGCCGGAACCTTGAGCAACAGACCCTTTTTCTGTTCCTCGGTCAGTTTCTCGGTCATTGCAGTTGTGATAAATCCAGGTGCCACGGAATTCACAGTAATTCCGCGTGTCGCAACTTCGTGGGCCAAAGCCTTGGAAAACCCGATCATACCGGCCTTGGACGCGGCATAGTTCGCCTGCCCCGGATTGCCGATTGCGGCCACCACGGACGAGATATTGACGATACGGCCCCAGCGCGCCTTCATCATGCCCCGGATCACCCCTTTGCACAGTTTCATGGTCGAAGTCATGTTCACGTCAATGACGCTTTGCCATTCTTCGTCGGACATGCGCATGAACAGGTTGTCGCGCGTGATTCCGGCGTTGTTTACAAGAATGTCCACCGATCCCATCGCCTCGGCCGCTTGCTTAGGCAACGCTTCAACGGCTTCCGGGTCACTTAAGTTGCAGGGCAGAACATGCGCGCGTTCGCCCAGTTCGTCGGCCAGAGCCTGAAGCGGCTCAACGCGTGTACCGGACAAACCAACCGTTGCACCTGCGCCATGCAACGCACGTGCGATGTCACCTCCGATACCGCCCGAAGCACCGGTGATCAGCGCATTCTTACCTGTTAAATCAAACATTCGGTTTCCCTCTTGCTGCGTCGCTTACAACGCGGATTGAGCTTACGATTCGACCTGAATGGTCTTCTGAACGTCTTCCGGTGTGCCCACGGCCTTGCCCGCGATTTCGCGATCGATCTTGCGGATCATACCGGACAGCGCCTTGCCAGCGCCGATTTCCCATGTTTCAGTCACGCCTCGAGCCGCCATATATTGCACGCTTTCCCGCCAGCGAACCGAACCGGTCACCTGCTCGACCAGCAATTGACGGATCAGATCCGGATCGCTGACAGCCTCGGCGCGAACATTGGCCACCAAAGGTACGGCTGGTGCCTTAATTTCGACGGCAGCAAGCGCTTCTGCCATTACATCTGCAGCAGGTTTCATCAGCGAACAGTGAAATGGAGCACTTACCGGCAACATAACGGCACGTTTTGCACCTTTTTCCTTGGCTATCTCGGCTGCGCGCTCGACAGCCGCTTTTGAACCCGACACGACGACCTGCGTGGGATCGTTGTCATTTGCGGCCTGACAGACCTCGCCCTGTGCGGCTTCTTCCGCCACGGCGCGTACGGCCTCCAGATCCAGCCCCAGAATGGCGGCCATGGCCCCCTCGCCCACGGGTACCGCGCTTTGCATAGCCTGACCACGGGTGCGCAGCAAACGCGCTGTATCTGCAACAGACAAGGCCCCCGCCGCGGCCAGAGCCGAGTATTCACCCAGTGAATGCCCCGCCACAAAAGCCGCCATGCTGACGGATACGCCCTCGGCTTCCAAAGCGCGCATGGCTGCCATCGATGTTGCCATCAAAGCAGGTTGAGCATTCTGGGTCAGTGTCAGGTCAGCAATATCACCATCCCAGATCAGGCTGCTCAACTTCTCGCCCAACGCGTCGTCCACCTCATCGAAAATGGCCTGAGCCGCCGGATAGGACTCTGCCAGAGCTTTGCCCATACCTATGGTCTGGGCGCCTTGTCCCGGAAAAACGAACGCGAGTGTCATTGCAACCTCATGGATGGTTTCAGGTTGCGGCGGGGTGTAAACTGACTGATCGTCTGGCACAAGCATTGCCTGCTTTCTGCATTGTGGCACCTTTTGTGTGCACCCGCGCTCACTTGTGTCTGTTTCATCCGGCTTTACCTTGGGCACAACCCAGAATCCCGGAGCGTCCGACACATGCAATCGACCAATTCCTTTTCAAGCTACGGCAGCATCGCAAAGACGTTTCATTGGCTAACCGCGTTGCTGATCTTCACGGCTTTGCCCCTCGGCTGGGTCGCGGACAATCTGGCACATGCGGTATTGCACTCGGCAGCGGCCCCGACCGAGTTGGAAATTGCCCGTGCAGCGCGCGTGTTCTCATTGCATAAAACCGTAGGGGTTACCGTGTTCTTCGTGGCATTGGCCCGCATTCTTTGGGCGTTCACGCAAACCAAGCCCGGCCTTCTGAATGCTGACAACAAACCCGAAGCCTTCGCCGCTGAAACCGTCCACTGGCTGCTTTACGGTTCGCTGGTCCTTGTGCCCCTGACCGGTTGGATTCACCACGCCGCGACCGAGGGCTTTGCCCCAATCCTTTGGCCCTTCGGCCAAAACCTGCCTTTTGTACCGAAATCCACCGCCGTGGCCGAGGTTACAGGAGTTCTGCACTGGCTCTTCATGTGGGTTCTGGTTGTTTCCCTTGTCCTGCACATTGCAGGTGCGCTGAAACATCACGTCATCGACAAGGACGGCACATTGCGTCGGATGTTACCGGGTCTGTCAGATGCGCCGGAACCACCACATCAAACCCATTCACTGATTCCAGCCGTCGCTGCACTGGCGGTCTGGGGTGTCGTCGTCACCGGAGGCTGGGCAACCGGGAAGCTGGCCCCTAACATAGGGGAAGCCCCGGATGTCCAATTGGCTGAGGTTCAATCGGAATGGCAAGTTCAGAGCGGCACGCTGTCGATTACAATTTCGCAATTGAACAGCCCCGTGACAGGTTCGTTTTCTGACTGGACTGCCGCAATTACCTTTGACGAGCCCACAGACCCGGGCCTGGCGGGATCTGTCGATGTCACGATATCCATTGGCTCGCTTCGTCTTGGAACCGTATCCGATCAGGCCATGGGGCCAGATTTCTTCGACAACGCCCGGTTCCCCACTGCTCAGTTCAAGGCCGATCTTTATAAAACCGAAAGTGGTTATGAGGCGCGCGGCCCGCTTACTATTCGCGACAAGTCGATCGATGTCGTTTTGCTTTTCTCGCTGGACCTGCAGGGCGACACTGCTACCATGGCGGGCACAATCGAGCTTAACCGGTTGGCGTTTGATGTAGGCACATCGCAGCCTACCGAAGACGCGCTGGGCTTTACCGTCGCAGTATCCGTAGAACTCACTGCGATACGCGGTCAGTAAGGCAAAAAAAACGCCGGTGATTAAATCACCGGCGTTTTTCTGTTCGTGATTCTGCGATTAATCGGCTTTTTGTGCCTCGACCGAAATCTGGATTTGCACTTCGTCGCTGACAAACGGTGCAAACTGACCCAGGTCGAATTCACTGCGGACCAGCGTTGTCGTGGCATTGAAACCAGCCCAGGGCTGGTTCGCCATCGGGTGGGTGTCAGCCTTGTTGAGCTTTGCGTCCAGAACAACTGATTTGGTCACACCGTTCATCGTCAGATCGCCAGTGATGTTCGCGGTGTTGTCACCGGTCACTTCGATTCCTGTCGATGTAAAGGTGATCAAATCTCCTTCGGCCGCGCCAAAGAAATCCTCGGTCATGAAGTGATCTTCACGGGGTTTCCAGCCGGTAAACATCTCCAATACGGGCATCGACACGCTCACGCTCGAAGCGGCGGGGTTTTCCTGATCAAACATGATCTCGCCTACAAAGCCGGAAAACATGCCAGTCGTGGTTGAGAACCCAAGATGGTCATAGCTGAAAATGACCTGACTGTGGCTGGGGTCCAATACGTATTTCTCGGCGCTGGCGAGTGCCGTAGTCGCTGACACGGCCAATGCAGCAGCAAGAAAGGTGGATTTCATATCAATCTCCGCGGTTTTGTGATTGCAATCCGTCAGGATTGCTTGAACGCAAAATGTGCTGCCCAGGGGCAGCACACAACCAATTTTGATTCACAACTTCTGTTCGTTTTTGAACAGAATAAAACTCAGCCGAAAATTGTTACGCTCTTGCTTAGTTGACCTTTCAGCGCCCGGCTGACATCCGCAGATTCAAGTGGCAGCTTCATCAAAAGGCTGCCATCCACGTCAAACAGATGAACTTCGTTTTCTTCGAAACGCGCCCCACCCAGCGAGTCATAGCTGCGGCGCAGGACAGTCTGAGGGCGCCCGTCTCCGTTTTTCTGCAACACCCGGACTTCGCGACGGATCGGGTCGAAATAGGCGTCAGGACGCGGGTCAAGAACCTCGATCGTCAGAAGGGCGACGCCAACGACCAGAAACAGCATGGACGCCGCCATCTTGATCGGCCAAACATCTGCGCCAACGACCGATCCGGGCATCAACCACATTGAAAACGCGGAAACGATCAGGAACGCCCCGACCATCCGCGCCAGGACCAGGCGGGCCTTCCAGTTCGGTGCAAACGTGATCATTACCGGCACTGAATTTTCAAATCGCGAGCCGGCAACGTTTTCCTGATATGCGTTTGTGTTAGTAGCGGTCATAACACGTCACCCTTTTAAGGTTACTTTCGAAATTCTGTTGATCCGGTTGATGTCCGGTATGCAAAACAACTTTGAGCCGAAAAGCGTCAGCAATTGGGCGGCCTAAAGGAATTTGGGCGGCGTCTCAGAGGCATATGTGGCAGGGCTTGCCCTTGCGGCTCAGACGTGTATACGGGGCCATCCTTCGCAGTCGTATGAATCGCGCAGCCTCTCGTGGCAGGGTCGCGAAGGAACGTTTGGCCCCGCCTATGAAATGCGCCTTGATATAAACAGGAGTGCACATGCCACTGTATGAGCATGTAATGATCGCGCGTCAGGATCTGTCCAACGCGCAGGCGGAAAGCCTCGTCGAACATTTCGGCACCGTTCTGGCTGACAACGGCGGCAAGCTGGTTGATAGCGAGTACTGGGGCGTCAAGACGATGGCCTACAAGATCAACAAAAACCGCAAGGGCCACTATGCCTTTCTGAAAACCGATGCCCCCTCGGGCGCGGTGCAGGAAATGGAACGCCTGATGCGTCTGCATGAAGATGTCATGCGCGTTCTGACCATCAAGGTCGACGGCCACGAAGATGGTCCGTCGGTTCAGATGCAGAAGCGTGACGAACGTGGCGAACGCCGCGAGCGCCGTTGATCAACGCCTGAGAAAAGGACTCTAAACCATGGCCGCAAAACCATTTTTCCGCCGCCGCAAGGTCTGCCCGTTCTCGGGTGAGAACGCGCCGAAGATCGACTACAAAGACACCCGTCTGCTGCAGCGCTACATCTCTGAGCGTGGCAAGATCGTTCCTTCGCGCATCACCGCCGTTTCGGCGAAGAAGCAGCGTGAACTGGCCCGTGCTATCAAGCGCGCCCGCTTCCTCGCCCTGCTGCCCTACGCTGTGAAGTAAGGAGAGACTGACATGCAAGTTATCCTGCTGGAACGCGTTGCGAAACTGGGTCAGATGGGCGACGTCGTTGACGTCAAGCCCGGCTACGCCCGCAACTTCCTGCTGCCCCAAGGCAAAGCCCTGAGCGCGTCCGACGCCAACATCGCGTCGTTCGAAGCCCAGAAAGCGCAGCTTGAGGCCCGCAACCTGGAAACCAAGAAAGAAGCTGAAGCACTGGCTGAAAAGCTGGACGGTCAGCAGTTCATCGTGATTCGCTCGGCATCGGATGCCGGCGCTCTGTACGGTTCGGTCACCCCGCGTGACGCCGCTGACGCCGCAACCGACGCAGGTTTCACCGTCGACAAGAAACAGATTGTCCTGATCGCCCCGATCAAGGAACTGGGTCTGCACACTGTCGCAGTCAAACTGCACCCCGAGGTTGAAGTCGAAATCAAAATGAACGTGGCCCGTTCGGCAGAAGAAGCCGAACTGCAGGCTTCGGGCAAATCGATTCAGGAACTGGCTGCTGAAGAAGAAGCCGCTGCTGAATTCGAGATCGCCGAACTGTTCGACGACATCGGCTCGGCCGCTTCGGACGACGACATGGTTGCCGACGCAGCACCGGTTGAAGAAGACGAAGCCAAAGCCTGATCCGGCTGCTTGTGAGCATTCCAAAGGCCGCGCCAAAGCGCGGCCTTTTCTTTTTTCCCTATGTGTTCACAAGTCGTACCGGCAAGTTTCAGCCCATTTTCCGGGGTAAGCTTGAAGGCTTATTGTCGATCCGTATCATTGCCGCCGAAATCCAGAGGACCGAAAAATGCTTGTTTATCTGCGCCAAAGTTTCCTGGCACTGTTTCTATTTGTGTCGTTGGTTGCCTGCGGGGCAGACCAGGTCTCCAAGGCGGGTACGCCACGTTTTGACCCGCCGCTTCACCCAAATGAAACGCCCGAGCTGAGAGCTTCGATCAACAGATGGGCGGATCATTATCAGGTTCCGCGAGAGCTGGTTCACAAGCTGGCCATACGTGAAAGCACGCACCGACCATGGGCCGTCAACCAGCCCTATTACGGCCTTCTACAGGTTCTACCCGCCACTGCGCGCTCGATGGGTTACACCGGTAAAGCCGAAGGTTTGCTGGACGCAGACACCAACCTTGAGTTTGCGGGAAAGTACCTGCGCGGTGCCTGGCTGCTGTCCGACGGGGATCAACGCAGGGCGATTTTCCTGTACGCCAAAGGTTACTATCCAGAGGCAAAAGCCAAGGGGATGCTGGTCGAAACCGGGTTGAGACCGGCGCCCTGACGTCCATTGACGTCAGAAATTGGCCGGATTTGGCACTTGAAACTGAATAGTGACAAAAATGTTCTATTGGTTGTCGCAATATGCGGTATTGCACAGACAATTAAGACCTCTCCTTGTCATGTTTAGAAAAGTATGATGTTCTGACGTGGTGAGGTAAACGGGTTCCACTCTGTGTAATACGCATGCTCGACGACACCATCGGGCGGCAAGATGGGCCACAGCTGGTAGGCGCCACATGGAAATTGTCGATCTGAGCACTCTGCCGGATTCTGAAGTTCGATATACCGAGTTTCTAAGGCAAATCTGTGAGAAGCATGACATGGATCATGCGGCCTACGCTGGTATGAATCCCGCGGCAGGAACAGTGGCTGGCTTTGTCACCTATGACGACGCCTGGACCGAGCACTACCAGAAACAGGGTCTGATCATGATCGACCCGACCATCCACATGGCCCGCCGCAGTATTGCGCCGGTGGATTGGAGCCGTCTTGAACGGAGTCCGGATTTTCAGCGTGTGTTCCGGGATGCTCATGATTTTGGCCTGCCCAGTCAGGGAGTTACGATCCCGGTACGTGGCCCTTACGGCGATATTGGCCTGCTGAGCGCAACCCGAAATTGCAGCAAGGAAGAGTGGCGTAAGCTCTATACAAACTTTATCGGCGATTTGCAGGCCATGGCCGTACACATCCACGACAATGTCGTGTCGTCGGATCAGCTGACCAACGCACTATATCATCCGACATTGTCCTCTCGCGAAGCGGAAATCCTGCAATGGGTCGCCGCAGGTAAGTCGCAGCAGGATATCGGCGATATTTTGTCTATTTCGCACCGAACCGTAGAAGTACACTTGCGTTCGAGCCGGGAAAAGCTTAGTGCGCTGACCACCCCTCAGGCCGTAGGGCGGGCGATAGCGATCGGGCTTATTACCCCGGGATAAACAAAAAAATCCCCAAATTTCGTCAAAATACGGGAATCCCCCAATAGAAAAATCTTTCGAGAGCGGTAACGTCAGTATTACCGAACAACCACTCGAAGGGGGAAGAAATGATCATCGTGGTAGATGGCCTGAACAGACATATGTTCAGCGAAGTTCTTGACGAAATGTTCGAGTTGAGAGCACGTGTTTTTGGCGGACGTCTTGGATGGGACGTAAAGATCGAAGACGGCAAGGAAATTGATGAATTCGATCATCTGGACCCGGCATATGTAATCGGACTCGACGACGGGGGGAATGTCGTCGCAGCCGTGCGTGCCCTACAGACCACAGGACCTCATATGTTGTCGGATGTGTTTTCGGCAATCCTTTGCGGGGAAGCACCACTTCGCAGCGCAACAATGTGGGAATCGACACGCTTCTGCGTGGACACGCAGCGCCTAACGCGTGGCAAGGAAAAGAATTCTGTCTCTTATGCTACCTGCGAGCTGATGATTGGTTCTCTGGAATATGCCAAGAACTCAGGCATTCAGGATATCATCACCGTAATCGATCCGGTCATGGACCGGGTTCTGAAACGGTCGAACTGCGCGCCATATGACTATGTCGGCGAAACGGTTCCCATGGGGAAAGTCTCGGCACTGGCCGCCCTGTTGGATTGTACCGATGAACGCATCTCGGGCCTGCGCGAATTTGCAGGCATCCATGAGAACGTCTTTATGGACGACGAAGAGGCACTGGCACTGTTTGCAGCCAAGAAGGCCGCAACCCAGAACCCGGCCAATCAGGATCACAAGCCACTGACTGATCTTGAGAAGTATTTTGTGGAACAGATGAGCGCCGCGAGGAACGAAGCTGAACGTCAGGACGTTCTGAAGCTGATCGAAGCGCTCTCGGATACGTTCACACCAGAGCAGAAGATCGCTTTGTTAGAAACCCCCCGTGCTTTTGCTCATGAGGCCTGACCCCCTCACCTCATAGATACAAAAGCCACCCATGCGGAGCCGTCTGTTTACAGGCGGCTCCGTTTTTTCCCCTCTCTGAACAAAGAGGGAAGGAAGAGGATTATTCCTCTTCCAATGCCTCAATGGCTTTTTGCAGGTCGTCCTTGCTGACTTCCTTGTCGCTGACCTGGGCCAGCTCGAACACATAGTCGACAACCTTGTCTTCGAAGATCGGCGCGCGCAGTTGCTGCTGCATCTGAGCGTTCTGCTGTACGAACTCGAAGAACTGGCGTTCCTGGCCCGGGTACTGACGGGCCTGATTCATGATCGCCTGGGTCATCTCGGCGTCGGTGACTTCCACCTCTGCCTTTTGGCCCAGTTCAGCCAGCAACAGACCCAGACGCACGCGGCGTTCGGCCAGCTTGTTGTGCTCATCGGTGGGTTCGATCTCACCGTGGTCATGGCCGGTTACCTCGGGGTTTTCCTCGTGCCACAGCTGATGTGCAATCTGCTTGGCTTCGGCTTCAACCAGCGACGGCGGCAGGTCGAACGACACTTTCTCATCCAGCGCGTCCAGCAGGGCCCGCTTCATGACAGCGCGCGATGCACCTGCGTATTCTGCTTCCAGACGTTCCGAAATCTGAGTTTTCAGGGCGGCCAGATCCTCGGCGCCAAACTTCATCGCCAACTCATCGTTGATCTCCGCTGCAACCGGCTCTTTCACTTCCTTGATCGTGCAGGTGAAGACCGCGTCTTTTCCGGCCAGGTGTTCGGCACCATATTCTTCCGGGAAAGTCACGTTGACGTCTTTTTCTTCCTCGGCCTTCACACCGACCAGCTGGTCTTCAAAACCGGGGATGAAGCTGTTCGAGCCCAGAACCAGCGGGTAATCTTCCGCCGATCCACCTTCGAATTCTTCACCATCAACCTTGCCGACGAAATCGAACACGATCTGGTCGCCTTCCTTGGCTTTCGAACCCTTGCGGCGGGCTTTGAAGTCCTGAGCGGTTTCAGCCAGGTTGTTCAGCGCTTCCTCGACGGCGGCGTCATCCGCCTTGACGATCAGCTTGTCCAGCGCGACCGATTTCAGATCGACGTCAGGGATCGCGGGCAGCGCTTCGTAGGACATCGCGACCTCGATATCATCGCCTTCTTTCCAGTCCTCGTTGGTCATCTTGACTTCGGGCTGCAGCGCGGGGCGGTCGCCGCTGTCCTCAAAATGCTTGTTCATCGCACCGTCGATGGATTCCTGCATCGCCTCGCCCAGCAGGCGCTGGCCAAACTGCTTTTTCAGCAGCGCCATCGGCACCTTGCCTTTGCGGAAGCCTTTCATTTCGATTTCCGGCTGTGCTTCGGTCAGCTTTTCATTGACCTTGTCGTCCAGTTCGGCTGCGGTCACAACGATGTTGTAGCCGCGTTTCAGACCTTCGTTCAGCGTCTCGGTAACCTGCATTTTGGTAGTCCCCATAGGATTCGGGGCGCGCAAAACGGGCGCGCCGGGCAAATTTGACGCCTTCTATTTGCCCTGCCGCCAACGTGCAAGGGGCAAAGGCTGAATCAACCTGGTTTTGGCAAAAAAGAACGCCCCGGTTTTCGGGGCGTTCGTGTTGGGTCGCTGGAAGGCAATTAAAACTTCCAGCGCGCGCCCAGAACCCATGCTTCGTTGTTGTCAAAGGATGAACCATCATCGAAGTCGTGGTTGCGATACTTCAGGTATACATCGGTATTGATCGCTTCGACCTTCTGCACGACAGCGATACCCCATGCCTTGGTGTCGGACCCGTTGGTCTCGAAATCCGCGCCGTCATAATAGTCGATGCCGACACCTGTCTTACCCCAGGAAACCCAGTTCCCTTCGTACGAGACCTTGCCGTACCAGTAATTCGGGTCCGTCTGGCCAGCCCGGTCATCGTCACGCGTGCCGCCGGCAATCGTGAAACCCAGACCGCTGGGCAACAACACCGAGGCCGAACCGATGGTATCTTTGCGATCCCCTGAATTGTCATCCCGGTCCCGCACCGAATACGCGACAGCTGCCGCAAACTCTACTCCGCCTGCAAAGGTGTTTTCATAGAACACACCGACGTCGTAGTAGTCATCATCGTCACTGCTGGACAGGATGTTCTGACCATATGCAAATGCGGCCGAGAACCCGTTAACCGTTGGTGTGTCATACCGCACACGCCCGCGACGTGAGCCGTCAAAGTTGCTGGAACTGTCACCAACCGTAATACCGCTCAACACACCGTTTGTGCCACGATAGAAAAAGCCCGAGTTTTCATCGTTTGTGAACGAATACAGCGCGGTGCCGACATAGGACAGGTCCACCTCGGCAGCACCATCTGCCACCATGCTGCCCTGACCAGCCGAGAATTTGCCGTAGCTGCCCTTCAAGGCAAAATCCACAAATCGGATATCGTCGCGAGTCCAGCCGCTGAAATTTGTACCGTTCTGGTTCCATTCAGTCGAGTTCGGCAAGCCCAACGCCGTTTCCAAGCGAAAGGTAAACTCGTTCTGGCCAAATGGCTGCATCAGGCGCAGGCCAACCCGGCTGTTCGACAGATCGTTGTCGAGGACCCGGGTCTCGGTATCTTGCCCGTCATCAACAGAAATCAAGGCTGGGTTAAACTGCCCGTACAACAGCACATAGCCGCCACTGTTATTTTCGTATTTCAGCTCTGCGGCTGCCGGAACAGCGACCGTGGCAGTCAGAAAGGCAGCAACCGATATCTTTTTGATATTTGGGGTCATTTCACTCACCATAATTGGTTCGGGGTTCAGATACTGCCCATTTGTTTACTGAATCCGAGCGTTCCAGTGGTCTGCCCCTTGTCTTACGCAAGAATTGTATTTTAGCAACAGAACACACAAAGAATTCTACCATTTTACATTATTTTTCATCAGCTTACAAGATACGACTCCAGCCCCCACTGGCAGCTTGCAAATGAATAGTGATGCCTACCTATGCACCTGACAAATATGCGGTATGCATCCGCGCACATCTTGACAGCGAAAACATGCGATTCAGACAGAGCCTGAACTGCTTTCTGCCCAAAACAACTAGACATTCAGCTGTTTGAAAACACCGGGCAATTGCTCAGGCAGATCCTCGGCGATCAATCCCGGCCCGAAACGCCGTGCGCATTCCACGTGCAGCCACGCTGCTGTCTCAGCCGCCGTCATCGGATCGACCCCCCGCGCCAATAGCCCGGCGATGTAACCGGCCAACGCATCGCCTGACCCGGCGGTTGCAAGCCAAGGGGCGGCGCGATCATAGCACGCGGCATTGATCGAACATCGCCCGTCCGGGGCCGCAATGACAGTATCCGGCCCTTTGAACAACACGACACATCCCGCACGTGCCGCTGCCTCTCGCGTTGCGTCCACCTTGGAATAGGCGGGGCCTCTGACCGGCGTTTCGCTCAGCTTTTCCGCCAGATCGGGGAACAGCCGCGCAAACTCTCCGCCATGTGGGGTCAGAACGCAGCGGTCATGCAGCATTTCGAACAGGTTTCCGGGATCACCAGCAAAAGCTGTCAGCGCATCCGCATCCAGAACCGTCGCACGTTTCGCAATCAGGGCGACCGGCACCAGGTCCCGCGCGCGCTCCAACCCCAAACCGGGGCCCAGACAAAGGGCGTTCATCCGCACGTCCTGCAATACGTCTGACAGCATTTGAGAACCATCAACGCACTGTAGCATGAGGGCAGTGATCCGGCTCGCCACCTCTGCCAACGCCAAGGATGGCACCCCCAGCGTCACCAACCCTGCCCCAATCCGCAAGGCCCCCCGCGCGGCCAGACGCGCCGCACCGGTCTTGCCGGGGCCACCCGAAAGGATCAGGGCATGGCCATGGGTGTATTTGTGCGCAACGACTGAAGGTAAATCGCTTTGCTTTGTCAAAAGCGTTCTTGCACGCCGCCCGCTATCGAGCTTTTGGTCGTCCAGAGTGACGCTGCGGACTGGACCCCGGCCTGCTCTTTCTCCTTGCAAAATAACCTGCCCCCAGTGCTGCTCCGACGTTTCATTCAGACCAATTTCGACGACGCTCACTTTCCGGCAATAGGCCGGACCGTCGCTCAACACATGCCCAAGTTTTCTTCGTTCGAAGGTTACTGTCAGATCCGCAGAAAGGGGTCTGGCATCGGTCAGTATTCCTGCTCGGGCACCAAGCACCTTTCCGCTGTCCATGCACAGCCCCGAAGGTGAATCGACTGCCACAAAGCGAACACGTGATGACAAGCTGCAAAAATACTCCAACAATTGCCCAAGCACAGGATCAATCGGACGTGTCAACCCCGTGCCGAAAATCGCGTCCACCAAAACGTTTGGTATTCCAAAATTGGCCAGGCGGTCATTCTTCAAGCCTTCTTTTGAAAGCGCGTTGATAACACCCAACTCACCCCATCGCTGATAATTCACCCGCGCGTCCGGCGGCAGCCTGCCAGGATCGCCATATAAGAATACCTCAACCTTCCAGCCCAGTTCCCGCAAAAGACGCGCCACGACAAACCCGTCACCGCCGTTGTTTCCGGGCCCGCACAGCACGACCGCGCGCAACGGATTATCTTCATCTTTTTCCAAATACTCCGGGGAGCGCGAGGGGTTGGCCCCTCGCCTGTCCAGATCTGGCCATTCCTCGAAGATCGCCTCGACAACGCCTTGCCCTGCCCGCTCCATCAGCTCCAGGCCCGTGACCTCACCGGACTCAATGGCCGCGTGCTCGATGGCTCTCATCTGCGCCGCTGTCAGCAATTCGGACATGTCACACCCTCGCGCGATTCAGTTTCGATTACTTTTTGTGCAAACCGCCCAAAAATTAGCACAGAGCCTGATTTCAACGGATACCGACCCGACCGATACCGCAATCACGTTGCTGCCCGATCTTAGACGTGATCACTGCGCCTGAGACAACCATTCAAGGTGAGCCGGAATGAAAAAGATCGAAGCGATCATCAAGCCGTTCAAACTGGACGAAGTGAAAGAGGCGTTGCAGGACGTAGGTGTTCAGGGTCTCAGCGTCGTCGAAGTCAAAGGTTTCGGCCGTCAGAAAGGCCATACCGAGCTGTATCGTGGCGCAGAATATGTTGTCGACTTTTTGCCCAAGGTAAAGGTCGAGGTCGTATTGGACGATGACCAGGTCGATGCGGCCATCGAGGCCATCGTGTCGGCAGCCAAGACCGACAAGATCGGCGACGGTAAGATCTTTGTCTCTCCGGTTGAACAAGCCATTCGCATCCGTACCGGCGAGACCGGCTCGGACGCGCTCTAACATACCAATCTTCAAGTCAGAGGAATTAAGAGAATGAGCAAGGACGCAGTTCTTCAGCTGATCAAGGAAGAGGGCGCCGAATATGTCGACGTCCGTTTCACCGACCCCCGCGGCAAGCTGCAGCACGTGACCCTGATGGCCGATCAGGTCGACGAAGACTTCCTGGACGAAGGCTTCATGTTCGATGGCTCGTCCATTGCAGGCTGGAAGTCGATCGAAGCATCGGACATGAAGCTGATGATCGACACCGAAAGCGCATATGTTGATCCGTTCTACGCTGAGAAAACCATTTGCGTACACTGCACGGTCGTCGAGCCCGATACAGGCGAAGCCTATGAGCGTGACCCGCGCGGCACAGCGCAGAAAGCCGAAGCCTACCTGAAGGCATCGGGGATCGGCGATGTTGCATACATGGGCCCCGAAGCCGAGTTTTTCCTGTTTGACGATGTCCGTTATTCGAACACGATCAACAAGGTATCCTACGAAGTTGATGCAACTGACGCATCATGGAACACCGACACCGAATACGAAATGGGCAATACGGGCCACCGTCCGGGCGTCAAGGGTGGCTACTTCCCGGTGAACCCGATCGACGAAGCGCAGGACCTGCGGTCGGAAATGCTGTCCACCATGAAGCGTCTGGGCATGAAGGTCGACAAGCACCATCACGAAGTTGCGTCATGCCAGCACGAACTGGGCCTGATCTTCGACAGCCTGACCAAGCAGGCGGATGAACTGCAAAAGTACAAATACGTCATCCACAACGTGGCTCATGCGTACGGCAAATCGGCAACCTTCATGCCGAAGCCTATCGCAGGTGACAACGGCACCGGCATGCACGTGAACATGTCGATCTGGAAAGACGGCAAGCCACTGTTCGCGGGTGACAAATACGCTGATCTTTCGGACGAAGCGCTGTACTTCATCGGTGGTATCCTGAAGCACGCCAAGACACTGAACGCCTTCACCAACCCCGCAACCAACAGCTACAAGCGCCTGATCCCCGGTTTCGAAGCCCCAGTTCTGCGCGCCTACTCGGCCCGCAACCGATCAGGTTGTGTCCGTATTCCGTGGACCGAGAGCCCTAAAGCAAAACGTGTCGAGGCTCGATTCCCCGATCCGGCAGCGAACCCCTACCTGGCGTTTGCCGCTCTGTTGATGGCTGGCCTAGACGGCATCAAAAACAAGATCGATCCGGGCGAAGCCATGGACAAGAACCTGTACGATCTACCTGCCGAGGAACTGGCCGGTATCCCGACTGTCTGCGGCAGCTTGCGTGAAGCTCTGGAAGCGCTGGCTTCCGATCACGACTTCCTGCTGCAAGGTGACGTGTTCACCAAGGACCAGATCGACGGCTACATCGCCCTGAAGATGGAAGAGGTCGAAACCTACGAGCACACACCACACCCGGTTGAGTACGGCATGTATTACAGCTGCTAAGCAGCACGGCATGGATTTACAGGGGCGCCCAAACGGGCGCCCCTGTTTCATTTGCGCCGGTCTGTCGCTGTTCAGCCTTTTCGAGCGCCATGACGCAAAATACACACTTTTTACCTTCGCCCTTGCTATCTGCCCGATGCTGAGGATCTGAAACCCTTCAAAGGCGCTCTGCAGACCAATCAACAGGCTTTTGCAGGAGCGGTTGGTGCTACTCCAACGAACTGCTTTGCCCAATTCAAAGCTCAAGGTAGGCTGGCCTCAGATTTTAACACAACCGGATTACCTGCATGTTTCGCCTTTACGTATTATTCGCCCTGCTTGTGTCCTCGCCCCTTCTGGCCGCGCCTTGTGGGAATACCAGCGCGGGGTTCGAGGCCTGGAAGGCCGATTTCGCCCAGCAGGCCCGCAAGGCTGGTGTGAAAAAAAAGGGCCTTCAGGCGCTTGCCCAAGCTCAATACGCCACGGGCACAATTGCGGCAGACCGCAATCAGAAAAGCTTCAAATACACACTGGACAAGTTCATGCGTGTCAGAGGCGCTGATGCAATCGTCGCGCAGGGGCGCAAACGCAAGGCTGCAAATCCCGATTTCTATGCTGCGCTTGAACGGCAATACGGTGTTCCGCCGGGCATTCTGATCGCCATTCACGGCATGGAAACCGGCTTTGGCAATTTTATGGGAGACAGTCAGGTTGTTTCCGCAATCACAACACTGGCCTATGATTGTCGCCGGTCCGAGTTCTTTGTTCCGCACGCAATCGGGGCACTTAAACTGGTCGATGCAGGAAGCATTACCGTGGCGACAAAAGGGGCAAAACATGGCGAGTTGGGCCACACTCAGTTCCTGCCGGGCAACGCCCTGACCTATGGCGTCGATGCCACCGGCGACCGTCGGGTGGACTTCTATGACATGACCGACGCGCTTGCCTCGACCGCCAATTATCTTCGCAAGAAAGGGTGGAAGCCGGGGCGTGGCTATCAGCCAGGGGAGCCGAATTTTCAAGTGCTGCAACAGTGGAACGCGGCCTCTGTTTATCAGCAATCCATAGCAATCATGGCCGCCCGAATCGACCAATAGGCGGTCGCACCAACAACACACTCCGCACCCGCTTTCGCCACATTTCCGCCACAGTGACAAACAAAAGCCTTTAGTTTCTTGGTTTCCAACGCGTAACCAATACCGGAGTAAAATCACCTTTTTTGCATTTTCCGCCAAATTCTCCACACGAATGGTTGTTACAGTGTTTGCTGAACAGTACGCAAAAAGGACAGTGCAGTGGCTCGGAAGCACAGCTACCATGGCGGCCTGCAATTTAACGGCGACGCGAATGGCGCGATCGAGCGTTTTGGCACAATTGTTGCCACGACGCTGGAAGATTACGGCCATCTGGTCGAACGCAAGGCGTTGCTGAGCAATTCTGAAGCCAGCATTGTTTCAAGTCAGTATCTTGTGCGACTGACCTTGGATACAGGCACCCCCGAGCAGGAAGACCGGTACGAGCGTATGGATCGCGCCGCGGGGCTAAAAACGATAACAAAACCCCGCGCCGCAAATCCGCAAAACAGATTGGTTCTTTCAATCACGCCGGTCTCACCCCTGCTGGATGACTCCGAGATTTCGGAACTGATGATGGTCGTCATTCTGTATCGCATGGTCGACATTTGTTCGACCCGGCGCGTTGAATGGCTGTCGCCACACACGGTTCTGACGGTCGAGCAGTTTATGAGCGCCTTTGACACTCTGGCCCCCAGCCGATCACGCGACAGAAAACAAATTTTTCAGTCGCTGACCGGGCAATTCTCGGCAGTGAAGGTGCCAGAGAACGGTGACACCTTAAGTGTACTTCATACTTCGACGTCCCGCCCGATCCAGCTGACAGATGAACAATTGCTCAGCATCGCGTTTCGCAGTGAAGATACAAACATGCCAGGTCAGGAAACGTTCGATGACGACGATGGTGTCGTAAAGCCAAGCGACGTTCTGCGTCTCAGCAGTTGGTGCATGACGGGTGTACTGGCAGGCGTTTCGACCCCGATTGCCCTGTCAATGGCTGCAGTGAATCTGATCCGGGGTGAAGATTTTCGCCTCAACACCCAGGTGCTTGTCTTTACCTTCGCGATAGTTGCCCTGAACGCAACAAACGCGTTTGCCGATGTTGCGGCCGCCTTGGGCCAATAAGAGAATTACAGAAGACCCTCCTTGGATGCCCCGCCTTCAGGCGGGGTTTTCCATTTTGGGAACCGCGTTCGCCGCCAGAACATAAGTGTGGATTGAAAAGACGACCGCATCCGTTTTCGGCAAGCGCAGCAGGGTTTGCCGCTCACTTCTCAGGTAAGACGTTTTACGTCGTTCTTTGACGCCCCGCCTGTCACTGGCGCTTCGGGGTTGAAACAGTTCGGGGTCTTCATACCAAAGCGCGTTAAAGCGCCAGAGCGGACGACCGGGCTGTATCCCGTCGAACAGGCGCTGCACCCGCTTGGCGATATTGTCGTCGTAACTTGCAACAGGCACATGGATGTCGATCAGTGGTCGCATGAATTTCTCGGACAAAAGCCAGCTGGCCGGGAAACACAGGATTGCGCCGGTCAATACATGTTCAGTTCCGCGCTTTTGAAGGATGCAAAAATCCTCCTGAACCAGCCTGCACAATGTATCAAGCGGCTGCGCCCGGTCGACTGCGACGGTCGCACCATCGGGTCTGACGACCTCCTCACCCGCATTGGGATAGACCTGCGACACCACAAGGTCGAGCAGTTCCCGAGCAGCGGATTCAGCCTGCGGATCAAGCGCCAGAACGTCATCGCGGCGTTCTGTCAGCAGCTTCTCCCGGCGTTGCATCTGACCGGCAAAAGCCTCGTCCCGATGCAACCAGTTTTCCATCGTTGCAGGCTGTATACCCGGTAAAGCACGCGGGTTGCCGACATCATATGGTATTTTTTCCTGCAGAACTTTATTCATACCAGCGACTTAGCATAGGTCGAAATTTTTGTCGGTCGAAAACGACAGGTTCGCCGTCGCATTTTTCCAAGACGATCCACATGGGCACCTTAGGTTTGACCGAACAAGCAACGAGGTCCGTCATGAACAAGCATTACCGAGACACGCGCAAGATTGACCCCAGCCGAGGCGCTACGCTGGGCGATGGCACGCCAAATGAGAATGACCGGATCGAGATCGGGCCGACACAGCTGGCTTTTGACGAATGGGCTGCGGCAGGTCTGGAATTGCCCAATCTTGCACGGATGCGGGAACACCGCTGGAAGCGACTAACGCAGGCCATCGTTGATCGCGGATATGGTGGTTTGCTGGTTTTTGACCCGCTGAACATCCGCTATGCGACCGACAGCACGAACATGCAGTTGTGGAATACGCATAACCCGTTTCGCGCGGTGCTATTATGTGCCGATGGCTATATGGTGATCTGGGACTACAAGAACTCGCCTTTCCTCAGCACGTTCAATCCGCTGGTGCGCGAGCAGCGTTCAGGCGCGGATCTGTTTTACTTCGACCGTGGCGACAAGGTGAATATAGCGGCAGATGTCTTCTCGAACGAGGTGCGCGTGCTGATCGATGCGCATGGCGGCGGCAATAAACGTTTGGCTGTCGACAAGATCATGTTGCACGGTCTGCGCGCGCTTGAGGCGCAGGGCTTTGAAGTCATGGAAGGCGAAGAGCTGACCGAAAAGACCCGTTCCGTGAAGGGGCCAGATGAGATTCTGGCCATGCGCTGTGCCAATCACGCCTGTGAAACCGCTGTAGCGGAAATGGAGAGCTTTGCGCGCGCCAATGTCGGCAATGGCAGGACAACCGAGGATGATATCTGGGCTGTTCTGCACGCGGAAAACATCCGGCGCGGTGGCGAGTGGATCGAGACCCGCCTGTTGGCGTCAGGCCAACGCACGAACCCCTGGTTCCAGGAATGCGGCCCGCGCATCACGCAGCAAAACGAAATCATCGCCTTCGACACCGACCTGATCGGGTCTTACGGGATTTGCATCGATATCTCGCGTACATGGTGGATTGGTGACCAAAAGCCCCGCCCTGACATGATCTATGCCATGCAGCACGCGCATGAACACATCATGACCAACATGCAAATGCTGAAGCCCGGTGTGATGATCCCGGAACTTACGGCCATGTCGCACAGGCTTGACGACAAGTTTCAGGCGCAGAAATACGGCTGCCTGATGCACGGAGTGGGATTGTGTGATGAATGGCCGCTGGTCGCGTATCCGGACAAAGCCGTCGAAGGCGCCTATGACTATCCGCTGGAGCCAGGCATGGTGTTGTGCGTCGAAGCCTGTGTCGGCGAAGTCGGTGGCGATTTCAGCATCAAGCTTGAGGATCAGGTTCTCATTACCGAAACCGGGTATGAGAACCTGTCCAGATATCCCTTTGACCCCCAATTGATGGGGATCGAATAAGGCCGGGCCTTCACTCCGACCAATGGGACCGGCGGACGTTTCCATGCCAGTCTTCCGTGGCAGGGCTGATCTGAACCTGTGAACCACCTTGGGGTGCGGGCCAGGATTGGCCGACCGCGAACCCGGCAACGCCGGCCAGAATAATGGCCAGGATCATACGTGAACGCAGGTCGGGTATCTGGGGCGCAATATCTGCATGTGACATCTGTGTCTCCTGTTTCAGCTTTCATGAACTACAGATGGGATGTGCAGAGACATAAGTGAAACGAATGTTTGTTCTGATTGTCATCATCGTTCTTGATATTAATAGAAAGTGAGAGTTCCGCCGCCGTGCAACACGAAAACGGCGGGGATCTTGTGCAGTCTGTGAAACACCCATTCGTTCTCACCTTCCCGTTACGCGTGTGACTTAAGGGTTGTGACCGAAGGGTCAAATACACAGTATTGGGCGTGTTCCCCCGTACCACTTAAGGAGCCGACATGCCCACGGAACGCATCACTTTTGCCGGACATGACGGCAGCCAATTGGCGGCGCGACTGGATTTGCCGGACGGACCAGTGCTGGCAACGGCCCTGTTCGCCCATTGCTTTACCTGTTCCAAGGATATCCCGGCCGCCCGGCGCATTTCTGCCCGTCTGGCTGCCATGGGTATCGCGGTGCTTCGGTTCGATTTCACCGGGCTGGGCCATTCAGAAGGCGAATTCGCCAACACGACCTTCACTTCGAATGTCGAGGACCTGATTTCAGCCGCGCAATATCTGGCCGGTCGAAACATGGCACCTGCACTGCTGATCGGCCACTCGCTTGGTGGCGCGGCGGTGCTGCGGGCGCGGGCTGGTATTCCGACTGTAAAAGCCCTCGTGACATTGGGTGCTCCGGCGGACCCCGCCCATGTATCGCATCACTTTGAGGCGGCGCTGCCTCAGATCGAAGAGGACGGCAGTGCCGAGGTCTCTCTGGGTGGTCGCCCCTTCCGAATTGGTAAGGCTTTTGTGGACGATATTGCCAAATCAGCCCTGTCATCTGCAATCGCCGACCTCAAAGCTGCCCTGTTGATCCTTCATGCTCCACGCGACGAAACGGTCAGCATCGACAATGCGAGCGCGATCTTTATGGCCGCGAAACACCCCAAAAGCTTTGTAACTCTCGACGATGCCGATCATCTGATCACGCGCGCCTCTGACGCCGAATATGCAGCAGATGTCATCGCCGCTTGGGTTTCGCGCTATGTGAAACTGTGCCCGCCCGCTCCGCCACCGGGTGCGCCAGAGGGCGTTGTGCGCATAACAGAAGCAGATCCGGGCGGGTTCATGCAGGATATTCAGGCCGGTCCAAACCACCATCTGGTCGCGGATGAGCCCGCATCCTATGGCGGTACGGACAAGGGCATGTCGCCTTATGGCTTTGTCTCGGCCGGTTTGGGGGCCTGCACATCGATGACAATACGCATGTACGCCAGGCGCAAAGGCTGGCCCCTGACAAATGTCAGCGTCGATGTGTGTCATGACAAAGTTCATGCGCAGGATGCCAGATTGGTGAATGACGGCAAGGTGGACCAGTTTCGCCGGAAAATCCGCCTGAGCGGCCCGCTGGATCAGGAGCAAAGGCAACGTTTGCTTGAGATTGCGGACAAGTGCCCGGTTCACCGGACGCTCGAAGGCTCGGCCCACATAACGACCGAGCTTCTTTCATAAGAAAGGCCGCCTGACAGGCGGCCTTTTGTTCCTTAGCGTCGCGGGCCCGGTCGATGAATGGGCGGGCGGGCAACCGGTGGGCGCGCCACAGGTGGGCGCGGGCGCGCGGGAGGTTTGGCCACAGGCGGTTTCGGACGCTCGGGGCGCACTGGTCGATCAGGCCGGTTGGGACGATCAACGTCAATATCCACATTAACGTCATGGTAATAGTCGTTCCACAGCATCGAGTCGTAAAACGGGTCATACCCGTACCCGACCCCGACCGTCACACCGTCACAGGCCGACAGCGTCAAAGTCGCGATCCCAAACCCCAGCGCAAGGGACATCCGTTTGATCAGTCTAACACTCATCGCTCCCTCCCTCACTGAAGTGCCCGGAACGACGCGAAAACGGCGTTAAGATCATCTGCATAACTCGGGTCCGCCCCGTCCCGCAGAATGGCAACTGCGATGGCAACCCGGCCTTGCGGAAGGTCAATGACGGTGGCGGAAAAGCTTACTCCCTTGCCGTCCCGGTGCCCGGTGCCCCGAAACACGCGGGCTGGCAACCCGCCAATACGGGTATCGCTGGTGCTGGTCGTCGTCGGGTCTTTGACCAGAAACTTGTCGATATCCTGCAAGTACCGGACGCCGCCCTGAATTGTTCCAACCCCCGAAGGTGATACGAAACCCATCCACACTGCGTCGTCTGTCACCGGCCGGAGCCCCATAACCCGCGCGACCGCGCGGGCATCGCCCAGTTCGGTATCCTCAATCTCGCGCGGGCCGCCGGTGCGAAGGATCCAGAAGTCGGGTACGTCAAACCGAAAAAGCGCTCGGCCTTCCTCGGTGTAGGTCACGGGTGTGTCAGCCAGTGCTGGTGCAGCTGCGCCGACGCAAAAAGCACCACAGAGGGCAAGTATCGAACGTGAAAACAAACGCATATCTCAATAACCTGATTATTTCCTTCCTTTCAGATTGAACAGTCAATGTGCTGTTTGTCCAGCATCGCTTGGCAGCAAGGTCAAGACGGGCATCAACCCCAACTGGCGGCATGATCCGGTGAGAACTAATGCGGGTACAAAACCTGCCTTGTAGCGGCACCCTGCCCGTCACTGCCACACCAAGTCCTTTGCAATACAGTTTCCCGAACCCGTCTGCTGCTGAAAAGCCCGAACAGACGGCAAGAATCAGGGCAAACCGTCTCATATGCGCTCTCGCATCTTGTTCCCTACCTCGCACGCAGCTAAACCCCGCGCCAACGCCTCATCCAATCTGCAAAAAGGTGCCGTCGCCTATGATTCCCCGTTATTCCCGCCCCGACATGGTCGCCATCTGGTCGCCTGAGACCAAGTTCCGCATCTGGTACGAGATCGAGGCGCACGCGTGCGACGCCATGGCGGATCTGGGCGTGATCCCGCGCGAAAATGCGGACGCTGTCTGGAAAGCCAAGGATGTGGAATTCGATGTCGCCCGCATCGACGAGATCGAGGCCGTCACCAAGCATGACGTTATCGCCTTCCTGACCCATCTTGCAGAGCATGTCGGCAGTGAAGAGGCGCGTTTTGTGCATCAGGGCATGACCAGCTCGGACGTGCTGGACACTTGTTTCAACGTACAGCTGACCCGCGCTGCCGACATCCTGATTGCCGATTTTGAAGGGCTTCTGGCCGCGCTCAAGCGCCGCGCGATGGAACATAAGAACACGGTTCGTATCGGACGCAGCCACGGCATCCACGCCGAACCGACAACCATGGGTTTGACCTTTGCCCGCTTCTACGCCGAGATGGACCGCAACCTGTCCCGGATGCGCGATGCGCGTGCGGAAATCGCCACCGGAGCGATCAGCGGCGCGGTTGGTACCTTTGCCAATATTGATCCCGCGGTCGAGGAACATGTCTGTGACAAGCTGGGGCTGGTGCCTGAGCCGATCAGCACGCAGGTCATTCCGCGCGACCGCCATGCGGCCTTCTTTGCCACGCTGGGCGTTATCGCCAGCAGCATCGAGAACATTGCCATCGAAATCCGCCACATGCAGCGGACCGAGGTGCTGGAGGGGGCTGAGTTCTTCTCGATGGGCCAGAAAGGCTCCTCGGCGATGCCGCACAAGAAAAATCCGGTGCTAACCGAAAACCTGACCGGTCTGGCGCGCATGGTCCGCGCCGCCGTAATACCGGCGATGGAGAATGTTGCGCTCTGGCACGAACGCGATATCTCGCATTCTTCGGTCGAGCGCATGATCGGTCCGGATGCCACGATCACGCTGGATTTTGCGCTGGCACGGCTAACAGGCGTGGTCGACAAGATGCTGATCTTCCCCGAGAACATGATCGAGAACATGAACAAGTTTCCCGGCCTTGTCATGAGTCAGCGGGTTCTGTTGGCACTGACACAAGCGGGCGTAAGCCGTGAGGACGCCTATGCCATGGTACAGCGCAACGCGTTGAAGGTTTGGGAACACCGCACCGACTTCAAGGAGGAACTGTTGGCGGATGCTGATGTAACTGCCGCACTCAGCCCTGCGGAGATCGAAGAGAAATTCGACCTCGGGTATCACACCAAGCATGTCGATACGATCTTTGCGCGCGTGTTTGGAGAATAACGGACATCTTTTCAGTCTGTTAGCCGGGGGTGCTCTGCCGCGTGCAGAGCACCCCCTTGCTTTTTGCCAGATCAACGGAAATGCGGTATCCTGCATGTGCTTTTTCCATACGAGGGAAACATCATGATCCGAACAATCCTAAGCGCATTGGCACTGGTTCTTGTGGCCTCGGCCGGGCTTGCCTGCGAGCAGCATTCCAAACAGACCCAATCCTGCGCTCCCGGTACGGCGTGGGATACTGAAACAAAAAGCTGCGCGAAATCTGTCAACAGCTGACAATTTTTGTCCAGTTCGTGAATAAAAGCGTCCGTTCCCCTGTTAGCTTTTTTGTAGATCGCACTATGATTTCAATAAGAGCCCCGAGAACGGAGTAAAGAAATGCGCCTTTTGTTAGCTTCTGCCCTTGCCTTGCAAGCCTTTGCCTTCGCGCCTGCTGTCCATGCTGCAGGTGGTGACAGCAGCAGCCCGCCGAAACCGACGAATACAACCAAGAAATGCCTGTTCGGCCGTGTATATGACGAAACCCGTGGAAAATGCGTCAAACCTGACAAGTCAAACCTGACAGATGATCAGCTGTATAATGCGGTCCGCGAACTGGCCTATGACGGGCAATACGGGCACGCTCAGGACATTCTGCGCATCATGGATCAGGACGACGATCGTGTCCTGACCTATTGGGGTTTCACCTATCGCAAGATGGGCGAGCTTGGACTGGCAAATGTCTTTTATCAAAACGCGATCAATGCCAACCCAGACAATCTTATGGCGCGCAGCTACATGGCGCAGGGGTTTGTGTCCGAAGGCCGAACCGATCTGGCGATCGAGCAATGGCGCGAAATAAAGGCCCGTGGCGGAGAAGGCACCTGGGCCGAGGCGTCGCTGCGTGAAGCGATCCGAACGGGTCTGACATACAGTTATTAAGGTTCAGGGTTATTTAACCCGACTCTCTCTAATCTGCCTGTGGTTCGAAAACTTTGGCTCCACAGGCAGATGCAAAACACCAACGCATTAATTCAAACGGTTCAAGGGGCTTCGGCTCCGTTTCCCGCAGGGGGTGGCGACAGCCCGCGCCTTGTTCCCCGGACTTTAACCAGCCGTCAGAAGGCGGCCGTCGTCGTGCGCCTGTTGTTGAACGAAGGCGCCGATCTTCCGTTGGAGGAGCTTCCCGACGACCTGCAAGAAAAACTGACACATCAATTGGGGGAAATGGGTCTTGTGGATCGCGTGACCCTGGGTGCCGTGGCACAGGAGTTCAGCGAAGCCCTGAACAATGTCGGTCTGGCCTTTCCACATGGGCTTGCCGGGGCCTTGGATGCCGTCAGTGGAAAAATCACACCCGCAACAGCGGCACGTTTGCGCAAAATTGCCGGAGTTCGTCAGATCGGTGATCCCTGGCAAAGGTTGCGCGACATTCCAGCCCATGACCTTGCGGCCATGGCACAGGCGGAAAGCACCGAAGTGGCCGCTGTGATGCTATCGAAAATGGATACGGCACAGGCGGCGCAGATGCTGGGCCACATGCCGGGTCCGGTGGCGAGGCGGATCACCTACGCAATCTCGAAAACAGCAAATGTCACACCCGAAGCGGTTGAGCGTATTGGCTGGTCACTGGCTGCTCAGCTGGATCAGCGGCCTGTTCAGGCCTTCAATGACGGTCCGGGCGCGCGGGTGGGTGCAATCCTGAACCAGTCTGCGTCCGCCACGCGCGACGACCTGCTGAACGCGCTGGATGAGGACGACGCTGATTTTGCCGATCTGGTGCGCCGGTCGATCTTTACCTTCGCCCATATCTCCAGCCGGATTTCGCCCCGTGATGTTCCAGCGATATTGCGGGAAGTCGATCAGCCTGTCCTGGTCGCGGCCCTAGCTGGTGCCGCCGCGGATGATGACAAGGCATCTGTCGAGTTTCTGCTGTCGAATATCTCCTCTCGTATGGCAGAAAACCTGCGCGAGGAAATCGCGGAACGCGGGCGGGTCAAGCAATCTGAGGCCGAAGATGCCATGACCCAGATTGTTGGGGCGGTTCGTGCCCTGTCTGACGCCGGAACAATTACGCTGATTGAAAAGGAAGAAGACGAAAGCACGGGTTGAGGCAGGAACAGGCGCTCCCACAAAATCGTTGGGGCGGCCATTTCGCTTGGGTGCTTGAGGTTACGGGTACCGGGTTGTATGTCTTAGGCAACATTTCGCAACACGCGGTGAGACACCTCCATGCCCGTCGAAAAGTCGGAGCTCAGCCGGTTTGAGCTTGGAAAATACTATGTCGCCAATCTGTTCCTGCAGGGAATCATCAGCGCTATGCGCCTGCTTCCTTATGAAAGGCGCATAGAGACCATGGGTGCAATCATGAAAACCCTTGCACCCGTCGTTGGATTTCGCACCCGCGTCCGCCGGAATCTAAAGCTCACCTGCCCTGAATTGTCTGACGTCGAGATCACAAAGATCTATCGTGACGTGTCGGATAATGCCGGTCGGGCAATAATGGAGCATTTCTCACCCGAAGGTTTTATCGAACGTCAGGTGAACGCCAAGATATCCGGGCCCGGTATTGCTGCATTTGACGCCGCGATCGCCGAAGGGCGCCCGGTGATGATGATCACGGCGCATTTCGGTCACTATCTGGCCGCACGCGTCGCCCTGCAGAAACACAGCGGCAAACCGATAGGATGCCTTTACCGGCGGATGGCCAATCCTTATTTCAACGACGCCTATGTCGAAGCTTTTTACAAAACCGGCGCGCCGATGTTCGAACAGGGGCGGCGCGGTATGGTCGAAATGGTCCGGTCACTCAAGAACGGTGGAATAATCGCTATCGTATCCGACCTGCATGCGTTGGGGGGCGAAGAGCTGACATTCTTTGGCAAGCCTGCCGTGACATCCGTGTTGAACGCAGAACTGGCCATCAAGTACAAGGCCGTACTTATACCGTGCTATGCCGTGCGCCAGCCTAATGGCATCGACTTTGAAATCATCCTGCATGATCCCGTTCCGCACACGGACCCAAAGACGATGACTCAGTTCACCAATGACGATCTGGAACAGATCGTGCGGCAGCATATGGGACAGTGGTTCTGGATCCATCGGCGCTGGAAAAGCTGGAACGGGCTTGGCGTCCAACCGGACAACCTGCCCTGATCACTTGGCCCATGTCGCGGCAACAATCGGCCCGTGACCGGCCCTTTGCACAAGCACGACGGCTGGCAAGTCTAGTTCCAGCTGCGCCGAGTAAGTCTGCGATGTTTGCCCATCCCACTGGCCCGCAATCTGCCAGGTTTCGACAACATTGGCATAATCCAACTCCCGCCCGGCTAACTCTCCACGACGGATCGAGGCATGGCGCAGGGGCGAATACTGAACGATACGCACGTCATAGGTCTCACCTTCGGGCAATTCCACAGGTGTCACACTCACGGTCACTTCGTCTGCGTCTCGGGTCGCGGTCACCGCTGCCTCGGGGGCGGCCGTTAGATGCGCATCAATCAGACGGTCGAGCTCCTGAGCCTGAGCGCCGACGATATCGTGCTGACCATTTATGATCATCTGGGGCGTATAGATCATGGATTTTCCGTTTTCGCGGGCATAAGCCCGTTGCCGGAACGTGTGATCAGGATCGGCATATTCGTCCTTCCAGCCGATGTAATCCCAATAGTCGACATGCAGTGCCAGCCCGATGACATCGTCGCGTTTCGCCAGCTCATGCATGATCCGGTCCGCCGGCGGGCAAGATGAACACCCCTGTGAGGTGAACAGCTCAACCACCACAGGATCCTCACCGGACATGGATTGGGTGGCGAACAGGCAGGATACGAGGGCGGTCAAAGCAGCGGATTTGAACATAAAAACTCTCGGATTGAACGGGTGTTCTCTGGGATAGCCGTTTTGCCGCTCAACCGCCAATCAACGTTTCTTGAGGGCGGCTTCTGCAATTCGCCGCCTAAATGTGTGCAATGGTATACAAAATTGCAAATCCAGTGCTATTGAACCTTGAACCAACGGCTTGGGTGATGCAGATAACACTCAGCGATGCCCGAAATCCAAGCCATTTGAGAAGGGAGGCCACCAGATGCCCATTAAAGTCGGACAGGATACCGCCAAGACACGCCGCAGCCTGAACGTGAATGGCAAATCCATTTCCTACTATTCGATCCCCGCCGCGCAGCAGGCCGGTTTGGGTGATTTCTCCAACCTTCCTGCCGCGTTGAAAGTCGTGCTGGAAAACATGCTCCGATTTGAAGACAGCGGCTTTTCGGTCTCGGTCGATGACATTAAGGCATTTGCCGAATGGGGTGCCAATGGCGGCAAGAACCCGCGCGAGATTGCATACCGCCCTGCCCGCGTGCTGATGCAGGACTTCACCGGTGTTCCCGCGGTGGTCGATCTGGCCGCCATGCGCGACGGAATCAAAGGCCTGGGCGGTGACGCACAGAAGATCAACCCGCTGAACCCGGTCGATCTGGTTATCGACCACTCGGTCATGATCGACGAGTTCGGGAACCCGCGTGCGTTCCAGATGAACGTCGACCGCGAATACGAGCGCAACATGGAGCGCTATCAGTTCCTGAAATGGGGTCAGAACGCGTTCAACAATTTCCGCGTAGTGCCTCCCGGCACCGGTATCTGCCATCAGGTGAACCTGGAATATCTGGCGCAGACAGTCTGGACGGACACCGATCAGAACGGCGAAGAAGTTGCCTATCCCGACACGCTGGTTGGCACCGACAGCCACACCACCATGGTCAACGGCATGGCCGTTTTGGGGTGGGGCGTTGGCGGAATCGAGGCGGAGGCTGCAATGCTGGGTCAGCCGATCTCGATGCTGATCCCTGAGGTGATCGGTTTTGAGTTGACCGGCTCGATGGTCGAAGGCACCACCGGTACGGACCTTGTTCTGAAGGTTGTCGAATTGTTGCGCGCCAAGGGCGTGGTGGGCAAGTTCGTCGAGTTCTATGGCGAGGGGCTGGACCGCCTGCCGCTGGCTGACCGTGCAACCATTGCCAACATGGCGCCGGAATACGGCGCAACATGCGGCTTCTTCCCGATCGACGGCGAAACCCTTCGCTACATGCGCAACACCGGCCGCGACGAAGACCGCATCACGCTGGTCGAAGCCTACGCCAAGGAAAACGGGTTCTGGAGAGGCCCGGATTATGCACCGATCTACACCGACACTCTGTCGCTGGACATGGGCACAATCGTTCCAGCAATTTCAGGCCCGAAACGCCCGCAGGACTACGTCGCGCTGACCAACGCCAAGGCCGCTTTCACCAAGGAAATGAAAGAGACCTTCAAGCGCCCGATGGGCAAGGAAGTCGCGGTCAAGGGCGAAGACTACACCATGGAGTCGGGCAAGGTTGTAATTGCTTCGATCACCTCCTGCACCAACACGTCGAACCCTTACGTGATGATCGGTGCAGGCCTTGTGGCCCGCAAAGCCGCAGCGCTGGGTCTGAACCGCAAGCCTTGGGTCAAAACCTCGCTGGCGCCCGGTTCGCAGGTTGTATCGGCCTATCTTGAGGCCGCTGGACTGCAAGAAGATCTGGACAAGGTCGGTTTCAACCTTGTTGGGTACGGCTGCACCACCTGCATCGGCAACTCGGGCCCGATCCAGAAAGAAATCTCTGAAGCCATTTCCGAGGGCGATCTGGTCGCCACGTCGGTTCTGTCCGGCAACCGTAATTTCGAAGGCCGTATCTCACCGGATGTCCGCGCCAACTATCTGGCTTCGCCGCCGTTGGTTGTTGTCTATGCGCTGGCAGGTACGCTCGACATCGATCTGACGTCCGAACCTATCGGTCAGGACAAGAACGGCAACAACGTCTTCATGAAGGACATTTGGCCGACCCAAAGCGAAATCGCGGAACTGGTTGAAGCGACCGTAACCCGCGAAGCGTTCCAGTCGAAATATGCGGACGTCTTCAAGGGGGATGAGAAATGGCAAAGCGTAGAGGTTCCGCAACAGGAAACCTATGACTGGCCGCCAACGTCGACCTACATCCAGAACCCGCCCTATTTCCAGGGTATGGGGGCGGAACCGGGCACGATCTCGAATATCGAAGGCGCCAAAGTTCTGGCCATTCTGGGCGACATGGTGACCACCGACCATATCTCACCCGCGGGGTCATTCGCGGCAACGACGCCGGCGGGCAAATACCTGACCGACCGTCAGGTTCAACCGCGCGAATTCAACTCTTACGGCTCGCGACGGGGCAACCACGAAGTCATGATGCGTGGCACCTTTGCCAATATCCGCATCAAGAACGAGATGTTGGACGGAGTTGAGGGAGGCTATACCAAAGGTCCGGATGGCGAACAGACATCGATCTACGACGCCTCGATGGCCTATCAGGCCAATGGCACCCCGCTGGTCGTGTTTGGTGGCGAACAATACGGCGCGGGCTCAAGCCGTGACTGGGCGGCCAAGGGCACCGCACTGCTGGGTGTCAAAGCCGTGATTGCGGAAAGCTTTGAGCGGATCCACCGGTCTAATCTGGTTGGCATGGGCGTTATCCCGTTCGAATTCACCGGTGGAGATACCCGCATAACCCTGGGTCTGAAGGGGAACGAAACCGTCTCGATCCACGGTCTGGATACGGTCGAGCCGTTGCAGATCGTGCCCTGCACCATCACCTATGCAGATGGGGCTGAGACGACCATCCAGTTGAAATGCCGGATCGATACCGCGCCTGAGATCGAATACATCGAAAACGGCGGCGTGCTGCATTACGTGCTGAGAAATCTGGCGAAGGCTGGCTGACGAACGCAGCGGATAAGAAAGTTTTGAGGGCGCCTTCGGGCGTCCTTTCTTTTGCAAGGCTCTGCCTCGCGCTCCGAAGTTTTATTCAGCAGAAGAAGTTGGATATACGCGGCACTCTGAAAACAGGAGGTGGTTATGGAAAAGGTGGCGTTGGTAACAGGCGGGGCGCGGGGTATTGGACACGCCATCGTAGAGGAGTTGAGCCGCGACCATAGGGTGGCGTTCACTTGGTTGTCCACCAACCCTCCGGCGAGGCTATTGCGGGGGGAAGCTTTGGCGATCCGTTCGGATCTGACGGCTCCTGATCAACCTGCGGCGGTGATTGCGCAAGTGATGGAGCGGTTTGGACGACTTGATGTGATCGTGAACAATGCTGGGTTGGTTCGATCGACGCCAAAAGAGGAGTTCCAAGCGGAGGAGCATCGCGCCATTCTGGATATGAATCTGCTAGCCCCCGCTGCTTTGCTGGCTGCAGCTTTGCCACATTTGGAACGGGGCGCCGCCATTGTCAGTATCTCGTCGATGAATGCAGTGTTGCCGCCCCGTGATGCTGTCACTTATGGTGCCAGCAAGGCGGCTCTGAACCTGTGGACCCGTGCCATGGCCAAAGAGTTGGGGCCAAACGGGATACGCGTCAATGCTGTGGCCCCCGGTGCGATCAACATTCCTGAAGCGCCTCGTTCGGAAGAACTGACAGAACTTTTCGTGAAGGATACTGCGTTGGGCCGGGCCGGACGGCCCGAGGATATAGCCAAAGTGATCAGGTTTCTGGCGTCGGACGCGGCCTCGTTCATCACAGGTGAAGTTTTGTCCGTAACGGGAGGCTATCGTTTATGAACCGCCCGCAGCTTTCTCAAGCGCAGGCCGGATGGTGCTTGCAATGACACGCTGCGTAATCGGGCCAGCAAAGCGCAGAATGATCGTTCCGTCACCGTCGATCACGTAGGTCTCGGGAACGCCGTACAGACCCCAGTCAATCGCCATTCGGCCCTGTTCGTCGCGGCCCATGGCGGTGTACGGATCACCAAGGTCATCCAGGAAAGCCTCGGCATTGCTCAGCTTGTCTTTGTAGTTGATGCCGTAAACCGGGATGCCTTCAGCCGCCAGAGCCTCGAGGTTGGGGTGCTCGGCGCGGCATGGCGCGCACCAACTGGCCCAATAGTTGACCAGCTTGACCTCTCCGTTGCGCAGCGTTTCATCGTCGAAAAGGGTCTTTCCCGGAAACTCGGTGAGAACCACGGGCGGCGCCGGTTGCCCTTCGCGGGCCGAGGGCAAGGCGTTGGGATCTTCGCGAAACATGCCGATGCCTGCGAGAACCGCGAATGCGCCAAAAATCAGAGGCGGCGCAATCATCAGGGGCGAGATTTTAGCCATTGCGCGACATCCTCTGTTCGACCTTCTCCATTTCCGCACGCACCTTGCGCCCGCGCATCACGCTGAACGCAACCAGTGCCACGATAAGGGCAATGGAAACGGCATAAGACGACAAAACGGCGTCTGCATATTTTCCAAGATCGGGGATCATCCGCCTACCCTTTCCCGTGCCTGTAGCGCCTTGATACGACGGGCGCGAATTTCCGTTCCGGTGCGGTACAACACCAAGGCGATGAACAGCAGAACAAATCCGATGATGCAGGCCAGCAGGGGGTAGAAAAAGACATTGCTGACCTTCTCTTCCGTATCCGCCCCGGTAACGGCCCCCGCCCGCATGACCGATGCGCCCTGATGCAGGCCCTGATTCCAGAAATTCACCGCATACCGGCTGAGGATCGCAAAGACCGACCCCACCAGACACAGAACCGAGGTCAGGTCGGCTGCGGTATCCGGATCTTCGATAGCTTCCCACAAGGCGACATAGCCAAGGTAGAACAGAAACAGGATCAGGAACGATGTCAGGCGCGGATCCCAGGCCCACCATGTGCCCCACATGGGCTGTCCCCAGATGGCCCCCGTCAGCAGCGCTATCAGGGTCATTACGATCCCGATCGGTGCAGCAGCGCGTGCCGCAAGCGCGCTGACATGGTGGCGACGCACCAGCCAAACCAATGAGGTGGCAAGCATCATCAGCCAGCAATTGATCGCCATCAGGGCCGCCGGAACATGCAGATAGATGATCTTGACGGTCGACCCCTGCTTGTAGTCGTCCGGTGTAAAGAAAAAGCCCCATGTCAGACCGACAACGATGCAGATGGTCGAGACAATCCAGAAAAACGGCAGGACCCGTTCGCTGGTTTCAAGAAACTTGCGAGGGTTGGCATATTCCCAGAGGGCGTTGGCTTTGGCTGCGATTGACATGGGCCCTATCTAGTCCGAGTTGGGGTGGTTCTCAATTGACATCCATCAAACTTGTCGCGGTTCACCGCAGATTGATACGTAGCACGGCAGCGCTGGCAAAGGGCAACAATGCAATGGTCGCCGCCGTGATCCCGGCCAGCATCAGCAGTGGTGTCTGCACCTCCATCCCTGTTGCTCCACGCCGGGCAACTTCGGCCCCGAATATCAGGGTGGGGACGTAAAGCGGCAACACAAGAAGCGACAGCAATAGCCCGCCACGTTTCAGACCAACGGTCAGCGCAGCACCAAATGTCCCGATGACGCTCATGGCCGGGGTACCTATCAACAGCGAGTTGACCAGCCAGAAGAACCCCGGCACCGGCAGGTTCAGAAGTACGCCCAGAAACGGCGCGGCCAGAACCAGCGGCAAACCAGTGGTCAGCCAATGGGCCAGCGCCTTGACTGTGACAACCGATTCAAGCGGCAGCGGTGCCGTGGCCAGCAGATCGAGCGAGCCGTCTTCCCAGTCCAGTGCCAGCAGGCGGTCAAGCGACAGAAGGCAAGCCAGCAAGGCCCCCAGCCAGAGCACACCGGGCGCAATCGTGGACAGCAGCGAGGATTGCGGCCCCACCGCAAATGGCACCATCACAGTCACGATCAGGAAAAAGGCCAGACCCAGCCCAAACCCGCCGCCCGCGCGGAAAGCCAGTTTCAGGTCGCGCAGCAACAGGGCGATCACAGGAAACCTCCGTCGAAATCGTCGATGGGTTTGGGTTTGGCCTTGTTCGGACCGACGTCCAGAACCTCGCCATCTAGGCCAAGGTCGATATGGGTGGCGATCAGGGCTGACCCACCCTGCCCCAGATGTGCCCGCACAGCGTCGGCAAACATTTGCACAGCGTTTCTGTCCAGCGAGACGGTCGGCTCGTCCAGCATCCAGATCGGCCGCCCTGTGACCAGCATCCGCGCCAGCCCCAGACGCCGTTTCTGACCTGCCGACAGGTTGCCGGCGTGACGGTCGGCGAGTTCGTTCAGGTCAAATGCGTCCAGCGCCGGCTGGATGTCATATGTGCCAAAGACCGAGGCCCAGAATGTCAGGTTTTCCGTCACTGACAGCGTCGGTTTGAGCCCGTCTGAATGGGACGCGTAGGCGATCTGGTCATCGGCCCCTTCGATCTTGCCTTCCAGCGGAGGCTGCAAGCCAGCCAACGTACGCAGTAGGGTCGTTTTGCCAATACCATTCGGGCCGCGCAGGATCAGAGCTTTGCCCGGCGGCAGCTGAAAGCTGAGGCCCTCAAGGACGGGAACACCGCCACGGGTGATCGACAGATCTGTTACAGTCAAAGTCATGAGACCCGCTTAACGGATTGTCAGCAGGGGCAAAAGGCGAGATTTGCCGCAGGATGCCAGCGCACCACCGCTGCCTCATGTCGGAGTGAGGGGCCAGCCCCTCACACTCCCCGGGATATTTTCGGCCAGATGAAGAGGATCCCGTCAGACAGGGATCAGCGCGAGTGCAATACGACGGCCTTCAGCGAGCAGCACGTTGTAGGTGCGACAGGCGGCAGGGGAGTTCATGATTTCGACACCAAGTCCGGCATTCTCCAGCTCAACCCTCAGGGATTGAGGGATGTGGGCCATGTCCGCGCCCGTACCGATGAGCAGGACGTCGATCCTGCCCACCAATTCCAGAAGGGGGTGTCGGTCGTCAAAACCGCCCCACTCTGCAGGGCCTGCCGGGCCTGTCAGGATAGCGCCGTGGAAGACATCACCGCCAATTCGGAAAAAACCGGGGCCATAACCGTCTACGGGTTTGGCATCTGTAAAAGTAATCTGATTCAGACGCATGATGTCCCTTCTTCAATCCAGAAGCGGCAGCCCGGAAATGACGGCGATCAGGATGACCGAATAGGCCGCAAGGCGGTAGATCCGTTCGAGTCTCGGGTCGAACAGTGCTTTGCCGATAAGCGTAGTGATCAGATAAGGCACGCACAGCAGCAGGACAATCCACAGGATCGACAAATCTGCGGCACCGCTGATGAGGATGTTGAAAACGATGACAACGTCCAGCAATGCCAGAAATATGATGGTGTTGGCGCGAATCTTGCGCACGTCGGTGGAACTGGCCAGATAGAACACGATGACAACCGGACCGGTCAGCCCGGTCATGCCGCCGATAATGCCTGCGCTGCCGCCGATGGCGAGACGTCCGGGTAGTCCCAGTTTCCCCTCCCATCGCCAGCCGGTAACCACGGCCAGCAGGGTCAGACCGGTGATGCCACAGACAACCCAGCGCAACGCAACCGAGTCCACCTGCACCATGATCCACAGCCCCAGCGGCACGGTTACGGTTGCAGCAAAGCCCAGAGTGCTGATTTCGACCTTGTCGCAATCCCGCCACGCCTGAGGCGCCAAGGCAAATGTTGATGCGATTCCGGTGGCGGCCATCAGAAAGACCACATCTGCAATAGGCAGGAACTGGGTCGCCACCGGCACAAAGATCATCGCGGTGCCAAAACCTGTGAAGCCGCGGACAAGTCCCGCGGCTCCGATAGTCAGGATCAGCCAAGTGAGGCCCGGCAGGGCCAGGGCCTGTTGCAGGGCCTCAGGCATCAATATTGGCAAACTGGTTGCCCGCCGTGTTCGACGGTTTGGACCAGTCGCGCTTGACCCCCAGCCAAAGCAGGATGGTCGAAGCCACGAAGACCGACGAATAGGTCCCGACGACGACACCCCAGATCATCGCGAAGACGAATCCGCGGATGACGTCCCCGCCCAGCAGATAAAGCGAGATCAGCGCCAGCAAAGTTGTGACCGAGGTCATCACCGTCCGGCTCAGGGTTTCGTTGATCGATAAGTTCAGAACCTCTTTCAGATCTTTCTGTTTATATTTCCGCAGGTTCTCGCGCACCCGGTCGAAGACGACCACGGTGTCGTTCAGCGAATAGCCGACGATGGTCAACAACGCCGCGATGATCGCCAGATCAAAGCGGATTTGCAGTTCCGAGAAGATGCCAATGGTCAGGATCACGTCGTGCACCAATGCGGCAACCGCCCCAAGTGCAAACTGCCATTCAAAACGCAGCCAGATGTAGACAAGAACGGCACCGATGGCCAAGACAACCGCGATAACGGCCGTCTGAATCAGCTCACCCGACACTTTTGGACCAACGGATTCGACACTTTCAAACGGCAGTTTGAGTCCGGGGTCTGCGGCAGCCAGCGCTTCGCCGACCTGGGTGATCACGTCTGCTGTGACCGCTTCGGCGTCTTCCTGAGCCTGAATACGGATCATTGCGACATTTTCATCGGGACCGAAGCTTGGATCAAAAATCTCGGTGATGGTGACGTCACCCAGTTGCAGCGGAGACAAAGCATCGCGGTAAACACCCACGTCGATTTCTTGTGCGCTTTGGGTCCGAATCGTGGTTCCACCGCGGAAATCGATGCCGAAGTTCAGCCCCTGCAGCAGAAATGAGGAGAACGCAATCACCATCATCAGGCCGGAGATTCCAAGCCAGATTTTCCAGCGATTGAAAAAGTCGAACGAGGTGCTTTGGGGTACGAGTTTCAGTCTCATGTCAAACCTCGATCGTTTTTGGTCGGCGGCGTTCGAACCACATGACAACCATCAGGCGCGTCACGAAGATCGCGGTGAAGACCGATGTCAGGATACCCAGGCCCAGAGTGATCGCGAACCCGCGCACAGGGCCGCTGCCCATGGCAAACAGGATAACGGCGGTAATGAAGGTGGTTATGTTGGCATCCAGAATAGCCGACAGCGCCTTTTCATAACCCAGATCGATGGCGCGGGCTGGACCTCTGGCGGATTTCAGTTCTTCGCGGATGCGTTCAAAGATCAGTACGTTGGCATCCACCGCCATACCGACCGTCAGAACGATCCCTGCAATCCCCGGCAGAGTCAGGGTTGCGCCGATCAGGGACAGCAAACCGAACAACAGGCCCACGTTTATGATCAGCGCGATGTTGGCGAAGACACCGAACAGGCCATAGCTGAGCGCCATGAATACCAGCACGGCGACAAAGGCCACGATTGTGGCAACTTTGCCTGCGTCGATACTATCTTGCCCCAGTTCGGGCCCGATGGTGCGTTCTTCCAGGAATTCCAGCCCTGCAGGCAAAGCACCTGCACGCAACAGGACGGCCAGATTGGTGCTTTCCTCAACGGTGAAATTACCGGTGATGATACCCGATCCGCCTGGGATATGGCTTTGGATCACGGGGGCCGAGATCACTTCGTCATCCAGAACGATTGCAAAGGGTGCGCCGATATTGTCACGGGTATAATCCCCGAACTTGCGTGCCCCGGATGTGTTGAATCGGAAGCTGACCGCAGGGCGGCCGTTCTGATCGAAGGATGGCTGCGCGTCGACCAGTTCCTCTCCTGTCACGACTGGAGCGGATTCGATGGTGTAATAAACGCCGTTTTCGTCAATCGACGGCACGATTTTTTCGCCGACGCCTGCAACGGCATCCGGATCGGTTCTGCGCCCGACAACCGGGTTGAAGGTCAACTGTGCTGTTGTTCCGATAATTTCCTTCAGTTCACCCGCACTGCCGATACCCGGCACCTGAATTAAGATACGATCCGTCCCCTGACGCTGAATTGTGGGCTCACGTGTACCGACTTCGTCGATCCGGCGGCGGATGATTTCCAACGCCTGACGCACCGTGCGGTCATCCGAGGCCAGTTTTTCTGCTTCGGACAGTTGAACAACAATTGTGTCACCATCCGCGCGGGCTTCGATATCTGTGGCTCCTACACCTGTCAGGGTCTGCACTTGCCGGGCCAGACCGCGGACAACCTCCAATGCCTGTGGCATTCCTTCGGGCTGGCTAATGCGCACGCGAATCTCATCCGCAGCCGAGTCCTGACGGCGGATGGTTCCCACCGTGGCACGTTCATCGCGCAGGGCGTCGCGGATTTCCGGCCACATCGCCTCCATCCGGGAGCCGTAGACGTCTTGTACTTGTACTTCGGCCAGCAAATGCGCGCCGCCGCGCAGGTCGAGGCCAAGATTGACCAGGGATGACGGCAACCAACTCGGCCATTGCGCGGCTTCAGCCTGCATCTGGGGTGTGTCGTTGCCCAACTCGATCGCGGCCTTGGCGTCGTTGGATTGTTCGACCCGCGTGTAAAATGCGTTTGGCAGGGCCATGAGCAGGCCGGTCACGCAGACCAGCCAGATCAGAACCCGCTTCCAGGTATCAAATTGCAGCATTACCCTGCCTTTTCAAGGAATTGTCGCGCGAAGTTACTTCGCCGGCTCAGTCTTGTTCAGAACCTGGGCGATGGTCGATTTGACCACGCGAATCTTGACGCCCTCGGCGATTTCGACCTCGATCTCGTTATCGCCTTCCTTGACCTTCGATACCTTGCCGATCACGCCCCCCTGAGTGATCACCTGATCACCGCGACGCACGGCATCAACCATGGCCTGATGTTCCTTCATCTTCTTTTGCTGCGGACGGATCAGCAGGAAATACATGATCGCAAAGATTAGGATCAGCGGGAGAAACTGGGCGATTGCGCCACCATCCATGGGACATTCCTTTGTTCTAGTCTTGCGGCACAGTTCCGCAAATTTGGGCGGAACCTATGCTTTGAAATGTCGGTTTGCAAGCAAAGGCGGTCATGTAACTCACCTGAAAACGGGCATGTCCCGGCAACGACGGGCAAAACGTTGCAGATATGTCCTAGGAACATAACCAATACCGGGTATAGTTTATCCGAAGGGGGACACATGACGCGGCCACTCAAACCTTTCCTTTCGTTGCTTTATTTACTGACTGCCCTGTCGGTGAGCGTGTGGCTGTCCAGTGCGGCCTTGTCGCAGGAAGCACCCGCGGAATCCCCCCTGTCCGAGACTGCGGGATCGGACACGTTCATGGCCCCGGTCTTAGTAGACGGGGACATTCTGTTTCAGGTGCGCGGATCAAGCGCCCTGCCTGCTCCGGAGCGCGCCGAGGGCGTAAAGGACAAGATCATTGCGGTTGCGGAAGCGTCGGAAGCACCTTTGGTCGAGATCACATATGAAGAGACCGAGTTTGGCATCTGGATTCTGGCCGATGGCCAAAGAATCTCGATCGTTACTAAAGCTGACGCTGAACTGGATCAGATGGAACTAAGTGTTCTGAGCGTTTTGCATGGCAATGCGATCAAACAATCCATTGAGGCGTACCGAGCCAACCGAACCGATCAGGCGCGCGTTTCCGGTGCTATTGAAGCGGCTGCCTGGACGTTGGGATTTGCCCTGTTTGTTGTCACTATCCTGTGGCTGCACCGTCGGATCAGGCGTCGCACATTGAAGCTGGTAAAACGCTACTTAAAGGATGTCGAAACGGCGACAGCCAAAAGCGTTCAGGCCGAAGCAATCGCGGCCCTTATCCGCTATGGTCTGAACTTCGTGCTGCTGATCATCTTCTTTCTCGGTTTCTACTATTACCTGTCCTTTGTTCTTTTGGCATTTGCGGAAACCAGATATTTCGCACAGCTTCTGCTGACCTATCTGACAGAGCCCGTGCTGCTTATCTTCCGGGGCATCCTCAGCTATATCCCCAATCTGATCATGCTGGGCCTGATCACATGGGTGACGTTGTACATCACAAAAGGGCTGCGCGTGTTCTTTGATGCGGTCGAAGCAGGTTCGTTCGAAATGGGTGATTTCGAAAAACACTGGGTCAACCCGACGTTCAACATCGCCCGTGTCGTCGTTATTTTGATCGCGCTGGTGTTTGCGGTTCCCTATATTCCGGGCTCAGATTCTGCCGCGTTCCAGGGGTTGACCATTCTGGTTGGCGCCATGCTGTCTTTAGGCGCGAATTCAGTCGTGTCCAACATGCTGGCCGGGCTGTTTGTGATTTACCGCAGGTCTACCTCAATCGGCGACCGTATCCAGATCGGGGACCACATCGGCGATGTGGTTCAGATAAAACTGATGGAGACCCACCTGAAGTCGATCAAGAACGAGCTGATCTCGATCCCCAATGCACAATTGATGAACTCAGATGTCGTTAACTTTTCAAAGAAAACCAATGGTGACGGACTATTATTGCACACGACCGTCGGCATCGGCTACGAAGAACCCCCTGAGAAGGTAGAGGCGATGCTGATCGAGGCCGCCAACCGCACCAAAGGTATCAAGGTCAATCCCGAACCTTTTGTGTTGTGGACCGCGTTGGCCGATTACTCGATCAATTATCAGATCAACGGCTACACCACCCGTGGCAGCATCATCCCCAAAATCCGCTCGGACCTGCATCGAAACATTGTCGCTGTATTTAACGAGAACAATGTGCAGATCATGACGCCTTCTTATGTGGCCGACCCGCCCGAGCCAAAAATACCGGCCGGGGCATGGGATGGCCACCTGACGCATGAAACCCACGAAGACGCTGATAAGTCGTAACCGGTGCTACACCCTGCCCTGCAGATGGTGCATAAGCGGGTTCAGTGATTCACGCATTCAAGGATCTGAGACATGCACGACATCCGCGCCATTCGCGAAAACCCTGCCGCCTTTGACGCCGCCCTAGCGCGCCGTGGGGACGCGCCGGTGTCGTCAGATCTGCTGAGGCTGGACGAAAGCCGGCGTGCCAAGATTCTGGCTGCCGAAACTGCACAGGCCGAACAAAACAAGGCCAGCAAGGAAGTCGGCGCTGCTAAGGGACGCGGCGACGAGGCTGAATTCGAACGCCTGCGCGCGCTTGTCGCCGAGAAAAAGGCCGAAGTCGCCCGGATGCAGACCGAGGCCAAGGATCTGGATGCCTTGCTGACCGATCAACTGGCCCGCATCGCCAACCTGCCCGCCGATGACGTGCCGCAAGGCGCGGACGAAAACGACAATGTCGAAGTCAACCGCTGGGGCACCCCGCGTGATTTCAGCTTTGCACCGAAAGAGCATTACGACATTCCCGCCGTCGCAGCCGCGATGGATTTCGAAACCGCCGCTAAAACAAGCGGCAGCCGGTTCGTGAATCTGTCCAAGGGGGTTGCCCGCATCCACCGCGCGCTGGCCCAGTTCATGTTGGACACGCATATCGACAAGAACGGTCTGACAGAAATGCAGACACCGGTTCTGGTCCGGGATGAGGCGATGTATGGCACGGATAAATTGCCTAAATTCGGCGACGACAGCTATCAGACGACCAATGGCTGGTGGCTGATCCCGACCTCCGAGGTTACACTGACCTATTCAGTGGCTGGTGACATTCTTGAAGAGTCTGCCCTGCCCATCCGTATGACCGCCCATACCGTCTGTTTCAGGTCCGAGGCCGGAAGTGCAGGCAAGGACACCGCAGGGATGCTGCGCCAGCACCAGTTCGAAAAGGTCGAGATGGTCTCGATCACCCATCCCGACGCGTCAGATGACGAGCAAAAGCGCATGTTGCGCTGCGCCGAGGATCTGCTGGAACAGTTGGGTATTCCCTATCGCACTGTTGTTTTGTGCACCGGTGATATGGGCTTTGGCGCGCGCCGCACTTATGACATCGAAGCTTGGCTGCCCGGACAGGACACCTATCGCGAGATCAGCTCGGTCTCGACCACAGGTGCGTTTCAGGCGCGTCGAATGAATGCCCGTTTCCGGCCAGAAAGTGGTGGCAAACCCGAATTCCTTCATACTCTGAACGGTTCCGGTCTGGCTGTCGGGCGTTGCCTGATCGCTGTTCTGGAGAATGGGCAGAATGAAGACGGAACTGTTTCGCTGCCCGAGGTACTTGGCCCCTATCTGGGCGGCAAGCTGACCCTGCAATCGGACGGTTCTTTGGCCTGACAAACATAACCGGCGCCGTCGGGCACCGGTAAGGACATCAGCAGAAGGCGAAGAAGTTTACTTCTTCGCTTTTTTCTTGTCCTTCTTCTTTCCGCCTTTCTTGCCGTCCTTCTTTTTCCCGTCCTTCTTGGACTTTTTGTCCTTGCTGGATTTGGCTTTCACTTTGTCCTTCGCCTTTGAAAAGGCGGCTTCCATCTCTTTACGCTTCTTCGCGGCTTTTTCAGCCTTGGCCTTGGCTTTGGCCTTTTTCTTTTCCGCAGCTTCGGCTTTTTCGGCCGCTGCTTTTTCTTCTGCCGCCTTGCGTGCGGCTTCCTCGACCCGTTTCTCGGCTGCGGCTGCGGCGATTGTTTTGCGGGACGCGGCTTTGCGTGCGGAAGGCCTGCGTACCGCCGGAGTCCGGGCCGCAGTTCGGCGTGTTGTTGGCTTCGCAGCAACCGGATTTGCAGCAACGGCTTCTTTGGCAGATGCAATCAAAACCAACGCGCGCGCCTCACCGATCCGAGGGACCTTGACCAAATCAGCAGGAGCGGCCTTGGCTATTGCCTCGGCGGTCTTGAAGCCATTGGCAACAAGGGCCTGGCCAAGCGCCTCCCCTACACCTTTTATTTCGGTCACTGCGGTCATTATGGGTCCTTTCTGTGTCGTTCTATAACTTCGTATATACACCGGATATACGAAGCAGCAAGCAGCGTAGTGATAACCCCTGTTCTGCCAGCTTAGTTATGGGCAAGACTAGCGGCTCGGTTGTCTCTCGGAAAGGGTACAAGGCGCTTGGCATCTTCGTCCCATAGCTTCAGGTTCAATGCGGCCACGGCCTCGGGAAACTTAATCCGGCGCGGGGTGTATTCCGGCGGCAGGTTATAATGGCAGGCACGCAGGCGATATGATGGGATACGCGCGTTGAAATGGTGGATGTCGTGCAACGTGATGCAGGCCACAGCCATATCGAACCACCATCCGAAATCCAGTGCGGATGATCCCTCAAGCGCTGCTGTCTGAGGGTTCAGATCGGGGCGGCGATCCCAATAGGTATCTTCGAAGTTGTGCTGAAGATAAACAAGGAAGACGCCCAGCATTCCACCCAAAAAGGAAAACACCAACCAGACCCAAATGCCGGTCATACCCGCAATCAGATACAACAATCCTAGAAACACGATGATCGACAGGTTGTGCAACACCACACCTTTAGCGCCAAAACGCACCGTGTTCTTGGGCCAACGGTATCGGATGAAGTAGGTGAACAACGCGCCGACCGGAACCAGGATGAACGGATTGCGATACAGCCTGTAAAACAAACGCGTTTTCCAATCAGCCGCATTCCACTCTCGCAGAGTCATCGTATGAATTTCACCTGTCTCGCGATGTTCAAGATTTCCGATGCCCGCATGGTGCAGATTGTGGTTCTGCTTCATCACCTCGAACGGGGCGAAAGTGAAGGGAGACAGGCCATGCCCTGCCCATTCGTTTTGAATCCGTGTTTCAAACAGAGAGTGATGCCCGCAATCATGTTGCAGCACATAAAGCCGTACTGCGGCAAAGGCGAACACGATCCCGGCGGGTATCATGATGTACCAGCGATCAACAAAGGTGATCGCAAGGGTCAGCGACGCAAAATACACCGCAAATGTGCCAAAATAACTTGCCGCGGCCAATCTGTTGTCCTGCACCGCGTAATGTCTTGTATATTCCCTCAAATCCATCCAGCCGTCTCCTTACGATGGCCGTTCAGTTTTCTGTTCAAATCTAGGTGCGGCTAGTCCGCATGCAAGCAGTGCGTGCCCAAACAAATGCACACGCATGAATGCTAGCGCGGAGAACAGAAACTGTCACGCCCCCGTGAGGTAAGATGCTGAAAATTGGCGCAGTTACGCGCGGCCCTTGAGATGCTTGGCCAGCGCGCCCGCATTTTTCTTGCGCCGACCCTTATATGGGTTCTTGTCGCCCTGCCCGCGCAGCGTCAGGCGGATTGGGGTGCCAGGCATGTCAAAGTCCTGACGCAACCCGTTGACCAGATAGCGGGTATAGCTTTCGGGCATCTTATCGGGATGAGAACACATCACAACAAAACCCGGCGGCCGCGTTTTCGCCTGGGTCATATAGCGCAGCTTGATGCGGCGGCCCTGTGGGGCTGGCGGCGGGTGTTGTTCCAGCATGGCAGTCAGCCACCGATTCAACGCCGCGGTTGGCACACGGCGGTTCCAGACGTCATGGGCGCGCAGGATGGCGGCGCGCAATCTCTCAAGCCCGCGACCCGTTTTCGCCGAGACGGTAACCAGAGGGGCCCCGCGCAGCTGCGGCAGCAAGCGATCAAAGGCATCTTTCAGTTCCCGCAGCTTTTCCTGCTTGTTTTCCTCGACGTCCCACTTGTTTACGGCAACAACAACAGCCCGGCCTTCGCGTTCGGCCAAATCGGCAATTCTCAGGTCCTGTTGTTCAAACGGAATGGCCGCGTCCAGAAGTACGACGACAACCTCGGCAAACTTCACCGCGCGCAGACCGTCTGACACCGAAAGCTTTTCCAGCTTTTCCTGTACTTTTGCTTTCTTGCGCATTCCTGCTGTGTCAAAGATCCGCATCGGAATGCTTTCTCCGTCCGGGTCGGCCCAATCGATCCGCAAGCTGATAGCGTCACGGGTGATCCCGGCCTCAGGCCCGGTCAACAGGCGGTCTTCGCCGATGATCTTGTTGATCAGCGTGGATTTGCCCGCATTCGGACGGCCAACCACGGCCACCTGCAACGGCTTGGCAGAGGTGATCAGGGGCATTTCGCCCTCACCGTCTTCATCCAGCTCAATATCAGTTTTTGGGGCTTCTTCGACCTGCTTTTCCTCGGCTGCATCGGCCAAAGGCATAAGCCGAGCATAAAGATCTGTCATCCCTTCGCCATGTTCACCAGAAAGACGCACAGGTTCACCCAGACCCAGATTGTATGCCTCGAGCACCCCGGCATCCGCTGCGCTGCCTTCGGCCTTGTTGGCCGCAAGGATTACATGCTTGGACCGTTTGCGCAGGATTTCTGCAAACATCTCATCCGTGGGCGTCAGCCCGACCCGCGCATCGATCATGAACAGGCAGACATCGGCCATGTCTACCGCGCGTTCGGTCAGACGGCGCATCCGGCCCTGCAAACTGTCATCTGTCGCGTCTTCAAGTCCGGCCGTATCGATCACGGTAAAGCGCAGATCGCCCAGACGCCCTTCGCCCTCGCGCAAGTCACGCGTCACACCGGGCTGATCGTCGACCAGCGCCAGACGTTTGCCTACGAGGCGGTTGAACAATGTGGATTTGCCCACGTTCGGGCGCCCCACGATGGCGAGGGTCAGCGACATGATACTCTACTTTCAAGACTCAAGTTGCGCCCTTTAACGCATCTTGCCGTCAACGGAAAGCGTGTAGATCACCTTTGGTCGAAACAACATACAGCGTCTGCCCGGCCACAACAGGGGATGCTGTCGCGCCTCCGGGAACCTCAGCCTGATGAACCAGTGTTCCGTCAACTGGATTGAAGAACCGCAGAAACCCGTCGTTGGACGCAACCACAATACGACCCCCGGCCAGAATTGGGCCGTAATGCGCAAAGATCGGTCCCCGGCGGCCACGCTTGTCCTTGACGAAGCCCGGCAGATCCTGCGCCCAGATGACAGACCCGTCCGCCGCGTTCAGACGCACCAGCTGGCTGCGATCACTGATCAGGAAGATGCTGTTGCCCGCAGGCCAGACCGTATCGACCGCACCTTCGTCTGCTGTCCACCGGCGCTCACCGGAAGCGGCATCAAATGCGACGGTCCGGCCCGAGTGATTGCCGATGTAGATACTGTTGCCGACAACCATCGGACCACCAGTCACATCGACGATTTGCGCCGCGGCGCGCCCGCGACGCCCCCCTGCAACAGACGCGTTCCAGCGGCGGATACCACCGCGGCGGAAAGTGGCCGCCACGTCACCCGAGCCAAAGGCAAATACCGCCAGATCAGATGCGATTGCAGGCGCAGGCGCACCCAGAACGTTCCCGACGCTGGGTGTTCCTTCGAATTGCCAGGCTATGCGTCCGTCCTTGGTGTTTACAGCCCAGCCGGTTTCGTCTCCGGCCACCACGTATAACAGGCCATCATTCACCAGCGGGGCGCCGCTGCCGGTCGCTTCCAGGCGTTTTTGCCAACGCACGGCACCCGATTTGGCGTCCAGCGCGGTCAACCGACCGAACCCTGACGACACATAAAGGACGCCGTCGGCATAAGCCAAACCACCCCCTGTTGCATCCGAGTCGCCATCACTTGGCGGGATCAGATCGGTTTCCCATGCCAACTGCCCCTGCTGGGTGACCGCTGAAACCGTCGCCCCTGAATCCAGTGTAAAGATCAATCCGCCCGCAACCACCGGCTCGGCAGTTATGCGTTGCTTGCGCGAGTCGCCCTGCCCGATCGAAACAGACCAGATCCGTTGTGGTGTTGCGCGCAAAGCAGCATGCGTGGTTCGGTATGCGGACGTTCCCGGACTTTGTGACCAGTTGGCGTTGACCTGTTGCGCCGGCAGGCTGATCGGTTGCGAGCCGCGCTTTTCGACCGTTTCCAGATCTGAAACAGGGCGAATATCCTCGCGTTCACCGGGCAGAATGGCTTCGGGCGGTTCACAGGCCGCAAGTGCTGTCAAGGCCAGAGCCGCAAAAGGCAATCCCGTACGGGAAAAAAATCTTGTTACCATGATATTCCGAACTCGCCTGTCGTTAAGTCTTTTGTCCCGCCTGGTCAGCCTTGCTGCGCCACCAATGGTTCAGGTTCCCCACCCAAAGCAATGATCATTTGCGCCGCGCGCTGTTGCAGATCGATCCCAACCTCTGCATCCTGCCGTAGCGCCTGCAATCGATCCAGCGCAGCATCGACATTCCCCTCGGCCACGTCAATCAGAGCCAACTGCTCTTCCGCCAGCAGCCGCAGCGGCGCTCCGGGGGCCGCCAACGCCTCGAACTGTTGCCGCCGGTCGGCGGCAGGCAAGGTATCGCCTTGCAACAGCAGCGACTTGAAGCTTGCAATCGCGCGGTAAATCTCGGGCAGGTCGCCCTGAACGGCAACCGCGTTCAGGCTGGTGACCGCGTCCTCTCGGGATCCGGATTCGACCTGTGACGCAGACAACAACATGTCCAGCACGGCTTTCCCGCCCGGTGACATCGCCTCTGCCTGTGCAAGACCAGCAGCCCTTGCCGCCGGGTCATTTTCGGACAATGCAGCAAGAATCGTGTCACCCAATAACTGAGCTTGCGCCGTGTCCCGCGCCTTGCGGTATTCATTGAAAGCGGCACCGCCGACGATCAACACGACGGCGACGACACCCACCCAGCCCCAGCGACGCAGCAACAGATAGATCCGGTCACGGCGCACCTCTTCGGTGACCTCATCAATGAAACTGTCTATATCGCTCATCCAAGCCCCCGGGCTGTCTATCTTGTATTAGTGCGCCATGTCATACCCCGGCACCAACGCCAAGCCAAGGGTCCGAATATGCGCATTTTCACCGCTTTGCTTCCCTCTTGCGAAAAAATGCAAACCGAACTATTCAGTTCAGTATGGAAAAGATGCCGAACAGACCCCATTTCATGGCGTGACAGCCCAAGTATTAATGGCGCAGATTCTTAGGAGAAACACTTTATGCGTTTGATTTCATTCATCAACGCCCTTCTCGTGATTGTTGCACTGTATTTTCTGGTGTTTGAACGTGACACCTTGTTCGCCTTTGCCGGACGCGGTGATGCCGTGGAAGCAACACAAGTCGAAGCCACGGAAACCGAAAACTCCGATATCTCTGCCGTGGGCGTTGTCGCCGTGCGCTCGCAAGCGCGCGAAATTGACAGCGCCGTGCTGCTGCGCGGGCAGACGAAGGCGAACCGGCAGGTCGAAGTGCTTGCGGAAACCACGTCCACCGTTGTCTCTGAGCCCAAACGCAAAGGTGCGTTTGTTGAGGCGGGCGATATATTATGCGAACTTGACCCCGGCACGCGCCCGGCACAACTGGCCGAGGCCATGGCGGGCAAGCTGGAAGCCCAAAGCCGCATTCCCGAAGCCGAAGCACGCCTGATTGAGGCACATGCGCTTGTGGCCGAGGCCGAGATCAATCTGACAGCCTCACGCAAGCTGGCTGAAACCGGATATGCGTCGGAAACCCGCCGGATATCCAGCGAAGCTGTGATGAGCTCTGCAAAAGCCGGTGTGAAATCCGCCGAAGCCGGGCTGGAGGCCACGCGCGCGGGCATCGAAGCCGCCGCAGCAGCAGTCGAGGCCGCACAGCGAGAGATTGGCCGCCTGACCATCAAAGCCCCCTTCAAAGGTTTGCTGGAAAGCGACACCGCGGAACTGGGCAGCCTAATGCAACCCGGATCGCTTTGCGCGACTGTCATTCAACTGGACCCGATCAAGCTGGTCGGCTTCGTTCCCGAGACCGAGGTCAACCGGGTGCTTGTCGGGTCCGAGGCTTCGGCAACGCTTGTGACCGGTCGGCAATTGGGCGGTCGGGTCACGTTCCTCAGCCGGTCAGCGGACGAGACAACACGTACATTCGAGGTGGAAATCACCGTTCCGAACCCCGACTTGACCATTCGCGACGGTCAGACAGCCACCATCCTCATCGCGGCTGAAGGTACGAAAGCCCACCTGCTGCCGCAATCGGCGCTGACACTCAGCAACGAAGGTCAATTGGGTGTGCGCACAGTTGGTGCAGGCAATGTGGTTGATTTCATGCCGGTCCGCATTTTGCGCGACACAGCCGAAGGAGTCTGGATCGATGGCTTGCCGGAAACGGTTGATATCATTGTGGTCGGGCAGGAATTCGTGATCCGCGGTGTTACCGTTGCACCAACTTATCGGGAAGCCTCGCAATGACGGGTATCGTCGCATGGGCCGCAGGCAGGGCCCGAATGGTAATGGCGTTCATCGCCATTTCGCTGGTCGTAGGCGGCTTTGCCTATGTCTCGCTTCCGAAAGAGGGTGAGCCGGATATCGAAATCCCTGCCCTTTTCGTTTCGGTGCAGTTTCCCGGGATTTCAGCGGAAGACTCAGAAAACCTTTTGGTCAAGCCGATGGAGACCGAACTGGCGGATCTCGACGGGCTCAAGGAAATGACGTCGACTGCGGCCGAAGGTTATGCCGGGGTCGCGCTGGAGTTTGAATTCGGCTGGGACAAGACCTCGATCATGGCGGACGTGCGCGATGCCATGAACACGGCCCAGGCTGATTTTCCCGAAGGTGCGGAACAATACTCGCTGACGGAAATCAACTTTTCCGAGTTCCCGATCGTCATCGTCAATCTGACCGGTGCCGTTCCGGAACGCACAATGGCCCGTGTCGCCAAGGATTTGCAGGACGAGCTTGAGGCGCTGGATTCCGTTCTCGAAGCGGGTATCGCGGGCAATCGTGACGAGTTGCTTGAGGTCGTTATCGACCCATTGCGGCTTGAAGCATACAACGTGACCGCAGACGAGCTGATCAATGTCGTGCGAAACAATAACCAGCTGATCGCGGCAGGCGAGGTCGAAACTGCCCAGGGTACATTCTCGGTCAAGATTCCATCGTCGTTCAAAACGGCGCAGGATGTTTATGGCTTGCCGATCAAGGTCAATGGCGACCGGGTTGTAACGCTGGGTGAGCTTGCGCAGATCAACTACACATTTGAAGATCGCGAAGGTACCGCCCGCTTCAACGGCGAGGCGACCGTCGCGCTGCAAGTTGTCAAACGCAAGGGCTATAACCTGATCGACACCGTTACGCAGGTGAAAGAAACCATAGCTCAGGCCAAGACCAAATGGCCGCCCGAGCTTCAGGCCGCGGTCGAGCTTGGAACGTCGAACGACCAGAGCCGCATTGTCGGTTCGATGGTCAGCCAGCTTGAAGGCTCGGTTCTGACCGCAATCGCTCTGGTGATGATCGTGGTTCTGGCCTCTTTGGGTACGCGGGCAGCGCTTTTGGTGGGCTTTGCAATTCCGACCTCATTCCTGCTGTGTTTTGCATTTCTGGCGGTCATGGGCATCAGTATCTCGAACATTGTGATGTTCGGCCTCATTCTGGCCGTAGGGATGTTGGTCGACGGTGCCATCGTGGTCGTGGAATATGCTGACAAGAGAATAAAGGAAGGCGTCGGCCCGATGCATGCCTATGTTGAGGCGGCCCAACGCATGTTCTGGCCCATCGTATCCTCGACCGCGACGACGCTATGTGCCTTCCTGCCCATGCTCTTCTGGCCCGGTGTTCCGGGCGAATTCATGGGGATGTTGCCCGTCACGCTGATCTTTGTTCTGTCGGCGTCGCTGATTGTGGCGCTGATCTACCTGCCGGTCATGGGCGGTGTTTCGGGGCGTCTGAGCCGCGTTTTCGACCGGTCTTCGAACTGGCTCCGTGCGCGTACCCGGTGGTGGGTTCGGGCAGTGATGGTGCCCCCGTCGCTTTATATGATCTTCCTGGGTGCGATGCAGGTTCTGAACCCTGACTATCTACTGCCCGGAGGAGTGGTCGCTGGTGCCCTGCTGTTCCTGTTCGGGGCCTTTGCCGGGTCTGTAACACTGAGCGCGGCCAAGTTCGAACGGGCGGAAGAAAACCACGTCCACACCGCTGACGAACACACACCTTTCGGGCATGTGATCCGGTTCCTTGTCGGAAACCCGATCATGCCGATCGTGTCGCTGGCGGCAGTTTTCTCTGCCGTGTATTTTGTGACCTTCGTCTGGTTCCCACAGGAATCAAGAGGAGTCGAATTTTTCGTTGAAAGCGAACCGGAACAGGCAACAGCTTACGTCCGTGCCCGTGGCAACCTGTCACTGGCTGAAAAAGACAAGATGGTCCTGCAGGCCGAACAGATCATTGGATCTCATCCGGCGGTAATCAACGTCTTTTCCTTTGCCGGCGAAGGCGGTCTTGACCAGAATACCGGCGGCGCGCAGGCACCGGCGGACACGGTGGGGCGGGTCCAGTTTGAAATTATCCCATGGGAAGATCGTCCGAACGTTTCGGAATCCGCTTTGTGGGGATTGTTTGAGCGCCACTTTGTGGCACCCGAATATGATGGCGATTACGTAATCGGCGATCTTAACGCCAAACTGGCGACAATACCCGGTATCGTTGTTGAAATCCTGGCATTGGAACAGGGCCCGGCCTCGGCCAAACCGGTTCACCTGCGTATCAAGGGGGACGGTTGGGACGAATTGAGATCGGCCACCGTCGCCGCGCGCCAGGTCTTTGACGAAACGCCGGGGCTGATCAAAACCGAAGATACCCTGCCCCTGCCTGGTATCGATTGGCAGATCGATGTCGACGTGGCCAAAGCTGGTCGGTTCGGCGCTGATGTAGCCACTGTTGGTGCCATGGTGCAGCTTGTGACACGCGGCATCCTGTTGGGTGAGATGCGCCCAGACAATACGGATGAAGAGATCGAGATCCGTGTCCGATTGCCGGAAGAGGATCGCGTGCTGTCGACTTTGGATACGCTCAAGGTCCGCACTCCGGACGGGTTGGTTCCGCTGTCGAACTTCGTGACCCGGGAACCCGTGGCCAAACTGGCCCAGATCAACCGTGTCGACCAGCAACGTTACTATGACGTCAAAGCGGATGTTGAACCGGGTCTGAGCAAGGTTGTGACCAAAGGGCCGGACGGGAAAGAAGAACGTCTAGCTGTAATGCGCGAAGTGACCGACGTCTACACTCCAACCGGCACCGTGTTGGACGGCGACGTAGGAAAGTCCTACGAACTGGTTCAACTGACCGGTGCAGAGAATATAGACCAGCTACGTAGCGTGATTGACGCGGGAGACGCGCAGTTCGCCCTGATCAACCCGAATGAGCGGATCGCAGTACTGACCGAATGGCTGGAAACCAGCCCCTTCGCCAACTCGATCAGCTGGCAATGGACCGGTGATCAGGAAGAACAGGAAGAATCCGGCGCATTTCTGGTGAATGCCTTCATGGGTGCTTTGGGGCTGATGTTCGTAATCCTGCTCGCCCAGTTCAACTCGTTCTACAATTCGGTGTTGGTGCTGTTGGCGGTTGTTCTTTCGACCACCGGGGTTCTGATCGGCATGATCGTGATGGAGCAACCCTTCTCGATCATCATGACCGGCACCGGTATCGTTGCTCTGGCAGGAATTGTTGTGAACAACAACATTGTTCTGATCGATACCTATCAGGAATACAGCGCCTATATGCCAAGGATCGAGGCAATCGTCCGCACCGCGGAATCGCGTATCCGCCCGGTTCTGCTGACTACGTTGACCACGATGGCAGGTCTGACCCCAATGATGTTTGGGCTTTCGCTGGACTTTATCAATGGCGGCTATTCCATCGACAGTCCCACCGCTCTGTGGTGGAAACAGCTGGCCACAGCGGTTGTCTTTGGTCTTGGCATCGCCACTGTTCTCACCCTGATCGTGACGCCGTCGCTTCTGGCGCTGCGTGTATGGGTAACGACTTACGCTGTCTGGCTCAGCCGCGGGCTTGCCCGTATGACCGCGGGGCGGTCCAGTAAGATCGCGCAGGACATGGCTATTGGTCGCTCGGCCCGCAAACTACAGGCGACCGAGATTGTGTGGGATGAGCCGCACCAATCCGAGACCGGTTTGCAAGACGAGCCCACGGATCAAATTCCTGGATCGCCGCTAAAAGCCGCAGAATAAGAATGAAAGGACCGGGATTTCCGGTCCTTTTCGTTTTCTGTCGTCACAGTCGGGACCAGGTCTGGTGCGCGCAAATCGAATGTTCACAGCCTTTGACCATGAGCTTGTCACCCTGCAACGTCATCTGCGGAACAGCATCAACGTCGATCAGGGGAACCCAGAACTCACCCCCACCATATTTTCCGCCGCCTTCGCTCGACACGTCCCAGAACAGCTTTTTCCCGATATTCGGCGTTTGAACTTCTTTGCCGGAAGAATCAAAAGCCGAAAGTATCGTGCCGCAGAACTTGTCCGCGCAGGCGGATATCTGGATATGCGAGATCAGGTTCTTTCGATCAGGTTCGGTCTTCCACACGCCCTCAATCGGGTCAGCCGCGACCATAGCCGGGAGAAGAACCACAACGGCTACAGATACTAATCGTCTTGCTAATCCATTGATCATGGCGTCCACCTACATGCACGGCGCATCCTAGCACATTCCGCAGGGCAAGATGAGCCCCTCAGGCGGCCTCACTGTCGGATTGCTGGCGGTTCCACAGTTGAGCATATCGCCCGGACCGCGCCAACAGCTCGTCATGGGTGCCCTGTTCGATGATCTCGCCAGCTTCCAGAACCACGATCCGATCAGCCTCGGCAATGGTGCTGAGGCGATGGGCAATCGTGATCACGGTCCGCCCTTCCCCAGCGCGCGCCAGCGCATCCTTGATATCCTGTTCCGTGTCGGTATCCAGGGCCGAGGTCGCCTCGTCCAGCAACAGGATCGGAGGGTTCTTCAGCAATGTCCGCGCGATGCCAACCCGTTGCTTTTCGCCGCCGGACAGTTTCAGGCCGCGCTCACCCACCATGGTGTCGTATCCGTCAGGCAGCGAAGTGATGAAGTCATGAATCTGGGCGGCACGGGCTGCGGCCTCGACATCCTCCGGGGTGGCATCGTCGCGCCCATACGCAATGTTGTAGCGAATGGTGTCGTTAAACAGCACCGTATCCTGTGGCACAACGCCGATCGCGGCATGCAGGCTGGTTTGGGTCACATCCCGAACATCCTGCCCGTCGATCTTCAGCGCGCCTTTGGTCACGTCATAAAACCGGAACAACAGCCGCCCGATGGTCGATTTTCCAGACCCCGTCGCCCCTACGATCGCGACCGTCTGTCCGGCCGGAACCGTCAAGGAAACACCCTTGAGGATTTCCCTTTCAGGGTCATAACCAAAATGCACATCTTCAAGTGTTACCTCGCCACCATTGACCGCAAGGTCGGGTGCATCGGGGTGATCGATGACTTCGGCGGGTTGTTCGAGCAGATCAAACATCTGCCCCATATCTACCAGCGATTGCCTGATCTCGCGATAGACCGTCCCCAGGAAGTTCAATGGAACGGTAATCTGGATCATATACGCGTTGACCATGACAAAATCGCCCACGGTCAGGTTTCCATTCTGAACGCCAATTGCGGCCAGAACCATGACTCCGATCAGGCCGCAGGTGATCAGGAAGGATTGGCCAAAATTCAAGAACGCCAGCGAATAGGCGGTTTTCAGCGCCGCCCCGGCATAGGCTTTCATCGACACGTCGTAACGTGCAGTTTCGCGGGATTCCGCGTTGAAATACTTGACGGTTTCGAAGTTCAGCAAACTGTCAATGGCGCGCTGATTGGCTTCAGTGTCCTGATCGTTCATCTCACGCCGCAGCTTTACCCGCCATTCGGTCACGGTAAAAGTGAACCAGATATATAGGCCTATGGTGACGGCGACGACCACCAGATACCAGACGTCGAACAACCACATCAGTATGATCGCAACCAGCAACAGCTCAAGGATCAGCGGCCCGATTGAGAACAGCAGGAAGCGCAGCAGGAATTCCACGCCTTTGACGCCCCTCTCGATGATACGGCTCAGCCCGCCGGTGCGGCGCGAGACGTGATAGCGCATGGACAGGTTATGGATATGTCGGAACGTCTCCAGCGCCAGCGCCCGCAAGGCCCGCTGTCCAACAGGGGCAAAGGCGGCGTCCCGCAATTGCTGGAACCCAACCGTCATCATGCGCGCCACGCCGTAGGCAACCGTCACACCCACTGCGCCCAGCGCTAGCGGCGGCACGCCTTCACCTGCCAATGAGTCAACGGCGCCTTTGTAAAGGATCGGTGTATAAACCGCGATCAGTTTGGCCAGAACCAGCATCGCCATGGCAATAACCACGCGGCGCTTTACCCAAACCTCGTCCTGCGGCCAGAGGTAGGGCGCAACCTTGCGGATTGTGCGCCAGCCTGAACTGCGCCCGCCGCTCTGCACCCCGTCATTCGAGGCCATCGGAGATGTTCGTCTCATCACGTACCTTGTCTGCGGTCAGAGAAAGGCTCTGGCCCGCGACGGGCCAGCGCGTTGATTATTCCGGTATCGTAAAGATTTGCCCCGGATAGATCAGATCCGGGTCGCGGATCAAGTCGCGGTTGGCTTCGAACAGGCGCACATACAGGATGCCATCGCCAAAGCGGTCACGCGAGATCGCCCACAGCGTGTCGCCCCGCTGCACAGTGACCGACCGGATTGCCGGGGTGTCCTGCGCCGCCGTTCCGTCACCGCCACCTGATGCTGCTTCCAAAACTTCAACAGGCTCGCGCTTGAAGGGGGTTTCGACCCGGCTGAGGACCTTCCCGTCCGTGTTCACCGCGTCAACACGCAACGTGTAAACACCGGGGTCGATGCCGTCCAGATCACTCCGCCAGGATCCATCCTGTTCCGGAGCGAGGTCGGCAACCAGACGATTGTCCAGATACACCCTGATGGCCGCGCCGTCCTGTACTCGCCCGGTCAACTGGACATCACCGGTTTCAGAATACCCGATGGTATCCAGCGCGACCTGTTCCGGCGGGGTATCCCGAACCACGGGCGGCTGCACGAGCTCAACGCCTTCTTCGCCCGACCGCAGTACCGCGATCTGCTGACCAGTTTCAGTTGTCTCTACTGCTTCGTCGGCAACCTGCGTTTCGCCGGTATCCGGCGCGGTCGCTACAGGGTCTGATGTTTCGGTCTCAGCAGGAGTTTCGGTCTCTGGGTCGACCACTGCAGCGGCTATTTGTTCATCACTCTCGGCTGTTTCGCCCTGATCGGCAGCATCAGTTTGCTGCGCAACCGGCTCTTCTTCGACCGGCTTGGGCAGGGCGGCGATCAGATAGTCATCAGACCGGGTTGTTTGCCCGCTGCTTTTGCTGTGCAGGACTAGCCCCCGTGCGGCATCGCTGAAGGGGATGGAGACGAACTCGGCGAATTGCCCGCTGCTGTCCACCGTGAATGTGTGCACGGTTTCACCGTTCAGCAGAACCTCAATCTGGCTGCCCGGCTCGGCGTCACCTGACAAAAGCGCCGTTCCGTCTGCTTCAACAAAAATCTGATCCAAAACCGGGGGGGCCACGGGTGCCGGTGCATTCTCTTCCGTCGGGGCCGCTGCAGGTTCTGTGTCTGGAACCACATCTGTCGCTGCAGCCGTATCTTCAGCGGGTTCAGCGGTTGGTGCCGCATCCGGTGTTACGGCGGCCTGCTCAGCTGGTTCTGTTGTGGTGGTTCCTGCGGGCGCTTCGGCCACTTGTTCCTGCGGCTGTGTGGCCGCAACAGATGCGGGTTCCTGCGGTGCGCCCGCCTCAGGCTCCGGCGCTTTGGTGAAAGCGCCGGACAGATACACACCCCCAACGCCCAGCACGGCAACCAGACCCGCAATCACACCCCAGACAAAATTGCCCGAGCTTCCGTTTCCCGATTTGGCGTCCATTGTTTTCCTTTCACCCCACCGTACAAAAGCTTTGTCTTCAAAAGCCTTCCAGCGGACAGTTGAGCCAATCTATCAATCCCGCTATCACGGGTCAAAACCTCTGACACAACCCCGGAGCCTCTCTTTCATGTCTCAGAAATCCGTCTGTGTGTATTGCGGGTCACGCAATGGGGCCGAGAAGGCTTATTCTGAAACCGCACGACAATTTGGAAACCTGCTTGCACAGGAAGGCTGGCGACTTGTTTATGGCGCTGGGGATGTCGGGCTGATGGGAGAAGTTGCCCGTGCCGCGCAACAGGCCGGTGGCGAGACCTTTGGCGTCATTCCGGTACACCTGGTCAAACGAGAGGTCGGCAAGACCGACCTGACCCATTTCGTGATCACCGAAACCATGCACGAGCGGAAAAAGGTCATGATCATGAATTCTGACGCCGTCGTGGTCCTGCCCGGTGGGCCAGGATCACTGGACGAGCTGTTTGAAGCGCTGACCTGGCGGCAGCTGGGCTTGCACGACAAACCCATCGTGATCGTCAATGTGAACGGCTATTGGGACGCGTTGAAAACCCTGTTGCACCAGGTGATCGGCCAAGGATTTGCAGATCGGTCACTGGGCGACTTTGTTATCTGGGCTGAGGATGCGGAGACAGCGATGACAGCCCTGCGCGACAAGCTGAGGTAAACCCGGCAGGTCGCGTAGGTGTTTGACCGAACGCTGCGGTGCATCGTTGCCGCACATATGCGGGTAAGAAATGGGGCTGGTCGATTTGGCGAAGCCTCAAGCCTTTAGGCAGACAGTTCGATGACCGTGATCTCGGGGGTCACACCAAAGCGAACCGGAAGGATGGAACATCCGATGCCGCCGGACACAACCAGATCACGCCCACCTTCGCGTACATGCCCATAGGCATATCTGTTGCCGTATTTAGAGGGCACGATCGGCGACCAGCCAAACAGGCGGATCTGACCGCCATGCGTATGACCGGACAGCGTCAAGGCCACCCTGTCGGGCACTTGAGGGAAGATGTCGGGTTCATGCGCCATCATCACAACCGGGGCGTCGTCGGTGATTTGTGCCAGTGTCCCCGACAGATCATCCAGCCCCTGCGGTTTACCGTTACGCCAGATCGCAAGCTGATCTTCAAGACCCGCCAACCAGATACCAAGAGCTTCTAGCTTGATGGCGGCATTCGACAAAACCGTAATTCCGCTCTGTTCCAGCGCATCGACATATCGGTTGGGGCCAGCACCACGGCGCTGCGCCTGCCGGTCATCCCACCAGTCGTGATTGCCAAGTACCGCAAAGACGCCGTTCTTGGCCTCAAGCTTAGCAAGAACCGGTGCCAGATCGTTCATTTCGACAGGACGTGAAACGCCTTTGTGGCTTGCGAAGAAATCACCCAGAAGCAGGATCATATCCGGCGCAAGCGCATTCGTGCGCCGTACCACCTGTTTTATTCGGTCCAGCCCGACCAAAGGCTCGCCCAGATGCAAATCGGCCAGCACGGCAATCCTGATCGGTGGCGCTGTCCAATCCTCTCGGCGGACGCGCCATTTTCGCACGCGCAGCCGTAGGGCGGGTTCGATGAAAAACCCGTAGACTGATGTGATTAGGCCTACCAGCGTCACCGCCAGCAGGCCCTTGATAAACCAGCGTCGGTTCAATTCATTACATCCGCGACGCGACGTTTTCCCAGTTCACCAGATTGTCGAGGAAGTTCGACAGGTAAGCCGGACGCTTGTTGCGGAAGTCGATGTAGTATGAGTGTTCCCAAACGTCACAACCCAGCAGAGCGGTTTGGCCAAAGCACAGCGGATTCACGCCGTTTTCGGTCTTTGTCACGGCCAGCGAACCGTCAGTATTCTTGACCAGCCACGCCCAGCCCGAGCCGAACTGACCGGCACCCGCCGCACTGAACTGCGATTTGAATTCGTCAACCGAACCAAAGCTTTCGGTCAGAGCTTTCTCAAGCTCACCGGGCATGGCGTTGTCGCCGGGGCCCATCATTTCCCAGAACTGGTTGTGGTTCCACAGCTGGCTGATGTTGTTAAAGATACCGTTCTGCGCGACGGCATTTGCGTCGTATGTGCCAACGATGATCTCTTCCAGCGACTTGCCGTCCCATTCGGTGCCGGCGATCAGCTTGTTGCCATTGTCGACATAGGCTTTGTGGTGCAGATCGTGGTGATATTCCAGTGTTTCCGCGGACATACCCTTGGCTGCCAGCGCGTCATGTGCATAAGGAAGATCAGGAAGTTCAAAAGCCATGTCGGCCCCCTGTTTAAATTTGAGTTGCGGTTCCCAAGGTTAAATGCTTTGGCAGCCGCCGCAGGTCAAGGGCCGAGACAAGAAAACCCGGAGGCAGGCGATGCTGACACAGGCGCGCAAGATGTTCTACCGCGCCCGCGGTTACTATGCGGGCAACCTGAACGGCGAGCCGTTTCGTCTGGACCCTTATCATTCAAAGTTCTGGCGTAAAGCCTCCACTGGCCAGTGGGAGCCTGAAACCTTTGCCGTGATGGACCAGTATCTCTCGCCTGAAAACGATTACTTGGATATCGGCGCATGGATCGGGCCCACAGTTCTTTATGGTGCGCGTAAGGCACGCCATGTCTGGTGCTTTGAGCCCGACCCCACAGCGTTCCGTCACCTGGCTTGGAACCTCGACCTGAATGACATTCATAACGTTTCCGCTTTGGGTGTCGCACTGTCGGATAAGTTCGGTGTCGCCCGCATGGCCTCGGTTCGTGGAGAGCCCGGAGATTCTACCAGCTCCCTTCTGCACGACGGCGCGCACGGAACCGATACCCTGACGATTGCCTGGGATCAGTTCGCCGCAGTGAACGATCTGTCCGCCGTGTCTTTGGTGAAGATGGATATCGAAGGTGCCGAATTTTCCGTGCTGCCGACGCTGGTGCCATGGCTGAAGGAACAGCGCCCAGCCCTTTATCTTTCAACACATGCGGGACTGTTGGATTCGAAGACGCGGTTGGATCGTATGGAGGAATTGGCAGAGCTTCTTACATTTTACCCAACCTGCCGAACCAGTGAAGCGACCGGAACCGGATCACAGTGCTTTACCGACGCCTCCGCACTCTCCGGGTTCAAAACTTTTTTGCTAACCGGTTGAAACCCTCGAACAGAGATTCAACCGATCTGCCTCTCAGTACAAACTCGGCGACGAGACGGGCTTACACGCCCCGCTGCCGCTTGGTCGGTTTGACGCGTTCGCTTGCGGGAAACTGGCGCGGAGCTTTAAGTTGCTGGTATTGGGATCGAATGTTGCCGTGTAAGCAACCCTGTAGCTACCCGACACTTTAGCCTGTAGGGTCAAGTGCCAAGACAAATGATATTCACCATTTCGCGTTACTTTGAATTTCGTGTTAGCCGGGGTTTCTGGGGAAATGCCTGCTAGTTCATTCGAAGCGCGTATTGCACCATCGAAAGCTCGGGCGCGTTTGTTTTCGCTATCCACACTCAGATAAACCTTGGGAGGAATCCATCCCCTTCCTTCAATGCTATGGAGATCACATGCGTAGTTCTTGACATCAGCCTGCGCAGTCGCCGCAAACATCCCGGCGATCAGAACAAAAACAGAAAGCTTCATCATACCAATCCCACGTTTCAAGAGGCCGGTACCACGATTACTTTGCATTTGCCTTTCGCAAAGCCGTCACGTGGCAGGTAGCTGGAAGTGGAGGTAGACTTAACAATGGCTTTCATTGTGTTCCGATTCAGATTCAGCGTAAATGTTAAATTTAGCAGGTCAATCGCATCGTATCGCGATTCATTCGTCGCGTATGTTCGCCCACTGGCTGTATAAACATAATTCTGTGCGCCCCATCCAATCAAAAGCACTTTTGGGGAGTCGCGTTTCACTTCACCAGTGCTGAACTTGGTGTCAATCTTGGGGATGTCTACTTCCTGCAACAACGCTGAACGGCCAAGCCTATCTATTGAGAAGACCACGCGCTCAGGGGTCGGGCGATTAGCAATACCTTTGCCAAAATTACATTCAAAGCTTTCTTTGTACGTTTCGGAAATAGCAACTGCGGGGAATGCAATAACGATCGAGGCGCAAAATGCGACTGCCTTGATAAAATTCATTAAACGTCAAACTCCTGTATACTTTTTTGATTAGCTTTAAAACACTTAGAGTTCAGGCTGTCCACATGCAGTACGCGAGTTTTAGTTAACTTTCTCTGATTATGAGTGTGACGCTCACAAATTCAACACTGAACCAACGGAAAGCACTAACTTACAGATTTTGTATGGTAGGCTGTAAGCGTGAAAAAACCGCCCGCATATCGCGAACGGTTCAATTCTAACGCGCAATAGTTTTGGTCAGTAAACGCCAACCTCACTGCCCGGTTGCGCCGCAACCTTCAGCAGTTTGAAAACGTAATCCGCAGCCGAACGGAAGCAGACCACGCGGAAGGTTTCGGCATCGTCCATCCAGAACGCACCTGCCACTTGCGCCAGGCGCGAGCGGCGGATTTGGCCGGGTTGGAAGGCCTCGGTCGACAGATCAACCGGGGTTACTTTGCCCAACACTTCTCGTGCGCTGGCGCCTGATATCGTGAAGACCGCGCGGGCATCCGAGACGTTGACGGCCAGTGCGTGAGTTTTTCCCAAAGCTTTGATCATTGCGGCCAGTTTGGCCTCGACCTCGGCATAAGGGACCAGCACCAGCAGCTCGTCCGGTGACATCCAGCATACGCCGGTATCGCCGCTGACCAGCGCCTCGCGCTGACCGGGCACATTCTGCCCAGTCGCGTCCTTGACGGCCTTGGCGAGGCTTTTGTCGGACAAGTCGCCGCGCAGAGTGATCATACCTTGCAGGCCACATTCCCTGATATTGGCGATGCCATCATAGCTGGCGTGGTTCAATGCGCTGATGGGTTCAGACATTCTGCTTCTCCCCGTCCTTATCGAAGAAGATCGGGTCCACGATCTTGGCTTTGTAGGTTTTGCCGTCGGTGCCCGGGAACTCGACCACGTCGCCCATCCGGTCCGGGCCGTGCTTGATCAGGCCCATAGCGATCCCTTTGCCGAGGTTCGCTGAGTAATAGGTCGAGGTGACACGCCCGATCATGTTGCGCTGACCATTGGCATTCACGCCCTCGCCCACTGCATATGCGCCATCAGGCAGAACAGAACCATCCACAGTCTCAAGCCCGACCAGTTTCCAGCGCTCGGGGTCCGCCATATGGCTGCGCAAATGGGCGCGTTTGCCAAGGTAGTCTTCTTTCTTTTTCGACAGCGCCCAGTGCAGCCCAAGATCCTGCGGGATCACGGTGCCGTCGGTCTCGTCGCCGATCATGATAAAGCCCTTCTCGGCCCGAAGAATGTGCAGACATTCGGTTCCGTAAGGCATCACACCGAATTCCTTGCCTGCTTCCATCAGGGCATCCCAGAACGCCTGACCCTGCGAGGCGGGAACGGCGATCTCGTAGGACAACTCGCCCGAGAACGAGATGCGATAGGCGCGGCAGTCGAACGCGCCGATCTTGCCATCGCGCCATTCCATGAAGGGCAGCGCCTCGCGGCTGACGTCCATGCCGCCCAGCTTTTCAAGAACCTTACGGGCATTGGGGCCGACTACAGCGACCTGAGCATATTGCTCGGTCACGTTGGCGACATAGACTTTCCAGTCCCACCATTCGGTTTGTAGCCATTCTTCCATGTGACCATGGATACGCTCGGCCCCGCCGGTGGTGGTGTGGCACAGCCAGGTGTCCTCATCGATGCGGGCGACAACACCGTCGTCGATCAGAAAGCCGTTTTCCGAACACATCAGGCCATAGCGGCATTTGCCGACCTTCAGCGTGGACATCATGTTGGTGTACAACATGTCCAGAAACTTGCCTGCGTCAGGGCCTTTGACGATCAGCTTGCCCAACGTCGAGGCGTCCAGCAGGCCAAGGTTTTCGCGGGTGTTCTTCACCTCACGGTTCACGGCGTCATGCACGGATTCACCGGGGCGGACATAGGCGTACGTCCGGCGCCAGTGGCCGACCGGCTCCCAATCGGCGCCGTTCTTGTCGTGCCAGTTGTGCATTGGTGTCTGTCGGATCGGCTGGAACACTTCACCCCGCGCTTCACCGCCGATTGCGCCCATCGAGATGGGTGTATAAGGCGGGCGGAAGGTCGTGGTGCCGACCTTCGGGATTTCGGACTCCAAAGCATCAGCAAGAATTGCCAAGCCATTGATGTTGCTCAACTTACCCTGATCCGTCGCCATACCAAGTGTGGTGTAACGCTTGGTGTGCTCAACGCTCTCATAGCCCTCGCGCGCAGCTAGTTGGACGTCCGAGACTTTGACGTCATTCTGGAAGTCGAGCCAGGATTTCATGCGCAGCTGGATTTCTGCGTTTGCTGGCATCAGCCAGACAGCCTCCATAGGAGCTTCTGCAGTGGTTTCGCCAACAGGAGCCTTGATGTTTTTCGGCTTGAAACCTGCGGCCTTGGCTGCGGCTTTTCCCGCCGTGTGGGCGTCGGTCAGAACATCGCCCAGCGCCAACGCACCATTCGATGCCCCGGCGGCCAGAACAAAGCCCTCACCGTTTGCGCCCAGCGGCGGGCGCGAGGGATCGGGGCGGAAAAAGGCATTCGCGTCATCCCAGGTCAGCTTGCCACCGCAATGAGACCACATATGAACGACCGGCGACCAGCCGCCCGACATGGCCACTGCATCTGCTTCAACCTCTTCACGTGCGCCGCCAACACCTTCCTGGTTGCAGATGGCGACTTTTTTGACGCGCTTGCCGCCCTTGACCTTGGCAATGGCCTTGCCCGGATCAACGCGGATCCCCAACTGGCGGGCTTCCTCTGCCAAAGGTCCAGCCGTTGCCCGTGCGTCAACAATACGCAAAACATCCACACCCGCTTGCTTCAGCGTAATCGCGGTGCGATAGGCGTCGTCATTGTTGGTGGCGACGATGACACGCTCGCCCGGGGTGACACCCCAGTTCACGGCATAATCGCGCATAGCAGAAGCCAGCATCACACCCGGAACATCGTTACCAGCAAAGGACAACGGGCGTTCAATTGCGCCGGTTGCAGTCACAATTTGCTTGGCACGGATACGCCAGAGGCGGTGGCGCGGGCCTTGCACGCCCGGCGTGTGGTCTGTCAGGCGTTCATAGCCCAGCACGTAACCATGGTCATATACGCCCGCACCCATGCAGCGGGAGCGCATGGTGACGTTGTCCATTGTTTCGAGTTCGGAAACCAATTGCTCCACGAACTTATCCACAGGCTCATCATTGACCGTGCCGCCGTCAACCGGAGCGCGACCGCCCCAATGTGCGCTCTGCTCAATCAGCAGAACCTTGGCACCCGAAGCTGCTGCCGCCTTTGCCGCCTGTAGGCCAGCCACGCCGCCACCGATGACCAGAACATCGGTGAAGGCATAGAAGTGCTCATAGGTATCGGCATCGCGGCTGTCCTTGTCGGGCGCTTTGCCCAGACCGGCAGACTGACGGATGAACGGTTCGTAGACATGCTTCCAGAACGGTTTGGGGTGGATGAACATCTTGTAGTAGAAGCCAGCCGGCAGGAACCGGGCAAAGGCTGTATTCACTGCCCCAATATCAAAGTCCAAGTTAGGCCAATGGTTTTGCGAAATCGCAGTCAGACCGTTGAACAACTCGGTCGTGGTGGCGCGCTGGTTCGGTTCAAACCGGTTGCCCTGCCCCAGCCCGACCAGGGCGTTCGGCTCTTCGGCGCCGCTTGCAACGACACCGCGGGGGCGGTGGTACTTGAACGACCGGCCCATCATCATCTGATCGTTGGCCAGCAGTGCCGAGGCAAGCGTGTCGCCCTCATAACCCTGCATCGAAGTTCCATTGAAGGTAAACGTGACCTTTTTCGACCGATCAATCAGCCGGCCTTGTTTTGCGAGACGGGTGCTCATTGTGCGGACCTTTCGCGGGTGGAGGCGTCGGAGCCTCCGGCGGGAGTATTTTTGAAAAGATGAAGCATCAGGAGAACTCTCTCCAGGTCCATCCAGGGCGCTTTGCGGCGATGGCCTCTTTGATGTCCTGCGGCGGCTCAGAGGTCTGAGCCGTGTAAGTGCCGAACACTTCCAGCGTGCTTGTGCAGCGTGCCGCATGAAACCACTTGCCGCAGCCATTGGCATGGCGCCAGCGTTCAAAGTGCACGCCCTTGGGGTTTTCGCGCATGAACAGGTAGTCGTGGAACTCGTCATCCGACGAGCCGGGACCAAAACGCTTCAGATGCGCCTCGCCACCGGCGGCCAGTTCGGTTTCTTCGGCATCAACGCCGCAGTAAGGGCAATTCAGGATCAGCATGTTGTCATCCTTTTGGCGGTTGGTTGGCGCAGCGGCCAACCGGAATTCTGTTATTTGGCAACCTCGGAACCACCTTCAGTGTGCCACCCCGGCGGCCACGCTTTCGTCGATGAAGCGGCCTTCCTTGAAGCGGTCCAGCGAGAAGGCCTCGGTCAACGGCGAATGACCTGTGGCCATCAGCTGTGCCATGCCCCAGCCGGACCCGGGAATCGCCTTGAAACCGCCGGTGCCCCAGCCGCAGTTGATAAAGCACCCGCCCAGCGGAGTTTTCGACAGGATAGGTGAGCGGTCACCGGTCATGTCGACGATACCGCCCCATTGGCGCAGCATCTTGAGGCGTGAAATCATCGGGAAGGTTTCGACGAGGGCGCGGACGGTTTCCTCGATATGATGGAAACTGCCGCGCTGGGTGAAGTTGTTGAACCCGTCGGTCCCCCCCCCGATCACCATCTCGCCCTTGTCGGACTGCGACATGTAGCCGTGCACGGTATTGGCCATGACAACCACATCCATGCAGGGTTTGATCGGCTCGGATACCAGCGCCTGCAATGCAATGGCTTCCAGCGGGAGGCGGAAGCCCGCCATCTCGGCCAGTTGACCGGAGTGGCCCGCAACGACGATACCCAGCTTGTCACAATCGATGGCACCCTTGGTGGTGTCTACGCCGACGACACGGCCATCCTGAGATCGGACACCCGTGACTTCGCATTGCTGGATGATGTCCATACCCATGGCTGAACAGGCGCGCGCATAGCCCCACGCGACGGCATCGTGACGGGCAGTACCGCCGCGTTCCTGCCACAGCGCCCCTAGAACCGGATAGCGGGGGCCGTCCAGGTTGATGATTGGCACCAGTTCCTTGACACGTTCGGGGGTGATCCATTCGGTCTTTACACCCTGCAGGGCGTTAGCGTGTGCGGTTCGCTGGTAACCGCGAATCTCGTGCTGGGTCTGCGCCAGCATCATCACGCCACGCGGGCTGAACATGATGTTGTAGTTCAGATCCTGGCTTAGATCCTCGTATAGGCCACGCGCCTTTTCATAGATCGCCGCCGAAGGGTCCTGCAGGTAATTCGAGCGGATGATCGTTGTGTTTCGACCTGTGTTGCCACCACCCAGCCAGCCTTTTTCGATCACCGCGACATTCTGAATGCCGTAGTTCTTGCCAAGGTAATACGCGGTCGCAAGACCATGCCCGCCAGCACCGATGATGATGACGTCATAACGTTTCTTTGGCTCGGGCGAACGCCAAGCGCGTTCCCATCCGGTGTGATAGCGCAGGGCCTCCCGCGCGACAGCAAAGGCTGAGTAGTGTTTCATAAGCGAATCCATCCGGTTCGGTGATTGCGCGCAGATATGCCGCGCGGCGACAGTTTAACCGCGCCGCGCAACGCCGCAATATCGCACTATTGCGACATGTCGTTCATTCGCGGCCATTTGTCCCTTTTGTTGGACGTCGCACAGGTCTAAGTCAGGACAGCATCTTCGGAGGGACCATGACGTTCTGGGTTCTGATTTTTCTTGTCGCGCTGTTGATCGCGGTGTTTTTGAGTTTCACACTGCTGCGCAAACGCCGTGGGGATGAACCTGCGGCGGCTTACGATCTGCGTGTGTATCGCGAACAGCTCTCCGGTGTGGACCGGGATCTGGCGCGCGGGGTGATTGGTGAGGCCGATGCGGAACGGGTCCGCACCGAAATCTCTCGACGAATTCTTGCCGCTGATGAGCAGATGAAAAAGGGTGGCTCGGGTGCTGGGCCATCGCGGACCGTCTCGATTGTGACGATCCCGGTTGTCATGCTGATCATCATTGGGGGCGCGATGGCGATGTATCATCGTATTGGTGCCGTCGGGTTGCCCGACATGCCCCTGACCGCGCGGCTGGAACTGGCCGAGGAGGTGCGCGCCAATCGTCCGTCCCAGAGCGCCGCAGAAGAGCTGGCGACCCCACCTCAAGCGGCGCAGCTTGACGAAAATTACGCGTCTCTTCTCAAGCAGTTGCGAGAGACCGTTGCGGCCCGCCCGGATGATTTGCAAGGGCAAATGCTTTTGGCGCAGCATGAGACCAATTCGGGGAACTTCAAGGATGGATATACCGCGCAACAAAGGGTGATCGAACTGTCAGGCGACGCAGCCACAGCCGAGCACTACGCGGATTTTGCCGAGATGATGATCCTGGCTGCGGGCGGATATGTGTCGCCCGAAGCTGAAAAGGCCCTTGCCGAAGCTTTGAATCGCGATCCCCATCACGGCCCGGCCCGATATTATTGGGGGCAAATGCTGGTTCAGACAGGTCGACCGGACCTTGCCTACCGCATTTGGGTCGAAACGCTGAGGGAAGCCCCGGCAGGCGCGCCGTGGGCGGGGGCGATCCGGGATCAGATTGATGAGTTGGCCTTTCGGGCAGGGGTTTTCAATCCACCGGACCTGAGCGCGCCGTCTGGTCCAAGTCGCGAAGACATGGCTGCAGCAGCGGAAATGAGCCCCGAGGAACGGCAACAGATGATTCAGGGAATGGTGGATCAGTTATCCGACCGCCTGGCGACGGAAGGCGGCGCGCCCGAAGAATGGGCTCGTCTGATCGCCGCTCTGGGTGTTCTGGGCCAGGGCCAACGGGCCATGGATATCCACAATGAGGCGCTGGAGGTGTTTGCCGGAAACACCGAGGCGTTGCAGATCATTGATGCCGCAGCCCTGCAAGCCGGGATTGCGCAATGATCCACGACGTTTTCGAAGACTTCGCCAATGCGCTTCCCCCGATGCAAGCGCTGATGGGGCTGGATCTGGGTGAAAAGACCATCGGGGTCGCGGTTTCCGACCGGATGCGGGGCGTGGCCAGCCCGTTGGAGACCGTAAGGCGCAAGAAATTCACACTAGATTCCGCCCGGTTGATCGAAATTGCTACGGATCGCGAGATTGGCGGCATTCTGTTGGGTCTTCCCAAAAACATGGACGGCACAGAGGGGCCGCGCTGCCAGTCTACGCGGGCATTTGCGCGAAACCTGTCCCGTCTGACGGATTTGCCAATCGGATTCTGGGATGAACGGCTGAGTACGGTTGCGGCAGAAAAAGCACTGCTTGAGGCGGATACGTCACGAAAACGTCGCGGACAGGTTATTGATCACGTTGCAGCAGGTTATATCTTGCAGGGAGCACTGGACAGGCTGCGCTTTTTGTAACAGGTCGGAGACCGATCGATGACGAATATGGTTTGGAAGCGCAATGAGGTCGAAAGCCCTTGTGTCCAGATTTGTGTTGTCCATCCGGCCGAGCGTATCTGCACCGGATGTTACCGCACGATTGACGAGATTTCTCGCTGGTCCAGGATGGACAGCAGCGAACGCGCTGAAATCATGAACGACCTGCCGTCTCGTAAACCGCGACTCAGCAAGCGGCGCGGCGGGCGTGCCGCTCGCATGAATGGCTCCTGACCGATCAGCGTAGACGTTTTGATGACATTTCTGCCGACTGTGCGGCCCTTTTCGGGATAGGTGCGTTCGGCGCGGTGCCACGCAGTTCTTTCTGAAACAGAAGCGCAATCTCGGATTGGCTGGTTTTGGGCCGCCGATCATCATTGCGCGCGCATTCCGATTGCAGCACGTCAGCCGCACGTTTGGTCTTTCTGGTATTAGTGAGTCTTCCGATCAAAGTCTTAAGTGGCATTGCGGACGTCCCGTTTCCAGTAACCGTGCCACTGCGGGTCGAGTTCGAGCTCCGAGGGGGTCTAGCTCTTGAACATTGAGGTTCAACGTGAGTGGTAACCCGCAGCGACAGGGTGTGGCTAAAGGTATTTCCCGTCACAAGTAGGGGGAAAACACGCGGCCTTTGATCGTTTTTGACGCCTCAATCAAGAAAAACTCTCAAAAGCACATAATTTCCTAACGTCACTATTCGACCCGACTTTGCCGGGACTGGGAAAGCTGGGGCCGAAGCTGCGGGAAAACCGCCGTCAGCAGTCGAATCATGCCTGACATCGCACGACCGGATTTGAGGCTGCATCACGACCTTGACCGATTGGGTGTTGCCTGCTCAGGCGTTCCACAGTCGAAGGTTTTATCCGGCGGCAAGCCAAGCCCTGGCGTTGTCGTACTCTTCGGACGGGAAAAACTGTGTCCGGGTCCCTAACACATGGCTGGCGACCTTCTGCGCCATGCGCTGCCAGCTTTTGTCCCCAACGATGGCGGCTCGGTCCAGTTGTCCGATATGTCGGCTGGCCAACCGAAAATGCGCCGCAAGCGCTGACAGCCCTTGCCAGCCGTCAAACTCCCTGAGGTCTATCAGCAGGCGAAACCCTAGCCGGTCCTGTAACACTGCATCCAGATCACGTTCTGCCTGTTTGTACCATTCAGGGTCCAGCTTGCCCAATAGGCTGATCTGAACACATGGACCGCTCAGGTCAGTCACGTGGATCGACCCAAGGGACTCGCGCATCCAGCGTCGGGCCGCCTCAAGCTCGGCCAGATCAAACACCTGAACCGGACAGGGCAGGATGGGGGCCGCCAGACGAACGCTTGTCTGCACCCAACCCTGATCAGCAACAACTGCGATCCGGTCGAAACCGCGCCAATGGCTTAACCCCAGCTTGGTGTCGGACCAGGCTGCGCCCAGATCATACCCCTGGAATTCAGGTTGTATTATCGCCAGTAGCCGAACCGTGTCGTGTTCCGTTAGCGCAGACTCGATGGCGGGAACCAGAGTATTGGTGTAATCGGCGCTGGTCACTTGCCCCGACAACTCGACTTCTATGAGTGCACCGTCAGAATTCGTATGAACCGTCATCATCGGTCAAAACCTCCAAAGCCAAATAATGACAGGACGTTAGGCGGATTCGATCCATTCGGCTACTCCACCGGCGCATTCGGGGCGGAAATAGGCGATCATTCGACCATCCTGCCCCGCCGTCGCCCCTTCGACCCAAGGAGCAACGCCGTGCAGGCAATGGCGGTGAAGCAAATAGGCCTCTCCCGGCTTTGCAGGCAACTCGATCCTTGGGCAGGTCGCAAACACCTCGCGACGGGCGGATTGGTAGATGTCGGTTATGTCTACTTCGTGCAGGACCTCAGGTGGCATCCCTTCAAGCGCCTGCCTGAACGCGGTCCGCAGAATGTCATGACTGCCGTCCCACACCACCATCGGAGACGCGTCTGAGCTGGCCTCAGTCAGTGGAATGCCCAGAATCCAGGCATGAGGTTCATCAACCCGGCGGCGGCGATCCTGCCCTGTCGGGCGCAAACCGTCCACATGGGCCGCATCCCTGTTTCGACGGTACCGGGTGGCCGCTTCATTCTCGCCCCGGCGCGGGCGCGGATAACCCGGATAAACAACCGAAACCTGCCCCTTGTGCAGCGGTAAATCTCCAAAGTGTTTGTCGATGAACGCCATGGCCTTTCCGGTCAGAGGCCCGGACTGCCCGACCCTGCCCTTCGTGTCATTGGATAGTGCGTCGACACCGATGAACCACGTACCTTCGCAATCCAACCATTCCGCGTGGGCCGGGTCCGTTGTCGACGCCCGTGCGGCAGGCAAAGCGTGGTTCACCCATTCGGCCAAAACCGGATCATACGGGAATTTCACCCAGCCCCGGGCAGAAAAATCGCTCATAAGCCCACGGCCTTGCGCAGCATGTTCAGCGCGACCAGCGTCAGGAACACGGCGAAGACACGTTTCAACGGTTTTGGGTCCATCGCATGGGCCAGCTTTACCCCCCAGGGCGCGGTGATCATTGTCATTGCGACAACGATCCCGAAGGCCACAAGATTAACCGCGCCAATGGTCAACGGGGGGCGATGCTCGGGCGCGATATCTACAAACAAGAACCCAATGACCGAGGGTACGGCGATGATCACGCCAAACCCGGCCGCGGTCGCGACCGCGCGGTGGATAGGGGTGTTATAGAGGCTCATCAGCGGCACACCGAAACTGCCTCCACCGATGCCCATCAGAACGGAAAGAAACCCGACCAGAGGGGACAGGACGGCTCGCTTGATTCCGCCGGGCATTGCGTCGCCCAACCGCCATTCTGCGCGACCCAACCCAAGATAGGCACCGATCACCATGCCCAGAATTCCGAACAGTGCCTGCAAGGCCTCGGTCCGCAGCGCCGATGCGACCAGCACTCCGACAATTGCGCCGACGACAATACCCGGACCCCAACCGCGCAGGATATCCCAATCCACGGCACCCTTCTTGTTGTGGGCTAGAACAGACCGCATCGACGTTACAATGATCGTGGCCAGCGACGTCGCCAGACAAAGCTGCATCAGTTGCGGGCCGCCATAGCCAAGCGTCTGAAACGCATAGAAGAACGCGGGGACCAAAACGATACCGCCGCCCACTCCCAACAGCCCGGCAAGCACACCGGCCAGCGCGCCGATCACAAGCAAAAGGCCCATCATCTGGGCCAGCAACACTGTCTCGGGCATCGTCCCTCCCTTGCCGTTTAAACCTCGACCATCGGCGCAATATGGTCCAGGGCCTGTAGCATGACTTCTGGCCCGGCCCCTTCATGCACGGCCCCTTCGGACAAGGCGCGCCGCCATGCCCGCGCACCGGGGCGCCCCGCGAAGAGACCCAGCATATGCCGCGTGATCTGGTGCAAACGCCCGCCATTGGCAAGGTGCCTTTCAATATAGGGCACCATTTCTTGAACAACCGTCAGCGGATCGCGAACGGTTCCAACGCCAAAGATGCGCCGGTCGGCATCTGCCAGGATATCACCGGGCTGATGATAGGCCGCCCGACCAATCATGACACCGTCAAGACCCGCGTCCAGATGTGCTGCTGCTTCATCCAAGCTGGCGATACCACCATTGATCGATATATGCAGATCCGCAAACGCGGCTTTCATCCGATGCACAAGGTCATAATCAAGCGGTGGAACATCGCGGTTTTCCTTAGGGCTCAGCCCCTGCAACCACGCCTTGCGCGCATGGATCGTTACTCTTTGACAGCCCGCCGCACTGATCTGCTCAAGAAACGCAGGCAGAACTTCTTCGGGCTCTTGGTCATCCACACCGATGCGGCATTTGACCGTGACATCTACATTCGCCGCTTCGCGCATTGCTGCGACGCATTCTGCAACCCGTGCCGGATCTTTCATCAGAACCGCCCCGAAAGTACCAGACTGCACCCTGTCCGACGGGCATCCACAGTTCAGATTGATCTCATCATATCCTGCATCAGCACCCAAACGCGCCGCTTGCGCCAGCTCCTCCGGATCGGACCCACCCAGCTGCAAAGCCACGGGATGTTCCTGCGGTGAATGATCCAACAGATGCAGCGCCCCTCCTCGGACAAGCGCCGGTGCCGTTACCATCTCGGTATACAGCAAGGTTTCCGTGCTAAGCAGCCGATGAAAATACCGACAGTGGCGGTCGGTCCAGTCCATCATGGGGGCAATGCTCAGAGTAGCATGGTGTTGAATGTTATCTCTTCCACGTGCAGTCAACTCAACCATCCTCAAGAATACGAAACCCGCAGCTATCATAGAAAAATCGCCAAAATAAGCCAATTCTTGAGGACTTGGCAAACGAAGCTGATTTGCGGGTTCGGACGTCGTATCAAATCCGATCGCCGCGCTTTCAACACTGGGAAAATCCAGCCGCTCTCTGACTTGCCGCAGACAACGCCATTGGAGAATATGATCAATGGCTTAACAGATGTTTCCGTGATGTTTTCACTGAAGGAAACGCAAGGCGCGAGCTTTGACAGCAAGACCAATTTCGTACTCGCCCAAAAACTATGCCGAGCAGTCACATCTGTCCCAAATATCAAAATTTGATCAAATTTGGTGACAAATCTGATCCATTGAAGTACATCACGGGGAAACAGAATTGACGGAGCCCCCAATGGACCTGAGCGCCTTGCACAGTTTTCGCGTGACTGCATGTGACCTGAACGGTCAGATGCGGGGCAAACGCGTGCCCCCTGAGTATGCGGGCAAGCTGGAGAAAGGCGCCGTGCGCATGCCGTTCTCGGCACTCAATGTCGATCTCTGGGGCGCGGACATTCACGGCAGCCCGCTGGTGTTTGAAACCGGCGATGCGGATGGCGTGCTGCGCCCAACCGACCGGGGCCCGGTGCCTGTGCCCTGGCTTCCGAAAGAAACGGCGCTGGTTCCGATGAGCTTGTATGACGATGCAGGTACCCCGTTTGCGGGTGATCCGCGCCACGCTCTGTCTGCCATTCTTGACCGTTATGCCAAACGCGGCTGGTCGGTCGTTGCGGCGACTGAGTTGGAATTCACACTAATCGATGCTTCGGGTGCGCAACCGCAACCTCCGTTGAACCCGATCACCGGGCGCCGCCTGCTGCATGAATCCGTTCTGTCGGTCGCTGAAATGGATGCGTTTGAGGATTTCTTCACAGATCTCTACGATGGCTGCGCCGCCATGGATATCCCCGCGCAAACCGCCATCTCGGAAAGTGGCGTTGGCCAATTCGAGATCAACCTGAATCATCAGGATGCCATGCGCTGTGCCGACGATACGTGGCTTTTCAAGGCGTTGACACGTGGCCTGGCGCGCAAACACGGGTTCGCCGCAACATTCATGTCGAAACCCTATGCAGATGATGCAGGCAATGGGATGCATGTGCATTTCTCGGTGCTGGACCATCGGGGGCGCAATGTGTTTGACAATGGCGGGCCTGAAGGGACCGGCATTCTGCATTCCGCCGTCGCGGGTTGTGTGGCGGCCATGCCAGGCAGCACGTTGATTTTTGCGCCCCACGGCAACTCTTACACCCGGCTTGTACCGGGTGCGCATGCCCCGACCGGGGCCTGCTGGGCCTATGAGAACAGAACTGCCGCAATTCGCATCCCGGGCGGGGCAACCGCAGCGCGGCGCATCGAACACCGCGTCGCAGGTGGCGACATCAACCCCTACCTGATGCTGACCGCGGTTTTGGGTGCAGCCCTTGCCGGGATCGAAGACGGTCTGCGGCCCCCTGCCCCGATCACAGGCAATGCCTACGATATCGAAGACCTGCCTCAACTGATGCCAGACTGGGCGGCCGCAATTGACAGATTTGAGACCGACCCCCTGGTCGCCCGGCTTTTCCCGGCGGATCTGATCCAGTACCTGATCATGACCAAGCGACAGGAAATTGAACGATTTGAGCGTATCGCTCCTGAAGATCACTGGCTGAGCTATCTCGAAGCGGTTTGACCCCCCTTGCCGCCTCATTCGGACTCAGCTAGAGTTAATTTGATCAAATTTGGTGACACATGAAAATCGGCATATTACAAACCGGCCACACACCAGATGCGTTGCATGGCGAATTCGGCGACTATGATGAGCTGTTTCCTGCACTTCTCGGTGGCAACGGATTTGAGTTCCAGACCTTCGCCGTGGTCGACGGCATATTCCCAAGCGGCGCGGATGACGCAGATGGCTGGGTCATAACCGGTTCGCGCCACGGCGCGTACGAAGACCTGCCGTGGATCGCCCCGCTGGAAGACTTGGTCAGAGAGATACAGCAAAGCGGAAAGCCACTGATCGGCGTATGCTTTGGGCATCAGATCATCGCGCAGGCACTGGGCGGCAAGGTCGAGAAGTTCAAGGGCGGATGGGCCGTCGGACGCACTGAATACGAGTTTGACGGCAACACAGTCTGGCTGAATGCCTGGCATCAGGATCAGGTTGTCGAGTTGCCCGAAGGCGCGCGCGTTCTTGGTCAGAACGCATTTTGCGAAAACGCGATGCTGGCTTATGGAGACACGATCTGGACGGTTCAGGCCCACCCTGAATTCACCAATGGTTTTGTCGCGGGCCTGATGCGCACACGGGGAAAAGGCGTCGTCCCCGAAGACCTGATGCGCGAGGCCGCAAATCGCGAAACCGCCCCGGATGACAACGCCAAAATCGCGCGCCATATGGCCGAGTTTTTAAAGAAAGAGAGAGCCTGATGGCTGATTGGACTGATAAACTGCCGGAAGCCGCCAAAGCCTATTTCCACGGACAGCGGCTGGACGAGGTTGAATGTATCATCTCGGACCTTCCCGGAATTGCACGTGGCAAGGCCGTGCCTGCCACGAAATTCGCCAAGCAATCCTATTTTCACCTGCCTGACAGCATATTCTTCCAGACCATCACGGGGGACTGGGGTGAAGCCGCAGGTGACGACGGGTTCATCGAAAAGGACATGATCCTGAAGCCCGACTATTCGACGGCTTCAGCCGCACCCTGGACAGGGGACTGGACGCTGCAAGTGATCCACGACGCCTATGACCGGGATGGTGATCCGATCCCTTATAGCCCCCGTAACGTGTTGAAACGCGTGGTCCAGCTGTATCACAACCGAGGCTGGAAACCGGTTGTTGCGCCAGAAATGGAGTTCTTTCTGGTCGCCCCCAACGTCGATCCCGCACAGGAAATCAAGCCGATGATGGGGCGTTCTGGCCGCCCAGCTGCGGCGCGGCAGGCGTATTCGATGACCGCGGTGGACGAGTTCGGCCCGGTCATCGACGATATCTATGACTTTGCCGAACATCAGGGGTTCGAAATCGATGGCATCACCCAGGAAGGCGGTGCGGGCCAGTTGGAGATCAACCTTCGCCACGGCAATCCAGTCAAACTTGCTGATGAGGTTTTCTACTTCAAGCGCCTGATCCGCGAGGCGGCGTTACGGCACAATTGTTTTGCAACCTTCATGGCCAAACCGATCGAGGAAGAGCCGGGCTCGGCCATGCATATCCATCATTCGATTATCGACATGGAGACCGGCCAGAATATCTTTTCGGGCCCGCAGGGCGGCGAAACGGACGCGTTCTATCACTTCATTGCCGGGTTGCAGAACCATCTGCCCTCCGGTCTGGCCGTGATGGCACCTTATGTAAACTCGTATCGTCGCTACGTGAAAGACCACGCCGCGCCGATCAATCTGGAATGGGCTCGCGACAACCGCACTACAGGCATTCGCGTTCCACTGTCCGGACCTGAATCGCGCCGTGTCGAAAACCGCATTGCCGGTATGGATTGCAACCCGTATCTGGGCATCGCCCTGTCGCTGGCGTGCGGCTATCTGGGTCTGGTTGAACAAGAACGCCCGCGTCGTCAATTCTATGGTGACGCCTATGAAGGCGAAGGGGATATCCCCCAGGTCATGGGCGATGCGCTGGATATGTTTGACGAAGCCACAGCCCTGCACGAAATCCTTGGCCCCGAGTTTGCCCGTGTCTATGGCATCGTGAAACGGGCCGAGTATGAAGAATTTCTGCAGGTCATCTCTCCGTGGGAACGGGAACATCTGCTGATCAACGTCTGAGACTTTTCGTGAATCTGCTCTATTCCAATGACCGCAAGGGCGAATACCCTGGTAGCTGGTATGCCGCGACGGCGAACCCAACGGAACGCTTTCCTGTTTTGGCCGAAGATATTACGGCGGATGTCTGCGTTGTGGGCGGTGGCTACACAGGCCTGTCCGCAGCATTGCATCTGGCCGAGGCGGGGTTCGATGTCGTTCTGCTTGAAGCCCACCGTGTCGGATTTGGAGCCTCGGGGCGCAATGGTGGCCAGCTGGGCAGCGCGCAGCGGATGGATCAGGAAGACCTCGAGCGTCTTGTTGGCGACCCCGATGCCGCAAAGCTGTGGGACCTGGCCGAAGACGCCAAGGATCTGGTCAAATCACTGATCGCCAAGCATCAGATCGCGTGCGACTTGCAACCCGGCGTCGCGGTTCTGGGTCTGTCAGCTTCGGAACGAAAAGAGCTGCACACCCATGCAGGCCATCTGTCCGACCGTTATCATTATGACCAGATCAAGCTGCTGGATGAAGACGAAGGCCACAAACTGTGCCCCTCACCCGCTTACAAGGGCGGGTATCTGGACATGGGGGCTGCTCATTTGCACCCATTGAACTTTGCGCTGGGGTTGGCGCAGGCGGCGGCCAAAGCGGGTGTTCGCATTTTTGAGGGCACCGAAGTCATCGATATTGACGAAACCCGGCCTGCACTGATCCGGACCGCCAGGGGGAACGTTAGGGCCGACCATGTTGTGCTGGCCTGCAATGGCTATCTTGGCAATCTCAACCGGACCGTCGCGGCCCGTGTCATGCCCATCAACAACTTCATCGCAGCGACTGAACCCCTTGGCAGCGAGGCCGCGCGGGTCCTGACTCAGGATGTCGCGGTCGCGGATACCAAGTTCGTGGTGAACTATTTCCGCCTCAGCGCCGATGGCCGGCTTTTGTTCGGTGGCGGCGAAAGCTATGGCTATCGTTTTCCTGCGGATGTCGCGGCGAAGGTCCGCAAGCCGATGACCGAAATCTTCCCACATCTGCGCGATGTCAAAATCGACTACGCATGGGGTGGGACGCTGGCCATTACCATGCGGCGGATGCCTTATCTGGTGCGTATCGCGCCCAATATTCTGTCTGCTTCCGGCTATTCCGGTCATGGTGTAGGCACCGCGACCCATGCAGGGCAATTGATGGCACTGGCCATTCAGGGCCAATCTGAAGGGTTCGATACAATGGCCCGCGTGCCAACCCTGCCCTTCCCCGGCGGGTCTGCCCTGCGCAACCCGCTGCTTGTGCTGGCAATGACATGGTTCGCCATGCGGGACCGGCTTGGGATCTGATCCATGTTACTTGTGACATATTGGTGAATTTCCGCTGGCGCGGCGATTGAGGGCTTGGATTGCCGCCTGAATAGCTTTATCTTTACCAAAGATAGAATTCGGGAATTCCAAATATGACGCTTCCACCAAACGTTCATGACGCCGAACCCATCCCAGAAGCAGCAAAAGAAGCCATCGACGCCCTGATGCAGTCGGGCGACTTGTTTCGCTATACCGCCCCGCAAGATGCCCCGGTGTCTTTGCTGGAGGCCGAGTTTGCCGAACTTCTGGGCACAAAATACGCTCTCGCTGTTTCATCCTGTTCTGCTGCGCTGTTTCTGTCGCTCAAGGCACTGAGTCTGCCGCGCGATGCGCGCGTCCTGATCCCCGGCTTCACATTTGCCGCGGTTCCCTCGTCGGTCATTCACGCGGACTGCATCCCGGTTCTGTGCGAAGTGGGTGAGAATTATCGCATCGACATGGCCGATTTCGAGGCCAAGCTCGACAGCGTTCAGGCGGTGATCATCAGTCACATGCGCGGCCACACATCTGATATGGACGCGATCATGGCGCTGTGCGACGCGCGTGACATCCCGGTAATCGAAGACGCTGCGCATTCGCTGGGCACGACCTGGCATGGCAGAAATATCGGCACCATCGGCAAGGTCGGCTGTTTCTCGTTTCAGTCCTACAAGATGATCAATGCGGGCGAAGGCGGTATTCTGATCTCAAACGATGCTGATCTGGTGGCCCGTGCCGTCATCATGTCGGGCGCGTACGAACATAACTGGAAGAAACATAAAGGACCGTACGGCGACAACTCGCCCGAATTGGAAGAGGCCTTCGCCCGCTGGCAGAACAAGTTGCCATTGTATAACCTGCGCTTGAACAACCTGAGCGCCGCTGTGATCCGCCCGCAGATCCCGGAACTGGCCCGTCGTGTCCGCGATGGTCTTGCGAATCACGACTACGTTGCCGGGCGCTTGAATACCTCACCCCATATCAATGTGCCCGCGCCCTTGCCCCCCGAGCAGCGCGCGCCGGATTCTATTCAATTCAATCTGGTTGGGTTGCAGGAACACGAGATTCGCGCATTTGCCGCCGCATCCGAGGCACGCGGTGTCAAAGTTCAGGTCTTTGGCCTGAGCCAGGACAATGCACGCGCCTTCTGGAACTGGCAATTTCTGCCGGAAACGTTCGAGCTGCCGCAAACACGTGACATGCTGATGAAAGCGTGTGACGTCCGACTGCCCGTACGCCTGACACGCGCAGAGCTGGACGTGATCGCCGATATTCTGCTGGCCGCGGTCGGCGAAGTGACCGGCCCAATGCCGGTCTACGGCACCTGAGATTAGAACTGACCCACTAAAATGGTGGGCCTTTTCCTCAGGCTCACCTTAATTCAGTTTTGAAAGCTTCTGTTGAAGTTCGGCCAACTGTTTCTTGATATCGTCAAGATCCTCTTTCGGCTCTGACTTTTCGCTTTCCTTCTCTGGCGAGGACCATCTGCCAGACAACCCACCAGTCATAGCCTTCAGAAAGGCCTGCTGCTGTGCTTTTAACGCTTCAAAACCCGGCATCTGGGACATCGGGTTCATGGCGTTCATGTTTTCCATCATCTTGCTTTGGCTTTCGCGCAGCATATCGAACGAGCTTTGCAGGAATTGCGGCATCATGCCCCCGCCCGGCAGCATGTAACTGCGCACCAGATCGTTCAGAACATTGACAGGCAGCACATTCTCGCCGCGGCTTTCATGTTCAGCAATGATTTGCAGCAGATACTGCCGCGTCAGGTCGTCGCCGGATTTCAGGTCGATGATTTGTACTTCGCGCCCGTCACGGATGAATCCCGCGATATCTTCGAGCGTCACGTAATCGCTGGTCTCGGTGTTATACAGCCGACGGCTGGCATAGCGCTTGATCAGCAGCGGTTTTTCTTGGTCCGACACCGGGTACCCTCCCCAAGGATGATGCGTTGCAGCACAGGTTATGCGAGTGCAGCACAAAAAGAAAGGGCAGGTCAATGGACCTGCCCAACGCGATTGCACCTATAGGGAGGGTCGGGTGCGTTTCGCTGACTTTTCTTACTTCGCAGCAGCAGCTTTTTTAGCGGCTGTGGTCACGTCGTTGGTTGCTTTTTTAACAGCGGCGGATGCTTCTTCCGCAGCTTCTTTACCAGCAGCCATCAGCAGTTCGACGGTTTCGGTCTGAACTTTTTTCGCGATTTCTGCGAAAGCGGCCATGTTCTCGGCTGCAACTTCAGCAGACGCGCTTGCGAAATCGGTTGCTGCTTTTGCGTAGTCGGCAGGCTCTGCCTTGGCTTTCGACATCTCGGTCAGTTTGGCCAGCGTGTCTTTGGTCCATTTGCTCGAGATTTCTGCCGATTTCTCTGCTGCTTCCAGAGCAACGCCCGACAGCTTTTCATTCAGCGAAGCGGTCGATTTGAATGCGCCTTCCATTGCGGTTGTGTCCACGGGGAATGCACCCATCATGTCTTTCATGATCGCGGTAAAGTCTTGGGTCTTAGCCATTGTCATAATCCTTTTAGCCAGTCCGGGCCCACCCCGGGTTTCATCAGCTTGAGGACAATATGATTGCTGCAGCGCAGCATTGCAAGTTTTTTCTTGCTGCGCTGCAGAAAAAATCAAGTTTCAGAATGAAATCAGGCGTTTGGTTTTGCCACTACATACGTTCCGGGTGCAGCACCCAGGCTCGGGTGCTTCGAATCGCCAGGTTCACGGGCCGGTACCTGCTTGCCCGACCGTTTCTTAAGCCAGGCATCCCACATGGGCCACCAAGACCCTTCATGAAAATCGGCTTCCTTTAACCAGGTGGCGGCGTCTGTTTTCAAATCCGGGTTGGTGTAATGCCCATACTTTTTCTTGCTGGGCGGGTTCACAATGCCCGCAATATGACCCGACTCGGAAACCACGAAAGTTTTTGATCTCGAGCCCATCTTTTGCACACCGCGATAGCAGTCTTTCCACGCCGCGATATGATCGGTTTCGCATGTGATGGCTATCAGGGGCACATCAACGTCACCGAGCTTCAGCTTATGCCCCAGTACCTCAAAGCCATCGGTCGCGAATTCATTGCGCTGGCATAGCCCACGCAAGTACTCCACCGCCATTTTCGCAGGCAGGTTGGCTCCGTCACCGTTCCAGTACAGCAAATCAAAGGCCGGGGGCACTTCCCCCATCATGTAACTGCGAATGGCCGGGCCATAGATAAGGTCACGTGATCTCAAGAATGACATTGTGCGCGCCATGATCCACGACCGCAGAACACCTTCCTTTTTCACTTCTTCTTCGATTCCGTCGATAAAATCGTTTTGTAGGAAAGGCGTGAACTCTCCCTGATCGGAAAAATCCGTCAATGCGGTGAACAGGGTCGCCGATTTGACCGACTTGTCTCCTCGCTGTTTCAGCAGAGACAGCGTCAGGCTCAGGGTGGTACCTGCAATGCAATACCCCACCGCGTTGACCTGTTTGACCTTGCAAATCTTCTTGGCCGCCTCGATCGCGGTCAGGAAACCGTCCTGAATGTAGTCTTCCATGCCGGTTTCGGCATAGCTTTCGTCCGGATTGACCCAGCTCACTACAAACAGGGTATATCCCTGCTCGGTGATCCATTTGATCATGCTGTTCTGGGCTTTCAGGTCCAGAATATAGAACTTGTTGATCCAGGGCGGGAACAGGACAATCGGTGTCTCATATACAGTTTCGGTCGCCGGCTTGTACTGGATCAGTTCCATCATCCGGTTACGATAAACCACCTCCCCCGGCGTCGTCGCCAGGTTACCGCCGACCTCAAAGGCACTCTCATCTGCCAGTTTGACGACCAGCTCGCCATTGTTGGCCTCAAGATCTGACACAAGGTTTTCCAACCCCTTGATCAGTGACTGGCCCTCGGTTTCGACCGCTTTTTGTAATGCATCCGGATTGGTCGCCAGGAAGTTTGTCGGCGCCATCATATCGACGATTTGCTGCGAGAAATATTGCAGCCGCCTTTTGTCCTTGGCATCCAGATCGTCCACGGACGCAACAGCCTGCGCGATCGCTTGCGCATTGGTCTGGTATTGCTGGCGGATCAGTCGGAAATAGGGATTGGTCTCCCAAAGGGGGTTCGAAAATCGCTTGTCTTCTGTTTTGGGGGCTTCGCCTTCCGCGTCAGACGCAGTCAGCGCTTTCTGCGCCTCGGCAAAGTTCAGCACTGACTTGCCCCAGAATTCTATCTGCTGTTCCAGTAGTTTGGCGGGATTTTGCCAAGCCTCCGCCCAGTAGGCACTTGCTGCTCGTGCGAAAAGCTCTTGATTCGGGCCGTCCAGCGCGGGTGTGTGCGGCCGTTTTACAGCCATGACCTCAATCAGGCGCTTGGACAGCTTCTCGACCTTTTCCATATTTTCTTTAAGGCGTTCAATATGTTCTTCGGATACGTCTGGCATGTGGTCTTCACTAGTTGTCATTTTAACAATTCCCCCCTAACCTCGCTGCTATGCAGAATAACGTCGTGGGTGCTGGGGGGCAAAGCGACGAATGGTCCGAACTCTCAGGCTGACACTCAGGAGGCCCCATTTATGCGCTACATGATGACCTACGACCTGATGGAAACTGCGCGAAACACCAACCAGTGGCTTGGTGCAACCGCCAGCGCGATGGCGTCTTATCCGATGTTTTCCATGGTGCCGAACCCCGCATTCAACTGGATGGCCGCCTGGGGTGAAGTGACCGAGCGTACGTTCCAGCGGATGGTTGCAAAGCCCGATTGGGGTATTCGCACGTTCACCTGCGAAGATGGCAAGGATCATCTGGTTGAAATCACGACCGTTCTGGAACGCCCTTTTGGTGATCTGGTACATTTCCGCATCAATGGCCGAAAAGAACAACCGCGCAAAGTGCTGTTGGTTGCCCCGATGTCCGGTCACTATGCAACGTTGCTGCGGTCGACAGTCAAAAGCCTTCTGGTCAATTGCGAAGTCTACATCACCGATTGGCATAATGCGCGCGATATCCCTGTGTCTGCAGGTAAATTCGATGTCGAAGACTACACGCTCTACCTTGTAGATTTTATGAAAGAGCTTGGACCGGACACCCATGTTGTTGCCGTTTGCCAGCCTGCGCCTCTGACCTTGGCCGCAACGGCATACCTGGCCGAGATTGAACCCAAAGCTCAACCAAGCACCCTGACGCTAATAGGTGGCCCCGTCGACCCGGACGCAACGCCGACCGATGTGACAGACTTCGGTCGTCGCGTCACCATGGGCCAGTTGGAAGAAACAATGATCCAGCGTGTTGGCTTCAAGTACAAGGGCGTTGGACGTATGGTCTATCCGGGTCTGCTGCAATTGGCCTCGTTCATGTCCATGAACGCAGATCGTCACTCCAAAGCGTTTTCCGACCAGATCCAGCGCGTCATGCGGGACGAGGCCTCGGACCAGGATGCCCATAACCGTTTCTATGACGAATACCTGGCCGTGATGGACATGACAGCCGAGTTCTATCTTTCGACGGTCGAGCGGGTCTTCAAAAATCGAGAGATTGCGAGAAACGAGTTCGTGGTCGCGGGTCACAAGGTGGACATCAGTAAGATTACCGATGTTGCGGTGAAGACTGTCGAAGGTGCAAATGATGACATCTCCGCACCCGGCCAGTGTATTGCCGCGCTGGATTTGTGCACCGGCCTGCCGGACAGCAAAAAGGCAAGCCACGTCGAACCCGGTGCCGGTCATTATGGTATCTTCGCAGGCCGCAGCTGGCGCGACAACATTCGCCCTCTTGTGATTGATTTCATGAACGAAAACGCGCGAAAACCAAACCGTCGCGCGGCCAACTCCAACAAGGTAGCCTAACCGACATGAGCGGGTCAGCGCAAAATGGCCTCGCCTTTTCCTGTCTATGCGGCAACTTGCAGGGACGTATTTCAACCCGCGGTGTTAGGCAAGGCACACATGTTGAGTGTTTCTGCAATGATTGCCGAGCCGCTCAACTGTATTTCAAGCAACCGGACCCCGCACCCGGACCTGTCGGGATTTTTCAGATCGCACCGGATGAGATCGAAATCAGCACAGGAAGTCAGTATCTTGCGGCGATGCAACTCAGCCCCAAGGGCATGCTGCGTTGGTACGCCAGTTGCTGTAACGCACCTTTGGCGGCAACGCCCAAAACCGCGAAACTCCCGTTTGCTGGCGTTATCGTCGGCCGGGTTGCGGGTGGTGCTTCGGCGCTAGGACCCGTCACGACACGCGGGTTTGTTCCCCGACCGGACGGAAAGCAAAAGCACGAAAATCCCGGCCCCGCCATTTTTGGCCTGTTGCGCAGGGCCGTCGGATCGCGCCTGTCCGGGCGATGGAAGAACACACCGTTTTTCGATCGAGAAACCGGTAAACCCGTGGTGACGCCAACTGTCATTTCAAAGACCGAACGCGCGATGCTTTACCAGTAATCAAACCGTTGCTGGGCGTCCAACCAGGTTTGCAGTGCCTCATTGACGATGTCGGGCGTCTCCAGTGTCGGCAAGTGACCGGCCTTTTCAATAACCAGCAGTTCCGCTCCGGGAATGAGTTCTGCCATGAAAGAATGCCGTTTGACGGGTGTCAGAGTGTCGTGCGCACCGCACAGAACCAACGTGGGCACCTTGATGCGACGCAACGCGGCCTGTTGATCCGGGCGGCGTTGCAGGGCACGCATTTGACGCACGAAAGTTTCAGCACCCAAATCCTGCGCCATTGCCAGCAAACCGTTCAGGATGGGAATACGCTGCGGGCCCGGTGCCAGCGCGTCGGAACTTACAAGTTTCCGCATGACCTCCTCCAACCGGCCACCTTGCGCGCCAATGATCAGGTCTTCGCGACTGGCCGCCATTTGAGGCGTGTCCGCCTGCGCATCAGTTGCCATCAGGCACAGGCGCGACACACGTTCCGGTGCTCGGCGGATCAGCTCCAACGCCACCACACCGCCCATGCTCAATCCAGCTAGTGCAAACCGATGTGGAAGTTGGTCCAACAGACCCGAGGCGATCTCTTCGATACGCTCACCTGCTGAGATTGGCGCAACGGTTACGGGTCGCGTCTGCGATAACACCTCGATCTGAGGGCGATACAGTCGGGCATCGCACATCAGTCCAGGTAGCAGTACCAGCGGCTCGATCACGCGGGGCCTCCATACGCTCGGTTTCCCGAGCCCTTGGGTTTGCAGTCAGGTTGAGAATTTATCACATTCAAACAAGCGGAACGTCACGGATAGGCGATTGCCCGAAAAGCCGGAAAGTCAGCATAGCGGGACCGTCGTGAAGCCGCACTTTCCTCGGGCTCAGCGCCCGGTTTCAGAAGGCATCCGCGTGGCGCAATGTAGCTGTCAATCCGCCGCTGCGGTTTAGGGCGCCACACCAGATTGAAAGCGCAGAGTTTCGGAAAAAACCAGATTTCGGAATAATCCAGGTGATCATGCATCCACCATGCCAGATCCCGCCAATCCCGGCCCTGCGCAAACTGATCCGCAAACCAGGGGATTACAATAGACGCCCCGGCAATCCGCGCATCCCCGTCCCCACGATCCCAGATGTGGCATTCCAACGGGTGATCATTTCGGGCACAGTTCAGTTTGTTTTCATTGCCAAACCTGTTTAGCGACGGTGAGCGATAGCCCGAGCGCACAGCGATCCTGCCAAAGGTCTCTTCCAGCGGGTCCAGCAGAGTTTCACAGAACGCACGTCCTGTCTCGATAGCCAGATCCGGATTGTCTGGAATGTTCTGTTTTTGGTGAAAGTTCCCGATCTCGGAATAGAGGAAATCGCGCATGAAGAAATACCGGGACAGACGAACGCGCCCTAAGGTCTCAAGGCTCCACATACTGCCCGGCTTACGCATCTTACCGCGACCCGAGGCCGCCATCATTCCACCCCCAGCCCTTTTAACCAATCCAGGATACCGGCCACAGCCGCGTCGGTCTGCCCTGGCGACATCAGGCGACCGGCAATAACATGAGATGACGGATCATCCTCGGGACCCATTGTCACCAGTTTGACGGATGCTGGCGCACCCCACGCTTCGGCGACCTCGTGTGTGCGGTCAGGGCGCACCACCTGATCGTTGTCCGAGAACCAGAACAGCACGGGCACCAGGGCGTTCGAGAAATCCAGCGCATAGACTTTTTCGACCAGAACGGACATCGGCACGACCGATTCCCACGGATAGACCGTAGACCAATATTTGTTCTTTTCCGGGTCTGGCCCCGATACATCGCGTTCGTCCCCCATCAGGACCGGTAACCAATCCCTCGCCCATGGCAAAGTGGGAATCCATGCCGCGGCCGTGTTGACCCCGAAATTCGGAGAGACAAAGACCATGCCGACAACATCTTCGCTGAGGCTGGCATCCAAAGCGGCGGCGGCTGCAAGCGTCGCACCGGTCGAAGTTGAGATTACGATCACCTTGTCCCCAACAGCACGCGCGGCCGCCAATCCCTCGGCGGTGTCCTGCATCCAGCCCGAGGCAGTGCCTTCCGCCATGGCTGATCCGGTTCGCCCATGACCTTGCAGGCGTGTGTAAACCAGATTGGCCCCCAGCGCGTCTGCCACAAGGTCCGGCACTGGCCGGATTTCCTCGGAACTTGCTGAAAAGCCATGGATGTAAAGAACGGAATACGGGGTGCGCCGTTCGTTAAAGCCATCCTGCCAGATCGCTCGTTTTTCGACACCCGGAACGATATCGTCAAACGCGGCTTCGGTGCTTTCGAAATAAACCTGTACGCCCTCACCGAACTTGCGCGGATCAAAGCTTGGGCTCAGGTTCACCTCTTCGCGCGGACCAAACCAGTAGATAAGGCCGCCGATGACAATAAACGCAAGGAACAAGCGCCCCAGAAGCCATCCCAAACGCCGCATCACGCGTCTCCCAACACATCCAGAACCGCCGCCTCGATCAAGCCAAGACATGCATCATCCGAGAACCTGTGATCGGCATCCTTGACCAAAAGAAGCTGCATGTCCGGCCCTGTTGCGTGGTCCAGCAACCTAACGGCCGTTTCAGTCGAAACGGCTGTATCCGCTGTTCCCTGTAGGAAACGAACCTTGAACGGCAGGTTCAACGTGTCGCGCAGTACAAGGCGCTGCCGCCCATCTTCGATCATCCGTTTGGTGACGATGTAAGGTTCCATGTAATCGGACGGCAACTCGACATGCCCGACAGTTTCCAGGGCGGCTTTCTGGTCATCGGTGAAGGATGCCCAATAGCCATCTTCCGTGAAATCCGGCGCGGCGGCGATCGTGACCATACCTGCAATCTGGTCCGGCAGGGCCTTGGCCAGCAAAAGCGCCTGCCACCCCCCCATGGACGAGCCGACAACGATCAGCGGCCCCTTGGTCAAGGCATCGACCGCAGCGACAGTGTCCTCATGCCAATCCCCAATGCAGCCATCCTTGAACGCGCCAGAGCTTTCGCCATGACCGGAATAATCAAACCGCAAAAAGGCCCGCCCCCGCGCCTGCGCCCAAGCTTCCAGATGGACTGCCTTGGTGCCTTCCATATCCGACATAAGCCCACCCAGAAAAACCAGGGTCGGCCCTGAGCCTTCGGTTTTGTGATAGGCCAGTTTTCGCCCCTGTGCTGTTTCCAGAAAATCCGTCGCCGCCATGAAACCCTCTTATGCTTTGGGGAACATCATGCACGGCAGCCCGTTGGTCGCAATTCCCGAATTCGGGGTGTCGTGGCGTCAGTGACCGTACCCTGCGACCCTTGACAGGAATTGCTGCACCTGCCACATCAGCCAGACGCAAATAACCCGCAACCGGGCGTTCAGTGGGCGCCAAACCGACGAGGAGAGCCGAAATGGCCCTGGATTCAAAATCCGTCTCTCTCACTTTCCCAGATGGCAATGCACGTTCCTATGACGCAGGGGTTACGCCCGCGCAGGTGGCTGCCGATATTTCAAGTTCGCTGGCCAAAAAGGCCATCTCGGCCACCGTTGACGGCAAACACTGGGACCTGCAATGGCCTATCGAAGCCGATGCACAGATTGCCATCCACACCATGAAGGATGACGCGCAGGCCAACGAACTGATCCGCCACGATCTGGCCCACATCATGGCCCGCGCCGTGCAGGAAATCTGGCCTGCGACCAAGGTCACCATCGGCCCCGTTATCGAAAACGGCTGGTATTATGACTTCGACCGGGAAGAACCGTTCACGCCCGAAGATCTTGGCCTCATCGAGAAAAAGATGAAAGAGATCATCAACAAGCGCGATCCTGTCACCACCGAGGTTTGGGATCGCGAGCGGGCCATCGAGTTCTACAAGGCCAATAACGAGCCCTACAAGGTTGAGCTGATCGAAGCCATTCCCGGGGACGAGCCGTTGCGCATGTACTGGCACGGCCACTGGCAGGATTTGTGCCGCGGTCCGCATCTGCAACATACCGGTCAGGTTCCCGGTGATGCGTTCAAGCTGATGTCCATCGCCGGTGCCTATTGGCGCGGCGACAGCAACCGCGCGATGCTGCAACGCATCTACGGCGTGGCCTTCACCGGCAAGGAAAAACTGAAAGACCACCTTCATATGCTGGAAGAGGCCGCAAAGCGCGACCACCGCAAACTAGGCCGCGAGATGGACCTGTTTCACATGCAGGAAGAAGCCCCCGGTCAGATTTTCTGGCACCCCAATGGCTGGACCATCTACACCCAGTTGCAGGACTACATGCGCCGTCAGCAGCGCAAGGGTGGGTATGTCGAGGTGAACACGCCGCAGGTCGTTGACCGCAAACTGTGGGAACGATCAGGCCACTGGGACAAATATCAGGAAAACATGTTCATCGTCGAAGTCGACGAGGAACATGCCCGCGAAAAGGCCGTCAACGCGCTCAAACCGATGAACTGCCCCTGCCATGTCGAGATTTTCAAGCAAGGCCTGAAATCCTATCGCGACCTGCCGCTGCGCATGGCCGAGTTCGGATCGTGCAACCGGTACGAACCCTCTGGTGCATTGCATGGCATCATGCGGGTGCGCGGGTTCACGCAGGATGACGCCCATATCTTTTCAACCGAAGAACAGATCGAGGCGGAGACCGCCGAATTCATCCGTTTCCTCAGCGTGATCTACAAGGATCTGGGGTTCGAGGATTTTTCGGTGAAATTCTCTGACCGTCCCGAAACCCGCGCCGGATCGGACGAGGTATGGGACAAGGCAGAAGCGGCACTTTTGTCCGCCACCCGTGCCGCCGGGATCGAACCGGAACTGAACCCGGGCGAAGGTGCATTCTATGGTCCGAAACTGGAATTCGTTCTGACGGACGCCATCGGGCGTGACTGGCAATGCGGCACCTTCCAGGTCGATTTCGTTCTGCCCGAACGGCTGGACGCCACCTATATCGGCGCCGACGGGGCCAAACACCGCCCCGTCATGTTGCATCGCGCCACGCTGGGATCCTTCGAACGCTTTATCGGTATCCTGATCGAGGAACACGCAGGCAAATTGCCGTTCTGGTTGGCCCCGCGTCAGGTCGTCGTCGCGTCCATCACATCCGACGCGGACGACTACGTCACCGAAGTGGTCGAAACTCTGCGCGCGGCCGGTGTGCGGGCCGAGGCTGACATCCGCAATGAAAAGATCAACTACAAGGTCCGTGAGCATTCGGTCGGCAAAGTGCCTGTAATTCTGGCCGTCGGTCACCGTGAAGTTGACGAGCGCACCGTAAGCGTGCGGCGACTGGGTGAAAAACAGACTCAGGTACAACCGCTTGATGTTGTAACAAAAGAGCTGGCACGCGCCGCCACCCCGCCAGATCTGCTGTAACAAACAGCACCATATCCAAAAAAATCCGACCCCTCTTATGGGGTCGGATTGTAACATTTCACCCTTTCTTCATCAAAAACAATGTATTACGCTACAAGGGGGCAGGCCGCCCCATGACGCGCTTGTGAGACACGGGCTCGTGAATTCAACTCTACCCACCAAGCCACTACCTTTGTCATTGTCACAAGCAGACATACCCAGTCATCAAGAGGATTACCGAGATGTCGAAAACAGCTAAATCCCTGGTTATCGCAACCGCAGTCGCAGCCGCCGTATCGGGTGCCGCAACCACAGCAAGCGCACAGGCAAAAGAAAAGTGCTACGGTGTATCGCTGGCCGGCCAGAACGACTGTGCCGCAGGCCCCGGCACCACCTGCGCAGGCACCTCGACCGTTGATTATCAGGGCAACGCCTGGACCCTGGTTGACGCAGGCACTTGCGCCGACATCGAACTTCCTGCGGAAGCAAACGGCACGCCGCGCAAAGGTTCATTGGAAGCGCTGGAACGCGACCTGCCGGCATAAGATTGGCCTGACGATTTCAAGGGGCGGGCACCATCGCCCGCCCTTTCCCTTTCGTGATCGAGGAACTGGCTCATGTTGGATGACACCCACCGGTCAAACCGCCTGCCTGCAGCGCCGGGCGTAGGTTACAAACCGCAACATTTTGCTCAGATACTTGAACACGCACAGCCTGTTGCATGGCTGGAAATCCATGCCGAGAACTATATGGGCGACGGCGGGCGGCCCTTGGCGCAGCTGCGCCACCTCTCCGAAAAGTTCCCAATCTCGGTCCATGGCGTTGGCCTTTCCATTGGCGGTGAAGGCGCGCTGGACCTTGATCATCTGGCCCGGCTAAAACACCTGGTAGGCTGGCTGAACCCTGCAAGCTTTTCCGAACATTTGGCCTGGTCCACCCATGACAGCCATTTTTACAACGACCTGCTGCCCCTTCCCTATACCGACGAAACTCTTGCGCGGGTTTGTGAACATATCGACCAGGTCCAGCACACGGTCGGGCGCCAGATGCTGCTGGAAAACCCGTCCAGCTATCTGGCCTTCGAGGAAAGCACCTGGTCCGAACCTGATTTCCTGAGGGAGATTGCCAGGCGCACCGGTTGCGGCTTGTTGCTGGACGTAAACAATGTCTTTGTCTCGGCCACCAATCTGGATTTCTCGCCGCAAGGTTATATTGACGCCTATCCGCTTGAAAAAGTGTCGGAAATCCACCTTGGCGGCCATGATGAGGATGAAGACGACCACGGTCATCCGCTGCTGATCGACAGTCACGGACGTGAAGTGGTCGATCCGGTGTGGACCCTGCTGGATTATGTGCTGGAGCGTTCGGGGCCAAAACCCATTCTGATCGAATGGGACACTGATGTGCCGGATTGGCCCGTTCTCCGAAATGAGGCCGTTCGCGCGCAATCCGCACTGGACCGGATACCGGTATGAGCGTTTCGCAATCTGAATTCCGCGCGGCCATGATGGATGCGTCAGCGCCCGTTCCCGGCGGATTGCTGGACGGTGGCGCGCGCCCCGCCGGTCGCCGGTTCAGCGTGTACCGCAACAATGTTGCGGTGTCGCTGACCGAAGCGATGCATCAGGCGTTTCCCGTGATTGCCAAATTGCTAGGGGCGCAGAACATGGATGGGCTGGCCGGGATTTTCCTGCGTCAACACCCGCCCTCCTCTCCTCTGATGATGTTTTATGGCGAGGCGTTTCCTGATTTTCTGGCCGGAATGCCCCAACTTGCCCATCTCGGATATCTGCCCGACGTGGCCCGGTTAGAGATTGCCTTGCGCAAGTCCTACCACGCCGCCGACAGCGAACCTGCACCGGCAGACGTTTTAGCGGTCGAGCCCGAGCAGGTCATGCAGGCCCGGTTGCAGTTTGCACCGGCCATGCAGGTGATCCGCTCGGACTGGCCCATTCACGCTATCTGGCGCTTCAACGTGGAAGCCGATGCCCCGAAACCAGATGCACGGGCCGAGGATGTGTTGATCACGCGCGCTGAGTTCGACCCGACACCCAATCCGCTTCCAGCGGGTGGTGCAGACTGGATCACCTATATGCAGAACGGCGACACAATCGGCGGGGCATTTGAAAAAACGACTGCTGAACTGCCTGAATTTGATCTTGGAACCACTCTGGCGCTGCTTCTGAAGGGTGGTTCAATAACCTCTGTGACTATCGAAAGGCCCAAGACATGACTGCTCTGATCTCAACCTACAATAACACCATGGGAAAACTGGACTTTGCGTCTGGCTGGTTGACCCCTACGCTGGCACGGCTGGTCTTTGTTGCGGTTCTTCTGGTCTATTACTGGAACTCAGCCATGCTAAAGATCGACGGGTCGATCTTTTCGCCTTCGGCAGGTGCCTTTGGTCAGATTTTCCCCAAAGCGGCAGAAGCTGTTCTTTATGACGTGTCCCAAATGACGTTCTTCCAACGCATCGTCATCTTCATGGGAACGGTTGCAGAATTTGTGCTTCCCACGCTTCTTCTGGTTGGACTGTTCTCGCGTCTGGCGGCTTTGGGCATGATCGGTTTTATCTGGGTGCAGACCCTTGTCGACGTCACCGGACATGGCGTGAAACTGGGCAGCCTGTTCGACGCGGCCCCGTCCCTGATGGATCAGCGCACGATGTGGACCTTCCTGATGCTGGTGATCGTCGTCAACGGCGCAGGCCCGATCTCACTCGACCGGATCCTGCGACTTAAGTAACTTAGAAATGCGCCTTGGGCTGGTCCGGTTTTCCTGCGGCCAGCCCAAGTACTCCGGCGACAGCAGCAAATGTGATCGGGAACATGGTGAAAACACCAAAGCCGAACGCGTAGTACATCGCGGCCGCCGACACCAGCAACAAGACCCCGGCAATCAACGCGCGCGCTGGCGCCATGGCCCCGCCCGCGATTGCCAAGAGGGGCGCGATAATCGAAATGGCTTGCACCAGATCAGGATTGTCGACCTGGCTTAGCATGCCTTCAATTTCACCGACATGGTCAACCACGACCACCTTCGCATAGCCGAAGAACCCGACGATCATGCCGATCAACCCGGCGATTACACCCAATAACATTGCGGCATTACGCATTGAAAATCCTCATTGTTGCTTTCAGGCAGATAGGCACTCGTTCAAGAAATGCCAAGCTGAGCACGGGTTTCAGCCGTCCAGCCCAACAACAGCCTGCCATCCGCTTCGATCAGTGGGCGTTTCATCAGGGCCGGATGCTCTCTCAAAAGCTCCAAAGGGGCCTTGGCACGCTGGGTTTCGTCCAATCCGCGCCATGTCGTCGATCTGGTATTAAGCAAGTCATTGCCGAACTCAGCAAAGGCCCGTGACAGCACCGAATCCGGCACACCGTCGCTGCGTACGTCAAAAAACTTGGCGTCTGGAAGTGATTTCAATGCCTTGCGACAGGTGTCACAGTTTTTCAATCCATAAAGCTGCATGTCTTTGACGCTCCTGCCCTTGCTTCCTTTTTAGGCAATCTTGCCCGTTTCTTGCGGTTATTCTTGATTTTTTACTTCACCGTGCAATGTTGAAAAAGGCGAAACGCACGAATTGGACTGTTCAGCATGCGCTACGCAGTTTTTTTGTGTGGTGACGCTGACCACAGCCCCCACCAATTTGTGGGACAATGCGTAAGTAGAAGGAGACACGGGACATGCCAACCGGCACCGTGAAATGGTTCAATACCACCAAAGGCTATGGATTTATTGCCCCTGACGAAGGGGGCAAAGATGTGTTTGTACATATCTCGGCCGTAGAACGGTCCGGCCTCACCGGACTCGCAGACAACCAAAAAGTTTCGTACGAGTTGCAGGACGGACGCGACGGCCGCCAAATGGCAGCTGATTTGAAACCACTGTAACGACTTCCCGCTAAACACGCGGTAGATCATTAAGGATGACGGCCAATTTCCGGCCGTTATCCATCCCCCACCGGTTTCGTTCCATTACCCTCGCGCGGGCTTGGCGTCGGCGTGGTTATTCCAGTTTTCGCCCGTAGCCACGATGCAAGATGTGCCTGTCGCGTAGGTGACAACCATTGTCCAGTCCCCGCGCTGACTTGCGCAGACTTCCATAACCTGTTCCGGCCCGCGAACACCCGATGCCACGCGCCGAACTGACTTTCCAGTTTCTGGTGCAGCCGGGGCGTCAGTTCGCACAGAACCTCAGCTATGGGGATTTGGTTCGCACAGGTAGGGCAAAACCAAAAACCAGACATAACAGAGCAAGGTTCAAAAAGCGGGCCATGGAACCAATGTAACAATTCCATGACGACACGTATAGACAAAAGCTATGCAGCTTGTCGGTTCTATCTGCGAATGATCGCCTCGAACTCACGCCATTCGCGCGCCGTCATCCCCGAGTTTTCCTGCGTGACCGCCTCTCCTGCCAGCATTCGTTGCAGGCTTTCGACCATCTGGGCAGACAGGTTTACCGCACCCAGCCGATAATCCTCGAACGCCTTATACGCAAACGGCACCCAATCAGCGACGATCTTGCACATCGCCTCGGCATAAACGCGGATTTCATACTGAGCATGTGGGTCGGCACGCAGGCGCAGGAAGTGGAACAGATTATGCAGGTCCACCTTCCAATACCACTGCGTATAAACGTTTGCGGGTAGGTTCATGCGGGCCAGTTCACGGGCAAGCCCCTGTTGCCCGTCCTGGCTGATCATGGACTCGTAGTTGTCATAGCACCGCGTGCTGTCCGCCTTGAGGGTTTCCAATACACGCGCGGCCTCTTCACCTTCCAACGTTGCCCCGCGGCCCTGATTGTTTACTTCGGACTGTGCCGCCACATGTTCAGGGGCAGGGATATAGAACTCGCGATCCAGAATTGAATACCGTGCCGAGTATTCATTCACGTTGGCGGTCCGGTGCCGGATCCACTGCCGCGCCACAAACACCGGCAATTTCACATGCAATTTGACTTCGCACATTTCGAAAGGCGTCGAATGCCAGTGCCGCATCAGATACCGGATCAACCCTTCATCATTCTGAACAGATTTGGTGCCTTTGCCGTATGAAACGCGCGCAGCCTGACAGATGGCGGCATCGTCCCCCATATAGTCGATCACGCGGACAAAGCCATGATCCAGAACCTGATGCGCTGTGTACAGGTGATCTTCCATTCCCGCCGAGACAACTCGACGCGTGGGATGCGATTGCGCGCGTTGCGCGTCGATCTCGGCCTGTTGATCAGGGGACAGCGGCATCGAATCTTCCTTTCTGGCAATGAGTCGCCTGCCACTATATATCGCCGATCCCGGCACAGGAACCGCGATATATGCCGCAGCGGACGCAAAAAACAAATTGCTGCCGAGGGCTCTATCGACACGTCGAGGAGGAGCGCTAAGCTCTTGGCAATGTGAGTCGAAAAAGGATGGCCGAAATGGCGTTGAAATATCTTCACACCATGGTCCGCGTGAAGGATCTTGAAAAATCCATGGCATTTTACGAGCTTCTGGGTCTGAAAGAAACACGTCGGTATGACAGTGAAGCCGGGCGATTTTCTCTGATCTTCATGGCCCCTCCGGGACAGGAAGACGCCCCGATCGAGCTGACGTACAATTGGGACGGTGATGACGAGTTGCCCGCCGACAGCCGTCACTTCGGCCATCTGGCCTACGGTGTCGACAATATCTACGAGGTTTGCCAACATCTTCAGAACAACGGTGTTACGATCAATCGCCCGCCAAGGGATGGTCGCATGGCTTTTGTTCGATCGCCCGACAATATCTCGGTTGAGCTTTTGCAGAATGGCGAAGCACTGGAACGAGCCGAACCCTGGGCCAGCATGGAGAGCAGTGGTCACTGGTGATCCGTTGGCTGATAGCGTTTGGGCTGGTCGTTCAGGCCAGCCCTGTCAAGGCCGAGCAATGCCGCTTGGCGCTGGCCTTGGCGATGGATATTTCCGTTTCAGTCGATCAGGCCGAAGATGTGTTACAGCGGCAGGGGTTAGCCGCCGCATTGATTGCGCCCGAAGTGCAAGAGGCCTTCTTTTCTTCACCTATGCCGGTTGCCCTGGCGGTATATGAGTGGAGTGGCCGCTCAACCCAAAATGTCGTCCTGAACTGGACAATGATCGATGATGTTGGTGATCTGCTGTTCGCATCCAGCCAGGTCAGCCAATCCGCCCGATCTGACAGCGGATCAGCAACAGCTATGGGCTATGCGTTGGCATACGGTGCAACCCTTATGGAGCAAGCGCCGCAATGCTTGTTTCAAACCATTGACCTGTCCGGCGATGGCACGAACAACGATGGCTATGGGCCGCAGATCGCCTATCGGCACTTTCCCTTTCAAAACACTGTCGTGAATGGGCTTGTGATCAACGCAGCCGATTTCGAGGGAGAGCTGTTCCTGATCCCTTTCTTCGAAAATAACGTCCTGCACGGGCCCGGCGCCTTTTTGGAAATTGCCACCGGGTTTGAAGATTTCGAGCGCGCCATGCGAAAGAAACTGAAACGGGAACTGAGCGGCTTGCAGATCGGTGCATTGCGGATTGAAGGCCCATGATACGTCGCGTGATCGTCTTACTGGCTTGCCTGATATCAGGACCTGCCTTTGGCGAATGCCGTCAGGCCCTTGCGCTGGGGCTGGATGTGTCGGGTTCGGTCGACAGCCGGGAATACAGGCTGCAACTGGACGGGCTGGCGGCGGCCCTGAGCCGCCCCGAAGTTGGCCAACTTATGTTGTCGGACGGCGCAACCGCCTTGCGTCTGGCGATCTTCGAATGGAGCGAGCGGGGACATGAACGGATGCTGCTGGAGTGGACAGAAGTACGGTCCCCCGCCGACCTGATCGCAATCAGTGATCGTTTGATCCGCACCTCGCGCAGCGCAGCGCCGCAGGGAACGGCGTTAGGGTCGGCCATGTTATTTGGCTCTTCCCTGCTTGATCAGCAAAGTGGGTGCTGGCGCCGTACGCTGGATTTGTCCGGTGATGGCAAACATAACCTCGGACCGCATCCACGTGATGTGAAAGCTAGTTTACGACATGACGGGATCACAATTAACGGGCTGGTGATCGGTGCCGACGATCCGAAAGAAGGTGATCGGAGATATGTTCAGGTCGGTGAACTATCAGCCTATTATTCAGCCTGGGTCATTTTGGGGCCAAACGCGTTCGTAGAAGTGGCGCTGGGCTTTGAGGCATATGAAGAGGCCATGACCCGCAAACTTCTTCGTGAGCTGGACAGCCTTGTTCTGTCTGACGCCCGCCACTGATCAATAGATATACCGTATCTGATCCGTCCAGTACCGTTCAACGCGACGCAGCGAACTGGTGATATCCTCAATACCGTCAAGCCCAAGCACCCCCCTGCCTTGCAGGCCTTCGGCGTGACGTGCAAACAGCTTGGACACGATATTGCGGATTTCTCTGCCCTGCGGCGTCAGGCGTACGCGAACTGAACGGCGATCAATCTCGCATCTTTGGTGGTGCATATAGCCCATCTCAACCAGTTTCTTGAGGTTATAGCTGACATTGCTGCCCTGATAGTATCCACGGCTTTTCAGTTCGCCTGCCGTAACTTCGTGATCACCGATATTGAACAGCAATAACGCCTGAACCGCATTGATTTCCAATACGCCGACGCGCTCAAACTCGTCCTTGATGACATCCAGCAACAACCGGTGCAGACGCTCCACCAGGACCAGTGCCTCAAGATAGCTGGTTATGAAGCCCTTAGTCTCTGGTGTGGAGACCTGCATTTCCATACTCATCCGACCCTCCGATTCCGTCGCGCTGTTTGACACACGATGAACCGAAAATCCGAAAAATCGGTTAAGCGGAACTTTGCCTTATTTCTGAAAGGTTTGCGCTATGTCTGCAACCAGGCTGGCAAATCGCGCCGGAGGCTGCACCTGCCCCGTAACCCATTGATAAAGGTCCTGATCGTTTTCGTGCAACAGCGCATCATAGATATCCAGACCGTCGGCATCCATGTCGGCCAGATTGCGCCCAGCATAGGCTGACAGGATAATGTCCATCTCTTTGATGCCGCGTCGCATCGACCGCATTTGCATGCGCTTGATGCGCACATCCCGGGGTTCGCTCAATTCTTCTGCTCCAGCATCTGACGCATTTTCTTTTCCAGACGTGCCGCGCGTTCGGAACATGCGCGCATCTCAGCGCGGATGGCGCGCAGTTCGGCCACGGCCGAGGACAGTTCCGTTCCACCTTCGCCCTCACCCACAGGTGCATCCATGCCGTCGCCCTCGCCGGTCAACAACCACATGATCGAGACATTGACCATGCCCGCCATCATCGACAGCCTGTTGGCCCGGGGTTCGGACAGATCGTTTTCCCAATCTGAAATTGTCGCCTTCTTGACCCCAAGACGCCGTGCCAGTTGCGCCTGTGTCATTCCCGCGGCTTCGCGTGCACCGGCCAGACGGTCTCCGAATGTCGCAGAATCCGGACCATACCAGTCGTTTTCATCATTCATTCGGGTCTCCAATTCACTTTATCTATACGGCTTGATCGTCACTCTGACGCACCCTATGACAGTCGGGCTGAACATACAAACCGAGGCCGAGCATGAGTTTTCTGTCTGCGACACTGTCACGCGTCAAACCTTCACCCACCATCGCTATGACAGCCAAGGCAGCCGAGCTGAAGGCCGCCGGGCGTGATGTCATCGGCCTGAGCGCCGGTGAGCCGGATTTTGACACGCCACAGAACATCAAAGACGCCGCTGTTGCGGCCATCGCAGCAGGCAAAACCAAATACACCGCGCCGGACGGCATCCCCGAACTGAAACAAGCGGCATGTGCCAAGATGAAACGCGATCATGGGCTGGACTATTCGCCGGCCCAGATCTCGGTCGGGACCGGTGGCAAGCAAACGCTGTACAATGCCCTGATGGCGACGATGAATGACGGTGACGAGGTAATCATCCCTGCGCCGTACTGGGTCAGTTATCCCGATATGGTGCTTTTGGCGGGGGGCACCCCTGTTGTGGTCGAAACGACGCTGGAAAACAGCTTCAAACTGACCGCAGAACAACTGGAAGCCGCCATCACGCCCAAAACAAAGTGGTTCATCTTTAACTCGCCCTCGAACCCGACGGGTGCAGGGTATAGTCGGGATGAACTGAAGGCGCTGACCGATGTACTGATGCGTCATCCGCATGTCTGGATCATGTCGGACGACATGTACGAACATCTGGCCTATGACGGGTTCGAGTTCTGCACCCCGGCCGAAGTTGAACCCGGTCTATTTGACCGGACCCTCACCTGCAACGGGGTTTCAAAAGCCTATGCCATGACAGGTTGGCGCATCGGTTATGCCGCCGGCCCGGTCGAGATCATCGCGGCCATGCGCAAGATCCAGTCGCAATCAACGTCGAACCCCTGTTCGGTCAGCCAATGGGCTGCTGTTGAGGCCCTGAACGGAACCCAGGATTTTCTGGCCCCGAATAACGAGACATTCAGGCGCCGACGCGATCTGGTGGTTCGGATGCTGAACGAGATCGACGGCGTCACCTGCCCAACGCCTGAAGGGGCCTTCTATGTCTATCCGTCTATCGCCGGATTGATCGGGAAAACGACGCCGGCAGGGACGGTCCTTGTAGACGATGAAGCCTTTGCAACCGCCCTGCTGGAAGAAGCCGACGTGGCCGTTGTGTTTGGTGCCGCCTTTGGCCTGTCGCCGAATTTCCGCGTCAGCTATGCTACGACCGACGCGGCACTGACCGAAGCTTGCAGCCGCATCCAGCGTTTTTGTGCTTCTCTGAGGTGACCATGTCCGCCGAACTGCCTGTGTATTACTTTCGCATACGTGAAAACGGTGCTGCGGTGTTTCGGATCGATACTGAAAACCGTCAGCGTCGGATCGAAATGGATCAGATTGCCGTCATCAATATCCGCAATGGTGAGGTCAAGCCGCACGGGCAGCGGACGCTGTCAGACCGGGATCAGGCCGAGATTGCCCAATGGATGGAAGAGCGCCGGGCCCTGCTGGCCCAGCGCGACATCGACGACATTCATCGCGCGGTCGACTATCTGAATCTGACCACGCAATGGGCTCAGTCCAAGGCAAGCGACACGCAGCTGGAGGATGTGACCGACAGGTTATTGATGGCCATGCACGACCTGCGTACGGTACTGGTGCGAAAAAAGGCAGATCGGCTGGACAACGACTAAGCGGGCTCGGCCGATATCTGTATCTGCTGTACCGAATACATCCAGAACCGGGTCATGAGAAGCACGGCCGCGAAGGCGAGACCAAGCACCAGGCCCAGCCAGACGCCGATGCCGTCCATATGACGGACAAAGCCGAAATAATACGACGCGGGAATCCCTACGACCCAATAGCTGAGCGCCGCCATGACCATTGGGATCTTGGCATCCTGCAACCCGCGCAGCAGGCCCAGCGCAATCACCTGCGCGCCGTCGACCAGCTGGAACAAAGCCGCCATGGCAAGCAAACCGGTACCGATGGTCAGGATTTGTCCCCGCTGCGGATCATCTGCTTCCATGAACAGGGAAATCAAAGGCTCGGCACAAGTCAGGAACAGGATGATGGTTGCCACCGACATGACCAGCGACATACCAGTCACGGAGATTGCGCCCTTTTCCAAATGCGCCCTATCCCGACGACCCAGCGCATTGCCAGCCCGGATGGTCGCTGCATTTGATAAGCCCAGGTGAACCATGAAGGTGGCCGAAGCCAGGTTCAAGGCGATCCCATGCGCAGCCAGCGGGACCTGACCCAGCCAGCCCATCATCACCGCAGAAGTCGCGAACAGTGAAACTTCGGCCAATGTGGTCAAGCCGATGGGCACACCCAGCTTCCATACGCTGGCAAACATTTCCCAATCCGGTCGCCAGAACCGTTGGAAGAGGCTGTGCTCCGGCAACGTCCGGACCACGTAGATAACGACCGCAATCAGCGAAACAACTTGTGTCGTAATCGAGGCGATTGCCGCCCCTGTCACGCCCAGTTCGGGGGCGCCCCAGTTGCCAAAGATCAACGCATAATTGGTCAGCCCGTTCACAGCCGCCGCCGCAATTGTGATCCATAAAACGATCTGCGTTCGCTCCAATGCCGCAAGATAGCTTTTCAACACCATCACAATGAGGGCCGGAAACAATCCCCAACCGGCGACTCTCAGGTATTCGGCTGCGGTTGCAGCGACTTGCGGTTCCTGCTTCATGGCGATCAGGATCGGATAGGACCACCACAGCAAGGGCATGACAACCACGGCATACAGCAACGACAACCACAGACCCATCCGGGTCGAGCGGCGAATGCTGGTTTCGTCCCCTTCCGCCGCTGCTGTGGCCACCATGGGCATGACTGCCCAGCCAAATCCCGCGCCAAACAAAAACAACACGAAGTAATAACTGTTGGCCAAGGTAACGGCCGCCAGCGCCTCGACCCCGTACCAACCCAGCATGATGGTGTCGGTCAAACCGATCGCGTATTGCGCCAGATGACCGCCAACCAGTGGCAGGCCAAGAACGGCAATAGCCCGAAAATGGGCCGGGTATGTCATCACCTTTGTCATCGCTCCAGCCATATGCGCGGCTTTGGCGCGGGACAAGAGCGGATCGGCAAAATTTCAGATTGAGACTTTGGTGCCCGTCCTTTCCCTGTGGCCGGGCATTTTGATGCTCAGCGGGCGTCGGGATGCAACGCGGTGCCCAGAATATGCTCGGATCGGTGAATAACGTGATGCGCCTGCCCTACGATCAGCGGATCAGGCTCGCACACGATATCGTGATCCTTGCCAGGGTAATCCAGCGAGGACAGGAAGTGAAGCATACAGTTCAGGCGCGCGCGTTTCTTGTCATTCGACTTGATAATCGTCCAGGGTGCATCAGCCGTATCCGTGTAAAAGAACATGGCCTCTTTCGCCTCGGTATAGTCATCCCACTTGCTGAGGCTCGCCTTGTCGATCGGTGACAGTTTCCATTGCTTCAGGGGGTCGGTTTCGCGGCTTTTGAAACGGCGCTGCTGCTCTTGCTGTGTAACCGAGAACCAGTATTTGTATAGCTGAATGCCCGAGCGCACCAGCATCCGTTCCAACTCGGGCGTTTGCCGCATGAACTCAAGATATTCGTTGGGCGTGCAGAACCCCATGACCCGCTCCACACCCGCGCGGTTGTACCAGGACCGGTCATAGAACACCATTTCGCCTACGGTCGGCATCTCCTGAATGTAGCGCTGGTAGTACCACTGGCCTTTCTCTTCCCAGGTGGGTTTGTTCAATGCAACGACACGGGCCTGACGCGGGTTCAGGTGCTCCATGAACCGCTTGATCGTACCCCCTTTGCCTGCGGCATCGCGCCCTTCGAACAACAACACAAACCGCTGCCCCGTTTCCTGCGCCCACAGTTGAACCTTCAAAAGCTCGGCCTGCAGATTGGCTTTTTGCGTCTCATACACCGACCGGGCCATTTTGCGGCCATAGGGGTATTTCCCACTTTCAAATGCCTGCCGGATTTTCTCGGGGCTGGGCGCTGAGGGGTCGGTGTCTTTGGCGAGCGTGGTCTTGATCTGGGTGGGTTCTGCGTTGGTCGTGGCAATGGCGTCCATACATCCTGTCCTTTTCTACTGTCCCGAACGGTGGCTAGCAGAAAGCTCGGAAATGCGCTTTGATTGGTATCAAATAGATGCCTCAAAAACCCATAGTTTCCAGCGCGGATCACTTGTTCCAATGCAAATTCCAATGCAAACGTCTTTTTTCAAGCTGAACGGCCATTCTTTCCACGTCAGGACATGGGGCGACAAAGCCGCGCCACCGTTAGTGATGCTGCATGGTTTCCCCGAATACAGCGGCGCCTGGGCCGATCTTGCGCCTCATCTGGCCGAACGCTTTTATTGTATTGCTCCGGACCAGCGCGGTTATGGCCAAAGCTGGTGTCCCGAAGGGGTGCAGAACTATACCCTGTCGCAACTGGTCACGGACATAGCGGCGCTGATAGAATCCTGCGGTGCGCCTGTTGCGCTGCTGGGTCACGACTGGGGCGCATCGGTAGGTTACGGCGTCGCCATGTTCCGCCCGGAACTCGTAGATCGGCTAATCATTGCAAACGGCGTACATCCGGTGCCGTTTCAACGCGCCATGGCCTTGGGTGGCGCACAATCCATAGCCTCGCAATATATCAATCTGCTGCGGGCACCTGATGCCGCACAAAAACTGTCCGAAAACAACTTTGCGATGCTGGAACAGTTCTTTCGCCATGGTATGGGACTGGACTGGTTGACCGAAGCTCGCATGGCCGACTACCGCACTGAATGGGCTCGACTTGGTCGGCTGCAGGCGATGCTGAATTGGTATCGTGCTTCTCCGCTCGTTGTCGCCAAACCCGGTGTCCCCGCGACAGACCTGCCCGACCTGCCGCTCGACCGGTTGCGTGTCAGGTGTCCGCACCTGTTGCTTTGGGGGCCGGATGACAAAGCCCTTTTACCCGAAGCCACTGAGAGGCTCGAGGCGTTTGCCACCAACCTCACCCGTGTCACGATCCCCGGCACCGATCATTGGCTGCATCATCAAAACCCGCAGGCCGTGGCGCAGGCCGTTCTGGAATGGACAGGCCAGACGTAACCAGGCCCTGCCCGTGTGCAACGGCCAGCCGGGCGGCCTTTGTCGCAGCGCCAACGACATCTTTAGCACCTTACCGGTGCCCCCAGTCGTCAGGGTTGTCAGAGTTGTTCGGCGACAACCCCAACTCATCACCATCGGTTGAGCACCCAAGCCCCAGAACCGTCCGGTTTGCATATGAAAAATAGGAGCAGACCTGATTGATCTCGAGGATTTCTCCATCATCCCAACCTGCGTCGCGCAGGGCGCTGACATCCGCCTCGACCAGATCGCCCGGCGCTTCGGTCAGCTTGCGGGCATAATCCATCGCAGCCATTTGCGCCGCATCCAGCGGTGCAGCCAAGGGATCGCGCGCCTCAATCGCTGCCCTGATCGCGTTGCCGCGCGCCGCGTCACCCAGCAAGCGTTGAAGACCCGCAAAGTGATGCTCGACGCAATAGCTGCACCGGTTCAGCGAGCTGACCCAAACCCCCAGCACTTCCAGAAACCATTTCGGTATCTTGTTGCCCGAATGATGCAGCACCGCCTTGTACATGGCCATATGGCCTTCCATTGAATGCGGGCGAAGGCTGTGTGCCATCATGATGTTGTCTACGTTATTGTTCGGCCCGGTCACGCGCTCGTAGAGTTTCTTCAACTTTCCAGTCGCTTCTTCGAACGGAACGGTTCTGATCCAGCTCATTTATTCACCTCCGCTTTACCGGGATCAAAGGACGGGTTGTCTGCACGGATTGCAAGCGGCTTGACAGAAAATCCACAACACCTCGCGTCCCTCTTCCCCCGGACCACATCACCTGCCATAATGACGGAAACCCAAAAACAAGAGCAGCACCCATGCCCGAAGATCTGTTGACGCCCAGCGCCACCTCTACCTATGACGCCTCCTCGATAGAGGTGCTCGAAGGGCTGGAACCGGTTCGCAAACGCCCCGGCATGTATATTGGCGGCACGGATGAGCGTGCGCTGCACCATATGTTGGCCGAGATCCTCGACAACTCGATGGACGAGGCTGTGGCAGGCTATGCCAACCGGATCGAGGTCGAGCTGCATTCCGACTACGCCCTGACCGTCCGTGACAACGGGCGCGGTATCCCGATCGACCCGCATCCGAAATTTCCGGGCAAGTCCGCGTTGGAGGTGATCCTGTGCACCCTGCACGCGGGTGGCAAGTTCTCGGGCAAGGCCTATCAGACCTCGGGCGGCTTGCACGGGGTCGGTGCGTCGGTGGTGAACGCGCTGTCTGATTCGATGGTCGTGCAGGTGGCGCGGGACAAAACTCTCTATGAACAACGTTTCTCGCGCGGTATCCCGCTTGGCCCGGTCGAAAAGGTTGGCGCGGCCCCGAACCGGCGCGGTACAACGGTGACCTTCCACGCCGACCCGGACATCTTTGGCCATCACAAGTTCAAGCCCGCGCGGCTGTTCAAATCCATCCGCTCCAAGGCTTATCTGTTCTCGGGCGTCGAAATCCGCTGGAAAACCGCCATCGATGACGGCGAAACCCCGCTTGAGGCCTCGTTCCACTTTCCCGGCGGCCTGTCGGATTACCTGAAAGAGACAATGAACGGCTCGTCCACCTATGCCGAGCAACCCTTTGCGGGCACCGTCGATTTCAACGAGAAATTCGGTACCCCCGGCAAGGTCGAATGGGCCATCAACTGGACACCGTCGCGTGACGGGTTCATCCAGTCCTATTGTAACACCGTTCCCACCCCCGAAGGTGGAACCCATGTGGCCGGTTTCTGGGCTGCGATCCTTAAGGGGATCAAGGCCTATGGCGAGTTGATCAACAACAAGAAAGCCGCGCAGATCACCCGCGACGACCTGCTGACGGGTGGCTGCGCGCTGGTGTCGTGCTTTATCTCTGAGCCGGAATTCGTGGGCCAGACCAAAGACCGTCTGGCCACGGTCGAGGCGCAGCGGCTGGTCGAAAACGCGGTCCGCGACCATTTCGACAATTGGCTGGCGGCTGGTACGAAATCCGCCGGCGCGATCCTCGACTTCCTCATCCTGCGGTCTGAGGAACGCCTGCGCCGTCGGGCCGAGAAGGAAACACAACGCAAGTCCGCCACTAAGAAACTTCGTCTTCCCGGCAAGCTGGTGGACTGTTCCAGTTCAACACGCGACGGCACGGAATTATTCATCGTCGAGGGCGATTCTGCGGGCGGCTCGGCCAAGATGGGCCGCGACCGCAAAACGCAAGCCCTGTTGCCCCTGCGCGGCAAGATCCTGAACGTGCTGGGCGCGGCCAGCTCGAAACTGGGCACCAATGCCGAGATCAGCGATCTGACACAGGCGCTGGGTGTCGGCCTTGGCACCAAGTTCAACGTCGACGACCTGCGCTATGACAAAATCATTATCATGACCGACGCGGATGTGGACGGGGCGCATATCGCCGCGCTGCTGATGACGTTCTTCTTTACCCAGATGCGCCCGATGATTGACGCGGGCCACCTGTATCTGGCCTGCCCGCCTTTGTACCGCCTGACCCAGGGCGCCAAACGCGTCTATTGTCTGGACGAAGCCGAGCGCGACGAATGGCTGAAAAAAGGTCTGGGCGGCAAGGGCAAGATCGACGTGTCCCGCTTTAAGGGTCTGGGCGAGATGGACGCCAAGGACCTGAAAGAGACCACGATGGACCCCAAATCCCGGAAATTGATCCGGGTCACCATTGACGAGGACGAACCCGGCGAGACCGGCGATCTGGTCGAGCGTCTGATGGGCAAGAAGCCCGAACTGCGGTTCCAGTACATTCAGGAGAACGCGCGGTTTGTGGAGGAGTTGGATGTTTGATTTTGCAATTGAAAAAAATTCCCACTCCAACGTTGGAAATTGATCAACACCGTCTGCCACATTTTGCATTTGTCGATGCTGACAATATGGAAAAAAAGCTTTGAGAAGAAGTTGACAGAGTTTGACGCAGCCTGCGAACAGATTCCAAAGTTTAGCTTTGTGAAACTTTTCCAGCTATTATCTCATGACAGGGTCTACTTTTACTCCGCGACAGAAGATCCGGAGAAACTACCTGATTGGTTGAAAGAGATACAAGCGCAGCGAGGTTTTGTTCTTAAGCTTGGCGTACTTACCCAAAAAGGAAGATCCAAGAAACAAGAAGGGGTGGATGTAAAGTTGGCGATAGATGCCACAAGGTTAGCTTTCACTTCGACAATGAAAACGTGCACACTATATGGTGCTGACGGAGATTTCATTCCATTAGTTGAAGCGCTAAGCGATGCAGGATGTATTGTTAACATAGTTTCGTTTAACGACCCCTCACAAGGTAGAGTTGCACCAAGATTGCAAGCTGAAGCAGACAGCTATACGCGGATAGATGGCCCGTGGCTCTACACTACAGGTGGGTTTAGTTTGCCAGTTGCGCAATCAGGACAAATAATACATGGGCAAATGGGTGGCGAAACCATCGATATTCATGGAGAACCTGTGATTATACAGGAACGAAATGGCAGGTTTCTCGCGTTAATCAATGAGCGACACGCGCCTTCTGTTTTTGCTTGTTCTGATCGTGATCAGCTCATCTTATGGCTCAAGATGCATACAGAAAAACTACCAATTTAGTGTACTTCAACTTCATTGCTCTTAACTTGGTCTTCGAACTAAGTCCGAGAGGTGCGCGTTCAACCTGCCTCGCATCAAGCATTGACTGGGCGGAAGACACCACAACACCACACGCGCCCTCAAAAAACCAAAATCTACTGCAATTCAAATTCCTTCGGTTTACTAATCAAACAAAGATCCGGCTTCCCTGTGACAAGCCGGCTCGCATTTAACGATTAAGGATTTGCAATGGCCCGCCTTTATGACAGTCGAAAACGTGTTCTCGTAACCGGTGGGGCCGGGTTTTTAGGCTCGCATCTGTGCGACCGGCTTCTGGATCAGGGGCATGAGGTTTTGTGCGTCGACAACCTGTTCACCGGCACCAAGCGCAATATCGACCATCTGCACAGCAACCCGCGGTTCGAGTTTATGCGCCACGACGTGACCTTCCCTCTGTTCGTGGAAGTGGACGAGATCTATAACCTCGCCTGCCCCGCCTCACCCGTGCATTATCAGCACGATCCGGTGCAGACGACCAAGACCAGCGTGCATGGCGCGATCAACATGCTGGGTCTGGCGAAACGTCTGAAATGCAAGATCTTTCAGGCCTCAACGTCTGAGGTTTACGGCGACCCGACGATCCATCCGCAGACCGAAGACTATTGGGGCAACGTCAACCCGGTTGGTCCGCGCTCCTGTTACGACGAGGGCAAGCGGTGTGCCGAGACGTTGTTCTTCGACTATCACCGTCAGATGGGGCTCGAGATCAAGGTCGCCCGCATCTTCAACACTTACGGGCCCCGAATGCACCCCGCCGACGGGCGCGTCGTGTCGAATTTCATCATGCAGGCCCTGACCGGCGAGGCGATCACGATCTTTGGCGACGGCACGCAGACCCGGTCATTCTGTTACGTGGATGATCTGATCGAAGGCTTCATCCGCCTGATGGATACCGGCAAGGAGGTCACCGGCCCGGTCAATCTGGGCAATCCCAACGAGTTCTCGATGAACGAGCTGGCCAGCGAAGTGCAGGCGCTTGTTGGCGCGGAAACCCCTATAAGTTTCAGGGAGTTACCTGAGGACGACCCGAAACAACGTCAGCCCGATATCACGCTGGCGCGGACCCTGCTGAACTGGGAGCCTACGGTGCAGCTGAAGGAAGGGTTGGACGCAACGATCCGGTATTTCCGGACGCTTCAGTCAGAAGGCGCAGCCGGATAACGCGTCTCGCTATGGCTCGGGGACCGGATCAAACCGCCGTGCCGATCAGCGCGACGCCAATGGCCATGAGGACAGCGGCACCCAGGCGTCGCATCCAGTTGCCTTCCTTCAGGAAAATGAACCCGATAAGCGCCGCAAAGATGACCGAGGTTTCCCGCAGAGCCGAAACCGCCCCCAGCGGCGCAAAGTTCTTGGCGTAAAGCACCAGACCATACGCCGTCATCGAAACCAGCCCGCCCAAAAGGCCCGTCATCCATATTCTGACGGGCAGGTCTTTCAGGGTGGCGCGTTTCCTGACCCCGATAAACCCTGCAATGAACAGGTGCAGAAAGGCCCCCCACGCCCAATAGCTGAGCGTATTGCCGGACAGCCGCACCCCGACCCCGTCAACAACCGAATAGATCGAAATGCAGAACCCGGTGCCCAGCGCAAATCCCAGCGCGCTGCGCCCGACGCCCGAACGCAGCGCGGCCCAGCTGCTCAGCTGAATGCCAACCGCGATCAGGGCGATCCCGCCCCAGGCCTGCCAGGGCAGAACTTCGCCCACCAGCACCATCGCCCAAAGCGAGGCCAGTGCCGGAACAATCCCGCGTGCAATCGGGTAAACCACACTCAGGTCGCCATGCTGGTAGGCCTTGCTCAGCATGAAGTAATAGCCGAAATGCACGACGGTCGAGAGCAGGATATAGACAAAGCTCTGCGTGTTCGGCAGGGGCAGGACCATCACCATTACCGCCGCTGGCAAGACCTGACCCAACGCGACCAGACCCAGCATCGTGGTGCGGTCCGTCGCCGTTTTCACGATGGCGTTCCATACGGCATGCAGCAACGCCGCCGACAGAATAATCAGAGTGACGAACAGGGTCATGCCCGACCTTTCCCGCAGAATACGCGCAACAAGGGTCTTGGGCCCTATTCACTTGGGCGTGGTGTCTGCCAAAACCGGGATTTTTGTCAAGCCGGATTCCAGTGGTCAAAATACCGCCACCGTTGGGAATGTGTCCGCAAGCCGTTTCCGGTCTCGTCCTGCGCCTTTGTGCCCGGTAAGAAGTTACAACTGCACGTGATCCCGGTTGCAGGACGCGCATCAGGTTCTAAGATCGGGCACATGAGTTTTGTGACAGACAACCAATTGCCCCTGCTTATCCTGTTTTTTCTGTCAGGATCGATCGGCACCGCCTTTTTGTTCCGCAAACCAGCGGGGCACCGGGCGTGGAAACTGGCCGATCTGGTCTGGGTCGTGCTGGGTGGCATCGGCGCATTGGTGGCTGTTCTGGCAGGGCTTTATACGTCGGACAGTTCGCGACTGGATCGTCAGATTGATGTGGCCTACGCGGCAACATTGGCGTTCGACAGGGATGCCGCACGGTTTCGTCTGCGTTTCTGCGACCCTGCTTACGATCCTGACACGGCAGTGCTGTGCGACAAGGTTGAATTTCTGTCGGCTTCAACTGCCAGCAACTCGGAATTGCCCCTGTTCATCGCCGTTACCAACGAAGTAGCCCCCCTGCAGGGCCTGCACTTCCTGTTCGGAAGTCAGGCCAAGGATGATATGGACGAGCTACGGGATATGACGGCCAAAGCCGATGCTTTCGATATCGACCAGTTCCTCGTATTCACGTCCCTGGACGACAAAACTCAGGTAGCCATCGACAACATGCGCCGTAAGGTGCCCGCGATTGCCGGAGATTATCAGATCCTGGCACAAAGCTATGACGACCTGATCGAGCAGGTCGGCAAGTTGAAAAACGAATGGGAATACCTGCAGGCCAACGCCCATATTCTGGTGCTGCAAATCGTGGCGCTTTGTCTTGTTAGCTTTGCGGCCCCATTTCGATTGGGAAAATCTTTGGTCGAGTTACGTACGAAGCTCAACGCCGATAGCCCCGCGCCAACACCTGTGGATCAACTCCCAGAAAATAGCGCAGAAGTGTCCACAAGTTCCGCGTGCCCCGCCGAAACCAACCTGCCTGTTCGTAGCGCTCCGCGCTCGTAAAGGCGCGCGACTCGAGTATTGCGATCCGTGGCAATACGCGCACCAGCGCCACATCTTCCATCAAGGGTTGGTCCGGATACCCGCCAGCCGCCAGATAGACATTACGCTGAACCAGCAACCCCTGATCTCCGTACGGTAAACCGAACAGCCTGCTGCGCAAATTGGCCCATCCGGCCACCCAGGCTGGCGCAAGCCCACGCGCGCGAAAAGCCAACCGAAACGCCGCTGGTGCGTTGGATGGCAGATGGGCGCTTACGCTCTTGGCCCATCCCTCTTGCAACACGGTATCTGCATGAAGGATCAGAAGCCAGTCTCCATCAGCATGCGCGCACCCCCGGCGCAATTGACCGCCGCGCGATGGCTCACCTCTAATGACATGCGCGCCAACATCTTCTGCTATTCTCAACGTCTGGTCAGTTGAGCCTGCATCGCTGACGATCAGGTCCCGGATCAGCCCGGAATGCACCCCTTCCATCAGGGCTTCAAGGCACGCAGGCAAGGAATCGGCGGCATTCAAGGTTGGAATCACTACAGTGACGGGTGCGGGCACGTCCGATAACCTCTGGTCTTGGCTGCGAGACTTCCTATATCACGAGGCCAAAGGCAATGACGAGGACCAAGCCATGCCCACCCGCCGCATCCTGCGCCTGACTGGCTCGGACACCGAAAACTTTTTGCAGGATCTTGTAACCAATGACGTTCAGGGATTGGGCAATGGGTTGGTCTATGCCGCACTGCTTACACCACAGGGCAAGTATCTGGCAGATTTCTTTCTGAAACGCGATGACGTTGGGGTACTGCTGGACGTGGCCGAGCCACTTGCAGATGACCTGATCAAGCGCCTGAACATGTACAAACTCCGTGCGGATGTGGTGATCGAAGGCACGGATCTGCATCTGCAGCGCGGCACAGGTCCAGCACCGGACACCGCCCTGCCCGACCCCCGTCACGCGGATATGGGTTGGCGTGACTATTCGACAGCCCCAGATGGCGATGACGGAACCGACTGGGACGCGCTGCGCGTTCGACACTGCATCCCCGAGGCTGGGGTCGAACTTACGCCAGACAGCTATATCCTCGAATCCGGGTTCGAGGCGCTGAATGGTGTGGATTTCAAAAAGGGTTGCTATGTCGGTCAGGAAGTGACTGCGCGCATGAAACACAAGACCGAGTTGCGCAAAGGCTTGCGGCGGGTCTTTGTCGAAGGATCGGTTCCGGCGGGGACTGAGATTACCGCAAACGGCAAACCCGTCGGCACCCTGTTCACGCAATCAGGCGGCCAAGGAATCGCGTATCTGCGCTTTGACCGTGCGAATGCAGACATGATGGCCGGAGACGTCGTGGTTCGCCTGACGGACCAAGCGTAACTTGTTGCCAAATCGGCACGGCCTTATCCGCCGTATGTTTCATAAAGTTTGAACCCGTTACCCAGCCCTGCCAATGTGTCGTCACAGGGGCAACACGGATACCCGCATGTTTCAGCTTTATTCCGCGATTTGGCGCGCCAGCGCCGGGCGGCAGATTATCCTCATCCTGTTATCCATTGCCATTGCGGCGCTTGCCGCTGTTCCGCTTGAATTTCAGCGCGATATCGTCAACCACCTTACGTCCAATGATCTTCACGTCGAAAAGCTGGTTCTGCTGGGCATCGGCATGATGATTGTCATCCTGCTGAGCCTCGCCCTGAAATGGGTTCTGGGTTTTCGCGCAGGGATATTGGGCGAAGACATGATCCGGCTGATCCGGCAACGCTTGCTCTGGCGCGCTACTGACCTGAAAGAAAAGGGTGAAAACCTGCGCAAGGGCACCATGACGACCGCCATCTCGGCCGAAGCCGAGGAGTTGGGCAAGTTTGCCGGGGGCGCATTCTCGGACCCGGTGGTTCAGGTCGGAACGCTGATCAGCGTGATCGGGTACATATCCTCAACGCAGCCAGGCCTTGGCCTTATCGCGTTTTCCATGATTGTTCCGCAGATCATTATCGTTCTGGTGTCGCAACGCAAAGTGAACACGTTCGTCGCCGAACGCGTCCGCCTTTTGCGCAGCGCCACTGATAGGCTGACCACCGAGGATATCGATGCCGTCGAGCGGGATATCAATGCCCTGTTCGACGACATCTATGACACACGACGGCGCATGTTTCTTTGGAAGCTTTCGGCCAAGTTCCTGTTGAGCGTGATCAATGGCGCCGGAACCGTCGGTATTCTGATGTTGGGCGGTTATCTGGTGCTGCACGGCAAAACCGATGTCGGCACAGTGGTGGCCGCGACCAGCGGGCTTGGTCGGATACAGGGCCCGACCGCGTTCCTGATCGCCTTTTACAGACAAGTCAGTGCCAACCGCATCAAATACGAACTTATGTTGGAACTATTCGGCCCGGACCCCGCGCATTACCGGTACCGCAACAGTGCATAAAAAAGACCGCGCAGCGGCTGTCTGCGCGGTCTGATATTAAAAGCGACGAAACGTCACGCGCGTTCGGAATATTCCATGGTTTCGGTGTTCACGATGATCATTTCATCCTGACCGATGAACGGCGGCACCATGACTTTCACGCCATTGTCCAGAATTGCAGGCTTGAACGAGTTCGCGGCGGTCTGACCTTTTACGACCGGCTCAGTTTCGACGATCTTGCAGGTCACTTTCTGCGGCAGCGTCGCGTTCAGCGCTTCACTTTCGTAGAATTCGACAACAATCGTCATGCCATCTTGAAGGAACGGACGACGCTCGCCCAGCAAATCCGCTGGCAATTCAATCTGTTCGTATGTTTCGGCATCCATGAAGACCAGCATGCCATCGGTTTCATACAGGAACTGCTGATCCTTCTGCTCAAGGCGCACACGCTCAACCTTGTCAGCTGAGCGGAACCGTTCGTTCAGTTTTGAACCATTGCGCAGGTTGCGCAGTTCGACCTGCGCGAAAGCGCCGCCCTTGCCGGGCTTCACATGGTCAACCTTGACCGCGGCCCAAAGGCCGTCGTTATGCTCAAGCACATTGCCGGGGCGAATTTCGTTCCCATTTATCTTGGGCATTACATAAATCCTTCACAAACGGTTGATGCGTCAGTTGCGCCTCCTATATCTGGCGGGAACATACCTGACAAGACAACCAAACCTAGTGCTGCAGGTGCAGCGAGATATGCAAGTGACGCAACGCAACTATGCATATTAGCTGTATCCGAATCGCACTTTATCGGTCATAAGGACCGTCACGCCGAAAATTGCAAGAGCAAGAAAAACAAGGAAGACGAGATGAGAGATTTCGTTGACGGCACTGCCTTTAACAACGAACAAGGCAATCGTGCTCGCAAACTTTTCGCGGCCGTTGTGTTGGCTGCACTCGATGACGCTATTGCCGATGACAAGAAATATGGCAATGGCCCGGAACAAATCGCCCGTTGGGCGCGCTCGCGCGATGGACGCGAAGTGCTGTCTTGCGCGGGAATCGACCCGAACGAACGGGTTGTCAGCGGACTGATGGAGTTCGTTGGCCGTGGCGTGCGGACCTCGGTCGCGCTGTCGCGTGAAGAAAGCGAGCGTCGCAATGCCGCTCAGCAGGCTGAAGCTGCCTGATCCAAGGTTGTTTCAACTCAGAAAAAACGCGCTCTGCCATCAGAGCGCGTTTTTCTATGCGTATACCGCCACGATCCCGATCCCGGGCGTCAAGGTGTGTTCGGGGCTTCCCCTGCCCGCCCAAATCAGGTCATCTGCGCCTTGACAGGTAGGAGACAATCCATGGTTCGCGCCATCATGATTCAAGGCACCGGCAGCAATGTCGGAAAATCCGTTCTGGTGGCGGGGCTTGCGCGAGCTTTTACACGGAGAGGTCTTCGGGTTGCGCCCTTCAAGCCGCAGAACATGTCGAACAATGCTGCTGTTACGGAAAACGGTGGGGAAATCGGTCGCGCACAGGCCCTTCAGGCACGGGCGGCAAGGCGGGCGACGCATACGGATATGAACCCTGTATTGCTGAAACCTGAAACAGATACCGGCGCACAGATCATCGTTCAGGGGCAGCGCGCGGGCACCATGAAAGCCGGTGATTATCGCAAGGATAAATCCAGGCTGCTAAGCGCCGCACTGGAAAGCTTTGACCGACTGTGCAGCAATGCGGATCTGGTTCTGATCGAAGGTGCGGGCAGCCCGGCCGAAACCAACCTGCGCAAGGGTGACATCGCCAATATGGGCTTTGCCTGCGCTGCGAATATACCTGTTATACTTGTCGGCGACATTCACCGCGGCGGTGTGATCGCACAGATCGTTGGCACTCAGGCGGTTCTGGATGAGGGTGATCTTGCGCGAATTCGGGGCTTCGCCGTCAATCGGTTCAAGGGTGATGTGTCCCTTTTTGACGAAGGGCGCGATGACATCGCCTCTCTTACCGGGTGGCCCTGTCTGGGGGTTGTGCCATGGTTTCACGACGCCTGGAAGCTTCCGGCCGAAGATATGATGGACATCCGCTCTCACACAGGCGGCACATGCAAGGTTGTTGTGCCACAGCTTGAACGGATGGCGAATTTCGACGACCTTGACCCCTTGTCTGCCGAACCCGGAGTGAGCGTCGAGATCATTCCGGCCGGACGCCCATTGCCGGGCGATGCCGATCTGGTTTTGCTACCGGGCAGCAAGTCCACCATCGGAGATCTGGCCTATTTCCGCGCACAAGGCTGGGACATCGACCTGTTTGGCCATGTCCGGCGCGGCGGGCATGTTCTGGGTCTCTGTGGCGGCTTTCAAATGCTGGGCAAGACCATCTCCGACCCCGATGGCGTGGACGGTCGACCGGGTAAGGTCGAAGGGTTGGGATTGCTGGATGTAGACACGGTCATGGGAGGACAAAAGCAAGTTGTCCTGCGTAAGGCCCATGCCTTGCCGGACCGCGAGCCAGTCACCGGATACGAAATCCACATGGGCCATACAGACGGGCCGGATTGCGCCAATGCATGGCTTGAGGTCGAAGGCCGCCCCGAGGGCGCGGCCAGCGCAAACGGGCGGATCAAGGGAAGCTATCTGCACGGTATCTTTTCGTCCGACGCATTCCGGGCGCGGTATTTGTCAGCGTTAGGCGTGACCTCGGACCTGTCCTATGAAGATGGCGTCGAGCAGGCGCTGGACGATCTGGCCGATCATCTGGAGCGCCACATGGACCTTGACCTGCTGCTCAGCCTCGCGCAGCCCCCGCACCGCAGCTGAGAGTTACTCCAGATCCTGAGCCGCAAGAGCGCGGGCGATCTCTCGTCTGACCATCTTGCGCACATTTCTTGTAATTCGCTCGCCCATCGTTCCTTGCAGCTCGGTGCGGACAACCTCTGCGATCAGGGTGCGCAGAGCGTCCTCGTCCATGTCGATCGTCCTGACGTTTTCGTCGGAATCAGGTTCTTCGGCATCGACATCAGACACAACAGCCTGAGACGACCGGATGAATTCCGCCTGATAAGGTGCACCTTCGTCCTGCTGAGCCGCCTCTGGTTCATCGTCTCCAGCAGCATCAATCGACATCGCAGCGGCAAATTCTTCTTCGACATCCCATGGCAGCGCATGTGACGGTGTGCCCGAATATGCATCCTGGCTGTCACCGTCCGGTTCCCACTGGTCTTCTGTTTGTGCAATGGCCGCTTCCAACGCTTCGATCTTTGCACTCAGGCTGATTGCAGCATCATCCGACGGGGCGTGTTTCGTCTCGGCTGCTTCTGGCTTGTCCTCGTCGGCGTTCGCGGGTTGACCCGTCTGAATGATGTCACAGGTTCGCAGCAACATCGGCTTGGCGGCATCTGTAACTTCGGCTTTGGATACAGCTTTAGCGGGAATCACTCCTAACTGATCTGGTGTGCTGATCCGCAAAGCATCGGTAAGCACCAGCCGCCCCGGCTTGCGTGCCTTAGTCGTTTGATCCGAGACGGATTTATCACGACTGTCTTCACTGACCAGACGTTTGACCGAAGACAGAACGTCTTCGATCCCTGCTTTCACGACATTATCAGACATTGTTCTCTACCGCTCTATCCTTGGATCAAGTGTAGCCAAACAATCCGTGCCTCACAACAAATAGTATTGGCGATCAGTCCCGGCGCAACGCTTTGAGAACACGATCCAGATCCTTGCTTTGCTTGCTGACCTGTGCAGGTGCATTCTTGACCAGGTTGTAATACAAAGTCGGATCATAGATTTGCACCGCCAGCCCAAGACGCTCGGCTGTCAGAAGGCCCTGCGCCTGCAATAACTGATAGGCAGCCCGCGACCGTTCGGTGCGCGAAGCAACTTCCGCCAGCTGTGCATCCAGCAAATCCTGCTGTGCATTCAATACATCCAGAGTTGTTCGCGCGCCCAGAGTCGCCTCTTCCCGGATGCCATCAAATGCCACCTGCGAGGCGTTAACGCGCTCGGTTGACGCCCTCAAACTGGCGCTGGCCGCCTGAAACGCCGCATACCGGTCGGTCACACCCTGCGTGATGTTCTTTTGAACGTTCAGAAGATTCGCACGCGAGGCATCGCGGCTGGCCATCGCGCGGCGCACATTTGCCGCCAACCGGCCACCTGCGTAGATGGGTTGACTGAAGTTCAGCGACACGGTCGCGTCGTTCACATAGTCATTATTGTCATAGCGCTCGGACACGCCAGCATCGGCATTCAGGCTGACATTCGGCCCAAGGTTGGCCCGCTGTTGCTGCACGACCAGATCGAACGCCCTGACCTGATGCTGTGCCGACAGAATGGCCGGGTGGTTGCGTTGCGCCAGGTTCACAGCTTCAGCTTCGGAACGCGGCAGATTGGGCAGGCTCGGCTGGCCAGCCGTTCGCCCCGGTGCCTTTCCGACCGCGTTCACGTATTCGGCCTGGGCAATGCTCAATTCACCGCGTGCCACAGCCAGATCCGCCTGAGAGCTTGCCAGCTGCGCTTCGGACAATGCGACGTCCGTCCGGGTTACTTCGCCCACTTCGAAGCGGTCATTCGACGCCCTAAGTTCCTCTGCCGACACATCCACGTTGTTCTGGCGGATCGCCACGGTCTCTTCCTGCAACAGGACGCCCAGATAGGCATTTGCTGCGCGGATAAGAACCTGTTGTTCGATATCGATCAGGGTTTGCCGGGTCGATAGCACCGTTTCCTGCGCCGACTGCTTGCCCAGCACCGACGCGCCGCCATCATACAAAAGCTGGCTCAACGTCAGGCCCGAAAAGAACCGCGACGGCTCGTTTGTCGTCACGACGTTATTGACCCGCGAACGGGTGTAATCCTGGCTGACCTGCACGGTCCAGTTGATGATTGGCCGCAACGCAGAAAGCGCAATGGCCACATCTTCATCCGCCGCGCGCAGCAACGCCCGGTTCTGCTCAAGCAAACCACTGGTGTTATACGCGCCGATGAACGCATCCGTTATGTTGTCTGCCCACGCTGCACGCCCTGGCATCACGCTTATGGCAAGTCCTGCGGTCACAGCAAACGCCCTGACCAGCTTACCTGTCGCCGAACCACGCATACCAAAATCCTCTCAAACGAAATTACACTGCCCTACAGGCAGTTTGCGGCCTTCTTTTCAACTAATCAAGGCGATAGAAAAATCTATCGGCGGACTATAGCGAAAATGCACACTCTGCCGAAAAACCTTCCAGAACCGGCGCATTGGCATTGAACACATCACGCCAACTGACGCGACCACCGGTTTTTCGACCGATCCGCACGGTACCCAGGTTGCCGTTGACAAACAGACACACGATCCGACCGTGGTCCTTGAGTTGATCCAACAGGGCATCGGGCACCTGCTCGACACCGCCCTGCACCATGATCGCATCATAGGGGCCGTGTTCCGCCACACCCTGTTCCAGCGCGCCAACGTGGATAATGGCGTTGTGCACGCCAGCTTCGGCCAAGAGGTTTTGCGCCTCGGCTGCAAGGGTTTCGTCGCATTCAACACCCACAACCAACTCAGCCATCCGTGCGGTGACAGCCGTGGAATATCCCATTGCCGGAGCGATATCGAGGACCATCTCATCCTTGGATATGTTCAGCACGTCCAGCATTTTAGCCAGGGTCCGCGGCTCCAGCATGCTGCGCCCGCCACCCAGATCAATCAGGCCGTCCACATAGGCCGCTTCACGTTGAGAATCGGGTACGAAGCTCTCCCGCGGAACACTCAGCATAGCCTCAATGATCGGGAACTTGGTGACGTCAGAGGGGCGGATCTGTGTATCAACCATTGTGCGGCGCCGGGCTGCGAAGTCAGTCATTGGATATCTCGTCTCATTCCCAAAGATGTCGGGCTTGTGCCATATCCTGAACCTTCCAGCAACGCCCCTGTTGCCGCAACCTGAATCGTGATCACCTTCTTGGGCATGGACTTCGGCAAATTTCAGTCTTGCCGGCAAATTCGCACGCAATCCACTGGACGCCCCCGAGGAAAGCTGTTAAAAACCCAGTTACACCACAGCAAGTATTTGATTTTACTTGAAAAGGCGAGTTGGCGGAGTGGTGACGCAGCGGATTGCAAATCCGTGTACACCGGTTCGATTCCGGTACTCGCCTCCAACAACATCCAAATCGCTGACTTAACCCCGCAGTACACGCGTGCGACGCTCGGTATTTCAAGACGTTCAAGGCCCGCGATTCTGTCGAATTGCGGGCCAGATATGGCGTGTTTTTCGGAACTCCTGCCTACCCCTGCTCGTTCAAGGGGCGCGATTTTGTCTGGTATGTGCTTTACGTTCAGGCGCGCCCTTGTGGCACAACCTCGTATCCCGGCTCCTCCGGCTCATCATCCGTCATTTCGGCAGGGAAGCCCGGGGCGGTGATATCCAGGCCGGTTGCCTCTTCCAGCCGCTTGATAATATTTGGTGAAAGCTCGCGTTCGCCATAGCGTGCGATACCATCGTTAAAGATGTTGATCATCACCGGGTTTATTTCCAGCGGCACCCCGGCGCGGTCGGCGACCTCCTGAAACAGACCGATATCCTTCTTCACCAGATCCATGGTGAAGGAAATATCGCGCGACCCGTTCAAGATGACCTGACTTTCGGTTTCGTGCACGAAGGACGTGCCGGACGAGATTTTGATCGCCTCATAGGTCGTGTTCAGATCCATCCCCGCAGCCTTTGCCGTAACCAGTGCTTCGGCGCAGGTGATCAGGTTGGCGGTGGCAAGATAATTGGTCATCACTTTCAGCACCGAGGCCGAGCCCAGTTCGCCGGTGTGCAAAACCCGACGACCCATTGTCGTCAGGAACGGCAGAATTCGTTCAAACGTTTCCCGGTCACAGCCCGCAAAGATCGAGATATTGCCCGTCGCGGCACGGTGGCACCCGCCAGAAACCGGGCAATCGACGGCCGCACCGCCGCGCGATATGACTTCGGCTCCCAGGCGTTTGACTTCGGCCTCGTCCGTGGTCGACATCTCCATCCAGATCTTGCCGGGGCCCACTTCGGGCAACATCTCCTGCATCACTGCATCCGATGCTGCCGGAGACGGCAGACAGGTGATCACCGCATCGCAATCGCGCATCAACTGGGCGGGCCCCTCAGCCGCCTTTGCACCTTTGGCGACAAACTCGGCCACCAGATCCGCGTTCAGGTCATGCACAGTCAGATCAATGCCGTTGCGCAAAAGGGATCCCGAAAGCTTGCCGCCTACGTTACCCAGACCGATAAATCCCACTTTCATATGACGCATCTCCAAGTTCGTCGTTTTCCCGTCATGCGACCACATACCGAACACATTCTTCATGCCGCCGAACGACGCCTACAGGTCGCTTTTTTCTCCTTGGCTTATTTGTTGCGCGCGAACCGCTTGACAAGCGGGTCAGCGGTGCCGCATGTCCCTGTCGTTGGTGTCGGCGACAGCCGATGAAAAGGGAATGCGTCAACGGTTCATCCGCCAAACGCAGCCGCCCCCGCGACCGTGACCGGAGAGGATGCCCAATGCCACTGGCCTGTGCCGGGAAGGCGGGACATCCGACAGAGCGACCGCTCTGGCATCCGCAAGCCGGGAGACCTGCCAACACCCGAAGTTGAAACCGGGCGGGGTGTTCCGGTGTCGGGTCCATGTGCAGACGTGGTGCCCGCATGAAACCCCGTCCCCCGCGAAGAGGATTTGGGGGGATGAGAGACATGAGCGAGAACGCACCGGTAGAGCTACTGGTCTGCACGACTTGCCGCCGGGGTCTGCCCGTCGAGGATGACGCTGAGCGACCCGGCACATTGTTGCACAAGGCCCTGGAACAGGCTGTCCTGCCGGATGGCATCATTCTGAAACCGGTCGAATGCCTTTCGAACTGTGATCAGGGCTGTTCCATCGTGCTTCGGGGCGGGCCGGATCGCTGGACCTTTGTTTACGAGAATCTGAACGAAATCGATCACGTCGATGTCATCATCGATGGCGCGACTAAGTATCTGGCCACAGGCGATGGTCTGGTGAAATGGCGCGACCGTCCTGAACATTTCCGCAAAAACTGCGCCTCGCGCATTCCCCCGATTGGAGCCTGAGATCATGTCGAACCTTGAAAAACTCCCCGTCACTGTGATCACCGGCTTTCTGGGCTCGGGCAAAACCACGCTGGTGCGCCATCTGATGCAGAACCCGCAGGGCAAGCGCCTTGCGATTGTTGTTAACGAGTTTGGCGATGTGGGTGTTGATGGCGACATCCTGAAGTCCTGCGCGATTCCGGAATGCCCTGCGGAAAACATCATGGAACTGGCAAACGGCTGCATCTGCTGCACCGTGGCCGACGATTTCATCCCGACCATCGAGGCGCTGATGGCGCTGGAACCGCGCCCGGATCACATTTTGATCGAAACATCCGGCCTTGCACTGCCCAAACCGCTGCTGAAAGCGTTTGATTGGCCTGATATCCGTTCGAAAATTACCGTTGATGGCGTTATTGCGCTGGCCGATGCGGAGGCCGTGGCCGCCGGTCGCTTTGCTCCGAACGTTGAAGCGGTGGATGCCCAACGGCTGGCTGATGACTCGATCGACCACGAAACACCCTTGTCCGAGGTGTTCGAGGATCAGATCTCGTGCGCGGATATCATCCTGCTGACCAAGCCCGATCTGGCAGGTCCCGAAGGTGTCGCGAAAGCTAAACAGATCATCGCCGCTGAGGCGCCGCGCCCGCTTCCCGTCGTCGAGGTTGCCGAGGGTGTCGTCGACGTACGCGTCGTGCTTGGCCTTGAGGCTGCCGCCGAAAATGACATGGACGCGCGCCCGTCACATCACGATGGCCATCACGATCATGAGCATGACGATTTCGAAAGCATCATCGTCGAGTTGCCGGAACAGACCGACCCGGCGGAACTGGTTGCCAGGATTGAACGTCTGGCAACTGAGCTGAATATCCTGCGCGTCAAAGGCTATGCCGCCGTCACTGGCAAACCGATGCGCCTGCTGGTTCAGGCTGTCGGCGCACGGGTTCGTCACCAATACGACCGCCCGTGGGAGCCCGGTGAAGAGCGCCGCTCGCGCCTGGTCGTCATTGCCGAACATGACGACATCAAAGAGGCTGAGATCCGTGATATCCTAGTGGGTGTGACCGAGGTTGCCGAGTAAGTCATGCACGTCGTCTTTCGCGAAAGCCACGGGCTCGAGGAAACCGAGACCCCAACCGATCTGGGCCAAAGCCCAGCCGATCTGGTTGTGCTGTCCTTTTCCGACAGTGACCTGGGCGCTTTCGCGGCGGGCTGGCATCGCGGCGGCGGACCTGAGGGGCGGATGCCAACCTTGCGACTGGCCAATCTTGCAGCATTGAAACACCCACTGTCCGTCGACACCTATGTTGAACAGACACTTGAAGGCGCAAAGGGCATCCTGATCCGTCTGATCGGTGGCGTGCCCTATTGGTCTTACGGGTTGCAACAGGTTCTGGCACTGGCACAGGCCAAAGGCATCGCGCTGGCCGTTTTACCGGCGGATGGGCGCGAAGACACTCGGTTGGATGAGTATTCGACCCTGCCCCTCTCGACCCTGCGGCGGCTGGCACATCTTTGTGATACCGGCGGAGAAGTCGCCGCGCAGGCCGCATTGGCCCAGATGGCGTTAGCAGCAGGGCTTTATGCCGGCCCGGTGATGGGCGCGAAAACCGTGCCCGAATGCGGTGCGTGGTGCCCGGAACAAGGTGTCATCCCGGTGGATTCCGCGTTCGAGAACGATGCTAAACGCATTCTCGTAACCTTCTACCGCGCTTATCTGACATCAGCAGACACAGCCCCGGTCGCGGCCCTGATCCGCAGCTTGCGCGCCCGCGGGCTCCAGGCGGTGGGTTTGTTCGCCCCGTCGCTCAAGGCCCCGGCCGCTGCCAACTGGCTCAGGGAACAGGTCGTTGCCCTGAGACCATCGGCCATCATCAACGCCACTTCATTCTCGGGAAAGGGCGCGTCTGGCACGTCGCCTTTGGACGCGGCGGATGTGCCGGTGTTTCAGGTCGCCCTCGCCACCTCGCGACGCAAGGCTTGGGCCGAGGCCGAACGCGGCCTGTCGCCTGCCGACCTCGCCATGCATGTGGTATTACCCGAAGTGGACGGGCGAATATCAGCAGGCATTGCCTCCTTCAAAGAGCCGGGCAAGCGCGATCCGCATCTGGAATACTCGCGTTTTGCGCATCGGGCCGAGCCGGACCGGATCGAGGCGATCATCGACCGGGTATCGGGCTGGCTCGCCCTGAATGACAAACCCAAGGCAGACCAGATCCCCGCGTTGGTACTGTCCACATATCCAGGCAAAGACTGGCAGATGGCCCATGCGGTCGGTCTCGACGCGTTGGCCTCAGCCGAAGCGATGCTGTCTGATCTTCACGGTGAAGGCTACGACATCACGGCTGCCGAACCGATTGCCGACACACTCTTGGACGCCCGGGTATCGTGGCCGCTTGAGGATTATCTGAGTGCACTCGCTGAATTGCCCGAGACCCTGCGCACCGATCTGCACACCGTATGGGGCGATCCCGAGCAAGACCCAATTTTCGCTCATGACGCGTTTCACTTCACGGCTTTGCGACGCGGCAAGGCACTGGTCGCACTGCAACCAGAACGCGGAACACCCGAGCTGCGCGATGACGACTATCACGACCTTTCGCGCACCCCGCGCCATAGCTATGTCGCCTTCTATTTGTGGCTGCGCAAAGGTCTTGGAGCGGATGCGCTGATCCATATCGGTGCGCATGGCACGCTGGAATGGCTGCCCGGCAAATCAGTCGCCCTATCGGCAAACTGTTGGCCCGAGGCACTGATCCGTGACCTGCCGGTGATCTACCCGTTCATCGTCAACGACCCGGGCGAGGCCGCGCAGGCCAAACGCCGGATCGGCGCGGTGACCCTGGGCCACATCCCGCCTCCCATGAAAGAAAGCGGAACGCCTGACCGGATGGTGCGGCTGGAAGCCCTGCTGGACGAATTTTCAAACGCGGACGGTCTTGACCCCAGACGCCGCGACCGGCTGCAGGAAGATATCCGGGAAGAAGCACAGGCCATTGGACTGGAGAACGATCTGGGTCTGGATCAGGCCACCAGCACCGCCGAAGCAATCACGCGCATTGACCGCTTTGTCTGCGATATCAAAGAAAGTCAGTTCGGCGACGGGCTGCACGTCTATGGGCGTGTACCGGACGTGACCGGCAGTTTCGACCCAGCCCCATCCGCCCATGCCGAACGCAAGGCCCTGATCAATGCGCTGGCCGGCAAGAGGATCGAGGCTGGCCCGTCCGGCTCGCCCTATCGGGGCCGCTTTGACGTGCTGCCGACCGGGCGAAACCTTTACACCACCGATCCGCGATCTGTGCCCACCCGCGCAGCTTACACGCAAGGCGTGAAACTGGCCGAGGAACTGGTACGGCGGCACTTGCAGGAGGAAGGTGATTACCCGAAAGGGCTGATTGTCGATCTGTGGGGATCGGCCACCATGCGCACTGCGGGCGAAGAATTCGCCATGGCCCTGCACCTGCTGGGTGTAAAGCCGGTTTGGGACAAGGGATCCGAGCGGGTTTCGGGTATCGAAGTTTTACCCATCACCGACCTGAGCCGCCCGCGTCTGGACGTCACCCTGCGGGTTTCGGGCTTGTTTCGCGATGTGTTCCCCACATTGTCAGCCCTTTATGGTCAGGCGGTTCGGGCTTTGTCAGAGCGTGATGAAGCGACCGACTGGAACCCCTATGCCGGTCACGCCCCGGCTACGCGGGTGTTTGGCCCGGCACCCGGCAGTTACGGCCTGAACATGACCCATCTGTCCGAGACCTATACGGACGAGGCGCGCGCCCAAGCCGGGGAGGCATGGCTTGAGGCCAGCTCGTACGCGCTGGAAGGTGAACACATCGCGCAGGACAAAGCGGGAATCACGGATCGTGTCGCCAATGCCGACAGTTTTGTTCACCTCCAGGATCTGACGGAAACTGACCTGCTGCTGGCCAACGACTATGCCACGCATGAAGCCGGTTTTGCCGCCGCCAAAAAGGTCGCTGGGGGCACCGCTCAGCTTTACCATCTGGACAACACCAACCCAGATAATCCGCGCGCCCGGACTCTGCCGGAAGAAATCAGCCGCGTCGTTCATGCCCGCGCTGCCAACCCCGGCTGGATTGCGGGGATGCAGCGCCATGGTTTTCGCGGCGCCGCCGAGATTGCTGCGACGCTGGATCACATGGCCTCTTTCGCGCATCTGTCCGGCACTGTCGCTCCGCATCTGTTTGATCTCTATCACGAAGCCACATTGGGTAATGAGGCCGTTGATACCTTTCTGCAAGAGACCAACCCGAAGGCCCATCAGGCCATGCAAGACAGGTTCCGTGCATTGCTGGAAGCGGGGCTTTGGAACACGCGCCGGAATTCGATCCGGGCCGATTTGGAGGGTTTGAGATGAGTGCACCTATCGTTCAAGGCTGGTGTCCCGGCGCGCATCGCCCGATGATGTCAGGCGACGGGCTGGTCGTGCGGGTCCGTCCGCGTCTGGCGCGACTGAATGCCAGGCAGGCTATTGGCTTGTGCGAACTGGCCGAACAGTTCGGCAACGGCACCATTGACCTGACCAATCGTGCCAACCTGCAGCTGCGCGGCGTGGATGAGCGCGACCACCAGCCGTTGCTTGTGGAGCTTGCGGCGCTGGACTTGCTTGATGCGGAACCCGGCATCGAAGTACGCCGCAATATTCTGGTCACTCCGCTCTATCAGGCGGGCGATTTGACCGCGCGGCTGACGCAGGAATTGATCGATCGACTGGCGGAACTGCCTGCTCTGCCCGCTAAGTTCGGTTTTGCCATAGATACAGGCCCGACGCGCCTGTTGGCCTCGGATTCCGCAGATATTCGTCTGGAACTGGGTGCTGACGGTCTGATCCTGCGCGCCGACGGCTGCAAAACCGGGCGGTGTGTGGCCGAAGGCGACGCCATCGACCACGTGATCGCGCTGGCCCGTTGGTTTGCCCAGACCTATACGGCCGAGACACGCCGCATGGCGCGGGTCGCCTACGCGCTGCCACAGGATTGGCAGGGATTTGCCCCCGGTCCTATCGGTGAAAAACTGCAACCCGGCCCCTGTGAACTGGGTTCTCTCTACGGCGCGGCATTCGGCTCGCTGCCTGCGCGCAAGCTTTGTGAACTGGTTGAAGCCGGCGGCGCTTCTGCCCTGCGTGTCACCCCGTGGCGGCTGATCCTGCTGGAAGGCGGGGCGGCGATACCCTCCCCGGATTTCGTCATGGACGGAGCCGATCCGATGATGACAACCGACGCCTGCCCCGGCGCGCCGTTCTGCCCGCAAGCGCAGGTGGAAACCCGCGACATCGCCCGTGCATTGGCTCGGCGCATTCACGGTCGTCTGCATGTCTCGGGCTGCGCCAAGGGGTGCGCCCATATGGGCCCGGCCGAGATCACAGTGGTCGGCAACAACGGGCGATTTGATCTTGTCAAACAGGGCTGCGCAGGGGATGAGCCCTGCCAACGCGGCCTCGACTCCGAAACACTCATGACCATGGACTTCACCTGATGCCCTACACTTACGAAACTGATGGCGCGGCGATCTACAAGGAAAGCTTTGCCACCATCCGGTCCGAGGCTGATCTGGCCCGCTTTGATACCGATGAAGAGCAGGTCGCCGTTCGGATGATCCACGCCGCCGGCATGGTCGGGCTGGAGGAGTTTGTACATTTCTCACCCGGATTTGTGCAGGCCGCACGCACGGCGCTGGAAAACGGCGCGGCGATCCTGTGTGACGCGCGCATGGTCAGCGAAGGTGTGACCCGCTTCCGTCTGCCTGCCGACAACCAGGTGATCTGCACCCTCCATGACGAACGCGTGCGCCCTCTGGCCACCAAGATGAGCAACACCCGTTCTGCCGCTGCGCTGGAATTCTGGCGTCCGCATCTGGAAGGTGCTCTGGTCGCCATTGGAAACGCGCCCACCGCGCTGTTTCACTTGCTGAACATGCTGGAAGACCCGGATTGCCCGCGCCCTGCTGCGATCATCGGCTGCCCGGTCGGATTTGTCGGAGCGGTGGAATCCAAAGACGCGTTGTGGCAGGCGCAACCCGTCCCCTCCTGCATTGTCAAAGGCCGTCTGGGTGGCAGCGCCATCACCGTTGCAGCCATCAACGCCATCGCAAGCCGGGCGGAATGAAAATGGGTACCATATACGGCGTGGGCCTTGGCCCCGGTGACCCTGATCTGATGAGTGTCCGGGCCGATCGCCTTCTACGCAACGCCAAACACGTGGCATTCTTTCGCAAACCGGGTCGCAGCGGTCAGGCCCGCAAAATCGTCAACGGGATGATCCCCGAAGGCGCGATTGAATTCCCGATGGAATACCCGGTGACCACCGAAATCCCGGTCACTGATCCGCGTTATAACGAGTTGCTGGCCGCGTTCTATGAAGAGTGCACAGCACACCTGAAGACGCTGTCGGAACAGGGTGAGGATGTGGTGGTACTGTGTGAGGGCGATCCGTTTTTCTACGGCTCGTTCATGCATCTTTACAATCGGTTGCGTGACGAAGCTCCGGTCGAGGTTGTACCAGCCATCACCGGTATGTCCGGTGCATGGACGGCCACCGGCGATCCGATCACCTGGGGGGATGATGTGCTGACCGTTCTGGTCGGCACCCTGCCCGAGGAGGTTCTAGCTGAACGCATGGCGAAGACAGATGCTTTGGTCGTGATGAAGATCGGGCGGAACATCGACAAGGTGAAACGCGCACTGAAAACCTCCGGGTTGTACGACCGCGCATGGATTGTCGAATACGCGCAAATGCCGAACCAGACGGTGACAAAACTGTCTGAGGCCTGCGAGAAGATCACCCCGTATTTCTCGATCATCGTTGTTCATGGTCAGGGACGCCGACCATGAGCGGCTGGGTCAAGATCGCAGGCCTTGGTCCGGGCAACGAAGCGCTGGTCACCCCCGAAGTTACAGCGGCTTTGGCCGACGCCACTGATGTGGTGGGCTATATCCCTTATGTGGCCCGCGTGGCCGACCGCCCCGGCCTGACCCTGCACGCCAGTGACAACCGGGTTGAAATCGACCGCTCGCAACACGCGCTGCAAATGGCCGCCGACGGCAGGCGGGTGGTTGTTGTGTCCTCGGGCGATCCCGGTGTGTTTGCTATGGCTGCAGCTGTGTTCGAAGCGTTGGAGAATGGCCCAACAGAATGGCGTGACATTCAGATAGATGTGCTGCCGGGGATCACCGCGATGCTGGCCGCATCTGCCCGCGCAGGCGCTCCGATGGGGCATGATTTCTGCGCCATCAACCTTAGCGACAACCTAAAGCCCTGGTCGCTGATCGAAAAACGCCTGCGCTTGGCTGCGCAGGCCGATTTCTCGATGGCATTCTACAACCCCCGCTCGAAGTCTCGCCCGGAAGGTCTTGTAAAGACATTGGAAATCCTGCGCGAAGAATGCGAGCCCGAGCGGGTGATCCTGTTTGCGCGCGCCGTGTCACGAGCGGATGAGGCGATCCGGATTTCCACACTGGCCGAGGCCACGCCCGAGATGGCGGATATGCAGACCGTGGTAATTGTCGGCTCGTCGCGCACTCGCGTCATCGAACGCAATGGCACGCCGATCGTCTATACGCCACGCTTCACCCCGGTCGAGGATCAGGGATGAGACAGCCAGTCCAGAACCTGTGCGACAGTCGAAAGCTCGGTCCGCTTGGGAAGCACCGGGCGGTCGATCATAAGCACTGGCAGGCCCAGCGCCCGCGCTGCGTCCAGCTTGGCGCGCGCGCCCGAGCCGCCCGCGTTCTTGGACACCACAAGTTGCGTCCTATGTTGCTGCATCAGTGCGCGGTCTTCGGCTTCTGCAAAAGGACCCCGGGCCACGACAATCTGCGCCAGAGGCAAGGGCAAGCTGTCGGGTTCGTCCACCAGACGCAGCAGGTAGTGGTGCTGGGGCTGGGCAGCAAAGTCTTCAAGATGCATACGTCCGACAGCCAGGAACACACGCTGAGGATCACCTGCAAGCGCATCGACGGCGGCAGGGATATCGGGCACGCGGTGCCAGACATCGCCGGGTTGCGGCTTCCACGCCGCGCGGGTCAAGGCGGCCAGTGGAACCTGAGTTGTGTGACACGCCTCAATCGCGTTCCGGCTCATCTGCGCCGCAAATGGATGGGTCGCATCCACGACATGGGTGATCGCGTTTTCACGGATGTAGTGGGCCAGACCTTCCGGGCCGCCAAACCCGCCAACTCGCACCGGCAACGGCTGCGGACGCGGGGTTTCCACCCGTCCCGCGTAAGAATACACAGCCGTAATCCCTTGTTCCGCAACAGCTTTGGCCAAAGCGTTGGCCTCGGTCGTGCCGCCAAGAATCAGGAGGTTGGGCATGTCTGAGTCTCCGTGGCTGACCGTTTTGGGATTGGGCGAAGATGGGCTTGATGGCCTGTCGCCTGCAAGCCGTCAAGTGCTGGACCGGGCCGAAGTGATCATGGGGCCGCCTCGTCACCTGTCGCTGCTGCCGGAAAACGAGGCTGAACGGGTCGAATGGCCGGTGCCGTTCTCGGACGGATTGCCGATCCTGAAAGGCCTGCGCGGACGGCAGACGGTGGTTCTGGCGTCAGGTGATCCGTTCTGGTTTGGCGCAGGGTCCGTCATCGCGCGTAACTTCGATGCCAAAGAGTGGACCGCCCTGCCCGGCCAGTCCACGTTTTCGCTGGCCGCCGCGCGGCTGGGCTGGCCTTTGGAAAGCACGCCGACGTTCGGCCTGCACGCTGCGCCTTTGACCCGATTGCGGCCGCATCTGGCCCCGGATCTTCATGCCATTGTGCTTTTGCGTGACGGCAAGGCGGTTGCTGAACTGGCGACATATCTGAGCGAAACCGGTTTTGCCGACAGCGCGTTGCATGTGATGCAGGCCCTCGGCGGCCCGCGGGAAAGCATCCAGACAGTGAGCCTGACCGAAGCTCTGCTGGGAACCTTCGATCATCCTGTCTGCGTCGGGTTGGAAGTGACCGGCACTGGGCAGGGACTGTCCAAGGCCTCGGGCAAGCCGGATGATCTATTTGAAACCGACGGCCAGATCACCAAACGCCCGATCCGGGCACTGACCCTGTCCGCACTGGCACCGCAGCGGGGCGAACATCTGTGGGACATTGGCGGTGGCACCGGCTCGATCAGTATTGAATGGCTGATGTGCGACCCGACCCTGACCGCCGCCAGTATCGAACCCCGCGCCGACAGGGCCGAACGCATTCGCCGCAATGCCGACGCGCTGGGGCAGGATCGGTTACAGGTTGTCCGCGGCACTGCACCCGAAGCGCTGGCCGGTTTGCCCCTGCCGGATGTGGTTTTCATCGGCGGTGGGCTAAGCGCCAGCCTGCTGGCGTGGCTTCGCGACGCCCTGCCCGCTGGCACACGGATGGTCGCCAACGCGGTAACGCTGGAGAGCGAAGCCTTGTTGGCGCGTTGGCACCAAGATCTGGGCGGAGACCTGTTGCGGATCGAACTGGCTCATTCTGCACCCCTCGGACCGCGGCGCGGCTGGAAATCTGCCTATCCGGTTGTCCAGTGGAGCGTGACGTTATGATCGTGGCAGGCTTGGGCTTCTCATCAGACGCGACGGCAGACAGTTTGCGCGCCGCCTATGACGCGGCAGCGGCCAGCCATGATGTCCAAGCTCTGGCGACGGTCGCTGACAAAAACGGCCACTCTGCGCTGGTGGCCTTTGCGGAAAGCCTTGCTCTTCCGCTGCATTTCGTGGCGGCTGCCGATTTGGCCGGACAACGAACCCTGACATGCTCGAACCGAAGCCGTGCCGCTTATGGCACCGGCAGCGTTGCCGAAGCATCGGCCCTTGCCGCCGCCGGGTCCGGCGCGCGACTGCTTTCACCCAGACATATTTCGGACGACCGGCTGGCCACCTGCGCCATCGCCATCGGAGGACAAACATGACCGTTCATTTCATCGGCGCCGGACCGGGCGCTGCAGACCTGTTGACATTGCGTGGGCGCGACATCATAGCCTCGTGCCCCGTGTGCCTTTATGCCGGATCGCTGGTGCCAGCGGAAATTCTGAGCCACTGCCCCAAAGACGCAAAAATCATCAACACTGCGCCCATGGATCTGGACCAGATCATGGCCGAGATCGAAGTCGCGCATAAAGCGGGTCAGGACGTGGCACGGCTGCATTCGGGCGATTTGTCAGTCTGGTCAGCGATGGGCGAACAAATCCGGCGCCTGAAAGAAGTGGGCATTCCGGTCAGCGTCACCCCTGGCGTACCATCCTTTGCCGCCGCCGCAGCGGCCCTGGGCACCGAACTAACCCTGCCGGGACTGGCGCAGTCGGTGGTTCTGACCAGAACGCCGGGGCGCGCGTCATCCATGCCCGAAGGTGAAACCCTGGTTAATTTTGCCCGTACCGGCGCGACACTGGCCATTCATCTGTCAATCGGCAATCTGGACAAGGTTATCGCAGACCTGACCCCGGCTTATGGTGCCGATTGCCCGGTGGCCGTTGTATATCGCGCAAGCTGGCCGGATGAACAGATCATCCGCGCAACGCTGGAAACCCTGAAAGGGTCGCTGGATGAAAGCATCTCGCGCACGGCTTTGATCATGGTTGGCCCTGCGTTGGCCGGTGAGGGTTTTGACGAAAGCTGTCTTTATTCCAGAGATTACGACCGCCGCTATCGCCCGCAAAGCGCCGACAGCCCTTGGTCAAGCTGGAGACATGGTGATGACTAACCCTCCGGGTATTCTGATTTCAGCACCCTCTTCGGGTACTGGCAAGACGACGGTCATGCTGGGCCTTTTGCGCGCGCTGGCCGAAGATGGCCTGACCGTGCAACCCTTTAAAAGCGGGCCGGATTATATCGATCCCGCCTTTCACCGGGCAGCTGCCGGGCGGGCTTCGTTCAATCTGGACAGCTGGGCGATGGCAGATCCCCTGCTCAGTGCAATTTCTGCTCAGGCCGAAGGCGCTGACATTGTGGTGGCCGAGGGCTCGATGGGTTTGTTCGACGGTGTCGCAAAGCCTGGCGAAGTTGGGCACGGTTCGAGCGCCGAGACCGCCCTGCACATGGGCTGGTCCGTTGTGCTTGTGCTGGATGTGGGCGGGCAGGCACAATCAGCGGCGGCAACGGCGCTGGGGTTCAGGATGTACAATCCCGATCTGCCCTTTGCCGGAGTGATCCTGAACCGATGCGCCAGCCCCCGCCACGAACGCCTGACCCGTCTGGGAATGGAGCGCGCGGGCCTGCCTGTTCTGGGCGTGCTGCCCCGCCGTGGTGATTTGACCCTGCCAGAGCGGCATCTGGGACTTATTCAGGCGGTCGAACACCCCGATCTGGAAAGCGCCATTGTAGGCTATGCTGCGTTTTTACGAGAACATGTGGACCTTGACGCAATCAAGCGGGCAGCTTCCTCAGGCCCCAGCGGACCTTCGTCAGCCGCACTGCCGCGGCCCCCGGCCCAGCGGATCGCGCTGGCCCGTGATGCCGCCTTTTCCTTTACCTATCCCCACCTTTTGCAAGGGTGGCACGATGCGGGTGCCGAGATCTTGCCTTTTTCACCCTTGGCAGACGAACCTCCGGCGGCGGATGCCGATCTGGTCTGGTTGCCCGGCGGGTATCCCGAATTGCACGCCGGAACATTGGCAGCGGCCACCACCTTTCTGAGTGGTTTGCGTAAACACGCGGAAACAAAACCGGTGCACGGAGAATGCGGCGGCTACATGGCGCTTGGTCAGGCGCTGATCGACAAGGACGGCTTACACCATGAAATGGCTGGTTTGCTGGGCCTTGTCACATCTTATCAGAAGCGCAAGTTCAACCTTGGTTATAGAAAGGCCGCCCTTCTGGCCCCTATGCCCGGCTTTGCCAAAGGATCGGCATTGCGCGGACACGAGTTCCATTATTCCTCGATCGTGGACCAACCGGACGCCCCATTGGCACGCGTGTTTGACGCCGAAGGGGAAGAAGGCCCGCAAACCGGATCACTGCGTGGCAATGTCACTGGCACGTTCTTTCACCTGATTGCGGAGGCGTCGGCATGAGCGGCTTTGTCTCTTTCGTCGGCTCTGGCCCCGGCGATCCGGAACTGCTGACGCTCAAGGCGGTGGACCGGATGCAAAAGGCCGACGCGATCTTGTTCGACGATCTCAGCAGCGGCCCGATCCTGAGCCATGCGCGCGACGATGCGGATCTGGTTGGTGTCGGAAAGCGGGCCGGTCGTCCGTCACCCAAGCAGGACCATGTCAGCCGGTTGCTGGTGGATTACGCGCAGTCCGGTCAGCATGTGGTGCGCCTAAAATCCGGCGACGGCGGTATGTTCGGACGGCTTGAGGAAGAGCTTGTCGCCCTGCGCGCAGCCGGTATCGCCTATGAGATCATTCCCGGCGTCCCCTCAGCAGTGGCAGCGGCAGCGGCCGCAGGCATTCCATTGACGCGCAGGCTTACGGCCCGACGGGTTCAGTTCGTGACCGGCCATGACGTCAGTGGTGAGCTGCCCGACGACCTGAACCTGAAGGCGCTGGCCGATCCACAGGCCACCACCGTCGTTTTCATGGGCAAACGCACCTTCCCCTTGCTCGTCGAAGCCCTGCACACTCAAGGATTGCCGTTGGATACTCCGGCGCTTATGGCCGAATCCGTCTCAACCCCCGACCAAAAACTGCAACGCGCCACGATTGGCGCGCTTGCAGAGCAGCTGAAAACCGAGATCGGCAAAGCACCGGCACTGATTCTTTACGGCCCGCTGGCGGAGTTCGACGATGATTGATCTGAGCCTGATCGGCATCGGCACCGGCAATCCGGATCATGTAACATTTCAGGGCGCGCAGACGATCCAGGCGGCAGATTTGATCCTGATTCCGCGCAAAGGGGAAAACAAGGCTGACCTGGCCGGGCTGCGTGAAGCGATCATCGAACGCGTCGCCGAAACACCGCCGCAAATCGCCTATTTCGATATTCCCCAACGCCGGGCCGACGATGGTTACCTGCGCGGTGTCGATGAATGGCACGACGCCATCGCCCTGCGCTGGCAAGCGGCCATTGCCGCTCATCCAGAGGCGCAGAATGTCGCGTTGCTGATCTGGGGGGATCCGTCCCTCTATGACAGCTCATTGCGCATCGCTGCCCGGTTGAACCCGCAACCCAATACCAATGTTATCCCCGGCATCACCGCGTTGCAGGCGCTGACCGCTGCCCATGCGATTCCGATCAATGATCTAGGCGCACCTTACGTTGTTACAACCGGTCGTCGTATCCGGGATGAAGGCTGGCCCGATGCGGCCTCGAACGTCGCGGTGATGCTGGACGGCGAATGCTCGTTCCAAACCCTTGATTTGGCAGATTATGACATCTGGTGGGGCGCCTATGTAGGTATGAAAGAAGAGGTTCTGATTAGTGGCCCGCTGGATGAGGTTGCGCAAAATATCCTTGAGACCCGGGCGAGGGCCCGCGCCGAACATGGCTGGATCATGGATATCTACCTGTTAAAGACGCGCCGGAAAAACCGCACGGGCACATGAACACGGGTTTGTGATGTCGCGGGACGGTAAGGTCTGGCACACAGGTTGCACCTCAATACAGGAGACGTGACAATGAAAGCCCTCATTCCCTTGCTCTGCCTGATCACTTTACCCGTTTGGGCACAAGACGGCCCAACCGGTTGGGCCGTGTTTCCTGCGGACAAGACCTACTCGGAACTGGTCGACGCAACCAAGGCTGCGATCAAGGACAACGGGCTGATTGTGGTTACGCAGGCTGGACCCACCAAGGCAGCTGCGGCGCGCGGAATCACCATTCCGGGCAATCTGGTTATTGGCGCGTTCAACAACGATTACGCGGTAAGGGTGCTGGAAACCTCTACCAATGCGATGATCGAAGCACCGATCCGTTTCTATGTCACCGAGAATGAGGACGGAACCGCAACCCTGTCTTACAAGACCCCCAGTTTCGTGTTTGACCCTTACATTGCGGAAGGCGGGCAAGCCTTGCAGGACATTGCCGCAGAACTTGATAAAACCTTTCAATCCGTTGCCGAAGACGCAGTCAAATAGTCACACTGACGTGATCCGCCTTGCGTCTGGTGGCGTCCTCCGCAATCTGCTTCGAAACGGTTATCTCGGAGCATGACTGATGCAGGACCCCACGCCGCGCGCCGCCGATCTTCTGGCCCAACGCCTGTATGAAGCGGGGTGCCGCCACGCCTTTGGAATGCCGGGGGGTGAGGTGCTGACACTGGTGGATGCGCTTGAAAAGGCGGGCATCACCTTTCATCTGACAAAACATGAAAACTCGGCCGGATTCATGGCCGAGGCCGTGCATCACCGCGACGGCGCGCCTGCGATTCTGGTCGCCACTTTGGGTCCGGGCGCGATGAACGGCATCAATGTGGTGGCCAATGCGTTGCAGGACCGTGTTCCGATGATCGTTCTGACCGGTTGCGTCGATGCGGACGAGGCGCTGACCTATACTCATCAGGTCATGGATCACAGCCAGGTTTACCGTTCCATCACCAAGGGCACGTTCACACTGACGGCCAAGGGCGCGGATATCGTCGCAGACAAGGCTGTGTCGCTTGCCACACAGCCGCGACCGGGCCCGGTCCATATCGATGTTCCGATCTCGGTCGCCGATACGCCAGTGACGGGTGTGAAACGCCGCCGTCTGGCCAAGGTCGCGCCTGTCAGTCCCAATGGTGAATGCCTTGAAAAAGCCCGGCGCTGGGTGGCTGAGGCCGAGCGCCCAATCGCCATTATTGGTCTCGATGTCCTCTATGACGACTCGCGCAGTGTGGTGCAGGCGTTTTTGGAACATTTCGGAATTCCATTTGTGACCACCTACAAGGCCAAGGGTGTTGTTCCCGAAGATCACCCATTGTGTTTGGGCGGCGCTGGCCTGTCGCCTTTGGCAGACAAGCACCTTGTCCCATTGGTCGAACAAGCCGATCTGGTGCTGTGTCTGGGGTATGACCCGATCGAAATGCGCCCCGGCTGGCGCGAAATCTGGGACCCCGAAGAAAAGCGCGTCATCGACATATCAGCGGTGATCAATGACCACTACATGCATCAGGCGGGTCTTAATCTGGTGGCCGACACGGGCGAGACGCTTGAGGCCATTGCCAAGGGAAACCCCGCCCGCACGACATGGCCGGGTGGTGAGCCCGCGCAGGTCAAAACCGCACTGGCATTGGCCTTTCCCACCGATGAGGACTGGGGACCCGCCGCTGTCATCGCCGAAACGCGCACGACCCTGCCCCCCGAAACACTCGCAACCGCTGACAGCGGCGCGCATCGCATTCTGCTGAGCCAGATGTGGGAATGCAGCGAAGAACGTGGGCTGATCCAATCCTCGGCGCTCTGCACCATGGGCTGTGCTGTCCCAATGGCCATTGGTCTGAAACTGGCCGAGCCCGACCGCCCGGTGATCAGCTTTTCGGGTGATGCCGGGCTTCTGATGGTCGCCGGGGAATTGTCGACGGCAGCTGAAATGGGCGGCAATCCGATCTTTCTTGTCTTCGTAGATGCCAGCCTTGCCCTTATCGAGTTGAAACAGCGGCAGCGGCAGATGGGCAAGAATGGCGTGGATTTCGGCCACCATGACTTCGCCGCCATGGGCCGTGCATTTGGTGGGAACGGCCACACTGTCCGCAACCGGGCAGAGTTGCGTGCAGCACTTGAAGCTGCTGTAAAGGCCGAGACATTTACCGTCATCGCCGCTGAAATCGACCGTGGAGGATACGATGGCCGCATCTGAGGGCCCGCTGAAGGGCGTCAAAGTTCTGGACCTCAGCCGAATTCTGGCCGGGCCAACCTGCACGCAGTTGCTGGGTGATCTGGGCGCAAGTGTCATCAAGATCGAGAACCCTGCCACCGGGGGCGACGACACGCGGCAATGGGGTCCGCCCTATGTCACCGATGCCGATGGCAACCGTTCGGACCTGAGCGCCTATTTCATGTCAGCGAACCGAAACAAGAAATCTGTGGCCCTGGATATCGCAACCGAGAAAGGTCAGGCGGAAGTACGGCGGCTGGCCTCACACGCGGATATTCTGATTGAGAATTTCAAACCCGGCGGTCTCGCGAAATACGGGCTGGACTATGCCACCCTGTCGCAGGAATTCCCTAGCCTCGTTTACTGCTCGATCTCGGGCTACGGCCAAACCGGGCCAAATGCCAGCAAACCCGGCTATGACCTGATGGCACAGGGCTATGGCGGGATCATGTCCCTGACCGGCGACCCGGAAGGCGCGCCGATGAAAGTGGGGGTCGGCATCGCTGATGTGATGTGCGGAATGTATGCAAGCGTTGGCATTCTGGCCGCGCTGCGCCACCGCGACCTGACCGGTGAAGGTCAGCAGGTCGATCTGGCACTTGTTGATTCTCAGATCGCATGGCTGATCAACGAGGGCGTCAATTACCTGACTTCTGGCAACGTTCCGCAGCGCCGTGGAAACGGGCACCCCAACATCGTGCCTTATGACGTTTACGAGACATCCGATGGGCATGTCATTCTGGCGGTTGGAAATGATGGCCAGTTCAGAAAGCTGTGCGGTTTCCTGGGACAACCCGAACTTGCCGACAACCCCAGATTCGTGACCAACCCGGCGCGACTGGAACACCGTGATGCGCTAAACGCCATTCTACGGCCCGCTGTCCAAGGTCTGGATACACGATCAGTAATTTCCGGTCTTGAAGCCGTGAAAGTGCCCGTAGGACCGGTCCAGACGCTGGATCAGGTTTTTGATACGGAACAGGTGGCAGCACGAAAAATGCAGATTTCGATGCAGGCCCAGCCCGGTATCGTGAACCTGATCGGGAATCCCCTGAACTTGTCACGCACGCCTGTAACATATCGCAGCGCGCCACCCACCTGCGGGGCCGATACTGACTGGGTGTTAAGCGCTGAAAACCCGTTCGACGATTGAAACACTTGCACAACTAGGCGGCAAGTTGCTGAAACATGCCTTTGAATCGGCGGATTTTTTCGACTTTCTTACACACGACATTTCACCAATTCGAGAGCGGGGTCGATACTGATACGCCGCTCTCGCACACTCTGTTACATCAAACAGTGTCAAATACCGCAATCAGATTGGACCCAAGTATGAAACAAGACGTTTTTGGACAGATGAACACCTTGGCGCAGCCGGAAGCTGTCGAAGCCTGGAATGGTGTTCTGCTTGGGTTTATGGCGCATGCCGCGGCTACACCCCAACATCTGGGCAAAGTGTTGGAGCTTGAGCCCGATTTTGCTTTGGGTCATGCCGTGAAAGGCCTGTTCATGGCCCTTCTCGGTCGGCGTGAGATGATGGCGGTTGCAGTCGAGGCTTTGGCGGCTGCCAATGCTGCGATGAGCCGGCAGCCCGTCTCGGCGCGCGAGCGGCTGTTTGTCGATGCATTGGGGCTGTATCTGGCGGGACACCTGACACAGGCGGTGCAAAAGTTCGAAGCGGTTCTGCGCGATCACCCACAGGATACGTTGGCGATGAAACTCAGCCATGCGACCCGTTTCGTTCTGGGGGATCCGGATGGAATGCGCCGTTCGATCGAACGGGTAATGCCAGCATATGAACCCGATCACCCCGGTCGCGGCTATCTGCTGGGCTGCCATTCCTTCGCGCTAGAAGAAACCGGAGCCTACGAAAAGGCCGAAATTGCAGGACGTCAGGCGCTTTGGATGGTGTCCGACGATGCCTGGGGTCTGCACGCGGTGGCCCATGTCCATGAAATGACCGGCAACGCGCAGCTGGGCCTTGACTGGCTGGCCGGACGCGAGGCGGCCTGGGCCCATTGCAACAACTTCCGCTATCACGTCTGGTGGCATAAGGCTCTGATGCATCTGGATCTGGGTCAGATTGATCAGGTGATGGATCTGTATGACAACCACGTCCGCAAGGACAAAACCGACGATTACCGCGACATCTCGAACGGAACTTCGCTGCTGATGCGGCTTGAACTTGAAGGCGTAAATGTCGGAAATCGCTGGGAAGAACTGGCTGACCTGAGTGCTGCGCGCACCGAAGACGGCTGCCTGATCTTCGCCGATCTGCACTATCTACTGGCGCTGACCGGTGACAACCGCGCCGACGCCACCGCCAAGATGCTGACCCGCATGAACAAGGATGCAGCGCGTGCCAATGACGACACCACCCGCCGTATGGCCGATCCCGGTGTCGCGGCCGCCATGGGCCTTGAAGCCTTTGGTGACGGCCATTATGGCACGGCATTTGATCACCTGTTGGCGGCGCGCGGTTCAATGCAACTGGCCGGTGGAAGCCATGCACAACGTGATGTATTTGAACGCATTACCATCGACTCGGGTCTGCGTGCCGGGCGTCTGGATGCCGTCGAACGTATTCTGGATGACCGCCGTGCTAAACGCGCCGGCGGTGAAGACAATTATGCCATTGCGCGCCGCGCCCTGATTGATGCGGCGCGCGACGGCGGAGACATGCAAAGCGTCCCCGCCGAGTAACAAGACGACCAAGAAGGACAGAGACCGTATGGCGACCATATCGCCCGCTGCTGATTTTGCACCCGTCGCGGCCTCGGCTGCGACCCCCGCCCGCACGCGTGACCCGCGACTGGATTTCTATCGCGGCATCGCGATGTTCATCATCCTGATTGCCCACATTCCCAATGATCCCTGGGCGAATTGGATCCCGGCGCGCTTTGGGTACTCAGATGCAACCGAGATCTTCGTGTTCTGTTCGGGCATGGCCTCGGCCATCGCCTTTGGCGGGGCGTTCCTGTACAAGGGCTGGTGGATGGGCACAGCCCGTGTGGCCTATCGCATCTGGCAGGTTTATTGGGCCCATATTGCCCTGTTCTTCTTTGTTGCCATGACAATGGCAGCGCTGGACCTGACCGGCGCGTTCGAGAAAACCTATGTCTCGTCGCTGAACCTTCAGCATTTCTTCGATGATCCCGCCCCGCAGATGGTGGGGCTCTTCACGCTGACTTATGTACCGAACTACTTTGACATCTTGCCGATGTATCTGGTGGTACTGGCGCTGATGCCGCTCTACATCGCGCTATACCGTATCAGTTTCTGGCTGATGGCTGCTGCATCTGTGGCGATCTGGTGTGTCACCCAGACCGGCGCGCTGGCCCTTCCGGCCGAGCCGTGGTCGGATCGGCAATGGTTTTTCAACCCGTTTGGCTGGCAATTGCTGTTCTTCACCGGATTTGCCTTGATGCGCGGCTGGATTCCCGCTCCACCGGTATCGAAATCTCTGGTCTGGGCGGCTGCCTTGTTCCTGATCCTGTCAGCTCCGTTTGGATCTTGGAAGGTCTTCCTCTGGGTCAATACCGCTGCGCCTGAGTTGGGCGCTGCGATCCGAAAGATCTGGCCACTGACTGACGAATTGCGCGACAAAACCGAGTTTGGCGCGCTGCGATATGTCCATTTTCTGTCATTGGCCTATCTGGGTTGGGCTGCGGCAGGCGAACATGGTCACCGCCTGATTGCGACGGGTCACAGCATGGGCGCGCGCGTCTGGCAGTTCCTGTTGACAGTCATCACCAAAGTCGGTCAGCAATCCCTTGCAGTCTTTGTATTTTCCATGGCGGCAGCACGACTTATCGGCGTTGCCCTTGATCAGACTGGGCGGGATGTTGCCACCGTCTTTGTCGCCAACATGATTGGCTTTGCCATGATCATTGGCGTGGCTTATCTGGCATCTTGGTTCAAGTCTCAACCCTGGAAATTGAAGAGATGAATTTAACCCGTCGCGCATTCCTCGTCTCGACGACAGCCTTGGCCTTTGCCCCATCGGCCTATGCATCCGGGGGCGCAGTCCCCTTTGACCGCGACCACGTGGTCGAATTGGCCCGCGACCTGGCCAACCGCCCTTATGCGGAACGTGAAATGGTTCCTCAGGAATGGCAGAATCTGACTTACGAACAGTATCGCTCGATCCGATTCCGACTGGACCGGGCTTTGTGGTACGAGACCGAAACACCATTCAACGTCGATTTCTTCACACCGGGCCTGTATTTCCCCCGGACCGTCAAGGTGGAAACGGTCGAAAATGGCATGACCACACCGGTCGTTTTCGATCTGGGGATGTTCGAGAAATCTGAAGATGTGCCGCAATTGCCCATCGACGAGACTCTGGGCTTTTCAGGCCTGCGCCTTCGGACCGAGATGCACCGCCCCGGCAAGACGGATGAATTCTGCGTCTGGCAGGGTGCCAGCTATTTCCGCGCTATCGGTCTGGACGAGGTCTACGGTTTGTCAGCACGCGGTCTGGCCCTGAAAACAGGCGAACCGGATGGTGAGGAATTTCCTGAATTCATCCGTTTCTGGCTGGAACGCCCCAAACCCGGCCATCGCAATATGGTCGTCCATGCGTTGATGGACAGTCCCAGCGTGACTGGCGCCTATCGCTTCAATGTCACGGCGGGGGCAGATTGCGTTATCGATGTCGAGGCCACGCTGTTTCCCCGCGAAGACCTGCCTCATGTGGGTATCGCGCCGGGCACCTCGATGTTCCTGTTCGACCAGACCAACCAAAGCCGGTTTGACGATTTCCGCCCTGCCGTCCATGACAGCGACGGGCTGTTGATCCGCAATGGCGCGGGCGAGGTGTTGTGGCGTCCGCTGGCCAACCCGACCCGCCTGCAAATATCTTCCTTCGTTGACGAGAACCCACGCGGCTTCGGGCTGATGCAGCGCAAGCGCGAGTTTTCGGACTATGCCGACCTTGAGGCGAATTATCACAAACGCCCGGGCCTGTGGGTCGAGCCTCAGAATGACTGGGGCAAAGGCACCGTTACTTTGGTCGAAATACCGGCAGATCAGGAAATCTACGACAACATCGTCGCCTATTGGCGCCCGGCAGAACCCTATGCAGCAGGCAGTCGGGTTGACCTGTCCTATCGTCTGATCTGGGGTGAGGAGCCTCAGCGCACTCCGATGCCACGGGTGACCAACACTGCCATGGGCGAGAACACCTTCGGTGAAGGGCGTTTGGCTGTCATCGATTTCGAAGGCAGCGATTTGTTCGATGATATCGAGGCGATCAGTGTCTTCGTGGATTCCCCTCATGCAGAAACCTCGGACGGTGTTCTGCAACGCAACCCGGATACGGGTGGATTGCGTCTTGCGTTTTCATTCCAGCCAGATGGGCGCGATCATGTCGAGTTGCGCGCGCAACTGCTGAAAGACAAACAGCCTGCCTCTGAGGTGTGGCTTTACCGATGGACCATATGAACCGCGATCTGCATATCATGCCGCCCGAGGCACCTCTGGCGATGCCCACGCAGAATTTCAGCGTTGGGTTCCACGATGCCGATGCCCCGTCGGGCACAGACATGGGCGCGACTGGATTTTGGCGCGCGCTTGCGTTTTCACCGGCGATGGTAGCGACATTGGGCCTGCTGTGGATCATGAGCGACTGGTTCAGCGCCCAGGGGATCAATCTGATCGAGGGCATCCTGTTGGCGCTTATCTCGTTCAACTTCTTCTGGATTTCGTTCACGGTCTGCACCGTTCTGCTGGGTATGGTTTCGCTGTCGAGACAGGATCGTCCGCAGCGCAAACGCACAGCACAGCCCCTGCGCGTTGCCCTTTTGACACCGGTATACAACGAAGTGCCATGGAACGTGCTGGGCAACGCCCGCACCATGCTCGAAGATTTGCAGGCACGCGGTGGGCAGCATCACTATGCCATGTTCATCCTGTCCGACACGCGCGATCCTGAAATCGCGGCACAGGAACAGGCCAGCGTCGAAGCCCTGCGCACCACGCTCGCCCCAGGACTGGAGTTGTATTACCGCCGTCGCGAGCAAAACACCGACCGCAAGGTGGGAAACATCGCCGACTGGGTCAGTCGCTGGGGCGCAGACTGGGACGCGATGCTGGTTCTGGATGCGGACAGCCTGATGACCGGCCGCGCTATACACCGGCTGACCGATGCGCTGGCGCGTGATCCCGGTGCCGGGCTGATTCAGAGCTATCCGCAACTGATCGGCGCGCAATCGGTTTTTGCCCGAATGCAACAATTTGCCAATGGAGTCTATGGCATCGCCTTTGCCGAAGGGTTGGCGCGTTGGTGCGGGCAAGAGGGTAATTATTGGGGTCACAACGCAATTATCCGCACCAAGGCTTTCGCTACCAGTGCCGGACTGCCCAAGATGCGTGCGATCAACGGTCAGGATAAGCTGATCATGAGCCACGATTTCGTCGAGGCTGGATTGCTGCGCCGTGCCGGATGGGCGGTGCGGTTCCTGCCGCGCATTCGGGGATCTTACGAGGAAACGCCCCCCACACTGATCGATCATGCGTTGCGGGATCGGCGTTGGTGCCAGGGCAATCTGCAACACCTGAAACTGTTGGGCTCAACTGGATTCCGGGCCGTCTCGCGTTTTCACATGTTCCACGGTGCCGTTGGCTATTTGATGTCACCTTTGTGGTTTGCGCTGCTTTTGATGTGGGCACTGATCGGTCAGGGCAAAGACGCTTCTGTCCTGCATTACTTCAGCCCCGATAATCCGCTGTTCCCGCAATGGCCGGAAATGTCGGAAACCCGGCACGTTCTGATCATTCTTGTGATGTATGCAATGCTGCTGGCACCCAAGGTGCTGGGAGTTCTGGCTTTGCCGCTAAGCGGTGTACGCTATTCCGAATTCGGAGGCGGCCTCAAGTTCCTGACCTCGTTTCTGGCCGAGGTCATTCTGTCGATCCTGTATGCGCCGATCCTGATGGTGCAACAGATGATCGCCGTTTTCCGGACGGCGCTTGGCATTCAGCGGGGCTGGTCGCCGCAAGCACGCGACGGTGGCAGTTACGGATTACGCACACTGCTTCTGTGTCATGCATTGGAAACAGTCAGTGGCATCGCCTTGAGTGTTGGTATCCTGTCCGGGCTGGTCTCGATCTGGTTGGCTCCGATTGCCATCAGTCTCGCCCTGGCCATCCCGCTATCGGCACTCAGCGGTGTTTCGGCCGGTGCCGCACGCCGGATGGTCGGGATGCGCGAGGATTTCCGCGAACCTGCCATCACCCGGTCGGCCCGCCGTTACCGGGCCGAGCTGAAGCAACTGGTTGAAGGCAAGATCAAGATGGCGCCGGCAGAGTGATCAACTGCCGGGAAGCCCTTCGTACCAATCCACGACCATATCGGCCCAACCGGCTGGAACTGTATGACCCCCCGGGAACAAGGCGAACTCCAGCGCGCTGCCTTTGGCACAGGTGGTCCAGCGGCGGCGCATGAAATTCTCCGTTGTGCTAAAGCCGGCCGGTTTGTGATCGACGCAGCCATTTGCCTCGCGCCAGATTTCGAGCCCGGCATAGATATCGCCCTGCTGAAACCGGCCACCGCCCAGTACGCGCCCCTCAAGCGGAACTACGTTGTCCGTCCAGCCATGGGTATGCAGCATCCGGATTGGACCCTTGCAGGTTTCTGGGTGTGGCCGCCAGAATCCTCCGGACACCGGAACATATGCTGAAAATGTCTCGGGCGCCTTGCAGGCGAGATAGTTGACCATAAAGCCACCAGCCGAAAACCCGCCCAGCATGACCCGGTCCACATTGATTCCGAACCGGTTTTCCGCGTCCTGAACCACTTCGGACAGAAAGGCGGTTTCATCCCGTTCGCCAAATCCAGGGATAAAATTCCAGCTTTTTCTGCCGCCCCGGTTGGGCCTTTCCGAACCTTCAGGCGCCATCACTGCATAACCGCGCGCCAACAGAGGTTCGACCATCCCGCGATTTCGCATCGTTCCCGATCCACTGCCGCCATATCCGTGCAGAAACACCACCAATGGCGGGTTTTCCGCATCGGGCAGTTCGATATGGTACGCGCCCAAGGAGGTTTCGCAAATATCCCCCTGATCAGCGCATCCCGCCAGGGCCAACTGCGCGGTGAAGGCAAATACTGCTGCCAAGCCGATTTCCCTGATCATCCCGCATCCTCATTGTATTTGCGAACCGGTAAACCGGCTCTTACCCATCCCGGCCCGGCCGCCGAGCCCAACATACCCTCGGGTACGTCGATGATATTTGTGAATCCGGCTTCAATCAAACGATTGCTGAGGCGCGCGGACCGCACCCCTCGGGCGCAAATCAGCGCCACGGGCGCAGCCTGATCACCGCCGGTCATTTGTGTCAGAACGTCGACGAAATCCTCGCGGCGCAAGTCCAGCGGTACCGCGCCCTCGCCAATTCCCGAGGCGCGCCACTCGCGCGGTGTGCGGATATCAACCAGCAGAACGCGCCCGTCCACTGCCTGCTCATGAGCGTCGGCCACACTGATCCGGCCACCGCTGTGATCTTCGGGGATCAGCCTGTATTGCCTAATCGCAAACCCGGCAGCAATCGCGGCACCGACGCCAATCACTACCCACCGTCGGGATCGGTTCATTTTTTCGGCCACACCTCAGCCTCCTGTTCGCTGGTGCTGTTTCTATCACAACCAAACAGCAGGTTGCGCGGTGAAAGACAGCTCGCAGATCAAGATCGCGTCATTAATGCGCTGCGCCGCCAATACCTTGGTGATCCATTTCAGCTCGTTAAAAAGTTGCCATCTCTGGACAGTCGGCAAAATATCCTTACAAAATTGACCTCACCCTGACCGCCCAGACCGGAGTATCGCACTTGTCCCTATTCCTTATCGCGGCCCTTCCCTTCCTTGGTGCTGTATTTCCCGCACTGCTGATCCGCGCGGGCCGAAACGCTGCCGCATCCGCAGCCGGGTTGACCACATTTCTGGCCCTGATGGGGCTGCTGATCCACATCCCTTCGGTCATGCGCGGAGACGTCGTGACTGCCCGGTTTGACTGGATACCGAGGTTGGGCCTGAACGCGAATTTCATGCTGGACGGGCTGGGATTTCTTTTCGCCTTGCTGATCCTCGGCATTGGATTGCTCATCATTCTCTACGCACGGTTTTACCTGTCGCGCGAAGACCCGATGGGGCAGTTCTATACCTACCTGCTGCTATTTCAGGGGGCGATGGTTGGTATTGTCCTGTCCGACAATATCCTACTTTTGATTGTTTTCTGGGAACTTACATCGCTCAGCTCATTCCTGCTAATCGGCTATTGGAAACATCTGCCCGATGGCCGACAGGGCGCGCGCATGGCTTTGGCCGTCACCGGCTCGGGTGGGTTGGCGATGATCGCCGGGATGCTGATCCTCGGCAATATCGTTGGGTCCTATGACCTGAGTGTCATTTTGCAGAGCAAGGAACTGATTCAGGCGTCCTCCTACTACCTGCCGGCGTTGATCCTGATCCTGTTGGGCGCTTTCACCAAGTCGGCACAGTTCCCGTTTCACTTCTGGCTGCCGCATGCGATGGCCGCACCGACACCGGTTTCCGCCTATTTGCACTCGGCCACCATGGTGAAAGCCGGTCTGTTCCTGATGGCGCGGATGTGGCCGGTTCTGGCAGGAACAGATGCCTGGTTCTACATCGTGGCCACGACTGGTCTGATCACCATGCTGCTGGGTGCGGTCATCGCGCTGTTCAAGGATGATCTAAAGGCGCTGCTGGCCTTTTCGACCGTATCCCATCTGGGCCTGATCACCATGCTGCTGGGCTTTGGCACCAAAATTGCCGCCGTGGCCGCCATTTTCCACATCATCAACCATGCGACCTTCAAGGCTGCCCTGTTCATGACCGCCGGGATCGTGGATCACGAGACCGGTACGCGGAACCTGAAACGGTTGGGCGGTCTGCGCCACCTGATGCCGATCACCTTTACCATCGGCACCATCGCGGCCCTGTCCATGGCGGGTCTGCCGCCGCTGAACGGCTTTTTGTCGAAAGAGATGATGCTGGAAGAGACCGTCCATACCACCTGGTTGCATTCACATTATCTGGTTCCGGGACTGGCACTTTTGGCAGCGCTGTTTTCGGCCGCTTATTCTTTCCGATTCGTCAGCCATGTTTTCCTTGGACCCCAGCGAGACGATTATCCCGCCCATCCGCATGACCCGCCTGTCGGGCTGTGGCTGGCACCCGCATTGCTGGTGGTGCTGGTCGTCCTGATCGGTCTGAATTCCGCAGTAATCGTTGGCCCCCTGATCGCCGTGGTTTCCAGCGCGGTAATTGGCGGAGAGAAGCTGCCGTATTACTCGCTCAAACTGTGGCATGGCTTCACGCCTGCACTTTACATGTCGGTTGTTGCGACGTTGGGCGGCCTGTTCCTGCTGGCAATGCACAAACGCGGCGAGCAGGTCTGGAATGCCCTGCCCCGACCCGAGGCCAAGGTGATCTTTGAGGCAATCATCGACGCGCTGACCAGGTTAAGCCGCTGGATAACCGATGAAATGCATAACGGTGTTCTCAGCCGCTATGCGGTCATCTTCGTCGCCTTCACTGTAGGCCTTGGTTATTACGCCTATTCGACAGGCACCATCGGTGTGGAAACACGCGTTCCGCTGCCAGCGCAGATCATTCCGATCATCGGCTGGATCTGTTTGGTGGGCGCGACGCTTGGTATCATGTGGTTCCACCGGAACCGCCTGTTGTCGCTGGTTTTGATCGGTGTCGTGGGCCTGATCGTTTCCATCGCGTTCAACTATCTTTCAGCTCCTGACCTTGCCTTGACGCAAATCTCGGTCGAGGTGGTAACGATGATCTTGTTGCTGCTGTCGCTGAACTTCCTGCCGACCGAGACGCCATGGGACAGCAGCGCGGCGCGGCGATGGCGGGATGCCGCGATTTCCGTCGTTGCCGGTCTTGGCACCGGCGCGCTGGTCTACGCGATGATGATGCGCGATTTTGCATTTCCAACGATTTCAGAATTCCATCTGGCCAATTCCTATAAGGGTGGTGGCGGCACCAATGTTGTCAACGTGATCCTGGTCGACTTCCGGGGTTTTGATACGTTTGGCGAGATCATCGTGCTGGGCATTGCCGCGCTGATTATCTTTGCGCTGACGGAATCCGTGCTAAGCACCAATGTCCGCAGTTACCTGCTGAATCGCAAACCGCATTGGCCTCAATCCGGTGATTCACATCCGCTGATGATGGTTGTGGCGACCCGCGTGATGATGCCAATTGCGCTGATGGTCGGGGCTTATATTTTCTTCCGTGGGCACAACCAGCCAGGCGGCGGTTTTATCGCCGGGCTGATCGTCGCCATCGCCTATCTGATGCAATACATGGCCAGCGGCTATACCTGGGCGATTGAGCGGCAGCGGTTTTATTACCATGGCACCATTGGCTGGGGCGTCCTGATCGCCGCAGCCACGGGTCTGGGGGCCTGGTTTAATGAACGCCCCTTCTTGACCAGTGATTTCGGCTATCTCCACTGGCCGCCACTTGAGGAATTCGAATGGGCCACCGCCATGCTGTTTGACACGGGCGTGTTCCTTGCGGTTCTGGGCGCGGTAATGTTGGCGCTCGACAGCCTGTCCCGCTTTGCATGGCAACCCGGAATGGCACAGGAATTTCCGATGGATATCAACCCTCTGCGGGACTCTCCACCGGAACAAGAACAAGAGAAGGAGCAGGCCTGATGGAAGCGCTCGTAGCCTCTGCCGTCGGTATCTTGACCGCTGCCGGAATATTCCTGATCCTGCGCCGCCGGACGTTCCCTGTCATTCTGGGCCTGTCGCTGATTACTTACGCGGTCAACGTGTTCCTGTTCGCGACCGGGCGCCTTGCGCTGAACGCCCCCCCGGTTCTGAACAAATACAAGGACGTCGCTTATACCGATCCTCTGCCACAGGCGCTGGTGCTGACCGCAATTGTGATTTCCTTTGGGATGACCGCGGTGATCGTGATGATATCGCTCAGCGCGTACCTGTCCTCCAAGGATGACCATATCGACATGACAGCGCAGGACAGCGTAGATGCAGCAGGAGAAGACGCATGAACCACTGGATCGTTGCGCCGATCGTCCTGCCCGCGATCCTGGCTCCGTTTAACATCATGGTCCTGCGATACCATCTGGATTTGCAGCGCATCTTTTCGGTTGCCGGTGTTGTAGCCCTGTTGGGTATCGCCCTGACGATCACGGCACAGGCCTCGGGCGGAGATATTCAGGTATACGAGCTTGGCAACTGGCCTGCCCCGTTTGGCATTGTCATGGTTCTGGATCGTATGTCAGCTATGATGGTTTTGCTGACAGCTCTGCTTGCCCTGCCGATTGTGCTTTACGCCATTGCAACAGGCTGGGACAACCGGGGCAAGCATTTCCACGCCCTGTTCCATTTTCAGCTTATGGGTGTCTGCGGCGCTTTCCTGACCGGAGATGCCTTTAACCTTTTCGTGTTTTTCGAAGTTCTGCTGATCGCCTCTTATGGCCTGATGACCCATGGTGGCGGTGCGGTGCGGTTGAAGGCGGGTGTGCAATATGTCGCTTACAACCTGTTGGGATCGACTTTGTTCCTGTTTGCTTTGGGCACGATCTATGGCGTGACCGGGACACTGAACATGGCAGATATCGCCTTACGGGTAGCAGAAATCCCGGCCGAGGATACGGCATTGCTGCGGGTTGGCGCGGTTCTTTTGCTGCTGGTCTTTTGCATCAAGGCCGCCGTTCTGCCCCTGCATTTCTGGCTACCTGCCAGCTACGCCAATGCGCCAATGCCCGTCGCGGCCCTGTTTGCAATCATGACCAAGGTCGGGGCTTATTCGATTCTGCGGATGTTCACACTGGCCTTTGGCCCCGATGTCGCCGCAACGCAGGGACTGGTGGGAGCGTGGTTGCAACCTGCTGCACTTGTCACATTGGCCGTCGGGGCTATCGGCATTCTGGGGTCAAAACATATCGCCCGCATGGTGGCGTTCTGCGCGATTGCATCCATGGGCACCCTGTTGATCGCAATCTCACAATTCACGCCTGATGCAACAGCCGCGGCACTGTACTATGTGTTCCATTCGACACTGGCGACAGCCCTGCTATTCCTGGTTGCCGATCTGGTGATGGCGCGGCGCGGCGGGGCCATCGCACCAACGCCACCCATGCCGCAAAGCGGGCTGGTGTCCGCGCTGTTCTTCGTGGGGGCGATTGCGATGGCGGGGATGCCGCCCTTGTCCGGCTTTATTGGCAAGCTGCTTGTGCTGGACGCCTCGCGCGATGCTTCGGATGCCACGACGGTCTGGGCCGTGATTCTGATCAGCTCGTTCGTCACAATAATCGGGTTGGCCCGAGCCGGAACGTTGATTTTCTGGAAAAGTTACGACACTCAGGCTGTTCCGATAGCAGAGCCAGCGGAAAATGAAGCTGCCCCTGCACCGGTCGCACCGGAACCGCAACCCGGTCTGGCCTTTACTGCCGTTTTTGGCGCCGTAGCCGGCCTGATCCTGCTAACATTGTTCGCGGGTCCTGCGCTGGAATATACAAGCCAAACTGCAGGGCAGCTGTTTACGCCTGAAAACTACATTTCTGCCGTATTGGGAGGGGCCGAGTGATGAAACTGCTACACCGGATATTTCCGCACCCGCACCTGACCATTTTGTTGACGATCGTCTGGATTCTGCTGGCCAACAGCCCGTCACTGAATTCTCTGGTCTTTGGCCTGATCCTTGGAATCATCATTCCCTTCGTCACACAACCTTACTGGCCCGACAGGCCCAAGCTGCGCAACTGGCCCATGGTCGCCGAATACATGATCGTGGTGCTGTGGGATATTGTCGTTGCAAATATGACGGTGGCCCGGATCGTCCTCTTCAAACGCAATGAAGACCGGCGGCCCAACTGGGTTAGCATTCCGCTGGAGCTTCGGACACCCGAGGCCATAACCGTGCTGGCCGGAACCATCACGATGACGCCCGGCACCGTCAGTTGCGACTTGTCGGCACAGGGGCACAATCTGCTGGTTCATTGCCTGGACGCGCCGAACCCGGATCAGGTGCGCGACGAAATCAAGCAACGCTATGAACGTCGCCTGAAGGAGATTTTCGAATGATCGAATACGCAATCTACTTTGCATTTGCCTGTTTCGGCGCGGCGATCATGATGTGTCTGTGGCGGATCATTACCGCGGACGGCGTTGGGACACGGGTTCTGGCTCTGGATACGATGGTCATCAATACGATTGCCCTGATGATCCTTTATGGCCTGTCGAAAGGAACCGAAATTTTCTTTGAAGCGGCCATGATCATCGCGATGCTGGGCTTCGTCTCAACCGTGGCTTATGCACGATTCATGCTGCGCGGCAACATCATCGAATGAGGGCGATATGACATTCCTTGCAGAACTGCTGATCGCCGTTTTCTTGATAGTCTCGGGTATCTTCGGGTTTGTCGGGTCCTTCGGCATGATCAAGTTGAATGACCCTATGTCGCGCCTTCACGCGCCGACCAAAGCGACAACTTTGGGTGTGGGCGGGGTGTTGCTGGCTTCGATCACCCATTCCGTTCTGCTGGAAGGCAAACTGTCGCTACACGAGCTTCTGATAACGCTGTTTCTATTCCTGACGGCTCCGATCACGGCCCTGTTCATTGCAAAATGGCACATTCACCGTCATGAACTGCCCAGCGACCTGCCCGATGCTGGCGAGGATGAGCTCTGGGCCACCCACGCGGTCGAGCAGGTCGAGGATGTTCCAGACCACAGCGCGAATTAACACAAATGCACACATCTCCGCTGCCCCTGACCCGTGATCTGGTTTTAATTGGCGGCGGCCACACCCATGCCCTGCTGCTGCGCAAATGGGGAATGAACCCTTTGCCCGGCGCGCGGGTAACCGTGATCAACCCCGGCCCCACTGCCCCCTACTCAGGAATGTTGCCCGGATATGTCGCCGGTCATTACGACCGGTGGGAGTTGGATATCGATCTTGTCAGATTGGCCCGTTTCGCAGGTGCACGTGTGATCTTGGGTGCGGTCAGTGGCATCGACACCGAAACACATGAAGTGCACGTCCCCGGGCATCCTCCGGTAGGCTTCGATGTGGCTTCGGTCAATGTAGGGATCACGTCGGACATGCCCGCCCTGCCGGGCTTTGCGGAACATGCAGTGCCAGCCAAGCCGTTGGGACCTTTTGCTGCGAAATGGGCCGAGTATCTAAAGGGTCAAGGGCCGGCCTCGGTCGCTGTGATTGGCGGCGGCGTCGCCGGCGTCGAACTGGTCATGGCGATGGCGCACGCGTTAAAGGCCAGGGGGCGGGCGGCACAGATTACCCTGATCGATAGTGCCTCGGCCCTGACTGCAACCAAACCCAAGGCGGCGGCAACAATCCGGATTGCAATGCATGATCTTGGCGTGGAGGTGATCGAAAACACGGTGATCACCCGGATCGGGCAGGATCACGTGGAACTACAGGACGGGCGCACAATTCCGGTTGATTTCGTGACCGGTGCCGCCGGAGCCCGCGCCTATGACTGGATCGCAAATACAGGGCTTGACCTTCAGGACGGATACATCCGCGTGAACAGCTACCTGCAATCCAGTGATCCGGCTGTGTTTGCCGCCGGGGATTGCGCCCATCTTTCGGAAAACCCCAGACCGAAGGCTGGCGTCTATGCGGTGCGCGAAGCGCCGGTTTTGTTCGATAATCTGCGCGCAGCGCTCGGCGCGGGACGGATGCGAAAATACACACCGCAAAAAGACTATCTCAAACTGATCTCACTAGGTGGCAAGTCTGCACTGGCCGAGCGTTTGGGAACATCGTTCAGCGGCCCGTTGATGTGGGCCTGGAAGAACCATATCGACCAGAGTTTCATGAAAAAGTTTCGCGACCTGCCGCGAATGACACCGCCCGCCCTGCCACGCGACCGGGCCGCTGGGCTTGATGGGGTTTTGGGTGAAAAGCCCATGTGCGGAGGATGTGGAGCAAAGGTCGGGCACGACGCATTGCAAATCGCCCTGAAATCCCTCCCCGCCCCTACTCGTACCGACGTCACTACCTTGCCCGGCGACGATGCCGCGCTATTGCAAACAGGCGGGGCGCAGCAAGTCATGACGTCCGACCATCTGCGGGCTTTCACCAACGATCCCGCACTGATGACGCGTGTTGCCGCGGTTCACGCCCTAGGGGATATCTGGGCCATGGGGGCCGCGCCTCAGGCGGCCACGGCAACGATCATCCTGCCGCGCATGTCCGCCCCCCTGCAAAGCCGCACAATGTCCGAAGTCATGTCAGTCGCGAGTGACGTCATGCGCGCTGCGGGTGCAGAAATCGTGGGCGGGCACAGTTCAATGGGCGATGAGATGACTGTTGGTTTCACGCTGACTGGCCTGTGTGAGGCTACCCCGATTACATTGGCGGGCGGGCAGCCGGGAGATCGCCTGATCCTGACCAAACCCTTGGGAAGCGGAGTTCTGATGGCAGCGGAAATGGCCGGTCTTGCCGAAGGGGCCTGGGTCGCGGCAGCCTACAAACATATGACACAGCCCCAGGGCGATGCAGCCCGCATTTTGGCCAACGCCCATGCGATGACCGACGTGACCGGGTTTGGTCTGGCCGGGCATCTGCAAGGCATCTGCGACGCATCGCATTGCGGCGCCATGCTTGATCTGAACGCTGTAAAGGTGATGGACGGTGCTCTTGCGCTGACGGATCAGGGGGTCCGGTCAACGATTTTTGCTGACAACAGCGCGATTGCGCCCAATCTTCCGTCCGGGGGCAAGGCGGCGCTGCTTTTTGATCCGCAATCAGCCGGGGGCCTGCTGGCCGCCGTGAATGCGAAGGACGCCGATACTCTTCTGCAAGATCTTCTGGACGCGGGATATCCGGCAATGATCATTGGCCAACTGACCAGCACACCCGGCTTGCGCATTCACAGCTGATCCAGCAGGCTTTCAATTTGCGCGGCCGCGTTGCTCAGCCCCGCATTGTCCAAAGTTGCGATATTGAGATTGGCCAACACCTGTACCGGGCGGGATTGCCGGGACTTGGTGTATGCGGGATCATAATGCTGTTCCATCAACGCCTGTGTCAGCGCCTGTTTTTCATCCGCATCAATCAAGCGCAGCCACCCGTCCACGACCTCATGCCCGCGATGGAACCGCAGCGGTGATAACCGGTCCCGCAATCGGTCACTGTCAGACAGAATGTCGTCATAAGCCCGCACCAGATAGGCCGAACGTGCTTCAATCGAAGCCGTAATGCTCACGCGCGGAGCCTCACACAACGCGTTCCAAAGGCTGGGTGGCAGAATCAAGCTGCCAATTTTGGAGGATTCCGCTTCGACCACGACTGGACGCGCCGGGTTCATTGCGCACAGCGCAGCGGACAGAGCAGATTCAAACCCCTTTTGGCTGGGCTGCCCCCCAGGCCTTTCGCCCAGCAAGGACCCGCGATGGTTGGCCAGCGCTTCAAGGTCCAGAACCTGTACACCTCGTGCGTGCAACAGAGCCAAAAGATCGGTTTTTGCGGTGCCCGTGTAGCCATCCAGCGCGATCAGCCGATGTGGCAAGGGATCATCGTACAAATAAGCGTTCACCAATCGACGGTAGGTACGATAGCCGCCCTCAACAACTTCCGCGCGCCAACCGATTTGCTGCAACATCCATGTGAATGATCCGGAACGCTGTCCACCGCGCCAGCAATAGACCAAGGGGCGCCACGCTCCGTCATGATGGCTGAGGTGGTGTTCGATGTGATTAGCTGCATTGCGGAACACCAAAGCAGCGCCCAGCTTGCGCGCCAGAAAGGGGCTGTCCTGTACATAAATGGTTCCGACCCGGGCGCGTTCCTCGTTGTTCAGCACAGGCAGGTTTATTGCACCCGGTAGATGATCTTCGGCAAACTCGGCAGGGCTGCGAACGTCGATCACGGTATCATACCCGTGCGCGTAAAGTTGGGTCAGGTCAGGAAATTTCAGAGCCATGCCGAAGGTTTAGCTTGCTGCGTTTCTAAAGAAAAGGTCACGCGTCATAAGGTTCGATCAGCTCTGGCCCGCTGGCCCGGTTCGAGTTCACCACAGGACTGACCCGGTGGAAGGTCAGCACATCCTCGTGCCCCGGCTGCATCAGCCGCGCGGCCCCTTTTCCGGCTTCACCCAACCACAATGGCCAGTCTTCGGGTTCTACGATCAAGGGCATTCGCTGATGAATGACCTCAAGCCTTTTGTTGGCGGCCGTCGTCACGATTGCACAGGTGCCCTGCCGTTCACCTTCAGGACCCCAGTCCTGCCAGACCCCGGCAAAAGCAATCGGAGCTTTGTCCTGACGGTGGATATACCAGGACAGGCGCGTTCCCTGTTTCGTTTTTGTCCATTCATAGAACCCGGTCGCTAAGATCAGACAGCGGCGTGTCCGGCAAGCATCGCGAAAGGCGGGCTTGTCCGCCAGGGTCTCGGCCCGGGCGTTGATCAGCAACGGCCCCGCTGTTTCGGTCTTGTACCAATGCGGCAGGAATCCCCACCGCAGCGCGTCCAGATGGCGCCCTGTTTCGCCACTACGCACGACATGTACCTGATTTGTCGGACAAACATTGAAATTCGGCACCGCAGGCAGAGCGTTTGCCGGGCGAGCCGAAAACAGCTGCGCCATTGCGTCGTTGGGAAGAGTTATTGCAAACCGTCCGCACATGGGTAATGAACCACCGATACTTTCTTGATACAGGCACAGGATTTCACGGGGTCACATGGAAAACCAGACAACGCAATCCCTTAAGAGCAAAGCACTGGCCCTTCTGGAAGCAGGCAAGCTGCCGCAAGCTTTGAAAAAGGCCCAGTTGGGTGTCAAGAAATTCCCAAAAGACTCAGATTATCATGCCATCGCCGGCTTTGTCTTGACCGAGATGAAGCAATACAAGAAATCAATTCCGCATTTTGTTGAAGCCTCGCGGATGAAACCGGACGACCTGCAGTTTGTCGAAAACCTGGCGAATGCATTGATGCAGACCGGGCAAATTCCCAAGGCCCTGGAATATACCGAACAAAAGCTGGAGCAATTCCCCAACAACCAGGAATTGAACCGCGTGCTGGATGAAATTCACCTCAAAGGCACCAACTGGCGCATGATGATCGAACATGCGAGCAGGAAGCTGGAGAGCGATCCAGACAATGTGGACCTACTTGCTAAACGTGCCAGAGCTTACGCCAATATCGGCTTTGACGATGAAAACTCGCGGGATGTCGCCCGCGCCTACGAGCTGGACCCCGAGAACACAAAAATTGCCCTTATAAAATCTGTAGACCTTCACCAAACCGGCGAAAAGAACGAGTCCAAAGCAATACTGAGGCGCATTCTTCAAAACGAACCCGAGCATGTGTCGGCTTTGCTGCAATTATCGGCAATGGCAACTACAGAGGAAGCTCCGGAGCTGCTGGAAGCCGTAAATAAAGCCATCTCCGAAAAGGGAGATGATAAGCTGGAACTCCAGTTCGCCAAGGCGCATTTGATTTCAAAGTTAGACGGTTTGAATGCCGCCATGCCGCATTACGCGCGGGCCAATGATATTCAGCACCAAGGCAACCCTTATGTCTCGGCCGATGAAGAGGAAAAGCTGTTCCGGATCACCAGCTTGTTTCCCGTTGATGTCGAAGCACCAGAGTCCGGCTTTGCCGAGGGGCCGAAACCGATCTTCGTATTGGGTCAACCCCGCTCGGGCACGACATTGATGGAAATGATGTTGAGTTCAGCCCCCGGAATATCCGGTTGCGGTGAACTGACTTTGGGGGCGGACCTGTCGCGTGAATATGAGAAAAAAGGCATGAAGTACGACGTTGCCAAAGCGTCCGAACTCGCGCGGGAATTCCTCGAATTGATGCCGCCCATTCCAGGCGACTCTGTCGCCTTTGTCGACAAGATGCCGCACAATTATCAACGTATCGGCTTCCTTCTGTCTGCCTTCCCAAGGGCAAAGATTATTAACATGCTGCGCGATCCGCGTGATGTTGGATTGTCCAAATGGATCAGGTGTTTTCCTGCCGGTGGAATGCGCTATGCCTCGAATATGCAGGCCATCGCCCATTCGGCAAATATGTATCGTCGCTACATGGCACATTGGGATGCCGTGTTCGGCAATCGTATTCTGACGGTGCCTTACGAAGAACTGGTGGCAGACCCGAAAACTTACAGCCAGCAGGTCGCCGCGTTCTGCGATTTGGAGTGGAACGAAACGATGATGCACCCTGAAAAGAACACGAAACAGGTGCGCACGGCCAGCATTGATCAGGTGCGCAGCAAGATCTCGACCAAGTCTATCGGAGGCTGGCGCGAGGTTGCCGAGCATATCAAGCCGATGCTCGACGGGATCGACCCCGAGCTCTGGCCCGAGTACGATTTCAGCTGAACGGTTACAAAACAAAAAAAGCCGCATCACAGGAATGCGGCTTTTGTCTTTGTCGTAAACCCAGTTATTTCTGTTTGATACGCCCGTCGACATAGGGCTGATAGGGCGCATTTTCCGCCAGGTATTCTGCGGTTACATCCGCAAGGTCCGGGCCGAAGTCATAGGCGTTCTTGTCGTCGCCTTCGAACATCTCGTACCCGTCACCGCCGTTGCGGACAAAGTTGTTGGTGACGACAAGGTAAGTCTTGTTCGGGTCGATCGGTATAAAACCGTCACCCTCGGCAACCATCACCTCGCTGACGCGTCCTTCGTTCGGCGCAACGCTTGGGTCCCAGGTAAAGCTAAGACCAGCGACCTGCGGGAAACGACCTTTCACTTCTTCCACCTGACTAACGCCATTCTCCAGCGCGTCAATGACACCCTGTCCGCTGATTTCGAAGGTCGACAATGTGTTCTGGAAAGGTAGTACAGCCAGAACTTCGCCCATGGTTACATCGCCAGGGTCGATGGACGCCCGCAACCCACCCGAGTTGGCAATGGCGATCTGAACGCCCTGATCCGCCACGCGCGCCAGCATCGCATCGGCGACCAGGTTGCCCATCTGGCATTCCTGCACGCGGCAAATAGAGCGATCCCCTTCAACAGCTTCCGCAGCGCTTGCAACGACCTTGTTACGGATTTCATCCAAAGGCACCGCCAGTTCCGCAATCCTGTCCAGCGCGGCCTGATCCTCGGTTACTGCGTTGTCCATGATCAAAGGCTCGCCAACTGCCTCGACCACTTTGCCGTCGTCATCGAAAGTGACGTTCAACTCGCCCAGAAACTTGCCATAGGCATAGGCCTGAACGATCTGTACGCCGTTTACCACCGTTGGGTACGGACCTGCCGCCTTATCCGACACATTCGAAAGATACGTATTTGAATGTCCGCCGACGATCACATCAACGCCGGTCGTCTCTTGCGCGACGCGCTGATCGACGCCATAGCCGGAGTGGCTGAGAACGATGATCTTGTTAACGCCCTCACCCGTCAGTTTATCGACTTCGGCCTGCACGGCTGGCACCGGGTCCGAGAACGTGACGTTGGGGCCGGGCGAGGCAAGCTCATCCGTGTCGATTGGGGTCAGACCGATCAGGCCGATCTTTTCGCCGCCCACCTCGATAACAGTCGATTTCTTGATCCTGTCCGTCAAAAGCTCTTCGTCGCGAATATCAGCGTTGGACATCAGGACCGGGAAGTCGACCGAGTCGATGAACCCCCGCAACACTTCGGGGCCGTCATCAAACTCGTGGTTGCCAACGGTCATGGCGTTATAGCCCAGCTTGTTCATGAACTCGGCCGCGACCTTGCCCTTGTAGTAGGTATAGAAAAGGGACCCCTGGAACTGGTCACCTCCATCCACCAGAATCGAGTTTTCTGCGCGCTCGCGCGCATCGGCAACTGCCGTAACAAGGCGCGCCGAGCCGCCAAAGCACTTACCTTCCGCATTGTCTTCCGCACCGCATCCGCTGTCGTATTTGTTGATCGGCTCAAAGCGCGAATGGAAATCGTTGGTGTGCAGAATTGTCAGCTTGTAGTCGGCTGCTGCGACGCCCGCAGTCAGGCCCACCACCGCAACCGAAGTTAAAAATCGGGTCAACATCTTGGAACTCCCTAATTATTATTGCCGGGGATCGTGCGCTTATGTCGACTGAGAGTCAAAGGAGAAATCCAGCTTGATTCCAAGCGCCGTGCGGGGCATCAGGTCATCATGCTGATCTACAAGATTTTCCGAACCGACGAATGGGCTGAACTGCAAAGTCTGGGCGCCACAGACGGAGCACCCATTGACGTGTCAGACGGGTTTGTTCACTTTTCCACCGCTGAACAAGCGGCTGAAACCGCCGCCAAGCATTTTGCCGGCGTTGAAGGGCTTACACTGTTGGCATGTGATGCCGACGCCATGGGCGATGACCTGAAATGGGAAATGTCGCGAGGAAACGCCCTGTTTCCGCATCTGTATCGTCAGATCAGGTTAAGCGATGTTGTCTGGGCGCGTCCGCTGCCTTTTGTCGGTACGGCACATCGGTTTCCCGAGGACATGGCATGACATCCTATGTCGATCCGGATCGCGCCCAGTTCGAGGCGTTCAAGGCCCTGGACCGCGACCAGCCGATCGAGATGCTCAATCTAGTGAAGTTCCGCGCCGAGGCGCAGTATCCCAGTTCGCATGAATTGGCCGGCGCAGGGCTGACCGGGGCGCAGGCCTATCAGAAATACGGGACTGAAACCGCCGCAATCATTGGCCGTATCGGGGCAAGCATCCTGTGGCGGGGTGTATTTGAAACGACTCTGATCGGACCGGCTGATGAGGTATGGGATGCCGTCTTTATCGCACGCTATCCGACTGCATATGCGTTTCTGGAAATGGTGACTGACCCGGTGTACCGGGCAGCGGTGGTCCATCGGCAGGCTGCGGTAGAAACCTCGCGCCTGATCCGGTGCGGATCAAGCAAAAGCGGGAAAGCGTTTGGATGAAACTGACCGAGAAGTTCGGGCTTGCGGCCCTGCATTGCATGGACCCCGAGACCGCCCACGGAATGTCGATCAGGGCTTTGAAGGCGGGGCTTGCGCCTGCGCCGGGGCCGGTGGCAACGCCGCGCCTGAAAACCAGCCTTGCAGGTTTGGACCTGCCTAACCCGGTAGGATTGGCCGCGGGCTTCGACAAGAACGGTGAGGTTCTGACGCCGCTGTCACGCGCAGGATTCGGCTTCATCGAAGTCGGCGCCGTCACACCGCGCCCCCAACCGGGAAACCCCAAACCCCGCCTGTTTCGCCTGACCGAGGACAAAGCGGCGATCAACCGTTTTGGCTTCAACAACGAAGGCATGGAGGTGATGGCAAAACGGCTTGCTGATCGCCCCAAGAATGCGGTGATCGGCCTGAATCTGGGTGCCAACAAGGACAGCGAGGATCGCGCGGGTGATTTCGTCAAGGTGCTGGCGCATTGTGCCGCGCATCTGGATTTTGCCACGGTCAACGTGTCATCCCCGAATACGGAAAAGCTGCGGGATTTGCAGGGCAAGGCGGCGCTAAGCGCGCTTTTGAACGGTGTGATTGAAACCCGGGATGCGCTGCCTCGCCCGCTGCCCATCTTCCTGAAAATCGCGCCGGACCTGACCGATGCCGAGTTGCAGGACATTGCCGAGGTTGCGCGCGAGACCCGTGTGGATGCCGTGATCGCCACCAACACCACCCTGTCACGCGACGGGCTGCGCAGTTCGCACAAAGGTGAAACCGGCGGGCTGTCCGGCGCACCGCTGTTCGAGAAATCAACACGTGTTCTGGCGCGGCTCAGCCAGTTGACCGGGGGTGACATTCCCCTGATCGGCGTCGGTGGCATCAGCAATGCGGAACAGGCCTATGCAAAGATTGGCGCCGGGGCATCTGCTGTGCAGTTTTATACGGCGATGGTGTATGGCGGCATTTCTCTGGCGGCGGACATTGCGAAAGGGCTGGATGAACTGCTGGCCCGCGACGGCTTTGAAAATGTAGCTCAGGCCGTCGGCAGCAAACGAGAAGACTGGCTATGATCGAATATTGGCACAACCCGCGCTGTTCAAAATCCCGCGCCGGTCTTGCATTGCTGGAAGAAAATGGCGCGCGGGTCACGGTGCGCAAATATCTTGAGGATGCACCATCAATCAATGAGCTGCGAGCGGCACAATCCGCCTTGGGGCTTTCGCCCGTTGAGATGATTCGTACCGGAGAATCTCGGTTCAAGGAACTGGGGCTGACAAAGGCTTCGCCAGACGAGGCCCTGATCCGGGCCATGGCCGAAAACCCGATCCTGATTGAGCGTCCGCTTGCCATTGCGGGGGATAAGGCCGCTATCGGGCGTCCACCGGAAAACCTTCTTACGCTGCTCTAGGCCACCTGCGCCTCGAGCTTGGGATAGCGCCATCCCAAAGTCACGCCACGTGCTATATTAAGCACCATCAACGCGGCCCACAGGCCGTGGTTTTCGAAACTTGGCACCAGAATGAACAGCGCAACCAGATAGATAGCGACCGATTGGAACATCGCGCTACGCATGGCGCGGGTCCATGTAGCACCTATGTAGATGCCGTCAAACATCCAGCTTGCCACGCCTATAACGGGTGCCAACGCGGCCCAGATAAGAAACTCGCGCCCGGCCTCGCGCACCTGCGGCGATGTTGACATGAGGTCGATCAACGCCGGTCCGGCGACAAAGAAAACCACACCCAGTAACAGGGCACCGCCAACACCCCATTGCGATGTCATGACAGACGCGCGGCGCACCTGATACCTGTCTCTGGCACCCACCGCGCTTCCGACTAGCGCCTCGGCGGAAAAGGCAAACCCGTCCAGCGCAAAAGCTGTGATTTCTAGAAACTGAAGCAAGACCTGATTGGCCGCCAGATTGACATCACCCAGATCGGAACCGACGAAAAGAAAGGTCGTGAAGGATCCGGTTAGCAAAACCGACCGGATCATGATATCGCCGTTGACCTGCAACATCCGTTGCAGCCGAACGGCATCAAATATGCGGGCCCAGTCACGCCAGGTTCCGTCTTCGAACCCATCCCGACACAGCCAAAGGCCCAGCGCCAGACCTGTCCATTCCGCAATCAAAGTGGCAATGGCAACCCCTTCGACACCCCAGCCGAGACCAAGCACGAACCATAGATCCAGAACGATGTTCAATCCGTTCATCCAGACCTGAAGAACAAAAACCCCGCGCGTGCGTTCAACCGCAATCAACCATCCGGTAACCGCATAAAGCGCGATAGTGGCAGGCGCGCCCCAAATTCGAATCTCAAGATAGGCGTGGGCCAGCGTTTCGACCTCGGGACTTGCCGGAGATAAAGCGAACGCACCCGCGAACACAGCCACTTGGGTGAGGATAAAGAACAACCCGGCCGCGCCGCCAAGCATCAGACCACGCATCAGCAAAGCGCGGGTTTCAACAGCGTCGCCTGCCCCGCGTGCCTGCGCCGCCATCCCGGTGGTTCCCATCCGCAAGAAGCCGAAGATCCAGTAGATCGTTGACAGGATAACTGCGCCGATCCCGACCGCCCCGATAGGCGCAGCCTGCCCTAACTGACCGACAACGCCGGTATCCACTGCCCCCAGAATCGGGACCGTGGCGTTCGACAGGACAATCGGCACCGCGATCTTCAGCACCCGTCCATGCGTGATGGGCGCCGAGGCGTCCTGCATGGTCAGCTCTTGTCTCTGGCAGGTTGCGGCATCAAGAAATGCCCGGAGGCCTGCGCAAACAGTTTCGCATGATTGTCCTGCCAGGCTTCAACCCGTACCGAGGCGTAACGCCGCCCGGACCGGCTGATAAACGCCCTCGCATAGGCGTCTCGCGGCAAGCCGGAACGCAGATAGTCAACGGTAAAGTCGATCGTCTTCGGAAACCGGATGCTTTCGTCTGACACGATGGCATCTGCATCGATCTCACCGTTTTCTATACTTGGGAATATGTGTTCCCAGCTCAGAGTGATAACGGCTGTCACCTCCAAAAAGGCAGCGGTTACGCCGCCATGAATTGCAGGCAGAAACGGATTGCCGATCAGCTTGTCATCGAAATTCAAAACGCCGGTCAGCTCATCCCCGCGCCTGTCGAAACTGATGTTCAGAAAACGGATATACGGTACGCCGTCAACAAGCGCGCGTAGGGCTGCATCGCGGCGCTGCTTGACCACCTGCATCGGCTCGGGACGAGGTCTTGGCATATTACTTCCCTTCAACCGTAAAAGAGCCCGAGGCAGTCGCCACAGGCAGATCCGTGTCGTTGTCCATTGCGGTGGCCCGCACGAAGGCAACGTTTCGCGTGATATGATGACAGACGGCATGCGCAGTAATCGTCTGACCTGGCGTCGCCGCGCGCATATAGTCTATCCGCAGATCGATTGTTGCGGTTCCTCCGGGGGCCGACGGGTGGCTCATCACCGCAGCACCACAACAGGTGTCCAGGATCGTGGATATCGCCCCCCCATGAATCACCCCTGTACGCGGATCCCCGATCAGGTCTTCGTTGTAGGGCAAGGTTATCTCAGCCTCACCTTCGCCGATCTGCGTGAGCGTAAGGTTCAATGCCCGCGCATGGGGGATCGCCTCGATAAACTGGCGGGCTAAAACTGTCTTATCGACCATGGGTATGCGTCCTGTTCTCTGCACCGCCTTTATGAGCCGGTGTTCCGGAAAAGAGCAAGCCTGCCTGTTGCGCTTGGGATCGGGACCGCCTAGGTTGCTGACGAGGAGACCGGGAATGTCCAACAACCGTTTGTCATTCAAAGAAATGTGCGCCAAGTTCGACGTGACACCGCGCACCCTGCGCTACTACGAATATATCGAGCTTTTGCAACCGGACCGCGAAGGGCGTTCGCGCTTTTATGGGGCCCGGGAATGCGCGCGGATGAAACTTATCATGCGCGGCCGAAAGTTTGGTTTTCCTCTAGAAGAGATTCGCCAATGGCTACTGATCTATGAAGATCAGGGAAACGAGGCCCAGATGGCCACCTTTGTCGAAATGGCGGACCGCCAGATGAGTGAGCTTCAGCAGCAGCGACAGCAGCTGGATGAGGCAATGGACGAACTCAAAAGCCTGCGCGACCAAACGGCCAAGTCGCTGGAATAACCTTTTCCGATATTTCATAGCCAAGCATTGCAGGTGGCAGAACCTGTCAAAGCCGGTGCGCATCCCCTTCCCCGCACCCGTTTGTTCATGCCGGAAATCAGTTGACGCGACGGTAACAAAATTACGTCGGAAACCGCTTACGTGCACGGATGTTACGTCAACTAAAAAGTGACGCAGCGTCTGGATTACGTAAACGTCACTCACATGTTGTAAAGCACCCACCAACTGCGCAACTCATGTCTCATGACGCCAGTGACGAGAGTATGACGAATGACCGAAGATGTGATGACCATTCGCGAGATGTGCGAGACCTATGATGTCACACCACGCACCTTGCGGTTCTATGAGGCAAAGGAACTACTGTTCCCGATCCGCGAAGGCCAAAAACGTCTGTTCACCAAACGTGACCGGGCGCGGCTGAAGCTGATCCTGCGCGGAAAAAGATTTGGGTTCAGCCTCGAGGAAATTCGACAGCTGCTGGATCTCTACCATGTGGGCGATCAACAGGTCACCCAGATGAATCGCACTTATGAAATCGCGTGCGAACGTCTGGCTGACATGGAATCGCGCCGCGAAGAGCTGACGCAGGCCATCGACGATCTGAAAGAGCAGTTGCGCTGGGGCGAGAAAGTCATCGCCTCAATGAAACAGGAAAAGAAGGCGGCCGAGTAACCTCGCCCTGCTTTCCGGACATATGAATTAAGGGAGCTTCACATGCCCGTTTACAACGCGCCAACCAAAGACATGCAGTTCATTCTGCACGATGTTCTGAAAGTCTCGCAGTCGGACATCCCCGGCTATGATGAACTGGAGGCCGAATTCACCGGCGCAGTTCTGGAAGAAGCAGGCAAGGTTGCCGCCAACGTCCTGCATCCTTTGAACGTTGTTGGTGACACCGAAGGGTGCCGGTTGGAAAACGGCATTGTGTACACACCTACCGGGTTCAAAGACGCGTTCGAGCAGATGAAGGAAGGTGGCTGGACTGGCCTCGACATGCCGGAAGAGTATGGTGGCCAGAACATGCCCTACGTGATCGGCACAGCCGTAGGAGAGATGTTCTCGGGCTCCAACCAGGCTTTCACCATGTATCAGGGCCTGACCCATGGCGCAGCCTCGGCCATTCTGGCGCACGGGACAGACGAGCAGAAGAACAAATACCTGCCCAACATGGTCAGCTGTGAATGGACCGGCACCATGAACCTGACCGAACCGCATTGTGGCACCGATCTGGGCCTGATGCGTACCAAGGCAGAACCGCAGGGTGATGGCAGCTATAAGATTTCCGGCCAGAAGATCTTTATCTCGGCCGGCGACCACGACATGGCAAACAACATCATCCACCTGGTGCTGGCCAAGATCCCAGGTGGCCCCGAGGGCATCAAAGGCGTGTCGCTGTTTATTGTGCCCAAATTCATTGTGAACGAAGACGGCAGCCTGGGCGAACGCAACGGCGTATCGGTCGGAAAGATCGAAGAGAAAATGGGCATCCACGGCAACTCGACCTGCGTCATGAACTATGACGAAGCCACCGGCTGGCTGCTGGGCGAAGAGCACAAGGGCATGCGCGCCATGTTCACCATGATGAACGAAGCGCGTCTGGGTGTGGGCATGCAGGGCCTGTCGCAAGCCGAAGCGGCCTATCAGAACGCTCTGGAATACGCCAAAGACCGTTTGCAGGGTCGCGATGTGACCGGTGTCAAAAATCCGGATGGTCCGGCCGATCCTCTGATCGTGCATCCTGACATCCGTCGCAACCTGATGGATCAGAAAAGCTTTACCGAAGGCGCACGCGCGTTCATCCTTTGGGGCGCGACAATGATCGACAAGGCGCACCGCGCGGGAGACAAGGATGCAGACGGGCTGATCTCGTTGCTGACTCCGGTCATCAAAGGCTTCCTGACCGACGAAGGTTACGACATGACCGTTCAGGCGCAGCAGGTCTATGGTGGCCATGGCTACATCGAAGAATGGGGTATGTCACAATACACCCGCGACGCCCGCATCGCGATGATCTACGAAGGCGCAAATGGCGTTCAGGCGCTTGACCTTGTGGGTCGCAAACTGGCGCAGGATGGCGGCAAGCACGTCATGGCCTTCTTCGAGATGGTCAAAAGCTTCTGCAAAGAAAACGGCGGCAAGGACGAAGCTTACGATAAAGCCTTCATCGAACCGCTGAAGGCCGCGTCCAAGGATCTTCAGGCCGCAGGCATGTATTTCATGCAGGAAGGCATGAAGAACCCGAATAACGCACTGTCCGGGTCCTATGACTTCATGCACATGTTCGGCCATGTTTGCCTGGGTCTGATGTGGGCGCAGATGGCCAAGGCCGCGCAGAACGCTCTGGACAATGATGCGTCGGACAAAGAGTTCTACGAGACCAAGATCAACACCGGTCGCTTCTACATGGCGCGCCGCCTGCCAGCGACAGCGATGCATCTTGCGCGCATTCAGACCGGTGCGGACACGGTAATGGCACTAGACGCGGCGAACTTCTGAACTCAGTCTGGGTCCGGGCAACACCGCCCGGACCCAGCTTACCGGAGGAGACCAAATGCCAAAACGTTTTCGCCTGACCCGCCGCTTTCCGGTTGCGATGACTGAAGATGGGTATCGCAAACTCAAAGCGTTCGCGCGGGATGCTGGTCTGGACGAAGGCGAGGCGCTGTCTTTCTTGTTCGAGAATTTCAACAGCGTGATTGATGAGGAGAACCTGACCCACCGCCTACGCATCTTCAATTCCGAACTTGAGGCACGGAAGAGGTGAACTGCTGCGGAGAAAACTCAACTGCGACTTTAATTTGAATGCCGGACGCCTCCGGCGGGAGTATTTGTGAAAAGATGAAGCGGCGATGCGTCCCTGCCACCGGGCGCACTCGCCATCAGGACAGGAACGACTTCACCTTTTGCGGTCATCAGCTCTCCAGCCTGTACCGCACGACCACTGAATACGAAGATGGTTGATGAAACGTTACCTACTGCCCTTCATCTTTTCAAAAATACTCAAATCCGGCCTAGCCAAATGCGCCTTGGGAGGGGCGAGCACATGACCATCAAACTTCATTGCTTCGGAGAAAGTGGAAACAGCTACAAAGCTGCTTTGGCTCTGGAAATGTCCGGATTGGAGTGGGAACCGGTCTTTGTCGATTTCTTCAAAGGTGTAACCCGCACGCCGGAATATCGTGCTGACGTAAACGAGTTGGGTGAGGCACCTGTTCTGGTCGATGGAGATTTTCGCACCAGCCAATCCGGTGCGATTCAGGCCTATGTCACAGAGAAATCCGGCAAGTTCGGTGGCAAGGACCGGGAAGAAAACTACGATATTCTGCGTTGGGTTTTGTGGGACAATCACAAACTCAGCTCCATGGCTGGTTTGACGCGGTTCCTGATCAATTTCCTACCCGAGCAGCACCGCAACCCCGATGTCATTGCATTCAACAAAGGACGTTTGAAGGCGGCTTATGAGATCCTGAACAACCACCTGGACGGCCGCGACTGGATCGTTGGCGATGGCGTGACCAACGCCGACCTTAGCTGCTGCGGCTATATGTATTACCCTGAACCATTCGGTTTTGACCGTGCCGACTGGCCCCATATCGACGCCTGGCTGACCCGCTTGTCCGAACAGCCCGGCTGGAAACACCCCTATGACCTGATGCCCGGCAACCCGTCGGATCGAGCTTGAGGAGAAGACCCATGACCGAAGCCTATATCTATGACGCCCTGCGCACGCCGCGCGGCAAGGGCCGCAAGGATGGCAGCCTGCACGAGGTAACCTCGGTGCGCCTGTCCGCCCTGACCCTGAACGCGATGAAAGAGCGCAACAACCTGGAAGGCCACGCCGTCGAAGACGTGATCTGGGGAAACGTCACGCAAGTGATGGAGCAAGGCGGCTGTCTGGCGCGCTCGGCCGTTCTGGCGTCCGACCTCGACCAGTCGATCCCAGGTCTGGCGATCAACCGTTTCTGCGCCTCGGGCATGGAAGCCGTGAACTTGGCCGCTAACCAGGTGAAAGGTGGCGCGGGCGATGCCTATATTGCAGGCGGTGTCGAGATGATGGGTCGCGTGGCCATGGGCAGCGACGGTGCAGCAATCGCTGTTGACCCCTCGCTGGCGATGGAGACCTATTTCGTACCTCAGGGCATCTCGGCCGACATCATCGCGACCGAATATGGGTTTACCCGTGATGACGCGGATGCGCTGGCGGTTGAATCGCAAAGGCGTGCTGCGGAAGCATGGGCCGACAACCGGTTTGAAAAATCCGTGATCACCGTCAAGGATCAGAACGGGCTGACCATTCTGGACCGCGACGAATACATGCGCCCCAGTACCGATATGCAGAGCCTCGGCGCACTGAACCCGTCCTTCCAGATGATGGGCGAACAGATGCCGGGCTTCGACAAGGTGGCCATGTTGAAATACCCGCATCTTGAGCGCGTGAACCACATCCACCATGCCGGCAACAGCTCGGGCATCGTCGACGGAGCCGCTGCTGTTCTGATCGGCAACAAGGAATTTGGCGAGAAATACGGCCTCAAGCCGCGTGCCCGCATCAAAGCGACCGCCAAGATCGGCACAGATCCGACCATCATGCTGACTGGTCCGGTTCCGGTGACCGAGAAGATTTTGGCCGACAATGGCATGAAGATCAGCGATCTGGACCTGTTTGAAGTGAACGAGGCCTTTGCCTCGGTCGTGCTGCGTTTCCAGCAGGCATTTGATGTCGACCCTGCACTGGTCAACGTCAACGGCGGTTCGATCGCGATGGGTCACCCGCTGGGTGCCACGGGTGCGATGATCATCGGTACGCTGCTGGATGAGCTTGAGCGTCAGGACAAGGAAACCGGTCTTGCCACGCTTTGCATTGCATCCGGCATGGGTGCGGCAACCATTATCGAGCGCGTCTGATGCCCAAGCTGGATCTTTCTCAGATCCCGTTTCAGGGCGGCTCGGCCTATCCCGGCAAGCTGGCCGAAGCGACCGCAGGTCGCTTCGCGCAGCGGGTGGGCGATGCAGGCGGGCTGACCCAATACGGGGTCAACATCGTGCGGCTGGAACCGCAGGGCCTGTCCTCGCTGCGCCATTACCACATGAAGCAGGACGAGTTTGCCATCATCCTCACCGGCTCGTGCACGCTGGTCGATGATGATGGCGAGCACGAGATGCAGCCCGGCGATTGCGCTGCCTGGCCCGCAGGTGAGGCCAACGGCCATCATCTTGTGAACAAGACCGATGCGCCCATGACCTTTCTGGTGGTGGGCACACGGACCCCGACCGAAACCGGCTATTACAGCGACATGGACATGATGGTGAAGGTTGATGAGAACGGATTCTCCTTCACACGCAAGGATGGCAGCCCGCTGACGGCTGACCAGATTGGAGATGACAATGACTGATTTCACTCTGAGCAAAGACGCAGACGGCGTCGCCACGATCACCTGGGACGTGCCCGGGAAGACCATGAACGTGATGTCCTTTGATGGGCTAGCAGAATTGAGCGATTGCATCGATCAGGCGCTGGCCGACGATGAGGTGAAAGGCATCATCGTTACTTCGGGCAAGGAAGGGTCATTTGCGGGCGGCATGGATCTGAACCTGCTGGCGGTGATGAAAGAACAGGCGGGCGACAATCCGGCCAAGGGTCTGTTCGAGGGAACGATGAAAATGCACGCCCTGTTGCGCAAGATCGAACTGGCTGGCATGGACCCCAAGACCAAGAAAGGTGGCAAGCCGATTGCTACAGTTCTGCCGGGGACCGCTGCGGGCATCGGAATGGAACTGCCCCTGTCCACCCATCGTATCTTTGCGGCTGAAAACCCAAAGGCGAAGTACGGCCTGCCCGAGATCATGGTCGGCATCTTCCCCGGTGCGGGCGGCACCACCCGCATGGTCCGCAAAGTTGGCGCCATTGCCGCGGCTCCGCTGTTGCTGGAAGGCAAGATGCTGGACGTCAAGAAAGCCAAGGGCGCAGGCTATATCGACGAGATTGCAGCCGATCCAATGGCAGCAGCCAAGGAATGGGTGCTGAACGCCAAGGACGCCGATCTGGTCAAGCCATGGGACGCGAAGGGTTATAAGATGCCCGGTGGCGCCCCCTATCATCCTGCAGGCTTCATGAACTTCGTTGGCGCGTCGGCGATGGTGAACGGCAAGACCCAAGGGGCTTTCCCGGCAGCCAAGGCTCTGCTGAGCGCGGTTTACGAAGGCGCTCTGGTGGATTTCGACACCGCGCTGAAAATCGAAGCGCGCTGGTTCACGTCCGTGCTGATGAACCCTTCGTCAGGTGCGATGATCCGGTCGCTGTTCCTGAACAAGGAAGCGCTGGAAAAAGGCGCCGTGCGCCCCGCCGGTGTCCCGGATCAGTCGGTCAAGAAGATCGGTGTTCTGGGCGCGGGCATGATGGGGGCTGGTATCGCTCTGGTATCGGCGCAGGCCGGTATGGAAGTGGTTCTGATCGACCGCGACCAGGAGGCTGCGGACAAAGGCAAAGCCTATACCGATACCTATCTCGACAAAGGCATGAAGCGCGGCAAGGTCACGGCTGAGAAAAAAGAGGCCATGCTGGGTCGCATCACCGCGACGCCGGATCTGGACAACCTGAAAGGGTGTGACCTGATTATCGAAGCCGTCTTTGAAGACATGGGCGTCAAGGCTGAGATGACCAAGAAGGTCGAGGCGATTATCCCCGAGGACTGCATCTTTGCATCGAACACCTCGACCCTGCCGATCAGCGATCTGGCCAAAGCCTCGGTGCGGGCTGACCAGTTCATCGGCATCCACTTCTTCTCACCGGTCGAAAAGATGTTCCTGGTCGAGATTATCAAGGGCAAGGAAACCGGGGATCGTGCGGTGGCCAAGGCGCTGGACTATGTGCGCCAGATCCGCAAGACCCCGATCGTGGTCAACGATGCGCGTTTCTTCTACGCAAACCGCTGCATCATTCCATATATCAACGAAGGCGCGCGCATGGTCACTGAAGGCGTCAGCCCCATTTTGATCGACAATGCCGCGCGGCAGTTGGGTTTCCCGGTCGGTCCGATCCAGTTGACCGACGAAACCTCGATTGATCTGGGTGCCAAGATCGCCCGCGCGACAAAGGCGGCGATGGGCGATGCCTATCCGGAAAGCCCCTCGGACGATTTGATCTTCTGGATGGAGGAACAGGGCCGTCTGGGTCGCAAGGCGAACGCGGGTTTCTTCGACTATGACGAAAAGGGCAAGCGCGTCGAATACTGGAAGGGCCTGCAAGAGAAGTATCCGCTTGCCGATGACCAGCCTGACCTGATCGAAGTGCAGGAACGTCTGATGTTTGCTCAGGTTCTGGAAGCGGTCCGCGCACTGGAAGAAGGTGTTCTGGAAGACATCCGCGAGGGCGATGTCGGTGCAATTCTGGGCTGGGGGTTTGCCCCGTGGTCGGGTGGTCCGTTCAGCTGGCTGGACATCATCGGCACGCCCTATGCGGCCGAGCGTTGTGATCAATTGGCCGAGACATACGGCGAACGCTTTGCCTGCCCGCCGCTGCTGCGCGAGATGGCAGAAAAAGGTCAGAGCTTCTACGGTCGCTTCAACCCCGAAGCAAAAGCCGCTTAATCCAATGACGCGGGCGCATGTCATCATGCGCCCGCATCGTTCTTGTCAGTGTTTGGTTAGATCTGCCATTCGGGCCGCAGGAACAGAACCGGCGCGCTTGGGCGTCCCGGTCGACCCGGTCGCCTGACCCCAAATGGCGGGCGGATCGGAAATATCGGTTCCTGGGGAATGGGTGCAGGCAGCGCACCCAATGGGTTAGCAAGAGCCGACATATCGCCTCTGCTTATAAGCGAATGGATCAGGTCGGAGGCAACCTCTTCGGTCGCGACTTCATACCGTGTTCCCGTAGTTGCGCCGCGCATGTTGAAGCGACCGGACGGGCAATAGGCCTGCAATCCGCCTTCGACAAAGATCACCTGATCATCATCAAAGAACAAGGAAAACACTTCAAAAGACGACCCCGGTGCCTGTGACGTCAGGCGACCGGCTCCGTTCAGCAAACGCGCGGGCAACACCGAAGGTCCATCGGCCTTGGCGTTGATCCGGGACAGGTTCAGCGCCATGCCCTGTTCGGGCATCAACCAGACAGCTCGCCCGTTATATGCGGCGTGGGCAGGCACGAGGATCGGCAGGTACTCGACCCGGCGCTCATCGGCCGGAATGACCACAACGCTTATTGAGATGCGCCGAACCTCTTTAAACCCATGATCGAGGGTTCGAACCAGATCACCTACCGCGATCCGTTCGACCGGCTTCCACCCTGCAGTCGTGGCGATCCTGGTGCCGTGCAAAAACCCGCCACGGCGCGCATTTACCGCCTGTTTTTTGTTGGTTCGATCAACTTCTGGCAGCTGATCCAGATAAACAGAAATACTTGTTACTTCGGACACGTGCCTTACCCCCTTTTGGCACAAAACGGTTATGCCAATGAGCTAACACCAAAAATTCTGCCCGTCACATTTCAGACATATTTGCGCCCATTTTTGACCAATTCCGCGTAATTCCCGAGGGTTTTCGTGAACACTCCAGAAAGCTCACCGAGCATTTTTGCCATTTCTGAAACGAATGCCATTTGTCGATCCTCCGAATCCACGGCGTTTCACTGGATACGGAAATAACAAAACGGTCTGGCTTAGACGTACATACGACCCAATCGCGTCAGGCAACTTTTTGCTGGTCAGATGATCGGCTGGCGCGCCACCCCAGCAACAGACCCGCTGACGCAATCATAAGGATGCCCGAAATCTGAAAGACGCCAATGGTTTGTCCAAAGGCCACAAAAGCGAAAAGCGGGCCGAAAATCATGACAGAATACTCGAACACCGCCACATAAGACGGCTCGCCCACCTGATACGCCTTGATCAGCATGAAAACCGCGATTGTAGAACCGATAGCCTGAGTAACCAGCCACGGTATGGCAGGCCCCATATCCCAGACCCATCCACGCGTAACAAACCCCTCGGCACCGTCTGCCGTAACGACCGGCGAGATTGTCAGAAACGTGAGCCCCATCGCACCGGCCAAACCCAGCGTAATGACCATGACGGCCAGCATGGCCACAGTGCTTTCCTGAGAACAATGTGTACGTGTGAGGATCGAACTGAGGGCATAGAAAAACCCGGCCGCCACGGGCACCAACGTGCGCAGGTCAAAATCGCCGGGGTTTGGCTGAAGCACCAGAAGGATGCCAGTAAATCCAATCAGTACTGCCAGTATGCGCCACGGCCCTATTGGTTGCCTGAGCACCAGAGCGGAGATCAACAGCACAAAAATCGGTGAGGTGAACAACCCTGCCAGCGCCTGTGCAATAGGCATCATGGCAAGGGATGCAAAATAGAACAGCATTGCCGTGGTAATCAGAACGCTGCGCAAAATGACGGGACCCCACCGCACGGGCCTCAACCCGCCCAGCCCCAGAAACGACAGGCCAACTATCAGCGGCAGCATCAACAGTGCACGGGTCAGATGGAACTGCCACAGCCCGACGGTTTCGGCCAAAAGGATCACAACATTGTCGATGACGCCGATAATTGCCATGGCACTGACCATCAGGGCCGAAGCCAGCACAGCAGAAGATGAGGAATGCGCCTGCATGAAGTCGTGTCCTGATTGTGATCGTGGGCCGACAGTCTCGATCCTTTCGGGTATCCAGCACAATTCGCAATGACTGCGCAACAGGTTTGCGCCCTGCGATTTCACCATGCTAAGCTGCGGCAAAACAAATTCGAGCAGACCCACCCAGATGACGGCCCTGAAACAGTACCAGCGGATCGAAGCCACCGGTCTGTGGCGCCCCTCGCCCGATGAACAGCGGCGCGAGGTTGTGGTGTCTATCGGCGAAGCCACCCTGACCATTTCCGATTTCAATGACAGGGCACTGACCCACTGGTCGCTGGCAGCACTTGAACGCCAGAACCCCGGTTCCTTTCCGGCCATATTCAACCCGGACGGTGATCCGGATGAAACGCTTGAGCTGGCCGAATCCGAAACCACGATGCTTGAAGCGATCGACCGATTGCAGCGCGCTATAGATCGGTCCCGCCCCCACCCGGGGCGTTTGCGCTGGCTGAGTGTCGGAGGCGTCGTGGCCGCTGTGCTGGCGCTGTTGCTGTTCTGGCTGCCCGGTGCGCTGCAAAACCATGTTGTCTCGGTCGTGCCCCAAGTTAAACGGCAAGAAATCGGCGATATGATCTTGCATCGGATCGAGCGCGTCTCGGGCCGGGCCTGTACGTCGCGGGATGCTCGGGATTCACTGGAACAATTGGCCCGGCGCACCGGCGCACGGCAGATCATCATTCTGCCCGCAGGCGTTCAGGACAGCTTCAGCCTGCCTGGCGGCACAGTCCTGCTAAGCCGTGCTTTGGTAGAGGATTACGAAGACCCTGCGGTCGCAGCGGGCTATGTGATTGCTGAACGGGCGCGGACCGCGCACAAAGACCCGCTGGATGACTTGCTGGACAGAACCGGCGCAACCTCTGCCTTTAGACTGCTGACAACCGGCGGACTGACGTCCGAGATTATCGACAAATATACCGAGCAGGTCCTGTCACAGCCCCGCCCGGCCATTTCTGATGACGATTTGCTGGCGATGTTCTCGCAAAGCGCGCTTCCCTCAACCCCCTACGCCTATGCCCGTGATGTGACCGGCGAAACCGTTCTTGGCCTGATCGAAGCGGATCCAATGGCGGGAAGGGCGCTGGAACAGGTGCTGCCGGACCGCGACTGGGTCCGGCTACAGAATATTTGCGGCGAATAAACCGGGTTACTTGGTTCCGAACATCCGGTCACCGGCATCCCCCAGACCGGGCATGATGTAGCCTTTCGAGTTCAACTCGCGGTCCAGCGCTGCTGTGACGATACGCACGTCAGGGTGCGCTTCTTTCATCCGCGCGACACCTTCGGGTGCCGCCAACAGGCACAGAAAGCGAATATCCGTCGCCCCGGCCTCTTTCAGTAGGTCAATGGCCGCGGCCGAGCTGTTGCCGGTGGCCAGCATTGGATCCACCGCAATGACCAAACGGTCCTTCAGGCTTTCGGGGGCCTTGAAATAATACTGTACGGGTTTCAGCGTTTCTTCGTCGCGATACAGCCCCACGAAACCGACGCGTGCTGAAGGCACAAGTTCAAGCACCCCATCCAGCATCCCGTTTCCGGCGCGCAGGATTGACACCAGCGCCATTTTCTTACCTGCCAGAATGGGGGCGTCCATCTCTTCCATCGGCGTTTCGATATTGCGCGTGGTCAAGGGAATGTCGCGCGTGACCTCGTAGGCCAGCAGCAATGTGATTTCGCGCAACAACTGCCGGAACCCGGCGGTCGAGGTGCCCTTGTCCCGCATGAGCGTCAGCTTGTGTTGCACCAGCGGGTGATCGACGACGGTCAGATGTTCGCTCATGTGTTCTCCAGTCTTTTCTTGACCCGCGCGCGGGTGTCTTCATCGCAGAAGGCCGCATTCAGGGCCATCTCATTCAATGCCGCAAAATCCCCGGCCTCCCAACCGAAAGCCGCGTTCAACATCTCATATTCCCGCCGCATGGTCGTGTGAAAAAACGGAGGATCGTCGGTGGAAACCGTAACCTTTACGCCCGCATCGCGCAGTTTCGCGATGGGGTGGGCAGCAAAATCTGGGAAAAGGCCCAGAACCACATTCGAACCCGGACACACTTCAAGCGTGATATCCCGGTCAACCAGTTCATGAACAAGATCAAGGTCTTCGATGGCGCGGACGCCATGCCCGATACGCTCAACCCCCAGATCGCGCACAGCGTCGCGCACACTGTCCGGACCGCCAAACTCACCTGCATGCGTGGTCAGGCGCAGCCCGGCTTCGCGGGCACAATCGAAAGACCATTTAAAATCGCCCTGCGTGCCGATGGATTCGTTGCCGCCCATGCCGAAACCGGTGATCCAGTTTCCGGCGGTCTCGGCCGCACAATGGGCACTTCGCCTGGCTTGTTCTGCGCCAAAATGGCGGACACAGGTAACGACACCGCGCAAGGTGATAGCAAATTTACGCTCGGCTTCGTCTGCCGCATCCTGAATGGCGTTCAGATAATCCCGCCACGCATGCAGGTCGCCACCGCCGCAAAAATCAGGGCTGAGGAAGGTCTCGGAATAAACCACGCCATTTTCAGCGCTTTCCTCAAGAATGGCCAATGTCAGCCGCCGGAAGTCTTCGGGCGTTTTCAGAACCTCGCAAGCGGCTTCGTACACGCTCAGGAAATGCGCGAAATCACGAAAATCATACGACCCGTCCGCCTTGAAGATACCGCTCAGATCCACACGTTTTTCATGCGCAAGCTGGCGGATGAAGGCCGGAGGCGCTGCACCTTCGTGGTGAAGATGCAGTTCAATTTTGGGCAGGTCTGCAACGCTCATAAAAAGTTCCTTCCCGGCCCTTGCGCCGGAATGTTCAGATGATGGGCAATGCTGGCCGCGATATCGGCAAAATCCACTTGCCCGATCTGTCCCGCACCCTGCCCCGCAATCAGAACCGGAACCTGTTCACGGGTGTGATCTGTTCCGGTCCAGCTTGGGTCATTGCCATGATCGGCAGTCAACAGCAACAGGTCGCCCGGGTGAAGCTTCTTAAGGACTTCTCCGATCTCGCGGTCGAACCATTCCAACGCACGCGCATATCCGCTGATGTCCCGGCGATGTCCGTACAGGCTGTCGAACTCGACAAGGTTGGCGAAGGTCAGACTGCCCTCTTCCGCCTCGTCCACAAGGTCAGACAGGTGCTGCATTAGCTGGGCATCCGACCCTTTGCGCAGCGTGTTGATCCCTTGCATCGAGAAGATATCGCCGATCTTACCTACAGCATGAACCCGCCGCCCTGCATCCTGCACCCAATTGGTCAGCACCGGTGCCGGGGGCAGAATGGCGAAATCCTTGCGATTGGTCGTCCGATCAAACCCCGCCTCAGGCGTTCCAACAAAGGGGCGCGCAATGACACGCCCGACTTTCATCTGATGCAAACGCGGTGCAAGCGCGCGGCACATGTCCAGCAACCGTTCCAGCCCAAAGCTTTCCTCATGAGCCGCGATCTGAAATACACTGTCAGCGGATGTGTAGCAGATCGGCCAGCCGGTGCGCATATGCACGGCGCCCAGCTCGGCAATGATCGCTGTTCCGGACGCGTGGCAGTCGCCAAGAATGCCTTCGGTCCCGGCAGCTTCGGCTGCCGCGCGGCTCAGTTCCGTTGGAAAAGCCGGAACCGTGTTTGGAAAGTAATGCCAATCCCAGGGCACCGGCAGGCCAGCCAGTTCCCAGTGGCCTGAGGGCGTGTCCTTACCGGGCGAATGCTCACGCGCGCAGCCCCATAGTCCAGCGGGTTCGGCATCGAAGCCCGGAGTGGCCTCTCCAGACGCCAGCCGCACAGCCGCGCCCAAACCCAGCGCGTCTAGGTTGGGCAGGTGCAATGGGCCGGTGCGCCCCTCTTCTGCACGGCCTTCCGCGCAGGCTTGGGCGATATGGGCCAGCGTGTTTGCCCCGGTATCCGGGACATCACCGTTGAAAAACTGATCTGCGTCGGGTGCCCCACCTATTCCGACGGAATCCATAACCACAAGGAATGCACGGCTCATACGCTGATCCTTTCGTGGATCAGATCGGGCAGCTTTGGAACTGTATCGCTGATTGTCATTGCACTCAGCACAGTTTCCGCCGCGCGCCGTGCGGCGTCTTCCCGCGCAGCGTGGACCACGGCAATTGGTGAACCTTTGGACACACGATCCCCCAGCCTGAGGATGTTGGATATTCCTACTGCCGGATCGATCTCATCGCTTTCGACCTGGCGGCCGCCACCCAGCGCGACGACCGCAAGGCCCAGAGCCTCTCCGTTGATGGAGGAGATGTAACCGTCTTCGGAGGCAGGAACCTCCTGAATAACGCTCGCCTCAGGCAGGAAACGGGTCCAGGTATCGACAAATTTCACAGGACCACCAACCGCAGCCAACATGCGACCAAACCGTTCGGCGGCGCGACCGTCACGGATAATCTCGGCGATCTGCTCGCGCCCCTCCTCGACCGATTTGCACATGCCTGCATCGGCCAACAGGACGCCGCCCAACTCGGCAGAAATATCCACCAGAGGCGAAGCATCCGGACCGGTCAGAACCTTCATCACTTCCGCGACCTCCAGTGCATTGCCCAGCGCCGATGCCAAAGGCTGGTTCATGTCGGTGATCACCGCCGAAGTCCGGCACCCGGCCGCGTTTGCGGTCTCGGTCAATGCTGTGGCCAGCTTACGGGCATCCTCAATTGTTTTCATAAAGGCACCGCTGCCGACCTTGACGTCAAGAACCAACGCATCCGGGCTGGCCGCCAGCTTTTTGGACAGGATCGATGCTGTGATCAGATCCAGACTTTCAACCGTCGCCGTCACGTCCCGAACCGCATAAAGCCGCTTGTCCGCCGGTGCAATCTGGCCCGTCGCGCCGACGATAGCCGCGCCCGTTTCGCGCAATATCTGCGCAAGTCGGTCCTGACTGATCTGAGTGCTGACACCCGGAATCGCCTCGAGCTTGTCAAGCGTTCCACCCGTGTGCCCCAAACCCCGGCCCGAGATCATCGGAACAAACGCACCGCATTCCGCCAGCGCCGGAGCAAGCACAAGGCTGACACAGTCCCCGACCCCACCGGTCGAGTGCTTGTCGATCACCGGCCCGTCCACATCCCAACTGACAACATCGCCGCTATCGCGCATCGCAATCGTCAAGTCCGCACGCCCCTGAGGGCCCAGCCCGCCCATACAGACGGCCATGGCAAACGCCCCGGCCTGCGCATCGCTGACACTGCCGTCTGCCAACCCTTGCGCGAACCAGATCAGCTCGTCGCGGCCTGGAACTTCGTGCCTGCGCAGTTTGGCTATGATTGAACGGGCGTCCATGCGTTCAGACATCTTCCATGTGCGACGCGTCAAACGCACCCGGCAGCAAATCTCCGATGGTTGTCTCAAACTCCGCACCATCGACGGTTGCCAGAGTGACCTTTACATCGCGCTTGCCAAACTCGGCCAGCTTCTGACGGCATCCACCGCAAGGCGGCACAGGCTGAGGGCTGGAGGCAACCACGTAGACTTCGGTCAGTTCCTGCTCACCCGCGGCCACCATTGCGGCAATTGCACCTGCTTCCGCGCAGGTGCCCTCGGGATAGGCCACATTTTCGACGTTGCACCCGGAAAAGACATGACCCGAAGAAGACCGGAGCGCTGCGCCAACTTTGAAGTTCGAATATGGCGCGTAGGCGTTTTCCCGGACAGACAAGGCGGCGTCTTTCAGCGACATGGCGATTCCCCATTTTTTTGATCATCTGGTCAGAAATTTGCACGCTAACGTATTAAAGCGGGGAATTTGAAGCCCCCGACCCGTGTTTTTCGCTTAACCCAGCGTTGTGTTGAAGGTACCGGGTAAGGTGACTTCCAACAATTCGATATTGTCTGTTGGGTCGGACAGCCGTGTGCGCATCCCAGGTGGGATGACGAACGCATCCCCTTGCTCCAGCCGGTAGGGATCGCGCCCCTCTCCTTCCAGGGTGACCTCTCCGTCCATCACAAAGGTAAAGTGAATGTCGGTGTCATGGATGGCCCATTCCGGATCACCCGATCCTTTGCGCACAACCTGCACCCCAGCGACGCCCTTGGTTTTCTCGGCAATCGTGGTGTCGCGGCAGATGTAACCCGGAAGACGGAAGGGCATCCACTCGGCACCCTTGGCCTGATTATAGACAAAACGTTGCCCCTGCCATTCGCGGTCCGGGCGGATGTGCGGAGTGGGAAGTATCATGTCATGGTCGATTTCTGTGACATGCTCAGCCGGCACTCCAATCTCGATGACCTGAACATTATCAGAGGCTTCAAGAACACGGTGCCGGATTTCCGGTGGTTGAATAAAGCAGTCCCCCGCTGTCAGGCGCATTTTCTCGCCCTGATCCTCATAGACCACATCCACCCATCCATGGATGCAAAAGATCAGCTGAAACCCAACTTTGTGAAAATGCACCATGTCCGGAACCGGCCCGCCATCGGGGATGCGGATATGACTGGCGATGATCGACCCGCCCAGCCGATCCGGCACCAGATCGCGATAGTGCATCCCGGCCCGACCGATGATCCAAGGGGCCTGATCCTTGAGCCTGCGCACGACAAAGGAATGCACGGTCTCTGGCATCACCAGTGGCGGATTTCGTTCTTCAATTTCGATCCGGGTGCCATTTGGGGCCACCAGAACGCGTTCACCACCCGCGAAATCAGACGGATTATCCGTCAGAATACGCAAGGTACCAGGGCTTTCCGGTGCGTCTTTTTCAATGCGCAACCGCACGCCATGCCCCGAAAACACCGCGACGCGCGGATCGTCAGCGGGATAGATCATGTCCATCTTCATCCCCAGTTTTTTCGTGTAAAAGGGGATGTCGTCGCGAATTTCCCGCGTGGGCAGGCGAATCTCAGCGTGCGTTTTCGCCAGATCGGATGTCTTGGTCATCAGTATTCTCTTCGAATTGCAACTTTGGCCATCCGATCAGAACAGACGCCAAAATGCCAACCGAAAAGAACATCCCTGGCATTTCTTCCACAGCGAAGAACCGCATTTCAATGATCACGGATAAAGCGCCGCCGTTCAGCGCGGTGAACTCGACCAAAATCTGGGCGACAACAACTGCCCAGCATCGCTGCAACCAACATCCAACCTACTGATCCCTCGTTGGTTACCAGCCACGTCATCAGTCCTGAATGTCACGACGGCCTTGCCAGAGTGATCTTGGACGTCGCAATGTGAAAAGATGCAAAAGAACTCAGACAATACCAATCCGGATTCTGGTTGCGACATCACGGCAGAGTTACGTAGCGTAGCCAAGTTCAAATAAATAGTTTAAGGCTAAATCAAATTCTCAATGGGAGCTGAATCGCCGATGTCTGACACCCCCAGCCTGCGACAAGCTGCGCTCGAATATCATGAATTCCCCAAACCCGGAAAGCTTGAGATCAAGGCCACCAAACCGATGGCCAACGGTCGCGATCTGGCCCGCGCCTATTCGCCCGGCGTGGCGGAGGCCAGCCTTGAAATCAAGGCCGATGCAGCCAATGCCGAGCGGTACACCGCGCGCGGTAACCTTGTTGCTGTGGTGTCAAACGGCACCGCCGTGCTCGGCCTGGGGAATATCGGGGCACTCGCCTCGAAGCCGGTCATGGAAGGCAAGGCTGTTCTGTTCAAAAAGTTCGCGGGCATCGACTGTTTTGATATCGAGGTAGATCAGCCCGATCCCGAAAAGCTGGCGGATATCGTCTGTGCCCTTGAACCGACATTTGGCGCCATTAACCTTGAAGACATCAAGGCCCCCGATTGCTTTATCGTCGAAAAGCTCTGCCGTGAACGTATGAACATCCCGGTTTTCCATGATGACCAGCACGGAACTGCCATTGTGGTCGGGGCTGCGGCCAAGAATGCGCTACATGTGGCCGGAAAGTCTTTTGAGGACATCAAGGTCGTGTCAACCGGTGGCGGGGCCGCCGGGATCGCGTGCCTGACCATGCTGGTCAAGCTGGGCGTGAAACGTGAAAACATTTGGCTGTGCGACATTCACGGGCTTGTCTACGAAGGACGGGCCGAGGACATGAACCCGCACAAGTCACAGTTCGAGCAGAAGTCGGACTTGCGGACGCTGGACGATGTGATCGGTGGGGCTGACCTGTTTTTAGGTCTCAGCGGACCAAATGTTCTGAAGCCTGATATGGTCCGGAAAATGGCAAGCCGCCCGATCATCTTCGCCCTGGCCAACCCGACGCCGGAAATCCTGCCAGAGGACGCGCGCGCAGTGGCACCAGACGCAATCATCGCCACGGGTCGCAGCGATTTTCCCAATCAAGTCAACAACGTGTTGTGTTTTCCGTTTATCTTCAGGGGTGCATTGGACGTCGGCGCGACCGAGATCAACGACGCGATGCAGATTGCCTGCGTGGATGGTATCGCTGAGATGGCGCGCGCAACCACAAGCGCCGAAGCCGCGGCTGCCTATAAGGGCGAGCAACTGACCTTTGGCCCGGATTACCTGATCCCAAAACCATTTGACCCGCGTCTTGTGGGCGTGGTGTCATCGGCGGTCGCCAAAGCCGCCATGGAAAGCGGTGTTGCAAAACGCCCTATCGACGACTTTGACGCCTATAAGGAAAAGCTCAACCAGACTGTCTTCAAATCTGCCCTTCTGATGCGTCCTGTGTTCGAGGCTGCGGCCGTCGCATCCCGTCGCATCGTTTTTGCCGAAGGTGAAGATGAAAGGGTTCTGAGAGCCGCGCAGGCCATTCTCGAAGAGACGACGGAAACGCCAATTCTGATCGGGCGACCCGATGTGATCGAAACCCGGTGTGAAAAGCTGGGGCTGACCATTCGTCCGGGCAAGGACTGTCAGATCGTTAACCCGGAGAACGACCCGCGCTACTACGATTATTGGACTTCCTACCACCAGATTATGCAGCGCCGTGGGGTGACGCCGGATCTGGCCAAGGCGATTATGCGCACCAACACAACAGCCATCGGTGCGATCATGGTGCATCGTGGCGAAGCGGACAGCATGATCTGCGGCACGTTCGGCGAATATCGCTGGCATCTGAACTATGTTGAGCAGGTGCTTGACGAGGGCAACCTGCGCCCGCATGGTGCCTTGTCCCTGATGATCCTGGAAGATGGCCCCCTGTTCATCGCCGACACGCATGTCCGGCAATTGCCGTCGCCGGAAGAACTGGCAGAAACCACCATTGGTGCTGCGCGACATGTTCGCCGGTTCGGGATCGAGCCCAAGATCGCCTTCTGTTCGCAATCGCAATTTGGCAATCAGGCTGAAGGATCAGGCAAACGGCTGCGGGCGGCGCTGGAAATCCTTGATCGGCAGCCGCGCGATTTTGTCTACGAAGGCGAAATGAACGTAGATGCGGCTTTGGATGCAGACCTGCGGGCGCGCATCTTCCCGGCGTCGCGATTGGAGGGAGCGGCCAACGTTCTGATATTCGCCCACGCAGATGCGGCCAGCGGCGTGCGCAATATTCTGAAGATGAAGGCGGACGGGATTGAAGTTGGCCCGATCCTGATGGGAATGGGCAACAAGGCCCATATTGTTACTCCATCCATCACCGCGCGCGGTCTGCTGAACATGGCGGCGATTGCAGGAACACCCGTGGCGCATTACGGTTAACCTGGGGCGGCCTGGCTGGCGCCCCTGTCAACAGGGGGGAAGCGCATGAAAGGACATTGCCACTGCAACGCCGTGCATTGGGAAAGCGATGCCCAAGCCGCATGGAGCTGTTATTGCCACTGTTCAGATTGCAGGCGAAACTGCGCCGCGCCGGTCACGGCTTTTTTCGGACTGCCGCATGAAGCAGTCAGATGGCTGGGTCAGGCACCAAAGATCTATCGTTCATCTGAAGGGGTCGAACGTCTTTTTTGTGGCAATTGCGGAACCCAGATGGCCTATCGCACAGCGCGCGATAGGGTGAACATACATCTTTACACCGCAACGCTGGACGAACCGGAAACCCTGCCACCACAGTTTCACGTGTTCCACGCCGATCACCTGCCCTGGCTGAACCTTCAGGACAAGCTGCCACGTTACGCCAAAACGGCTGGTTGAGATGATTCCCGGAGGAGCCCAAGATTTGCATGTAAAAGTTTGCAACTTTGCAAATCTTCGCACTGCGGCGATGAAAACTCTGCTACACCTGCGATTTTGCAAAAATTTGCAAGTCATATTCCGCTGATCTGCAAATTTTTTGCGATAAACTGACGCGTCGTCATGCGTCGCGCTTGCCCGGATGTTTTCTGCAACCTAACACAATGTCCAGGCCGTTGTGAGGAGGACGAGATGGCGTATCAGGACGTTTATGACAGCTGGAAGACTGACCCCGAAGCGTTCTGGATGAACGCCGCAAAAGGGATCGATTGGGTCAAGGCCCCCAGCAAGGCACTGTTCGACGACAATGCGCCCTTGTACGAATGGTTCAGCGACGCGCGGGTCAATACCTGTTGGAATGCCGTAGACCGTCATGTGGAAAACGGGCGCGGTGAACAAACCGCCATCATCTATGACAGCCCCATCACCCACACCAAGCGCGAGATATCCTATGTTGAGCTTCGCAACCGCGTGGCCACTCTGGCCGGCGCGCTTCGCGCAAAGGGTGTCGAGAAAGGTGACCGTGTCATTATCTACATGCCGATGATCCCCGAAGCGCTTGAGGCAATGCTGGCCTGTGCCCGCCTCGGCGCCGTGCATTCAGTTGTGTTCGGCGGGTTTGCCAGCAACGAACTGGCTGTGCGCATCGACGACGCCAAACCCAAAGCAATCATCGCCGCGTCCTGCGGGATGGAGCCGGGCCGCGTGGTTCATTATAAGCCCCTGCTTGACGGCGCGATCGACCTGGCTAACCACAAGCCTGATTTTTGTGTGATCTTCCAGCGGGAACAGGAAGTCGCTCAGTTGATTGAAGGGCGCGACTTCAACTGGCATGGCTTCCAATACGGTGTCGAACCGGCTGAATGCGTACCGGTCGATGGCAATGACCCGGCTTATATCCTGTACACCTCTGGCACTACGGGTGCACCCAAAGGGGTCGTGCGCCCCACTGCCGGACACCTTGTGGCACTGAACTGGACGATGAAGAATATCTATAACGTCGATCCGGGTGACGTATTCTGGGCAGCCTCCGACGTGGGCTGGGTCGTGGGACACTCCTATATCTGCTACGCGCCCCTGATCCATGGAAACACCACAATTGTGTTCGAGGGCAAGCCAGTCGGCACCCCGGACGCGGGCACCTTCTGGCGCGTGATCTCGGAACATAAGGTCAAAAGCTTCTTCACCGCACCTACAGCCATCCGCGCCGTCAAACGAGAAGACCCAAAAGGCGAATTGATCGCCAAATACGATCTGTCTCATCTACAGGCCCTCTATCTGGCAGGCGAACGGGCTGACCCTGACACAATTATCTGGGCACAAAACGCGCTGAAGGTTCCGGTGATCGACCATTGGTGGCAAACCGAAACCGGCTGGGCCATTGCCGGAAACCCGCTGGGTATCGAAGAGCTTCCGGTCAAGCTGGGCTCGCCCGCAAAACCGATGCCGGGTTATGACGTGCAAATTCTGGATGAAGGCGGTCACCCGATGAAGGCCGGTGAACTGGGTGCCATCGCGGTTAAACTGCCCTTGCCCCCAGGCACCTTGCCAACACTGTGGAATGCCGAAGCACGGTTCAAGAAATCTTATCTTGAACACTTCCCCGGATATTACGAAACCGGCGATGCCGGGATGATTGACGAAGACGGGTACCTCTACATAATGGCGCGCACCGATGACGTCATCAACGTAGCGGGCCATCGCCTGTCGACGGGTGGGATGGAAGAAGTGTTGGCCGCCCACCCCGATGTGGCAGAATGCGCGGTAATCGGTGTTTCGGACCAACTGAAGGGGCAGATGCCGGTCGGCTTCCTGTGCCTGAATGCTGGTGCCACACGGGATCATGGCGATGTGGTTCAGGAAGTCGTCAAAATGGTTCGGGAAAAGATCGGGCCGGTGGCCGCCTTCAAACTGGCTGTTGTTGTCGACAGGTTACCCAAGACCCGTTCCGGTAAGATCCTGCGCGGCACGATGGTGTCGATTGCAGACAGTCAAGATTACAAAATGCCTGCAACAATTGACGATCCTGCCATCCTTGATGAGATCAAGGTGGCGTTGCAGACAATTGGTTACGCAAAGTAACCATCGGGCGGCATCGGCCGCCCATACCATGTCCGCCCTTGCAACCTGAATCTGGGCCCCTACTGTCGCTGTAAGACAGTGAGGGCCCATGACACATACCAATATCTGGCGTCTCAGCGCCACAGAGCTGACCACCCTGACCCGACGCGGCGATCTGAGTGCAACCGAGGCGGTTCAGGCCTCGATTGATCGCATGGACGCGGTGAACCCCGCGCTGAACGCAGTCGTCGAAGATTTGCGCACCGAGGCCCTGGAACGCGCGCAGTCGCTAGATGCTGCACGGGAGCGTGGTCAGCCGACCGGCCCGCTGCATGGAGTTCCGGTAACAATCAAGGTGAATGTCGATCAAAAAGGCCACGCGACCACCAACGGTGTCATTGCGCTGAAGGATGTGATTGCACCGGATGACGCGCCGGTGGTCAGCAACTTGCAAAAAGCGGGGGCCATTGTGATCGGGCGAACGAATACGCCCGAGTTTTCCTTCAGGGCCGACACCGACAACCCCCTGCATGGGCGCACGTTCAACCCGTGGGGACGGCACATTTCACCCGGGGGATCATCCGGTGGCGCTGCTGCCGCCGTGATGGCGGGTGTCGGTGCTCTGGCCCATGGCAACGATATTGGCGGCAGCCTGCGCTTTCCGGCTGCCGCCATCGGTGCCGTGACGGTCAAACCGGGGTTGGGACGCGTTCCCGCGTGGAACCCAAGTCAGAAGGCCGAACGCGGATTGCTGGCGCAGTCAATGTCGGTTCAGGGCCTGATCACCCGGTCGGCTGCGGATCTGCACCTGTCCATGCCCAGCCTGATCGCCACCGATGCGCGGGACCCATTCCACGTTCCAATGCCCTGGCACGGCGAGAGTTTTGACCAGCCGATCAAGGTGGCATTCACCAAGAACACCTTCGGCTATGCTCTGCACCCCGAGGTCGAAAAAGCCCTCGACACTGCGCGCGATGCGCTGGTCGATGCAGGGTACATCGTTGAAGAGGTCGATCCGCCCGATGTCTTTGAATGTGGCCGGATCGGGTATCGGACCTTGATGGGCGAAGTGCTGACCCTGATGAAATCTGACATTGAAGCCGCTGGTTCCAGAACCATCCGCGACATCTTTGACGTCTACTTTCAGGAGTTCCCGCCCATCGTTGAAACAGAATTGGTTCGGATGCTGGCCAAGCGCAGCCATTATGCACGCGAATGGTCCCTGTTTATGCAGGACTACCCGCTGGTTTTGTCCCCTTTCCTGCCACAGCCATTTTTCAAACCTGACCGGGACACCGAAGGCGCGGAAGGCGTGCATGATGTTTTGGGATGCGCTGTCTATTCCTATGCGATGAACTTTCTAGGACTGCCAGCAGCTTGCGTTCCATCGCGGCTGGCCAATCTTCCCAAAGGGCCTCAACCTATCAACGTACAGATCGCGGCACAGCGCTGGCGCGAGGATCTGGCCGTGGATGCCGCCGCCGCGATAGAAGCCCGCGTGGGACAGATGTGTTTGCCGCTTTGGGATCATATGTAGCAAAAATAGACCCCGGGTCATTGTGCCCGGGGTCCAGCTGCTAAAATAAGCCCGGATTTCTGATGACGAGCGTAGCACCACCCACCCTCGCCAGCGCAAAATCTGCGCAACCATTCGAAAACACCGTTCAGGTGGCCACTCACTCCCACCTTGGCGCGTTCTCCGGGCAAGTTCACATTAGCCAATCGTTAAGGGAATTCCTGTGAACTGCTTCACACAGGCGTGAGAAAAATTTGGGGAATCCTAATTTTATGTGAATTGTTCGGATATTAGGCGTTCTTCCAACCCATGGCCGGGATCGAAAAGGATACGGTGCGCAATGGCTGGTTCCGACCTGATCTCGACCCAGTCTATATCCGGGAAAGAAACGGAATCGGCGGCCGCGATGACCGGGCGCTTGTCAGCTTCGACCACATCGAACCTGACTTTCGCCATTTTCGGCAATAAGGCACCGCGCCACCGCCGTGGGCGAAACGCCGCGATGGGTGTCAGGGCCAGAACGTCAGCGCCAATCGGAACAATCGGCCCATGCGCGGAATAGTTGTAGGCGGTCGATCCCGCAGGCGTGGCAAGCAACGCCCCGTCACAGACCAGTTCGGCCATGCGCACCCGACCGTCTACGCTGATCTTGAGCCTTGCTGCCTGAGGACCGGCACGCAGCAATGACACTTCGTTGATCGCCAGCGCCTCGTGCAGTTTTCCAGATTGATCCATCGCCTGCATGGCCAACGGGTTGATAACCTCTTCCTCGGCATCCTCCAGCCGCGCCATCAGGTCGTCTTCGTGATACTCATTCATCAGAAAGCCGATCGTGCCGCGATTCATCCCGTAGACCGGAGTATCAAGATGCTGCATGTTGTGCAGGGTGTGCAACATGAAGCCGTCCCCACCTAATGCAACCACAATATCTGCGTCCCGAGGTGCCACGTTACCATGTTTGGCCACCAGGATGTCGCGCGCCGTTTGCGCCACTTTGACCTCACTGGCGAGAAAGGCGATTCTCTTTTTCATGTTTTGTGGTTTCCGGTGTTGCACATTTGGTTCCGAAACAAACATACCTTTCCCCAATAGGCCAGTCTTGACGCCGCAGCAGGCCAAATCGTCGCTTTAAGCCTTTTGCGAAAGTGGCGTTTCCGATAGGAAATCCGCAAGATTTTACCCAGCCATGTGGAGCGCCAATGAACGCCAATCTTCGTGACACCGGATTTTTCACCCAGTCCTTGTCGGACCGCGATCCTGAGCTTTTTGGCTCGATCCGGTCTGAGCTGGGTCGTCAGCGCGACGAGATCGAGCTGATTGCGTCCGAGAACAT